>JAZUDH010000121.1:0-4218 GCA_045639565.1 Lachnospiraceae bacterium
TCAGCTGCTGAAGCTCCATCAGACTTTCCAAGCAGCGTCATTGCAGACGCAAAATGAATCCTTCGCTCCCCATCTCTATCAAATCTCTTTACTAAAAATGTACTTCCATACTTTGAAAACTTCTCCAATTTAGATTCAGGAACATTCAGTCCGCAAAGCTTTGCCAGATCATGAATCACCTTTTCCCATGCTCCGGTATCATTCTCATCATTTTTTGACGGAAACTTTGCTATCAAAATATCTCCCTTAGTATCAACAACAGTTGCTTTCGGTCTTGCACCACCAAGAGAAGAACCCGGCCTAATTAACTGGTTAAGCCACTTTTCAGCGATTCCAGTTTCATCCTTTTCAAAGTTTCTTGATGCTTCTTCCAGGGTTCTAAGTAAGGTCCAAGGAGGCGCTGCTGTCTCTCTGTCATCTGAAAGAAATGCGCCATCACTCTCAAGCTTAAAACGTATTCCTCCCATTCGAGTCTCATCGTACACACCTAGAAGATAATCGCTGTCATACAGCTTTCTCGGCTTGCGTCCTTCCTTTTCTGCGAGTAGTCTCTCGCGCTTGTTCATAATATACGCCCTCTTGCATTGTTTTATGTTATAAGCGTTATGCTTATTTAATGTCAATAATAAAAAACATTATGTAAGTATCTCTTCGTATTTACTCGTGAATATCGTGAACGATAAAAAAAAGATGCATCAGTTCTATTTTTCTGATGCATCTTTTTATAATCTGTTATACGAGAAAAATTTTTAAATCAAGCGTTCCACACTTCTTCTGCAATTTCTTTCACAAGCTTAAGCTTAGCCCACTGCTCATCCTCAGTCAATTTATTTCCGATTTCATTAGATGAAAATCCACACTGCGGACTTAAATAAAGATTTTCAAACGGTACATATTTTGAAGCCTCATGAATTCTTTCAATCACTTTTTCCTTATCTTCTAAATCCGGTCTCTTTGAAGTAATAAGTCCAAGTACTACCTTCTTGCCCTCGGCCACATACTTTAGTGGTTCAAAGCCACCTGAACGCTCATCATCATATTCAAGATAAAATGCATCTACATTTTCATTAGCAAATAGAATAGGTGCAACTGTATCATATGGTCCTGATGCTGCAAATGCTGACTGATAATTTCCTCTGCAAACATGAGTAGTAATATTAAGTCCTACCGGCCTATTTTCAAGAGCTAGATTATTAATGTCAAGATATTTTTCTACCTCCTCTTTTGTCTTAACATCTTTTCCATACTTTTTGATAATGTAATTAGCATCAACGACCATTCCCCAGGTGCAATCATCGAACTGAATATTTCTACATCCGGCTTCATATAATTCTTTTATTACTGTCTTATATGCATTAGCAATGTCATGAATAAGTTCATCATAATCTGGATAGACAGCTAAAGTAGATTCGATATTATCTTTTCTAAAAAGTTCTGTCAAAAGCTGTGCAGGCGCTGGAATTGTCTGCTTTGCAACAATTCCTTCTTCTTCAAACTGTTTCACAAACTTAAAATGTTCTACAAATGGATGATTCTCCCCTGAAATTTTCTCCTTAATCTGTACAGAGCAGTGATATGTTTCAATGCCTTGGAAAAAGTATCCATGGCCTAGTTCTACCCTTTCAACTCCGTTTAATCCCCACATAAAATCAAGGTGCCAACTTTTTCTTCTGAATTCTCCATCTGTAATAACCTGGTATCCAGACTTCTTTTGTTTAGTAATAAGTTCCGTAATAGCCTTGTCCTCAATTTCTTTTAACGCTTCCTTTGTCATTATGCCATCATCGAACTTAATTCTTGCATCGATTAACTCCTGTGGTCTTAAGAAACTTCCCACATAATCATAACGGAATGGTGCTTTTAAATTACTCATATATCATATCCTCGCTTTCAATTAACTTGAGGTTATGATACATCCTATATTCACTATTGAATAATACATATTATTTTGCATTGTCCATAGTTTCAATCTATGGTCATATGGCTTTAACAGTATTTTTTAATCGCCTCACAGTAAAATTTTCCATATCTACTTAAGTTTCTGCTTTTTTTATGAATAAGGCCAATGCGCATATGCGCATCCATCTTTAGTGGTCTGGCAATAATATTTAGCCCATTAAATTTTGTATCTAACACACCGGAGCTTACTGTATAACCATTCAAACCAATCAACAGGTTAAACAAGGTTGCTCTGTCTCTAACCTTAATATTTTTGGAACATTCAAACGATCCTAGCACCTCTTCTGAATAATAAAATGAATTATGCGTTCCCTGCTCAAATGACAAAAAAGGATATGGTTCCAAATCCTCCAATGTAATAATCTCATTTGCGACAAGAGGATGTTTTTTACTGATAAACACATGTGGTTTTGCAACAAACAATTCATCAAATACTATTTCGTGTTTCTTGAAAATTTTTGTAAGAACTTCTTCATTCTTTTCTGAAAGATATATAACGCCTATCTCACTTTTACCCATGCTGACATCTTCGATAATCTCATAAGTTTGGGTTTCCCTTAGTGTAAAATCATAACTATCACTGTCATATTTTTTTACAACATCAGCAAATGCATTTACTGCAAAAGAATAATGCTGGCATGACACAGAAAATCTCGGATTACGATTAATTTCTCCGCAGAACTTTTCTTTCATAAGATTCGCATGTTCTAAAACCTGTCTGGCATAAGATAATAATTCTTCACCTTCTCTAGTAACAGCAACACCTTTATTCGTTCTAGAAAATATGGTAACATTCATTTCTGTTTCTATTGCATGAATTGCTGAGGTCAGACTTGGCTGTGCAATAAACAGCTTTTCTGCAGCTTCTGTTATATTTCCAGTTTCTGCTACTGTAATAATATATTTTAACTGTTGAAGAGTCATAAATTAACACCTCCACTTTTACAACCTGGAATTAATCTCATCTTCCGTCTCTGACATAGCTTTTAATGTCTTCTCAAGTAATACATCCAGCTCCCATCCAAGCTGTGATGCGCCACGCTCAATAACTTCTCGTGAACATCCGGCAGCAAATCCTTTGCTTTTATATTTCTTCTTAAGAGATTTTAGTTCCATATCTTTTGTACTCTTTGATGGTCTCATAAGAGATGCTGACCATATAAGTCCTGTAAGCTCGTCAACTGCAAAAAGAACTTTCTCCATATGATGAACTGGTTCCACTTCAATTGTTGTTCCATTACCCACTGTAATTCCATAACCATGGGAGCATACAGCATGTATAATGTCCTCTGAAACATCAGCATCACGAAGAAGTTCTGGTGCCTTTATACAATGTTCATCTGGATATAATTCAAAGTCAATATCGTGGAGAAGTCCAACTATTCCCCAATACTCAGCCTCGTCTTCATATCCTTCTTCCTTGGCAAATTCCATTACAAGGAAAGATCCTATTACCTTGCCGTCATCATTTGTAAGTCCAAGCAGATAATAAAAAAGCATCCAGGTTATTCTCTTCAAAGAATAGCTCAGATGCGTTTCCGGTCACTGTATGTGTATCAATTAGTTGTTCCCAGCTTGTATGGTCTCCGTTCCTCTCCGGTCGGCGCTGAGCAAACGTCCACCGGACGTTTAGCGCCCTGTAATACTAACCCCTCAGAAAGAATAACATTTTCTCCAAAATCCCTTACTATCTGCAATCCAAACATCTCATGATAGAAGCGCGTGGACTGCGCAATATCGCTTACTACCAATAATACATTTTTAAGGCGCATAACAGCCTCCTTTTGAGTCAAAGCTCACTATTTATATTATATCAATGAACATTCTGCTTATAAAGGAAAATATGAATTAATGGTAAGCGCTTAGTATACAACAACCTCATTCGGAAAAACACGAGCGGAAATTTTCCTTATCTTCAGGGCGTTTTTATCGGAAGCAGACAGGTAATATGACCGTTCGGCGAAAAGTCGGTATGTTCACACTTCTCAAGCCACTGTCCCGCCGGACGGAGCTTACTCTTTCTGCAGCGTTTCCCCAGAGAAGACCAGGCTTCCGGAAGCTCCTCCCACGAAGAAACCTTCATGCAGAGATTAAGACCCGCGGGATATTCTTTGATCTGATAGAGATCCGATTTCTCATCTGCTGCAAATCCTTCCGGCCTACGTAAAGCCACAACATGGAATCGGGTCTTTGTGCGGCTGAATCCCTGATTATACTGGTAGATCTCTGTATCCTCCGGCTTCATTCCCGCGCTTTTCA
>JAZUDH010000122.1:0-2760 GCA_045639565.1 Lachnospiraceae bacterium
ATTGGGAGAAAGGAGTTAGCACCTAAATGAGAGAATTTGATTATTCAAAGCTTAAGGATAGAACTTGGGATAACGAGATATTATCGTACATTGCAAAGATTCATGAGTTTAAAGGTAAGCAGGAACTGTTTTTAAGACAAAAACCAGTAGAACTTAATAGACTCGTTGAAATAGCCAAGATTCAAAGTACAGAAAGTTCTAATCAGATTGAAGGCATTGTCACTACTAAAGCAAGATTAAAGCAGTTATGTAGTGATAAGACGACTCCAAGAAATAGGAATGAAGAGGAAATCTTAGGTTATCGCAATGCACTTAATATTGTACATGAAAACTATAATGATATTCCTGTTAGAAGTAGTTATATATTGCAGCTTCATGGAGAGATGTTAAAGCATACAGCTTATTCGTATGCAGGTAGTTATAAAACTACTCCAAATGAAATAGACATGATTCTCGAGAATGGTGAGAAGGTTGTTTTATTCAAGCCACTTGAACCATATGAAACTCCTGATGCGGTTAATCGTCTATGTGATGAGTTTGATAAAGCCATTAGTGAGGGCATTGTTGATCCGCTAATCCTGATACCAATGTTTATATTGGATTTCCTATGTATACATCCATTTAATGATGGCAATGGACGTATGAGCAGATTGCTGACTCTTTTACTTCTATATAGAAGTGGATACATCGTTGGACAGTATATAAGTATTGAGAAAGCAATAGCTGATACTAAAGAATCTTATTATGAAGTTTTACAGCAGTCTGACTATAACTGGTATGAAGGAACCAATGATCCTAAATCTTTCATTAAGTATATGTTAGGCATTATTCTATCGTGCTATAGAGAATTTGAATCAAGAATAGTTTTAGCTTCCAAGACTGGTAAAAAGAGTAATGCCTATGACATAGTGAAAGCATATGCGGAAACGACTATTGGAAAATTCTCCAAGCAGGATGCACTAATATCTTGTCCAAGTCTGGGTAGTTCATCAGTTGAATCAGCTTTGAAAAAACTTGTTGAAGAAGGCGCTATTATCAGAACTGGTTCAGGACGTAAAACAATGTATATAAAATCTAATTAAACAAAAACAAGGGGCGTATCAAAACGTCCCTTGGCTGTTTCTGAAGCATTTAAATATGTATTTCTATATAATGGAACTGATAATCAGCAGCATAATGTACTAATCATATTTTGATTTGGTGATAGATGGAGATAGTTCATTACAGTGAAAAATTAAAACAGAATGTGTTCTGTTTTACTGATGCATGTTTTTCTGAATTGGGAAAGAAGTTTGAGCCCGAAGGAAGGCATGCATTCTATAATAATATCGAAAAAGCATTTGAAGTGTTCTTTTGTCTGACATCAGATGATGATAGGGTAATCGGGACGGTGGCGTTAAAGAAACTCGATGATAATACTGCCGAACTTAAAGCACTGTATCTTGACAGCAGATACAGAGGGCAGGGATGGGGAAAACAACTGATCAATGTTATCATCGCAGAAGCCAAAAATTCCGGCTATAAAACAATCGTACTTGATTCAATGAAGCAGTATAAAGAAGCCAGAAAACTTTATGAGAAATGTGGATTTATCGATTGTGCCAGATATAACGATAACATTTATGCGGATGTATTTATGAAGCTCGAACTCTAGAAGGAGGATTACAAAATATGGACTTTCCAAAGTTTATGTGTAATGAAAAGAATTTGATCCCTGCTTCTCAGCAAAACACACCTGATATTGAGGGATACTATTATACGGCTAATGACGGGAGTCAAATGGCCTTTTGGATATATAAAGCAGACAGAGTTTCAAAAGAACATACACATGATTATGATGAATGGATGCTTTGTGTAGAGGGAGAATATGTCGTAACAGTAGATGGAGTAGAATACATATTGCAAGCAGGAGATGAATTATTTATTCCCAAGGGAAGTGTCCAAGGAGGAAGGGTTAAAGCCGGTACGCGATCAATTCATGCCTTTGGCGGACAGAGAGTGAAAGCGTGATAAATTATCAGATGTCATAACGAAAACAAGACAGGAGGCCGGGATATCACAGATAAAGATTGATTCTCCCGAATACACTTAAATTTGGATTATACAGATTACACAGCAGCTCACAAATTCAGTAATAACCATATGGAAGCCTTAAAGAAGGATAAAGTTTGTGGTTGTTTTTATTGTTTAAGGATTTTTTCTCCTTCTGAAATAGAAGATTGGCTGATCGATGATAACGACTGCGATAGATATGGGACAGCCATCTGCCCGTATTGTGACATTGATTCCGTAATCGGCGAGAGTTCGGGATTTCCAATTACAAAGGAATTCCTTGAAGGAATGCATAAGAGATGGTTTGGATAATCATCAGTATTCAGTACGAAAAAATAATCCTGAAATTTAATATTCGGTTAATGTTGATCGATTATTCATGTAAGACAGGGATTATATGCTTATGACATAAGAAAAACTCGACATTGAAGGAGACATGTCATGAAAAATATAATCTCGGCATTTTTGTCCATAATAATCCTTATTTCTATTATAGAAACGTATCCCGAGGTATCACCAGAGAATGCAAAAGAGACGCCAATGGGTATAGTTTATGAGCAAATCGGCAATAGCATCGACAGTTATATTGAAGAACGCGAGGCGGGACTCGCTTCCTGCGAGGTGAGCGTTTTTTGCAGGGACGGTGTTATTTATAATGGTTATTACGGCTATGCGGATATAGAAAACAGCGTACCGGCCGATGAGCAG
>JAZUDH010000123.1:0-12959 GCA_045639565.1 Lachnospiraceae bacterium
CGACTTTCTGTATGCACTGCATACCCAAAATGACATCTCTAACCCCGTCCCCAAGATGTCAAAAAAAAGACTGCACATCGTGCAGTCTTTAGTCATCCCATCTATACTTCTTTATCGAAATCTATATTCAATTGTTTTAAGTATTTTTCAAAGGCTTCATCCCATATATCATCATGAGACTTATCAAGTAAGAAGGTGTCTGTTGAGCTTGCGCTTACTAATGAAAGTTTAGCGCCTTCAAAAGAAATATTAAATAGAAGATGAATTCCATTAGTGTCACCGATATAATCTCTTGACTTTAAGATTGACGCGGCTTCCGCGGCTGGAACCACAAAAGTAAAGCGCATGGACAAAGGTGTTCTTTTTCCCTTTATAAGCTCTCGACATATTGGTCGAACCTTAGCCCAGCGAGCATATTTTTCGATGGGTTCTTCCTCACCTAAAAAGTCTTTGTTTGTATAGCCATCTAACTGATATGTTATAAAGGTTTTGATTGAAGCCTCAGATATATAGAATTTGTCAAAAGCCTCGCTTGAAAAAAGAAGGCTCATGAATTTGGGAATTTCATTGATAGTAACTGAAATCATAAATCTCCTAATTGGTTTACATAATAGAAATAGATATCCATGGTGCTATAACCAAAGCGCCTACTACAATAATCTGGATTATCATTATGATGGGCATCCCCCATACAAAATACCAGTGCTTGGTTTTGTGCCTGAAAACGTGCATTCCGATAAATGACCCTACGCTTCCGCCTATGAGGGCAATCAAGAATAAAGTGGCTTCAGAAATGCGCCACGAATGTTTAATCGCTTTTCGCTTGTCGACTCCCATCAAAGTGAACCCAACTAGGTTCACCATAGCAAGGTAGCCTAATATCCATAATAATGTTTCCATCTAGTACCCCTATGTTTATCACAAATAGCTCATTCCTTACCTATTATATAATGTAGATTCTTTTTCAAGCAAGGCTGATTTGCAAGTTTATGAATAATTTGCAAATCGATATTTATGCATAAATAAATACATATTATGCAAGAAAACCTGTATTTTAATCAAAAAATATGCAAAAATATTTATAAAACCCTTGCATAAACTTCTCATTGGATGTATATTGATAAAAATTAGTGGATAGAGAAATGCGGAGACTTTAACGATGGCAGACTTTATTATTAGAAATATGAAAATAGAAGATTACGACGGAGTATACGCTCTATGGAATTCAATTGACGGTTTTGCCATTAGAAGCATTGACGATTCCTACGAAGGAATTGAAGCTTTCATCCGTAGAAATCCTACAACCAGTGTGGTTGCTACAAAAGATGACAAGATCATCGGAGCAATTCTTTGTGGTCACGATGGCCGTCGCGCCTGCTTTTACCATGTGTGCGTTGACAAGGCTTACCGCCGCCACAAGGTAGGCGAGTCAATGGTTCATTACTGCATGGAAGCCCTGAAAAAGGAGAAAATCTCTAAGGTTTCCTTAATCGCATTCAAGAAAAACGATCTGGGAAATGCATTTTGGAACTCAATCGGCTGGACCAAGCGTGAAGATTTAAACTATTACGATTTTACTCTTAACGAAAACAACAAGATTACTTATATTAATAAATAGAGAGCCTACTTAGGCCAAAGAAGGGGAATGAGAAAATGAACGTACTTAAAGGCGGCGTTACAAGCGCTAAAGGATATAAGGCTACTTCGTGTGAGGCTAATATCAAATATAAAAACAGAACAGACATGGCAATGGTTTATTCTGAAGTACCTGCAACATCAGCAGGAACTTTTACTACAAATGTAGTTAAGGCAGCATGTGTTACCTGGGATCAGAAAATTGTATATTCAGGTAGGCCTATGCAGGCAGTTGTTGTAAACTCAGGAATAGCTAATGCGTGTACAGGCGAGGAAGGCGTTAACGCATGCTTAAAAACAGCTAAGGCTGTTGAGGAAGCTCTTAACATTCCTTACGATTCTGTTGCGGTTGCATCAACTGGTGTTATAGGAATGCAGCTTCCGGTTGATAAGCTTGTTAATGGTGTCAATATGATGAGCAAGACTTTAGATGGTTCTATAGAAGCAGGAACCTTAGCAAGTAAGGCTATCATGACAACTGATACAGTAAATAAAGAAATCGCAGTTTCTTTTTCGATAGGAGGCAAGGAAGTTACTTTAGGTGGTATGTGTAAGGGCTCTGGAATGATTCACCCTAACATGTGTACCATGCTTGGATTTTTAACTACAGACCTTAAAATTGCTAAACCGTTACTTCAGGAGGCACTAAGCGATGTTGTAAAAGAAACCTTTAATATGGTTTCAGTAGATGGAGACACTTCGACAAACGATACACTCATCATTATGGCTAACGGACTTGCTGGAAACGATGAGATTAACGCAAGAAATACTGACTACGAAACCTTCAAGGAAGCTCTTTTATATGTGTGTACATATTTAGCTAAGAGAATGGCGAGCGACGGAGAAGGCGCCACCAAGCTTTTTGAGGCCCAGGTTGTGAATGCTTCTTCAAAAGAAAAAGCAAGAATTCTTGCTAGATCAATCATCAGCTCATCACTTTCTAAAGCGGCAATCTATGGATGTGATGCTAATTTTGGTCGATTCTTATGCGCTATGGGATACTCAGGTGTTGATTTTGATCAAAACACTGTAGAGCTTTATTTTGAAAGTGTTAATGGAAAGCTTAAGGTTTTTGAAATGGGCGTACCGCTTTCTTTTGACGAAGAGCTTGCTGTTAAAATTATGAAGGCTGATGAGGTTACAGTTTTAGTTGATATGCATGAGGGCGACTACGAAGCCGCTGCATGGGGCTGTGATCTGACCTATGATTATGTAAAGATAAACGCTGATTATAGAAGCTAGAAAGGGACTAGGGGAATGAATACAGATAATATTGAAGTTTTAAAAAGCAAGGCTGAGGTGCTCATTGAAGCACTTCCTTATATACAAAAATTTAATCGTAAGATCATCGTTGTAAAATACGGCGGTTCAGCAATGGTTGATCCTGAACTGCAAAAGAACGTGATTAAAGACGTAACACTGCTTAAATTAGTAGGTTTTAAGCCTATCATCGTCCACGGAGGTGGCAAGGAAATCAGCCGCTGGATCAGTAAAGTAGGCAAGGAGCCACAGTTTATCAATGGTTTAAGAGTAACCGACGAAGAAACCATGGAAATTGCTGAAATGGTATTAGGCAAGGTAAATAAATCCTTAGTTTCAATGGTTGAAGCGCTAGGAGTACATGCTATTGGTATCAGCGGCAAGGATGGCGGGTTACTTACCTGCGAAAAGAAATACTCTGATGGCAAGGATATAGGCTTTGTAGGAAATGTCGTAGGCGTAAATGAAAAAATCATAATGGATTTGCTAGATAGAGATTTTCTTCCTATCATCTCTCCAATTGGTAGAGGTGAGGATGGCACTACCTATAACGTAAATGCTGATGATGCTGCATGTGCAATAGCTAAAGCAGTTCAGGCTGAAAAGCTTGCGTTCTTAACTGATGTTGAAGGTTTATACAAAGATTTCAATGATAAATCGACATTTATTTCAAGAATCTCGGCAAGAGAAGCTGATGAGTTAATGGCAAGTGGAGTAATCGGAGGTGGAATGCTTCCTAAGCTTGCTAACTGTACAGACGCAATCAAAAAGGGCGTTAACAGAGTGCATATCTTAGACGGACGTTTGGCTCACTGCCTGTTACTTGAAATCTTTACTAAAAATGGTATTGGTACAGTATTCTATGCTGATGAATACTCTGAATAAAGAGGGGATATTACTATGATGAAAGAATATATAGATGAAGCTGAAAAGGTGCTTCTTCATACATACAACAGGTATCAGATCGTGTTCGATCATGGCGACGGAGTTTACTTATATGATCTAGATGGCAAGAAGTATCTTGACTTTTGCGCTGGTATTTCTGTTTTTGCACTTGGCTATAACAACAAAGAATATAACGATGCAATCAAAGAACAGGTTGACAAGATTATTCACACTTCTAATTATTACTACAATGTGCCAGCAATCGAAGCTGCTAAAAGGCTTGTAAAAGCGTCTCAGATGGACCGTGTTTTCTTTACAAACAGTGGCGCTGAAGCTGTAGAAGGAGCAATCAAGTCAGCGCTTAAGCATGCTTACCTTAAGGATGGGGCCAAAGATCATGAAATCATTGCTATGGAGCATTCCTTTCATGGACGTACAATGGGAGCCCTATCTGTAACTGGTACTCCTAAGTATCGCGAGCCCTTCGGAGAAGGTATCGGACATATAAAGTTTGCTACAATGAATGACTTAGAATCGGTAAAAGCGCTAATCACAGATAAAACCTGTGCAATCATGTTTGAAACAGTTCAGGGTGAGGGCGGTATTTATCCAGCTACAAAGGAATTCATTGAGGGAGTTCGAAAGCTCTGTGATGAAAATGATATTGTCATGATTTTAGATGAAGTTCAGTGCGGTATGGGCCGTACAGGTTCTATGTTTGCGTGGCAAAAGTACGGTGTTAAGCCTGATATTATGACTGTTGCCAAGGCTTTAGGCTGTGGTGTTCCTATTGGCGCATTCGTTATGACCGAAGAAATGGCTAATAGTTCACTTGCTGCAGGAGACCATGGAACTACCTATGGTGGCAACCCTTTAGCAACAGCCGCTGCGAACAAAGTGCTTGAATTATTTGAGCAAAACAATATAATTAAGAATGTCAATGAAGTTGGAAATTACCTCTATGAAAAGCTTGAAGAGGTAGCTAAAACTTCAGATAAAATAGTAGCTCACAGGGGTGTGGGACTCATGCAGGGTCTTGAGTTTAGTGAGCCTGTTGCACCTATTATAAAGGCAGCACTTGACAAAGGTCTTGTACTTATAAATGCGGGCGCTAATATTATTCGTTTCGTTCCTCCTTTAGTTATTACTAAAGAAAATGTGGACGAAATGATAGGCATTCTTAAAGAAAGTCTTGGTGTCGCATTTTCATAAAGGAAAGAGAGAATGCATTTAAGAAAGAAATTAGTTATAGTATTATTGCTTACTTCATTTGTTGTTGGTCTTCTTCATATCGGTGAAAACAACAACATGGCTGAAGAGGAAACTAAGAGACAGTCTGTTTCTGATATTGAGACTGTCTACTTGTGGTATTCAGATGAGGCTTTTACTGATTACCTTACCATGGCAGCAGTAGAGTTTCATAGTAAAAATCCATTGGTTCGTGTTATTCCTATGCTTGTAGAGTCTGGTGAATATATAGAAAAAATCAATAGAGCTTCTGTTGATGGCAAGGAATTCCCTGATTTATACATCATTACAAATGATGCTTTGGAAAAGGCATATTTGGCAGGTCTTGCATCTGAGACAAGAGACAAGGCTGATGTGTTGAATACTAATCATTTTTCACAGTCAGCGTTAGATGCTGTAACCTACAATGGAAGTACAATTGGATATCCGCTTTCTTTTGAAACCAGCGTGTTACTTTACAACAAGACATATATGGAAGACTACCTGCAAAAGGTTAGAGAAGGAATTGTCTCTGAAAGCGCCGATGATGGTAGCGAAATGGGAGAAGATTATGAGGGCGAGGAAGAAGTCGGAATGTCACTCCTTGAATACAAGGCAGCCGAGGTGACTTTAGAAGATTTGATTCCTAAGACCTTTGACGATGTTAAATCCTTTGCCGATGTATACGATGCTCCCGCGGGAGTTGAAGGCGTTATGAAATGGTCAGTTTCAGATATATTCTTTAACTACTGCTTCGTAGGAAGCTCAATGATAGTAGGTGGAGATGCTGGTGATGATACAGGAAACATCGATATTGATAATGTTAATGTTATAAACTGTCTTACTATTTATCAGGGCTTATCTCAGTTCTTTGCTATTGATGCTAAGGACTCAGACTATCAGGCTGTTTTAGATGATTTCCTTGATGGAAAGAGCGTATATACAATCGTTACGAGTGATGCTATTGCAAAAGTAAACGAAAAGATTGAGGAAAGAAATGAAGATATTCAGGCTGCCTTTGACAAGCAGGAAGAATATTTAACACTTGCCGAAGAAGCTAGAAAAGCTGGTGGAGACTATGTAAAGTACGAAGCACTTGCCAGCGAAGTAGAAATTCCTAGAGTCATGGAATATGGATACACACTTATCCCTGATCTTACAGACGGACTTGCATCAAGATCACTATCGGTTACGGATACAATTGTTGTAAACGGCTACTCTGAGGTTAAAGAAGCTGCCAATGAATTTGCAGCATTTGCAACCACCGAATACTCACCTAATGTTTATGCAAGAACAGGAAAGCTTGCTTCTTCTGTTGATGCAGGATACGAAGATGAGGCTTTCTTAACCTTCCAGAATGAATATGCTGATTCTATTCCACTTCCTAAGATTGTTGAGGCCAGCAATCTATGGGTTCAGTTAGAGATTACTCTTGCTGAGATTTGGGGTGGCGCAGACATAAACACTAAAATTAAAGAATTTGCTAAGCAGTTATCTTCACAGCTTGGCCAACAGAATAAAAAAGAATGATAGTGTGGCAAATAGAATATTTGTCACGTGGCACTTTGTGCCACACGGCAACATTCCACAATAATGTGGAGTGTAACTTCTAAATATTAATGTGGAATGTGAGAGTAAAATGAGTGATTACAGATTGAACACAAAGTGTGTCCAGGGTGGATACACACCTGGTAATGGAGAACCCAGACAGATTCCTATCATCCAGTCAACAACATTTAAGTATGCAACTGGTGAGGATATGGGTAAATTATTCGACCTTGAAGCTTCAGGCTATTTTTATACCAGATTAGCAAACCCTACAAACGATTATGTGGCTGCTAAGATTGCCGAGCTTGAAGGCGGTACAGCTGCAATGCTTACATCTTCTGGACAGGCAGCTAATTTCTTTGCTTTATTCAATATTTGTGAAGCTGGCAGTCATATTGTTTCTTCATCTTCAATTTATGGAGGAACCTTCAATCTTATCTCAGTTACAATGGCTAAGATGGGAATTGATGTTACTTTCGTATCTCCTGACTGTACTGAAGAAGAATTAAACGCAGCTTTCAAAGAGAATACTCGTGCAGTATTTGGCGAAACAATTGCTAACCCTGCACTTACTGTATTAGATATTGAGAAGTTCGCTAATGCGGCTCATGCCCATGGCGTTCCTTTAATTGTTGATAATACATTCCCTACCCCTGTAAACTGTCGTCCTATTGAATGGGGCGCAGATATCGTTACTCATTCAACTACTAAATATATGGATGGTCACGGTGTAGCAGTTGGTGGAGCTATAGTAGATGGCGGCCACTTTGACTGGATGGCTCATGCTGATAAGTTCCCTGGTCTTTGTACTCCAGATGAATCTTATCATGGAATTACATATGCAACAAAGTTTGGCAAGGAAGGTGCATTTATTACAAAAGCTACTTGTCAGCTTATGAGAGACTTAGGAAGTATCCAGTCTCCTCAGAATGCATTCTATCTAAACATGGGTCTTGAGTCTTTACATGTACGTATGGCACGTCATGTTGGAAACGGACAGGCAGTTGCTGAGTTCCTTGAAGCTCAGCCCGAAGTTTTATATGTTAAGTATCCAGGACTTAAGTCTAATGAATACTATGAAAGAGCTAAAAAATACATGCCTAAGGGTGGCTGTGGCGTAGTTTCTTTTGAAATTAAGGGTGGACGAGAAGCTGCTGAGAAGTTTATGAAGGCCCTTAAGTTAGGTGCAATCGAAACTCATGTAGCAGACGCTAGAACATGCTGTTTAAATCCCGCAACCACTACTCATCGTCAGCTTACAGAAGAGCAGTTAATCGAGGCTGGTGTTCCAGCAGGACTTATCAGAATCTCTGTAGGTCTTGAGGACAAAGAAGATTTGATTGCCGACTTAAAACAGGCTTTAGAAGCTACTACAAAATAATTGATTTAATTGTGGACCTCTAACGTCAAATTGATATGGGCATCTTTTATTGATTCAATAGTTAAGATGCACATATTAGTTTGGTGTTAGAGGTTTTTTGTTGCAAAAAAAATCACTTTATAGTAATATTCTTACGTCGACCTAAATCCCTCCAATAGAGGGTATCTATTATGAAAAAATATCTATTTGTCTTAGGACTTGCCGTAAGCCTAATGGCTGGATGCGGAAGTTCAAATTCCTACACTAAAGTAGAATATGCTAAACCAGAAACTGTAGCATCAGTAGAAGAGACTCTTCCTGAGTCTGAAACTAACGATCGTAGTGAACCAGAAATCTGTGTATCCATTCTTGGTGAAGTTTTAACTCCTGGCGTATATATCTTGCCAGAGGGAAGCCGTGTATATGAAGCAATCAACATGGCTGGTGGGCTAACCGATGATGCCTACGTAGACGGTATCAGCTTAGCTTCAATTCTAGAAGACGAAATGCAGATTATCGTTCCTAGCTTCGAAGAGGACATTACTCCCATCAACGATGCTACCATAGACGGTGGCAAGGCCAAGGATGGCAAGGTAAACCTAAATACTGCATCACTAGCTGAACTTATGACACTTCCTGGAATCGGAGAAGTCAGAGCTCAAGCAATAATTGATTTTAGAGAAAAGAATGGGAAGTTTAGTTCAATCGAAGATGTCATGAAGGTAAGCGGAATTAAAGAAAGTTCTTTTGAAAAAATGCAGGATTCAATATGTGTTAAATAGCTTGAATTACCTTCATTGACTAGTGCATTGATTACTTCTCTTTTAACAAAAATGTCTAGCACATAGCGTCAGGAGATGGCAGTACAACAAAGAAGAAAAAACATCTCATCTTATAATATCTGACAATAGATGTGAGTATTTCACAGCGAAAGCATAAAACTGTGAAATAATTATGTTCCTTATGTGTAGACAATTAATCTGATCTTGAAAAAAAGAAATATCCCCCAAATAAAGAGAGCAGCATATGTTTGCAATTCATGCAAACAAGAACGTTCATGTTAAAAAGGTAATTAATAGTAGCAGACATATATTTAAACTACAACTTAACTATTGCTCAAGTTTATAGTTTTAACTTTGATAGTTGCTCAATTGTGAATAACTTTATTTAAGATATAAAATTTAAAAAAAAGAAAGGGGGATGTCGCAGTGGAAAATGAAACTATTACCATTTTGATTCCTGAAACCGACACAAATACAGTCGTTGGTTGCAGTGGAGGAGTAGGAAGTTTTGGTGGAACTGCTACTTTCTAATAATCAAAGGATCCCAGTTGCTGAAGACTGGGATTTTTTTCGTAAATTTATAAAGTGAGAGGTAGGGTTACTACCAACGCTTGTAAAACTTGTGAGTATAAGTATTTGTGTGGAGGCCCATGCAAAGCTGCAACCTATAATAGTGAAGCTTATATTTTGAGGGACGTAAAAATTATTGTGATTTTGCAAAAAAAGAATGTGATGAATATTTGAGATCAATTAGTTTTAAGGAGGAATGTTAATGTTAAAAAATAAATATACCATAGAACTGTTCAAAAGATATTTTCAAGATATTGTTGCTAATATAATTTTTCTATTTGCAATTATGACATTATCTGTATGTGGGCCACTGCTATTACGTAATGTGATGAATACTAATAACACCGGTTTTAATCAAAAAAATGTAATAACGTACTTTATAGTGTTAACAATTCTTTATATGTCGAAGTTCTTTTATAATCATTTCAAGTTTTACTTTACTGAAAAATTTAAGAATCTTGAAACACTGAATCTTTATAAAAAAGTCTTTAAGATGAGATACGATAAAATTAATTCATTGGAACCCACATACATTACTGAACGTGTTAGTACAACGATAGATACAGTTTTCGGGTTATATGTTTCATCGGTCACTGGAATTATTGTTTCTGCATTAGTAATGATTATTACTCTTATTGTTATCTTTGGAATTAGTAAACTATTATTCTGTATATTTTTTGTTCAAATACCGTTACAGTATTTTGGTTTTCAAAAACTGCTCAATGGTGAAAAATCAAAATTAGTGGAATATGGCAGCAAATTACAAGAAGTGCGTGCCAAAAGTAGTAAAAATATAAAAGCGCTTGTATCAGATGTGAATGGGATAAAACAATATGGGGAGAATGGAATAATTATTCCACTAATTCATGATAATATCAAAGAGGCCAATCAGCTTGAAAAGAAGGCAAATAAGTATGCAATGAATGTATGTACAATTCTTGAATATTTATCTGTATGTTTTAAGAATTCAAGCTATCTTCTTATTATTTATATGTATCTTAATGGATTAGTATCTGTGGGGGATTTAGTATACTTAAATCTTGTGAATGATATCTATTATTCTTCTATTGGAGACGTAATCAATATACAGATTAATTTAAGAAATCTAAAAGGCTCATTGAGTTTTGTTTCTGATGAAATAGAAAAAAATTATGAAGTTGATGGAAATATAAAGTTAGAAAAAATAACTTCTATCGACGGAACTTTAGAAAACATTGGTTATGAAGGAAATGCACTCATTAACACAGGAAAATTCCATTTTGAAAATGGGGATGTAGTCGGCATTGTTGGAGAATCAGGATGTGGAAAATCAACATTTGTAAAATTATTGAATAAATTTAATGTTGGAAAATCGGTGTTCATCAATAATAATGATATAATGGAATACGATAACGAGTCTTTAAGAGAGAAAGTATTGTATTTGCCACAAAACACATACCTCTTACCATGTTCTGTAAAAGATAACATACTTATTGGAAATTATCATAATTTGGAGAGATGGAACGAGCTAATTAAATTTGATTTTATGCAACGACTATTAGCAGGAGACATAGATAAAATTGTGTTGGAAAATTCTTCAAATCTATCTGGAGGAGACCGTCAAAAAATCATTCTAGGAAGGGTGTTCATGCAAATCCGGATGTAATAATTCTTGATGAGTCTTTTAATGCGATTGATGAAGAAACAGGAGAAAATTTGTTTGAAATCTTAAAGGCTATGTATTCAGACAGAATAATAATTATTATTTCACACTCATCAAAATACATAGATAGGTGCAATAAGCTTATTACAATTAATAATAAGCAATTAGTGCAGCAAGGTATATAAGAAATGAAATTAAATGAAAATATAGTACGGCTGAGGAAACAAAGAGGACTAACTCAAGAACAATTGGCTAATATATTGAATGTTAGCGTGCCGGCAATTTCAAAATGGGAAAATGGGAATAATCGGCCAGATATAGAGATACTTCCAGATTTAGCAGAAGTATTCCAAGTTTCCATTGACGCTCTGTTAGGTTATGAAAAAGCGTATAAAAATTTAGACAAGCTAATTGAAAAGATAGAAAATATGTTGTTTAATGAAGAATATTTTCTAGCGATAAATGAACTGCGTCAAATAATTAAAAATTATCCGAATGATTTTCGAGTTAATAAGCTCTTAGCTGATTCATATTACAGTATAGTTTTTTCTGAAGGAAATAATGCTACTGGTGATATTGATAATTCCATTTTTTATTATGAACGTAGTATTGAATTATATGAAGAGAAGTACAGTAGTAAAGCAACTATAGAAGCTTTGGAAATACAAATTGCAACATTGTTATTGTTAAAAAGTGGTTCATATGTTGATGATGCAATTGCTATTATCGATAAACACAACGAAAATGGAAAGTATGATAATCTCTTGGCTCAATGCTTATATGAAAGTGGAAAAAAGGAAGAGGCTAAAGCTGTTGTGCTGAAGCATTGTATTTGTAGTCAGGTATTTGTTTTTAATGATTTTACTACTCTTGCGGATATGTTTGAAAAAGAAGGAGACTATTTAACTACTATTAAATTTTTAGAGCAGGAAATAGAACTGTATAAATTGTTTATGTTTGATGAGCAGGGAGTAGGAAATTATGCTAATAGAGCAGCTGCAGGAAAAGCAGAAATTCTTAGTCGACTGTATGATAGAATTAAGGATACCGCAAATTCTATAAAATGGCATAAGTACGCTATTAACCAAGCTAAAATATACAACAGTAACCCGACTATGAGCATTTCCAGTTTACGATATTGTAATAATGTAAGTGGAAGAATGATTGATAATTATCAAGAAATTATTAAAAGTTTATGTGAAGAGTAGCTTAATGAATCAGTTTGTGATTATTGAAGTTCTGGAACTACGCTATAGCCCGTGACCTCGTAGGCAACAACCTCAGGAGAGCGCTGAGATTGACCTAAAAAGCAAAATCTATTATAAGGTCAATTCAGGAGCTGGAATAGGTTGACTAAAATAAGAAAAGCTAAAATAAGGTCAACTGTGAGCGCAGGTTGAGGTGACTTAATAAGCAGATTAGGTCTATTTCACCTAACTCACTTGTGACTTTATAAGGGATACCCAGGTCATCTAAGCGTTTGGTTACTTCATCGCTAGGGTGATGATATCTGTTGTTGATACCTGCTGATATTATGGCTACTTTAGGAGAAACTCCTTTTATAAAGCTTTCTCCTGATGAAGATTTCGAGCCGTGGTGAGCTACCTTTAAGATGTCTACCTTAGATAAATAGGTGTTAGCGTAGGTATCCATTAATTTAGCTTCTGTATCTAAAGTGATATCGCCTGTGATGAGAATGTTTGTGTTATGTAAACTTATCATATTGACAAGCGAATCTTCATTAGCATCTCTTCCGTCTGAAGTAATGGGCCATAGACAGGTTGTAACAAAAGCCTTTCCGTAGACTACGTCTCCACCTGAAAGTGCATATACAGGGATGGATTTTTCTTTGGCAACAGTTAATAGATTTACTCCCTCTTCATCGTAGAATAATCTAGTATTTGGAATGAATAGTTTACATAACTTTATGCCGTTTTGGGGAGCAAGCTCTATTAGCTCATTAATTCCACTAATATGATCTATATCGCTGTGAGATGCATACACAGCTTCGATTCTTGATATTCCAGATGCCTTTAAAAACGGAATTACC
>JAZUDH010000124.1:0-9222 GCA_045639565.1 Lachnospiraceae bacterium
TAGGACTGTCCCCAATGGACCCCACACGAAAGTGGTCCGTTAGGGACAGTCCTACGGTCCAAACGCCTCCGTCCCTAACGAACCACCCCGTCCCCATGATGTCATTGACATCTTGGGGACGTGGTGGCATACGTCATTTTCTATATCGATCTTGATATTCCGAGGGAGAAACTCCCACGCATTTTTTGAATGTAGCACTAAAGTAAGCGATATCCCTATAGCCTACAAGCTCGGCGACTTCGTAGACCTTGTGAGAGTAGTCCTTTAACATATCTTTTGCGGCACGGATACGTCGATTAACAAGATAGGTCACCATGGTGTAGTCGGTCTCTTTTCTAAAAAGACGGCTTAAATAGCCAGCACTTACTCCGATAGACTCGGCAACCATATCAACAGAAAGGTCTGGATTAGAATAATATTCGTCGATGAAACGAATGGCATCTGATAAGTACTTACTTTTATCGCCCCGCTTTAAAGCTAACTCTGCACCAAAATGTTCTTCTCTAGCATCTATGGCACCACCGATTTTTTCAGTAATCTTCATGATGGCCTCTTCCATCTCACCGTCCTTGAAAGGCTTTAGAATGTAATCTGAAACCTGCAGCCTTAACGCGTCTCTTGCGTATGAAAAGTCGTCATAGGCAGTAAGGAAAATAACTTTAGGGTTGATGTCCTCGCGTTTTAACGCCTCAATCATGTCTATTCCATTTAATTCCGGCATGCTGATGTCTGAAATCACGATATCTGGCTGCACGCGTTTGATTAATTCAATTCCTTTAACACCGTTTTCAGCCTCGCCCATCACCATGCAGTCGACACTATCCCAGTTAATGGACTGAACGATTCCTCGCCTAACAATTGATTCGTCCTCAATAACTACTACTTTAAACATATTCCCACTCCACACATTCTGTTCTTTGGCCAAAGAACAGGCTACAAATCCTCTAGTTTATCCCACTATATTCACAATCGGAAGTCTATACTCTATCACTGCGCCCTCGTCTGGCTTGCTCACAACCCTGAGCCCATACTCGTCGCCGTATCTAAGTCTGATGATAGAATCTACATTATAAAAGCCTATATTCGAGCCCCTTGCTAGCTGCTCGTGATTATTAAGCTTAGCTATCGTTTCAAGGGGCATGCCTTGGCCATCATCACATACTCGAATAATAAGTACACCCTGGTTTCTTACATCCTCACTCTGCGTTTTGGAACCTTGTAACGGCTCAACTAAATCCTTGCTATCCTCCACAAAGGCCTCCACCAAAACCTGGCCAAAGCTTCTATTCTTAAGGCCATGAATAATCGCGTTTTCTACGATTGGCTGAAGCATAAGCTTAGGCACTTCTAAATCAAGAAGAGTATCTTGCACATCTGTTATAAATACAAACTTATCGTCAAACCTGATCTTCTGGATCTCAACATAACTCTCCACAAGCTCAAGCTCGCGTCGTAAGCTTACAACCTGACCACTTGAAATGCTTGCTCGCATGATATCCGCAAGTCCCTGGCTAAGAGTTGCAATCTCGGGAATCGCGTTATCCTTGGCAATCCACTTCATAGTGTCTAGCGTATTATATATGAAGTGAGGGTTAAGCTGCGCCTGCATCATCTTGATGTTAGCTTCCGAAAGCTCGTGTTCTCTATCCACAAGCTTGTTCATATTTTCGGTAAGCTTCTCGCTCATTTCGTTAAAGCTGTCTGAAAGCTTACCAAGCTCATCATCACTGTCAACCTTGACCGTGACTTCAAAATTGCCCTTTTTGATTTCCTCCATACCTACGCTCATACGTCTGATAGGCTTATAAAACATAAGGCTCATGTTTCTAGAAATCAAAAGTCCCAAAAGAAGACTAATTAGCGAAGCAACCGGCACAATAACCGTGAGGCTCCTAAGCATCAAGTTAAATGATGCCACCTTTTGTCTAAACACAATGTGGAGCGAATTTTCCGCATCATACTTATAATAGAAGCGGTATGCGCCATCATGTGTTTCATAAAAGTCACCATCTTCAAGCTTTAGTACCTTTTCTTTGGCCTCGGCCAAAGAATAAGCGTCTATCGTTGAGCTTTTATACACAACTTCATCGAAATCATCGAGTATAAAAATATCTCCATATTTACTTATATTTATAGCTTTGAAAATCTCAGAAAACTGGTCGCTACTCACACTTGCAACCGCGTAACCAATTACGTCACCACGCAAATCAAGTACTGCATTTCCTATTCTCAAGAAAACCGTCTTGTTAGACTCATTGTAATCGCGCGCGTTTCTAACAGCCGTAGAAAACGGGCTATTGCTAAGTTCGTATAGAATTCCCCAGTTTACAGAAATTGTATCCTTTACATACTTAAGATTGCCAGTGTAAAGCTTGAGCATACCCGCCCCGTCGTATACGCCAAAATCCGCATAGCTTCCAAGCTTAGTAAAATTGGAATACATCATTCTGTACACGCTGTGGACATCGTCCTTATCACCAGTAAGTATCATTCTTGTTGTAGCGGGAGACTTAACAATGTCAGCAAGAGCTCGCTTAATTTCAGCTGTTTTTTCGGTTAACATAACATCAGAGTTATTAAGTACCACCATTGCTTCATCAGCTAAACGTTTCTCATTAGCTGCATAAAATGACACGAGCACGCCGAATAGACATAAAAGCATTGAAACTGCTACTACTATCACCATACCCGAAAAGATTTTCTTCCTATATGAAAGCTTACGATACTGTTCCTTTAATCTCATTCAATATACCCCTAGGGACGTGGCTTTCGCATCGAGGGCTGTCCCTTCGTGGCGTTTTTACGCCACTGGGACAATCCTCGATGCGAAAGCCACGTCCCTATTCTTCTATTATATAGAACTCTAAATAATCACATGGAATTTCCTCAATAAAGCTATCCTGTCTAAATCTGGTCTTGGAATTTCGCTTAAAATCTTTAACGTTAGATTCAAGCCAGATAGGTCGTGGAAGATCAAACTCCTTGCATACTTCGTCGAGACCCTTAAACACCTTGTGAGTACGTGTTTCATCAGAATAGTCCTCATAAACGTAATCTTTAATCATGTGATTGTCTTTAAAAAGCTTAGCCCAAATACGCATTCTTATACCTCAGTGTCCTTAAGGAATAATCTGCAGATATTTTATCATATCGCGGAATCTAAGTAAAATGTCGTAAGATGCGAACCATTTTCTTTGGCCTTAGAAAAAATACTATAGCCAAAGAAATGACTGTGAAATGCACATTTATAATAGGAAGTAACGGTTTTAAAAAAATTTTAAACTTTTTTCGCACTTCAACTTGACACAGTATTAACGTTGTGATATTTTACATTATCATAAATAAAGAGATTTGTTTCGGGAGGAATTTATTATGAAGAAATTTAAGAAATTCGCAAGTTTAGCTCTTGCTGCTTGCATGGTAGCCGGCTCATTAGCTGGTTGTGGCGCTAAGGGAGATAGCAACACATTCAAACTCGGAAGTATCGGACCTTTAACAGGTTCTGCTGCAGCTTATGGTACAGCAGTTATGAACTCTATTGAAATCGCAGTTGATGAAATCAATGCAGCAGGCGGTATCAATGGTTATCAGGTAGAATTCAAGAAAGCCGATGACGAGCACAATCCTGAAAAGTCAGTAAACGCATATAACTCATTAAAGGACTGGGGTATGCAGGTATTAGTTGGCACAGTTACAACTTCTCCTTGTATCGCAGTTGCAGACAAGACAGCTGAAGACAAGATGTTCCAGTTAACACCTTCTGCTTCATCTATCGAAGTAATCAAGAATGACAATGTATTCCAGGTATGTTTCACAGATCCTAACCAGGGTATCGCTTCTGCTGACTACATTTCAGAAAACTTTAAGGATGCTAAGGTCGGAATCCTATACAACAGTGGTGATCCTTACTCAAAGGGTATCCGCGATACATTCGTAAGTGAATCAGCTGTTGTAGGCGTAAACATTGTTGATGAAGAAGCATTTACATCAGATTCAGCTACAGACTTTACAACACAGCTAAAGAAGCTTCAGTCAGCAGGTGTTGACCTTCTCTTCTATCCTTACTACTATACAGAAGCTGCTATTATCTTAGGCGAGCTTGACCAGATGGGATATGCTCCTACATTCTTTGGTGTAGATGGTATGGACGGTATTTTAGGTGTTGAAGGCTTCGATGTTAACCTTGCTGAAGGTGTTTACCTCTTAACTCCTTTCGCAGCTGATGCTACAGATGATTTAACAGTAAAATTTGTTACTACATATCAGAATAAGTACAATGAAATCCCTAACCAGTTTGGTGCTGATGCATACGACTGTATATACGCAATCAAGAAAGCTCTTGAAGAAGCTAAAGCAACTCCTGCAATGAGCATTTCTGAACTCAATGATCTTTTAAAGGATCAGTTCACAAAGATTTCGGTTGACGGACTTACAGGTAACGGCATGACATGGGCTGCTACAGGTGAAGTTAACAAGGCTCCTAAGGCTGTTATCATCAAGAGCGGTACATACGTATCAGCTAACTAATTTAAGCTAGTTACAATTAAATTACTTACTCCAACGGCGGGCACCAACTCCTCATGTGCCTGCCGTTTTCATTTTGTTTCCGCATTGGACGGGTGGCCCGTTAGGGACGGAGGCGTTTGGACCGCGGCACACTAGGGACGGAGGCGTTTGGACCGTAGGTCTGTCCCTAATGAACCACGCGCGAAAGTGGTCCATTGGGGACAGTCCTACGGTCCAAATGCCTCCGTCCCTAACGAACCACCAGCGAAACGGTCCATTGGGGACAGTCCTGCGGTCCAAACGCCTCCGTCCCCAATGGGCCACTTTAGTAAGTTAAGTAGCGAAAACTTTTTCGCTTTAAAGCATTGCATACATGTATGTAAGGTGCTAAAATAGCTTTATTATTTTATAAAGTTATTTTGTGGATTGCTTCACGTGGCTGACAATTTACAGAAAAACTTATGTGTTTAAGGAGAATGTTATGGACTTTTTGTCGTATCTTATCAACGGAATAAGTCTGGGCAGCGTATACGCGATCATCGCATTGGGTTACACAATGGTATACGGAATTGCTAAGATGTTAAACTTCGCTCACGGTGATGTTATTATGATAGGCTCATACATTGTATACGTGTGTATGACCCAGATTGGGATCAACCCATTCATAGCGATTATGCTATCTGTAATAGGATGTACACTTTTAGGCATGCTCATTGAAAAGGTTGCTTACAAGCCTCTTAGAAATGCAACTTCGCTTGCCGTATTGATTACTGCAATCGGTGTAAGCTATCTGCTTCAGAATGTGGCATTGCTTTCTTTTGGCGCAAATCCTAAGTCGTTTAAATCAGTAATTGAATTCGATCCTATCAAGCTTGCTGATGGTCGTCTTACTATTTCATGGACTACAATTATCACAGTTGTTGTATGTATTTTGATTATGGCCTGCCTTACTCTCTTTATCAAAAAGACTAAAGCTGGTCAAGCGATGCTTGCAGTATCTGAAGATAAGGGAGCTGCTCAGTTAATGGGTATCAACGTAAACGCAACAATTTCACTCACCTTCGCAATTGGTTCGGGACTTGCTGCTATCGCAGGCGTGCTCTTTTGCTCTGCTTATCCTACACTTAGTCCTTACACTGGTTCAATGCCTGGTATCAAGGCCTTCACCGCAGCAGTTTTCGGTGGTATCGGTTCAATTCCTGGCGCTTTGATTGGTGGAATTTTATTAGGAATCATTGAGGTTTTCGGCAAGGCTTATATTTCATCACAGCTTGCTGACGCCATTGTATTCTCAGTTTTGATTATCGTATTGTTAGTTAAGCCTACCGGTATTTTAGGCAAGAAGATTCACGAGAAAGTATAAAGGGAGGGGGCCAAAGAAATGTCTAAGACTAAATTCAGTTTTAAGAATATGAAGAAAAGCACCAAAGATCCTCTTTTTACAATCCTTGGCGTATTAATCTTCTATATCATAGTGCAGATTTTCATCGCAACAGGAAGCATGTCTTCTCTTATGAAGGGCTTGCTTGTTCCTGTTTGTGTTTATTCATTAGTAGCAATCGGCCTTAACCTGTGCGTAGGATATTTAGGCGAGCTAAGTTTAGGCCATGCAGGCTTTATGTGCGTGGGTGCTTTTATAGGAGCCACCGTTTCTAAGCTTTTATCTGATTCCATTACAAGTAAGCCTCTATTATTTGTCATCGCGCTTATTGCTGGAACCTTGGTAGCTGCTCTCTTTGGTTTCTTAATCGGTATTCCCGTATTAAGGCTTCGCGGCGACTACCTTGCAATCGTTACTCTTGCTTTTGGCGAAATTATCAAAAACATAGTAAACGTAATCTATATTGCTAAGGATAGTTCCGGTATTCATTTTGCATTCGGCGACAGCAAGGACATGGTACTTGATGATACCTCTACATGGATTCTAAATGGTCCTCAGGGTATCAACTCAGTTTCTCATTTATCAACATTTACAATTGGAGTAATTTTAATTGTCATCACACTGTTGATTGTTTACAACTTAGTAAATTCACGTACAGGACGAGCAGTTATGGCAATCCGTGATAACCGTATCGCAGCAGAATCCGTAGGCCTTAACATCACAGGCTACAAGCTTCTTGCTTTCACCATTTCAGCGGCTATTGCTGGTGCCGGTGGTGTTCTTTATGCTCACAACCTTTCAACAGTAACTGCTACTGCTAATACTTTTGGTTACAATATTTCAATCTTAATCTTAGTATTCGTAGTATTAGGCGGCATTGGAAGCCTTCCTGGTTCCATCATCGCAGCTACATTGCTTACAGCATTACCCGAGCTTCTGCGAGGACTTAACAACTACAGAATGTTAATCTACGCTATCGTTCTTATCGTAGTAATGCTCTTCACATGGTCGCCTAAAGCCAAGGTATTTCGTGAAAAATATTCAGTCAAGCGCTTCATCGAGCGCAAGAAGGAGGGCCGCTAAATGGAAAACAATATCTTACTTGACGTTAATGCCCTTTCGATTTCCTTCGGTGGATTAAGAGCCGTTGACGAATTACACTTACAAATTAAGAAAGGCGAGCTCTATGGCCTCATCGGTCCTAACGGAGCTGGCAAAACAACAGCCTTCAACTTACTCACAGGTGTTTACAAACCAGATCAGGGTAAGATTATTTTAGACGGCCAGGACATTGCCGGGCTTAGCAATATTGAAATCAACAAGGCTGGAATTGCAAGAACCTTCCAAAATATCAGACTATTTTCTGACTTAACAGTTCTTGATAATGTTAAGGTTGGTTTACATAACCAATATAGCTATTCCACTCTTTCTGGTATCTTAAGACTTCCTAAGTTCTTTAAGGTAGAGAAAGAAATGGACGAGAAAGCTCTTTCTTTACTTAAGGTATTCGACCTTGACAAAGAAGCTTCCCTCAAGGCTTCGCAGTTACCATATGGTAAGCAACGTAAGCTTGAAATTGCCCGTGCACTTGCAACTAATCCCAAGCTC
The DNA here is from genome assembly GCA_045639565.1 of Lachnospiraceae bacterium. Lineage (GTDB taxonomy): Bacteria > Bacillota > Clostridia > Lachnospirales > Lachnospiraceae > UBA1258. Next base: position 7,496 of record JAZUDH010000124.1, read on the forward strand.
TTGCTCCTTGACGAGCCAGCAGCTGGTATGAATCCTAATGAAACCCAGGAACTTATGGATACCATTTCTTTTGTCCGCAAGGAATTCGGAATGACTATTCTTTTGATTGAGCATGATATGCGACTTGTATCAGGTATCTGCGAGCGCTTAACGGTTCTAAACTTTGGTAGAGTTTTAGCAGAAGGCGCAACAAGTGAGGTACTTAACAATCCCGAGGTTATCAAGGCATACCTTGGTGAGTAAACGAAAGGCGAGAATAACGATATGGCAATGTTAGAAGTTAAAGACCTGGAAGTTTACTACGGTGTCATCCAGGCAATTAAAGGTATTAATTTTGAAGTTAATAAAGGTGAGGTTGTTGCTCTTATCGGTGCTAACGGTGCAGGCAAAACAACAATTCTTCATACCGTCAGTGGACTTATCACACCCGCTAAGGGATCAATCAAGTTCAATGACGTGGAAATCGCTGGTACCCCTGGTCACAAAATTGTAACTATGGGTATGGCTCACGTTCCAGAAGGACGTAGAATCTTCCAGGAGCTTACAGTATTACAGAATCTTAAACTCGGCGCCTATACAAGATCCGACAAAAAGGAAATTGAGGAAACCTTAAAAATGGTATATGAAAGATTCCCTCGTCTTGCAGAGCGTAAAAGCCAGATAGCTGGTACTCTTTCTGGTGGCGAGCAACAGATGCTTGCTATGGGACGAGCACTTATGTCGCATCCCAGTATTATTTTGATGGATGAGCCTTCAATGGGTCTTTCTCCTATTTTGGTTAATGAAATATTTGATATAATAAAGTCAGTAAGCAAGGATGGCGTTACTGTATTACTTGTTGAGCAGAATGCTAAGAAGGCTTTAGAAATCGCTGATCGTGCTTACGTTCTTGAAACTGGTAACATCGTATTAAGCGGCGACGCTAAGAATATCATGAACGATGAAACAGTCAAGAAAGCATACTTAGGGGAATAGGGAGTATTTAATATTTTGCATTGCAAAATGGAGGTTATTAGATGGATAAAAAAATCGTCATTACAATTGCCAGACAATATGGTAGTGGTGGCCGTACAATCGGCGAAATGCTTGCTAAAGATTTAGGCATCGAATACTACGACAAGGACCTAATCAGAAAAGCAAGTGAGGATTCAGGCATCAACGTAGACCTTTTTGCTAAAGCAGATGAACGTGCTAAGAAATCTGGTCTATTATTTAAGAGAAATCGTACCAAAGAATACACCGGTGACATAGTTGATCCTTCAAGTCCTAAGTTTACCTCTGATGAAAACCTTTTTAATTATCAGGCTAAAATCATAAAGGATCTTGCTGAAAAAGAATCCTGCATCATCATAGGCCGTGCAGCCGACTACATCTTAAAAGACTATGACAATGTCTTAAGCGTTTTTGTACACGCTCCCATGGACTTTCTCATGCAGCAGGCAGGCGCTAAGCTCTCTATGCAGGGCAAGGATTTAGAAAAATACATCATAAACACCGACAAAGCCCGCGCCGACTATTACAAAGCCCACACTGGCCGCGAATGGACCGACGCTAGAAACTATGACCTGTGCCTCGATAGTTCCAAACTTGGCTTCGATCGTTGCGTCGAAGAGATCAAAGCATACATGAAAGTTAGATTCGAGTAAAATAACAAAAACCTTAAGTAGTTCCCACTACTTAAGGTTTTCTTTTTCCCTCCCGGGTCCGTTGGGGACGGAGGCGTGTGG
>JAZUDH010000125.1:0-25200 GCA_045639565.1 Lachnospiraceae bacterium
GAGAACTATAACACCAATAAAAAACGCCATGCCGTTTGAAGCGGAATGGCGTGCAGTTGTATCGGAAACGCGTGCAGATGAACCGGAATCTCATATGCAGGTCTTAGCGGAATTCATATGCAGTTGAAGCGGAATTTGCACTACACTATTACTGGTTACATAAAAAGTGATATCACTTTCAGGTTTGGTTCTGATTCAGTTCCAAACCTTTTTATTTGCCTATAACTACTGCTGACGGCAGATCTAATCTGCTTAACTAAATCATGGGCTTAATCCTCCTTTCTGACGAACGTTGTCCCTATAAACGTTCTTATATTACAAACATATGTTTGTTTGTAATGCGATATTACCACCAGAACTTATGTTTGTAAAGGTATTGTAACATCAAAACAGGTTTATTAAATGGACACTTAAAAAGGTGATGCTCTAAAGCACCACCTATAGGAAAGCAATACATTTTGATCTGCTTTGATGTCAATTTCGCAAGAATTCATGGAACAAGGAGAATACGTTTTCTAAATAAAGCGCGGCCTATTGCAGAATAATTAATTATGAAGAATATTACATGTTAATCTGTTTAATATGACCTTAATCGCTTATTCCATTCGTCACTTATACTTTGAATAAGATATGAGAAAGCAGTATTTTCTAACAAATCGTTTATAACAAGTTCAAAATTTTCAACATAATACCTATCTCGAGTCGGATTGTAGAGACTACAACATTCATCAAGAATAATTTGTTTAATAATCATTTCATCAACTAAAGAAAAATGATGAGTATACTCTCGAATACAAATTGGTTCGATCTTTTTTTCATTGAACTGATATGATGATTTAAGATTTCCAGCCTCTTGTACTGTCCCTTTTCTCCAACTATCAATTTCTGAATATAATAAACTTTCTTGACTTATCCAGTACACAACACCTGTGTATTTGACATCACCGATTTTACCCAGTGCATCTTTAATATGATTCAACCAACCGGAAAATCCATCACATCTACAAGAAAAAGAGTCGTCATAGTCGCAACTGAATTCCTTTTCACATATGCCTTTTTCGACTTTCCAGGCTTCAAAATAACTTGTATTATTAACGGTAGATAGCTTAGTTGATGTACTAATGCTTACTTTCTGAACAATATATCCATCTGCAAATTGTTCTCCCGTTATTGCCTCCACATTCCAATTAATATCCCATCGATATCTAATGTATGGATAATCATTGCAATAATTTAACGTTTGATAATATATATTGTCCATAGCAACTCCATAAGTCATATTCAACGGCACTACATCTCTTTAACTAAAATTTTCTGAAAATACTCCATCAGTAGGTCCTTGTGCACAAAATAAGCATTTAAAACAAAATATATAAATGGCACCTCAATTTCTTTTCTTTCATTTCCTAATAGAGATAACATTGGACACGTATAAACAAAAGGAATTGATGATTTATCGACTTTAAATGTTTTAATGCGATTATGTGCTTTACCTTTTCGTCTAAAAAATTGACGTTCTTCATATTCTTCTAACGAATAAAAAACATACTCATGATCGATATGCGTAATAATATTACCATCATGCTGAAGATGAATTACTTGTGTCACAATAAAATCATTTTCAATATTAAAATCATTACACAGCTCCTCAAATGTAATATCATAAGAATCTACAGAAACCCACAGACTATCAAAAGTGTTTTCGGAAACCAATTTGTTCATTTCAGGCAACGATGCAATATTCAAATCAAAAACCTTTCCTGCTTCAACTGCTTCCTTCAAATAACTACAATGATTTTCTCCTTCGTAGACATAACGATTATCACCACGAAAAGCAATTTTGCTAATATAATTTTCTTCCATAAGTTTCTTTAGTACAACCACTAAAGGACGCGGTGTTAACAAAAAAATCGTCTTTCCAATTTCGATGTCGTATATACGTGCTGGATCATCAATACTATATAGTGTTCGCATAGAATCAATAGGTATCAGTCCATACTTTTTATAAGAAGAATGCTTATCAAATACATTTCTATATTCTTTATCAATATTTTCTTGTTCAAATTTGTAAGATATTCGACCTTTCTCATACTCTTGAAATTTTAGTACCAAATATACATAGGTCAGTATTTTTTCAGGATTATCAGAAAATTCTTTTATGTTTTTATGATAAACATCCCCTAAAAGAGGATATGCCAACAAATAATCGAACTCATAAATCCAATTAATCAAAGACTCACTTATTTCTGGATATTCATAACTTGAATTATATTTTTTAGCCAAAAGAGCTAAATCTGAATTCTGATGTTCATCTCGATGGCGTTCTAGCAGTCGCCTCAATTTTACATGATCACAACATTTATTCAACAGAAATAAAAGCTTGGAATCACCCTCTAAGAATAAGCCAGCTATTGGACCAAAACGAAATATTTCCTTTTTCTTGTCGTTCCAAATCGGATCATTTTCAAGATAATAAGAATATCTACACTGCATACCAATTAAATAACAATATTCCAAGAATTCATTTTCTTCAGAATCAGCCAAATAATTAGATATCTCCACACTATAATCCTTTCTCTAATATAGAAATACTACGCTTATTACAACAACTACCAAATTAAATATACTCTTATTGTTTACTATTAGTAACTATTATCCTTATCAATTACCTATATTCTCATCATACAATTCATAAACTCCATATTCACAAACACTATATAGGCTACTTGGGGTTACTATTTTAAACCTTTCTGTTATGAGAGATTTTAAATTCCCCCATAAACTGTCAATGAATTTATACCTCTATCACTCTTGGTATTCGTACAATCTGTTTTACTGGGTACTGTGTTACATTCAAGTAGAAGTCATTATTATATAAATACGCTTCTTCATCTTGAACATAAAAAGACGGAACTGGTTCCATCTGAAAAGGAATATGCATAACCATAGATGTTCCAGGTCTAATTCTGAATTCCATTGGTGAATACCCTAATTGTGGGTATATTTCAGTTAGTAAATCAATATTTATAGCCAGTCGATTATCAGCAGAGGCAAGGTAAGTAGAAACAAGATTTACACCTCGTTCGCCCTCTTGATTAGAATTATAAAAACAAATTTCAAGATCATATATATACTTGGAATGAAATGAGTCTTCACTGCTAGAAACATTCATTAAAGAGAGATATTCCTCATACTCGTATACTTTTGCAGAAACAACCTGTAATTCATAACCATCTATTATTTCGTATTCACCTTCATAAAAATTCTGACCATAGGATACGATATCTCCAATTTCATACTGTTTGATTACTTGTCTCTCACATGTAGTATTGACCCTAATTACAGCAAAAAGCCATACCAGAAATATCCCTGCAATAACAATCCAAATGTATTTTCGCTTAATCATCAGTATTCCTCTACTTTCATCAATTTGCTATGATAGTCTTCCATCTTTCATTACATACACTGTATCAGCCAACTCCTTAATAACTGCAGCATCATGACTTGCAATAATAACAATTGCACCCCTCTCTTTTTGCTCACGTATTATTTCCTTTACCATTGCTACGCCATCAACATCTAAGGCATTTGTAGGCTCATCAAGAATTACAATATCGGGCTTTTCAAGTACTGCTCCAGCTATTCCTAATCGTTGCTTCATCCCCAAGGAATACTTACGATATTTCTTTGAATCATCTGGGTTTAAACCAACCTTTGTGATAGTGTCACGAATATCATCATCTGTAACAATGTCCTTAATTGATGAAATCATTTTAAGATTTTCATATCCAGAAAATGAATCAATGAAAGCTGGCATCTCTAGGAGAAGTCCTAAACTCTGAGGGAAGGAGATATCCTTGTGAAGTTGCATATTATCAATAAAGACTTCACCACTATTGGGAACGCAGAGCCCCGTAATTATTCGCATAAGCATTGTTTTTCCTGAACCATTGACACCTATAAGTCCAGTTATTTCACCCGACGAAAAAGTACATGTTACATCATCTAAAACAATATTTTTGTGTATCTGTTTCTTAATATGCTTCAATTCGATTTTATGATTCATAAAACTTCCACCTATTCATCTTTAAATACATTTGACAAAATGTCATATTCTCGAAATAACATCAGATTTATTACGGTTACTATCGTGAGTAATACTACCGAAACTATTGTTCCTATAACTTCATTTACACCACCATAAAATACCTGATCATTTCGTAAAACCATTATGTAATTACCTAATAATGCAGGATGAAGATAATACGTGGATGCAACCAAAACTGTTGCAGACGTAAAGAAACCGTATATCGGGGTCGAAATTAGTGAAATAGTCATTTGGAGTATTGCAAATACTGAAATAATCAGTATAGGAAGTAATAAAAATAAAATACTCTTGCTGCTATCAAAATCCAGTAGAGTATAGTCTCCTATAGAATAGACATCTGCTTTGTAATATTTTTCAATCATCATCTCATGTGTGTTAATAGTGACATTGTATACAACTGGAATTTTCACCATCAAACAGAAAACTATTACGGTTAAATATAACGTGACAAAATATACTGCAACCTGGAGCAAACACCAAATACTTTTCGATAACCACCACTTATATCTATTTCCAGATTCAATTAAAACCGTTTTGCCATATCCCAAAAGATCATAAAAGGGATAATACGATGTTAAGTATAACGGCAATAAAAACACTGTTGCCCAAACCAATGGAAAAATAAATGGAATATCTTTATTGGGAATATACTTGGGGCTTCCTGCAAAAGAATAGTATATGATATCAAGAAAAGTAGCGGTATGAATATCATAAGATTTTGTATATTCAAAAACAAAACTTATGCACAAGAATATTCCTAGAATAATTGGCAAAAGATGACCTTTTAGATTTTTGATAATCCCTCGTTTTATGTCATACTTCAAAATCTTAAAGAACATCCTTTTTGCTCCCAAATAAATATATAATTAAGGATGCTATCAACAATATAGCAGCTTCACCTATCACCACATAAGTCGAAACAATATATGTATTTCCAGCCCCAAGGAATCTTATAGGAGACATTTCATATGGAATTCTCAGAACATTATTACTGAAGTTTACTACCATAAATAGAATAATTGGTGTAAACAATATTACATAACGATTCTTACTAATGAATGAGATAGAGATACTAAGCATCGCACACAATCCCGCATAAATGAAAACAATTGCGACACGCAATAATAAATAAAGAAAAGGGGATTTGTAAAAAAAAGCAGAACCAAATGAAAAAGGCTGAATTTTATAATAAACATCGTAATTTAGATCAGGAGTTCTAAAAGGAAACTTCAATGCAACTATAGCAATATTCAAAATTATAGGTAAGCATATTATTGTACCGCCTGAAACGAACGCTGATACATATTTATGAAAATAATATATATTTCTGCGCTCTCTTATCACCATCTGTGCTATATAATTTGATTTTCTCTCTTTATATAAAGAAAGCCCACTTGGCATAACCGCCACCAAAGGAAAAGCAAAAAAATACAGTGCTGAAAACCAGGAATTCCAATCGTTTCCTATCCATTTTGTATATACAGATGTTACTCCAAGCATTGGATTTGTTATTCCATATGAAGCATCAGAATAACTATAATGAAAAGCATACATCGCAGAACCAATAGATATTATTGACATAATTAGTATCGTTATCACAAATTCCCAGCTCTTAAATGCTTTGGTCAGTTCTACTTTCATATACTTATTCCACCTCTAATGAAAACATTATTAATTCATCAAAATATCGTACTGATACAATTATTGGATTGTCTGTAGTTTTGACCATATAAACCATATTACACTGAACAATACTTCCAGTTTCAGACAACTGCATAAAGTACCTCATGTCTTCTTCAGGCAATTTCGTTTCACTCGGCTGATTAAATCCAGCTAATATCATTTCACAATGTTCAATATTTTCTTGAAATATACTTGAGTCAGACAAACTAAAATAACTTCTATAAGGATCAGATTGGATGGTTGAGGAATCTGATTCTTTCATAACTTCAAAGGACACTGACATAAAAGTATATCCATCTTCCGAATAACCATCTGCTGATATTTGTCCCAAGTCAAACAAATACCCATCTATATCAGAAAAACCAATCCCTAAATCGTTGTAATTATTACTAAACTCCACCGATGTAACTCTTACGCTATAGGAGATGCCAGTATCGGAGTCGTCAAAAATAGCATCGACTCCGATAGGCACAATATTAGTTGATTCCTCTCTATATGCATCCAATGGATCAATCGGCGTTTTATCTTCAGTTGCTTCTGCTGTTTCGGATGTTGTCATCGATGACATTTCAACATTAGAATGTTCATCTTCAGAACAAGCTGTTATTAACCCAACAACACTCAAAATGCATAGAAGTATAATTGCATATCGATTATTCAACTTCATTTTTAACCTCAATTAGCGAATGGTGAGCTACCCGTTGAATCTGGACTCCACAAACCAGTAACAGTTTTACCTGCTACAAAACTATTTGGTGCACTTGCTCCCAAAAATGCATAAGAATATCCATTTTCTTTTACTTTCTGATGAATTCTTCTAGCTGTTCCAGGAAAAATAATGCATGAAGTACCATTACTTGTGCAATTTGCAACCCTTGTACTTGAATTGTATCCACCATGAATAGAATACTGAACTCCATATGTGTTCAAATAATCATTGGTTGAACTTCCAAAGTTTACATATGATGGTGAAGTATCTGTTTTTGCTCTTCCTTCTGTCGAATAAACATAGTAACTGGATGTTGGCAATGTAAACGTATAGTTAGTATCTGAGCTATTTGAAGCAGATACAGGCATAACTGAAATGCTAGAAACCATACTAAGAGCAAGAACTAATGCTGAAATTTTTCTCTTAAAATTCATAAAATTTATTCCTCCAAATTAAATACTATTCGCAAGGTCTATCTGATATAATGACTTTGCATGTGACCAATAAGTTCTCGTGCACTTTTTAGGCAATTCTTAAGTGACCGCTTAAGATTGCCTTTTTTATTGCCAGTGCACTAGCAGGTATTCTTTTTATCATTCCCCCTTCCTTAAAATCGCAAGAGTAAAATCACTTCTGAGGTCTCTTTGGCTGATAGTAAAGGAACTGACAACCAGGTACCATTGGTCCAGGATTAGCTGAAGGTCTAACAACCTTTTCAACAACCTTGAGAATCTTTGATTCTAATTTCTTCATTTTTGTCACCTCCTCTCTGTCTTAAATAATCGAAAAGCATCGAGATCGATGCGGAAACCATTCCATACATCATAAAAAAGACATACTTATCGTTAATATTTAAAAAAGGTGAGATGAAAATAATAAATGCTTCTGCAAAAACTATTAATCTATTTAAGACTTTAGCTTTTCTGTATTCCTCCGCGTTCCAAGCTATATTTTCGTTGTTTACAGAACCAATCAAAATGACAAATATCATTGATAATATAACCCCCCCTTGACAAATTGAGAAAGGGATTCCAAATTGAAATAAAGCAACAGGAAGAATAGTAAGGGCGATAGAAACAAATAAACAACCAAAAAGGGAGTTAAGATGTATTCCTCCACCGTATTGTCTAATCACAGAGAAGAATAGAAGGTAACAACAAATCTCTAAGAACCAGCCGATCAATGCTGCTATCGAAAGCAAAATAACCCATCCAATAATTCTTATAGCACACATCTCAATAGCATACGAATAATTATCAATGCTATCGTATGCTATTAACTGATTGTTATACATTTTTAGAGCTAATGATTTTGCCAATCGTTCCATCTTGTGCCTCCGATGTTATATGAACCATATATAACACGCACGAATTAGGAATTAAATACGAGTGGCAAGCAAAGACATTTTCAGGCAAATAAAGACATCATTTGCACTTAATTACAACTGTTGCCTTAAAAAAATCACTATCGTTTTCAAGTTCCATAAAACCGTTTAATCTAGATACAACGCTTTTTATATTTCGCAAACCATATCCGTGATTATAAGAATCTAATTTTGTTGTAGCATATAAATCTGACCCAACTTTTTTTAGTGGTTCGTTATATGTATTCTTTATCGAAATCATTAATTCAGAATCGTTAATTACCCTTATGACGACATCAATAATTCTATTGCTAATTTCACATTTCTCACATGCTTCAATTGCGTTATTTAATAGATTCGAAAGGATTGTAATAATATCTGCATATTCCAAATTCACTTCGGTCAAATCATTAATGTTAAATCGTACTATGATATCCTTTCTAATCGCTTCTGCATATTTTGTATTAAAAACAGCATTAATAATCGGATTGCCCGTATTAACGATATTAGCAGCTTGGGCATAATTAGATATCTGGGATCTACAATATTTAGCAGCCTCATCATACTTTTCATCATTTAACAATTTCTCAATTGCACTAATTATATTTTTATACTCGTGATTTTTCTTAGCCTGATCTTCTCGTTCTAGACAGCTCTGGTTATACATCTCCGTCAATTCAAAAGCGTGATTAATTAATAACGATTGCCTACTTGTTGCCAACTTATGGTTAATTTCATTACGCAAAAAGAAAAAAACATAGATATTCATAAGCAACAACAAACTGACACTAACAATAGTTAGCGTAATCTGTGTTTCTGTATTAACATTCTCGCTTTGTAAACATAACAGTACAACAAGTAGTATTGAAAATAGCGGAAATACGCTATACTTCACCATTTCTGTTGTATTTAATTCATCATAATGAGAATTGCTAGCAATTCTTTTTATTATCAGAACAATTATCAATTGTGTTAAAAGACTAAGAGATCCCATCAATATTGACGAAACACTTATAAATATTGAATCAAGGTTTGTTACGCCAGGGAATAATTTTCTTTGTAAATTGAACATTAAGAAATCAGCACATATGCCTATTCCAAATAAAGATAATAACAAAAGTATGGCTTTAATAATTTTGCTCTTATATATACGGGATAGTCCAATTAAATGCAAAATGAATGTCACAATTAACTTTGCAAACAAATAATCTGTTAGAACAATCGTCAAAGCATTATATAAAACGAACCATGCAGTATAAATAAGAATAATACGAACGCGATTATCTATAACCTTCTTTTCGCAAAAAGATCGGTAGAAAGATATCATTAATCCAAAATAAACAAAATTATATATACAATCGAATACTTGCCCTATCATAACAAACTACCTTTATAGGAGTAATATTTTTTCTGCAAATCCTTTTTGTTTCTAACCGTCATAGAAACGCTTTTTTTGGATTGAAAACCTGTTGATATGACAACATTATAGGATGTAAATTCTGTAATAAAATCCATATTTACAATATTTCTTTGATGAACACGCAAAAAATTGGATCCAAGATTCTGCTCGATATCTTCTAGCTTCATACGAACTTTAACCTCAGAACAATACCACGAATCTTTTGCACCATTTTTGATAAAAAACGAAAGATAGTGTTTTTCGCTCGCAATTAATACAATGTCCTTTTGCCTAAAGGATTGCATGGCACCTTCAATTTTAATGGTAATAAACTCGTTTTCTTTTTTTATGGTTCGTACATACTTAATACATTCAATGATATTATCTGCAAATGAATCTTCTGTTTTTACCAAATATCGTACAATTCCATAGTGATATCCTTTAATAGTGAAATCATAGTAATTAGTTGAAAAGGCGATAGGAACAGAATTAGATAGTTTTCTTATATGTTCAGCTACTTCGAGTCCAGTCATTACTGGCATTTCACAATCAAGAAGAATCAAATTGTAATTAGCTAATTTGTTTTCATTGCTAATTAAATCGGCACCATTGTAATAAGAGTCGATATTGCATTCCTCGCCAATTGAAGTGAAGTATTCTTCAATAATACTTCGCTCCATATCAATGAATTGCTCATTATCATCACACAAAGCTATTCTAAACATACTGCTAGTAATTATTCTCCATACTATATTAATAGTTTTTTACCATAGTTTTGCTTAATAAGTTGATTCGCTGGCAAGAAAAGACGTTTTTAGGCAAATATATTAAATACAGGCTATAACTATAAACATACTCAGTATTTTACTCTATAATCGAATTGATGATAAGATACCATTAAATGAAAGGTGAACTACATTGAAAACGAATTATACAAAGCAGCATATTGTACCCAAATGTTATCTTGATAGATTTTCTGAACATCAAGATGGTAAATTCATTATCGGTACACGTTTTGTTACAAAAGATGGGAAGATTAGATTTTTTACGCAATCAACAACAGATATTGGATACATTAAGAACTTCTATGATGTAACCGATAAAAAAGATCCAAAATATTGGGAGCATTTTCTAGCGAACAAAGTCGACTCATTATGTAGCAGAAGACTTGATAATATAATATCTTCAATTATGTTATCTGGCGAAAACTACTTTTTAAATGATGATGATAAAACTACATTATCAAGTATTATTATTGCTCAAATTCTTCGTATACCCGAAAGCTTAAATTATGTTATTAAAGATTTGTACCCACAAGTTTCTACTAATACAAAAAACAGGGTATATTTAGAATTCCCAGATTTTATTACAAACAAATACAAATCAGAGATTGATGCTTTTCAAATGTCCGAACAAAATATAAAAGAAGGATATTTTAACTTCATTTTTACAGAAGAGCACTTTAATAATTATGTTGAAATATTAAAACAGCGATTCTGGTTGATACTAATTAATTCTATCGGAAATGAATTACCTTTTATTACAAGTGATAATCCTGTCTTAATAGAAAACATAACAAATCACGATAGCATTGGGTTATTTAAAAATGGCTTACAAAATCCAAGTACTATACTGTATTTCCCAATAACTCCATCAATTGCGGTTGTGAATTATTCAAACAACGGTATTTTTTCTGCAATTGCAAGCAAAAGAAACGGTAGTGTTTACCGAGTAGAAGAAAGCAAATTTATTATTAACAAGAATATTCGTGTGATGAATAATGCATATGCACATACATTCATACCACAACCTTTATTCAGCCGAATAAGTAAGCCATCATAAATAGCACAGGATGGCAAAGATGCTTATCTGAATCAATATATATATAAAAAACTTGCAGCTATCGATTTAATCGCATTACCTGCGATAGTTATTCCGTGTTGTGAAAAGGCCTCATTCTTATATTTTTTGTAGATTTTCTTCTAACTAATATCATGTGAACAGAAAATCGAGAACAGAGTTCAAGATTTTGAAACTTTCTACAAAAGACTGAATGTCAACTAATTTCCGAGTCACTCTCTATCCATAACCGTTATTCTGTATGCAATTGTTTACTTGCTCCATTTCAGAGGGAATTTCTCCTAGCTATATACAAATCGAATTTGCTCACCGACAACCTATTGGTAAATACAATTCACAAAGTCCTTAAAAAGACTCAAACATCGTACCTTCTCACAACCTTTGATAACAAAGGAGGACATTTATGTACCTTCTGAAAAGGACAAAATATCCTTGCACCATGTCATAATAGTATTTTCAAAATCCGGAATGTCAGCCCCACTTAAGTGAGCTCGAACATGTTCAGGATTCAGTAAATATATAAAGCAAATAATGTCTTTGGCGCTTCGTTGCTTTTCATCAATTGAAAGCATCTCTAAGAAATCGTTATCATCCGTCAATGAACGGACTCGTTCTTCGTTGTGACTTTCTCCATTAAGAACAAGTCGATACATCAGGTATTGAAAATACTCAGCGTACTGTTTGTTTTTAAGTGAATCTAGAACCTCGTCACTAATGGAAATATCATCTATGCCCTTCTTGTATACAAATGTTGAGAATGCTTCCAGCGTCCTTCTCATGACATTTCCAATGGTTGCCTCTAAGTCAATAGAAGCCGTTACACCAAAACGATAAACATCTGCAAGCAACTCACTATATTCATGACGTTTTTTATACCTAAAATCTGAAAGCATTCTATTTTTTAGTTCAAATATTCCCGAATTGCATTTCACAGATTTTTTCTTTTGATACACAGCAGTCAATTCATCAAAAGCCTTTCTTAAGTCAAACGCAGACTGCAAATCGTGGGTAAGCAGAATAATTTTCGAATTACAATTTCCAAAAATAACTTTCTCCAAATCTCTTCGAAGGAGTGACATTATTCCAATTCGATTTTCATGGTCAAAACTTGAAATAGGATCATCTATAACAACAAGAGATTCTTTTGCAAATGCCTTCTCTGCTTCTGTGTTGTCCAACATCTCCACAAAGAAATAACATAACGCTAAAATGTTTCGTTCGCCCACAGAAATATCAGATGGTTTAACACTCGTTCCATTGGATTTTAGCGTGTATACTGTCCCACTTTCGTCTGCTTCGATTTCCATGCGTCCCGTAGAGAAAAACACATATCTCAAACGAGCATTAATCATATCTATAGCTATTTTTATGCTTTTTCTTTCAGCTTGAAGTTCTTCTAATTTTTTCTTTTTTTCTTTTTCTATGGCCGTTTTTTCCTCTAAAACCACATCCACCTTTGCCTTCTCTTCTTTCTGCTTTAGAAAGGTTGTATAATATTCTTCAATTTCATAATATGCCAATAATGTATTTAAGTCCTGAAGTTTTCTTTGCAGTGCCGAAATATTATTTAGCGGCTTATTATATTCCAGTCGAACTTTTTCAAGATGCTCAAGTGAATCTTTAAGTTCCAATATCTTATTACTAATTCCTAACTGTTCCAATTCTATTGAAAGATAGGGATTATCAATTTTTGTCTCTAATGCTCGATTAAATTTTTCAATAGCTGAATTCAACTGCGAAATAGCAACCCCACACCTATCAAGAACTGATTTATCCAACTTTTGAAATGGAGAAAAGTCAATTGCAACAGGAGATATTTTCAAACGCAAAAGCGCAGATTTATGTTCTTCCACAATTTTTGATAAAACCTTTTGGATGCTTTGCACGAGAGACTCTTTATATTCTACCGAAACAGGCTGTAGGCAAAATGGACATATTCCAGTTTGGGGGTCACTAAATGTTTCTTGCATCTCGAGTATTTGCTGATTCTTCCCCTCTGACAACAAAGACAGTAAGTGGCTTTCACGATCTGACAATTCTGGCTTTTCAATTCTTTGTGCCAACAATGATCTGGCATGCTCTTCATTATCAGGGACATCAACAATCGTATTAACAGCTACAGATATTTGAGCATTGCCACTCCTAACCTCACAGAGTAAATCGTAGAGTCGCTGATACTCAATTGCTATCTCTTCGCTACCTCTTTCAGGCTTTTTGTGTACAATGTTTTCATATGTAGAATTATTTACAGAAGCATTTCTACGACCACCAGTAATAAGGCGTTCTCTTCCTGCCCAATTTTTATCACCAGACAGGGCAATATTTATTTTCGATAAATAATAACTAGGAGCACTTGGCGATGTGCTGTTATTGAATGGGGCTGCAATGACAGCAGCTTTCTCCTTTTCATCCAGCGCACTATCATACTCATTTTGTGCTACATCAATGAGTGTTTCCAACTCGGCTTGCTTACCAAACATTACGATGGTTCCTAAGCCTTCTTCCTTAATCTTTACTTTGCTCTGAATATATTCTTCATTAAAAACGAACACTTTACTTGACTGCTTATCACTTGAACAAGGGATTACTTTTCCTGAAAAATCCTCTAAGTAGGCATCTGTAATTTCTGGCATATCAACATCGGAAATTTTTATAAAAGCCTTTGATATTGTACTTTTTCCAGTGCCATTTTTACCATAGATTAAGCACAATCTATGGTCAACTGATTGAAAAAGCTGTAGCGAGGTTTTTTCTGAAAAAGCAGCTCCGCTAAATACTAGAGTCTTAATTTTTTCAAACATATACTTCTCCCACACATAATTGTCACGCTAGTTCTTATTTTGTTTTTACAACTACTCTTTTACCTGAAAAGGCGATACCGAATTTCAAAATATCTGTAATACCATCCTCTTTCATTTCTGAATCATATCGTAGTTCATCAATCTGCGACAATGCATCATCTGCAAGGTGTTCCAACATAGATTCACTTATATTACTCTTCCACTTTAATTCCAAAATAATACCCGGGTATCTTCTTTCTCTTGGAATTAAACTAACATCAAATCTACCATCTCCAGATTCTCGATTTGATTTAATCTTATACTGATTGTCCATCAATGCTATTAATCCAAGCATCAGACCATGGTAAAATCCTTCAGCACCACCATCAAAGAAACTAATTGATTTATCCAAATACTCTCCAATAGCACTCTGAAGTTTTTTGTAATCATTAGCGTAAAGGCTCTCAGCAATTTTATTAGCTGTGGTTCTTGTTATTACTCCTGCTTGTAAGAAATGCGATAAAATTTCATTCTTATATACAGCTGTAATCTCTTTATTTGGAATTGATACTTCACATAAATACGAGCCATCAGCCTGTAGTTCTTTTTTAGAAACTTTCAAATATCCAGCAACCAACAACAAACTGTAAATATTAGCTGGATCTTCAGCTAGTGATCTATATACTACATTTTGATCAATTGTTGCAATTACTCTTTCATCTTGCAGGAGATTATATAAGCTTTCTGTAATATCATCAGTAGCAACTCGCAATACATCCTCAAGAATTTCATTTTTTCCTGTATTTACCCAGTATGCTTGTGGAATGAAACCTTTTGAAATGTAGTTAATCACAGACCATGGATTATATATTTCTTCGTTGCCGAATAGATATCCATCATACCAAGCTTTAAGTTCTTCTTCTTTATCTGATGCTCCATAATAACTAAGCATGTTCTTTACTTCACTAACTGTGAAGCCAAAAAGATCATCATATTCCTCATCCATTACAGAGTTTACAGTTAAATTATTTAAGCCACTGAAAATACTTTCTTGTGCAATACGAAGAATACCGGTAAGAAAACCGTATGACAAATTCTTATTATCTTTAAAAGCACCGGAGAAAAAATTACGCATGAATCCAATAATTTCGTCATAGAAATCCTTTGAATATCCTTCTTGAATAGGAGTATCGTATTCATCAATTATAATTACCGGAGCCACACCATAATGGCTAGCCAGCATTTTTGACAGACGTTCGAGTGAAGAAGTAAGTTCTACCTCATTTGCAGTAGATTCCAAAATTCTAGAGAAATATTCTTTCTCATAATTTGAAATCTTATCGCTATATAGCAGTACTTGATGTCTTCCGTATTCTTCTTGTAGTAACCCTTTGATTTTTTCAACTGTGGCGTTCCAAGAATCAAATTTTACATCTTTGAAAGTAAGAAAAATAACTGGATACTTTCCTTGATGAGAACGATATTCTTCTCCACACTTCCAAATAGCCTTATCAACAAAATACTTGCTGGTATCCTCATCAGATATTTCAAAAAACACCCTTAGCATATCCATGTTTAGAGTTTTTCCAAACCTTCTTGGTCTTGTAAACAATGAAACTAAAGGTTTTTGATCCAAAAACTTTTTTATAAGTAGTGTTTTATCAACATAATAGTATTCTGACTGCGCACGAACATAGTCAGAAATACCAATTGGCAGAGATTTAATATTTGTAACTGAGGTATCTTTTATGTATTTTCCACTTGATACTCTCCCATCTACTGGTTTTAGCGCATCATCTGGAATCATCCATACACCTTTTTCTTTTTTGGCGCCAGGAATTTTTCCCTTTTTACACATATCATTTACAGAACGTGGAGAAAGTCCCCATTCAATTGCTTTTTCCTTACATGTTTTCATATATTTCAACCTCAATCATTTGCAGTACTAACATTCATCATACGCAAATTATACCTTCACAAAACGCAATATGTCAAAATTCTTATGATATATTGCGTTTTCTTTTTGCGTTCTTCTCGATATTTTGCGTTTTTACCAATATAAATCAGTCTGAAACAATTACATGTCTCAACCAACTATTATGCAAATATAGAAGTTATTCTTCCTGTGACATATTGTTTATCTCTGTTGCTACAGATGATTTAAGCATTTCCAAGTATTGTTCAGGATTAGGATATGTATCTTTATTACTGCTGAACTCGTTTAATGAATTAATAAATCTCTTTATTGGTGTCTCATACTTACGGAGGTACAAATAAACACCTTGCGGTCTCATATTTTCATCAATTCCATATTGAAAACCATAACTATAGTTTTCAAAGTACCAAATTACTCCAGATTCCCATAAAAAATATATAGAATTTACGATTTTTTTGCCTTCATTAGGCTCTGAATTTATAAATGCACTATTCTCATCGCCGTAATACAATCGTTCAATACTTACATTAAGTTGTTTTGCTATTTTAGCAATAGTTGTCAGATTAGGAATCTTTTTACTATTTTCATATGCACTAAGCGTTGTATTAGAGAAATCACACATATCTGCAAGTTTCTCCTGTGACAATTTACGTTCTAATCTTACTTCTCTAATGTTTTTTCCTATATTTTTCTCGTACTTATTCATATAACAAACCTACCTATACGCTAATTTTAATAAAGTTATACCATCGTTTAACTATTTAATCAAGAAGATAACATTCATTCATCTTTTGTCTAATACAGATATATAAATTATTTCGCATTCCAAATCAATCTAAGTGGCCTATCTGGAGCAATTTTTTACTTTTTTTAAAGATGCGATACTCGATTTGCGAGGCCGAAAAAGCCCGTAAATATTATGAAAGGATGGTATTTACCATGTCTAAGAAAATTAGAAAAAGCTTAGTTGATATTTGGAATGCATTTATGGTCGAAGGAGCAACCTTTGGTCATTTAGATATCCCATTTTGTCCAACTACAGCAACCGAACTCCCAAGAGAAGTAATCTCTTGGCCTGAAGCAAAATCATTATATAGAAAGAACAAGCATAATCCTAATTTTAAGTATGATGCTTTTGTTTGCTTTTATATTGATGACTATCTCTTTGATAGCACCTGTGGCATATGGTTTAGACCTCATAAAGCACTGTCTATTCTTAAACATTTTGCAGGAGCTATCACTCCAGATTTTTCAACCTATCAGGATTTTCCAATTGCAATTCAAATCTATGCCACTTATCGCATGCGTGCATATGGCTATTGGCTCGGCAAGAATGGAATCCCTGTAATTAACAACGTGCGAGGTGGATTACCTAAGACATACGATTTCTGTTTTGAAGGTATTCCAACTAACAGTATTGTTGCCATCGGAACCGTTGGTGGCAGTCCGAGAAAACTCGTTGATCGTGATAGATTCGAGCCTTGGCTACTCGAAATGGTTGAAAGATTGAAACCACATACAATCATTGTTTATGGCTCAGCTAATTACCCATGTTTTGAAAAGCTAAGAGAGATGAATATTAATGTCATTTCTTTTAAAAGCCATACTGCAAGAGCGTATGAGAAAGGAGGTAAAACACATGAGTAAAGGCTATAGTGGGTTGTTTCATAATACACATGGAACTCGAGCTGTTCCAGGAAATCTATCATTAGGACCAAATGACAGATATCATACGTATATTGCAAGAAGATCAGATATCGATACTAATGGTTATTTTGATATAATTGCACATGGAACCAGTAAAACAATAGAAATTGTTCATAACGGTATATCAAAACCTATTGACCACCGTGTAGCAGCAAGATTATTTAAGAATAAGCCAGAATTGATTAACAAGCCTATCAGATTGTTATCTTGCAATACAGGAAGAATCAGTCATGGCTTTGCACAAGGTTTAGCAGATAGGCTTAATGTGCCCGTCATTGCTCCAACTGATTATATATGGGCTAATCCGGACGGAACACACTTTATAGCAGCTGGTAAAACAGTGGCGGGAAAGCTTGTACCAATAAGGAACAAGCTAGGAAAATTTACAACATTCTATCCACATAAAAAAGGAGAAAAAAGAATATGATTTGTGAAAAATGTAATGCAAATATGAATTATTTTACAGAAGAATCTATCTGTGGTTGGACATGCCCCGATTGCGGTTGGGAGATCGTTACATCTAGTCAAGCCCTTTGGGCAAATGATTTAACCGCGTATACATTGTCAGTTGTGGCAAATAACACATCAACTATCAATGATATAAAGGCTATTTCAAAAGCTGGCAACATCAACTCATTGGAATCAAAGAAGCTATTAATAAGTGGTGGTGTTCTCAAAGAAGGTAGTGCATCTGATATTGCGAGTGCAATTCAATTACTCGCTAAGAATAACATTGCATTTACAGTAACACCTGAGTTTCCATACAATGTAGATTAATCTTCATTACTATAATAAAGGCAATCCTGTAATGGGATTGCCTTTGCTCGGTAAACCATTTATGAGGTTAAGAAAAATATAGGAGACACAATATGAGTTCAACAATTAGTATAAAAGTTCCAACAGATAGTCCAGTAGCAAAGATTGTATCTACAGTCAGAAAAATTGATACAATACCAATCTCTGAAATTACAAGAAGAATCAAAAACAATGATTATTTGCTTGTATACAGTTATACAGATAATAAAGGATTGTCGACACTAATTAAATGCTACAACGAATTTATAAAGTTAGGAATTACACCTTCTCTTTATGAGCATGATCGTCCAACTAACATAGAGTTCTTTAATAATCTGCATAATTCTTACAATGATACTGAGGCATTTATTGAAGCTTTGGTTGAAGCAGAAGATGCTGCTGAATGCGGTGATGACGAAGAATAATCCTCTGTCATTTGTACTTTGTGTACAGGTTTCTTTTCTCGTGCCATAGTAAAAGGCCTCCTTTGATTATTTTATCAAAGAAGACCTATTGTTGAATTTACAGAAAAACTTTCATACTCTCTAAGGGTTTTAACAAGAATAACCTATATTGCCGTGGCAGATGAATAGTACTTTTGTCATTTTTCAAATCTCCTCATTTATGAGTGAATTTTCCCTTAAAATAAGGCTTTGTCAGACTTGCTGCAAAGTAATAGTCAGGGGATTATAACAAAATCAGCTCATATATGAGTTGATTTTTACCCCTGATTTTTTTGTTAAATTCTTTGTTATTTTTTTCTGCGTAACAAAACCTTACAATCTTTCATAGCACACGATTTCATATTCACTCCGTTGAAACCATGTGCCATCCTTGTATATAATTATATCGGCATTTTTCAAGCCATTCTTTACCATTCTTGTAGAAACTTCATATGTTTATAGGGGGCTTCAGGTTACAAAAGCTTGCCATATACGTCAAAAACTCATCAGCACTATGCAGTATGTCTTCAAATACTTCTCTCAAATCTTTATTACCCACCCCAAATGAGGATGCTATCTTGTCGTAGCCTGTACCTTTTCTGTGTCCAGTTCCTTTAGATCGTAAATCCTGAAGATTTCGCAAAAACTTAGTATGTTCATCATAATCAGTTCTGCCAGATATCTGTAACCACTTTTCCAGCTTTCCGATTCCTTTTAGATCCTTTTCACCTTCAATACTTTCCTGAATTTTCTTCTCGTTAAGTGAATCGATAATTACTTTCACAAGAGACAAAACCAAACCATCAAACTCGTCTTGGCTCTCTGTTAACGGAATTCTGAGCAAATCAAAATTATACTGATCGTCTTCCGCTAGCGGCAAGAACAATGGCCACCCGAACTCGTTGTTCCATTCGTCATTTATCTTAATATAATGTTCCTTAAAAAGATGCTCAATCATATTTGATTCAGCAGACATACATAAGAAATCCCTTTTATAGGATGTTTCACTTAAGCCCTCGTCCGAAACTATATTATAGCTTTTCCAATACAACCGCTCTGATTCCGGCAAATCTCTTCCCAAATCGCCTAAATAAGCAGATATGCAATCTTTATGATGATTATCTATCTCTATTCCCCATAGATAACCACATTCCAAATAACCATCGCGAATTCTATATAATTCCGGATGAGAAATATATTTCTGCAATACCTCTCGCTTAAAGAATACAGGCGTCAAATAGTGCGGAGCATTCGGATTCTTCCCAAAATAATTAGCCAGCATATCAGGGTTACAAGTGAATGTCTTTTTATCACCGTTTTCATCCAATCCTATTATAAAATCGATATATTCCTCTTCTCTCTCATATGGCCAATATCCACAAGTATCAACGGGTCTTGGATAAAGTATCTTTTTACCCATTAATACGCTGAATGCAGCCATGCCTCTAAGATTATTCAAATCACCACCCCAAATCTGATAAAATACATTTTTATCTTTGTACTCATCAGAAAATTCCGTGACGCCCAGTATATTCATGCTTTCATCAAATTTGGTCCTTACATCATAGTATAGAATGACTGCCATCTGTTTTGCGGCGGCATACCTTGTAAGATATGAAAGACTAATAAAGAAATTATCTTCATCCTTAATACGCACAACCTCTTCAGATCTACCATCATCAAGCACCGAATAGTAAATCCTTTTTGATTCGTCATAATAAAGATTGTTTAGTAAAACAAATTCCTGTGCTAATTCAATGTACGGATTCTTTACACCATAAAAATCCCTATAATATAGCAACGCCTCAAAGCCTTCGTTCAAAAGACTTCCATGATAATCATATGAATTGCCAATTCCTTCAAACCCAGGGCCACCACTCCCGATGTGTACATCCCACCCATGGTCTCTAAATACAGATTCAACATTATTAAGATCGACCATAGCGCACCAATAAGCAGCATCTGCATCATTCAGATTCTCATGTCCGCTAATCTGCACCCACTGCGTTCTTCCGTAGTTTTCCTCTATATATTTCCTATTAGCCGTTTGGTAATATATCTCTTTTGACTTATCCATAAATACTGCTCACCTTAACTACTTACGAAACTTATCGTTTTCTCTAGCTATTTTTCCTGCTTTACTTTTTGCGCATCTGGGACATCCCGAACCATTTGTCCGATAAGCTATAGCGGTATACCATTCAAAACCACAACTTTTGCATATCCAATATGCTTTCTTTTCAGTCCCATACAACACTTCGCTCGGAAGAAAAGGATTTTTACTATAATCCCACTCCTCAAGCAACTCAGGATATCGCGAACTAAGATCGTAATACCCAGCTTAGACCCTGGTATTTGAACAATATGGGCATCCTGTGCCATTCGCTGTTTTGTTGTATATTACAGCTTGATATGAGTGGCCTTTTTCACATCTCCACCATACCTTTTTATTGCTCCCGGCTCTTAAAGTTGTTGGAAGTATCGCATTTTTCTCGTAATCCCATTCCTCCAGTATTTCAGGATTTGTTGTTGATATATCATTATAGCCTTGTACTCACCAAGAACAGAATATTCATTACCAACTAATTCCTTGACCTCCTTTGTATATGTTTCTGTTGTGTACTTCAACGTTCCACCACATTTAGCACATCTAATACCTTTCAAAAATACTCCCGGCAAAATATCATATTCATAACCACATATGTTATGACGCATCATTATTTTAGTATGATTATAATCGACATATTCACCTAATACTGAATATTCATCCCCTACTACATCTTGTACACGTTTTTTAAAGATTTCTGTATTTAAACGCACTTTTTCTCACCACCCACTCTTTTTAACTGGTAGAACACTCTGCCTAATATTCAACCTTCGCCTATTTTGACAATAATGCATAAATTACTTTAACAATTGTCAAACCATAATCAACAAAAAATATCTTTTGATCTTCAGTATATGATTTCCTTTCAAGCAAAGCCTCTTCCGTCGAATGGCGAAAGCAATGCATTTTCTTTCTATAGCTAGTTATCTTTGCATCATCTAAATACTCAAAACATAGTGATTCGTAGTCTAATGTAATAAACTTATTATTTCTTTTTAAAAGGTTTTCTATCAAATTCGCTAGTTCTGCTAGTTTTTCATCAATTCCCATATTTGCAAATGAAGCTTGATGATTTGATATTTCAATAAATTTTTGTTCAATAACATCGTTATCTATTTGAATATGATTACTATGTATTTCAAAAGAAAGTCCTGCCACAAAAGTGCGTCTAGCCGCATATCTGACAGTCCCATTATCATCCCCACCTTGAGCAATAATTCTATTTCTTATCTCTCCATAAGTAAAATCTTCAGGATTAAACGGCGGTCTTGCCAATAATCTTGGAAATTCTTTTATCTCATATCCCAGCTTAAACAAATAATATGTTACGAGATAAAACCAACAATTTTTTTCATTATCAAAATGCACATCTGGCTGGCATAACTCTCTAAACTTTGTTATAGCCTCTTCTGGGTCATAAACAATAAATTCATAATCATTAACCTCCTCATATCCAGAAAAAACATTATAAATTTTATTAACATTTTGTATATTTTTATAAAATCGGAAATGATAATCTTGCTCATTTATATTTTCAAAATAAAACGCTTTCAAATCCATTTTTACTCACTCCTTATTATCTTCACGATAAACATTTTAACGATTGCTTTAACAATTTAACGATTTACCCTAATCTTTTAACGATTACTCCTAACAAATTAACGATTCTCAGAAAGCCTGAAAAACAAGAATCCTTGAGATATTGTCACCGCTTACAACATATTAATCGTCAAAACTTTTAACGATACCTATAACCCGTAATGAAACTATTACCATGGCATATAAATAGCACTTTTACCTTATTTTGCATAACATGTTTTAAACCTCGTATATTTATCTACCTAACGGTATAGAAATCGTATAAATTCCAGAATAATATTATCCCCCTTTCTTAATCTCCAATAAGTTTGAGTATCATACGGAATACGTCAGACATTTTCATATTAAACGCAATATGTCAAAGTTCTTATGATATATTGCGTTTTCTTTTCGCGTCCTTCTCGATATTTTGCATTTTGTATTTCTACCAATATAAATCAGTCTGAAACAATTACATGCCTCGACCAACTATTATGCAAATATAGAAGTGAACAATAATACATATCTTCCTGCGTCTCCAAAAAGCACTCTTCTATAAAAGTTTGAGGGATGTCTTCAATAGCATTTTTAACGTTAATATTGTTGCAGGCATCAATAATGAATCTGCAAATCCAAAAGGTTAAATCATACTCTTGGCAAGAATCTAAGCACTTATTGAACCACAAATAATCTAGTGGACGCACCAATTCTTTCGAAGGTTCATTTTTCCTATACCACAAATAATCATAAATATACTGGTCTAACGTTGAGTATTCACTTAATTCAAACGCTTTAGAACTACTCTGTGTATATAAACGAATAAATGATTTCAGATCATACATATCGATTTTTCTGTTTGCATAATACTCAATTGTACGAGGATAGTACTGATTAAAAATATACAAAAATCTCTTTTCAGATAAATCGTATTTTTCAACATCACTAACGAAAGCCTTAAGACTGGCACCAATTATCTCTTTATCAACATTAGATATCTCAATACATTCACAATATTCAAGAATATATGCTCTATCTTCTTCCGAAAGAAGACCGTACTCTGTATACATTTGCCTACAATGTTTATGATGAGGTTTACATACATAAGCCATTTGACACAATGGAACTAATCCTAATGTATTCTCATACTTCAATAAAAACTCTTTGGCAGATAGTACAACTGCTTCATAATCATTATTTACAATATTTTTATCTATCAGAAGTTCCGACAATTCTTCTTCTGATAATTCGGTATTTTCCTGAGTAGGAATTGTATTCTCTGTCGCCTGGTTATTATTAATAAAACCGGCAGGTGGTTCAACTCTAAAAACAAAAGCATGGTCTATTGCTTTTACTTCATTTTGCATTTTCTGATTATTAGTATATCTAACAATATAAATGAACAAACCAGCTAAAAACGAATTTAATGGGTACTGTTTTTCCTTCAATTGTTCCTTAGTTGTATTGTTCACAATATCAACGATGGTTTCATCTTTGATAGACTCATCTTCTTGAATTATAGTTATCAATAATTTTACCAATAGTGTTTTCTTATTAGGATCAATCTTATTGGCAATATTATTGAAATACGAAATAAACTTTGGAAAATCCTCTGGACTTAGCGAGTATATTTTATCGATAAAAGCAGAAGATGGATTATAGTTCCCTTTTACCATATGGCCAATAGAAGATTCATCTAGGTCATACTCAGCAATATCATAAAATAGGTTATTTATATCTTTACTCTGAACAAAATGCTTTGTTTTGCAATGCTTAATAGCAGCAAAATATGTACCCAAACACAATTTAGTCATTATTAGTTCTCCAATTAGTAATTTTCTAATGAAATTATATAGGTTTTGCAAGTTCTATTTCAATTTTTCAATATAAAAACACAATCAAAGAAAGAATAATATTTCTCTTTTATCCCGAATTATTCTTTTTACCAAGTTCTAATCAAGTTTCAATCAAGTCTCAAGCATTGCTTGGCAAACCTCCGCATAAAGATAATGAAATTGTCGCAAGAACTCAGGTCGCTCCTGAAATTCGAAGTTCTGCGATGTAACTACTAGCCGTGACTATTTCTCGAATTATTAGTCACTTTGCTAAGAAAGGAGGAAATACTCATGCTTAGCAATTTATATAACAATAATAGTAACAGCACTCCAAGAAAGGGGTGCATGGACATGTGGAATGCAGAATTCCTATCTAACGCAAGCTATACGGAAGGCAATGACATTCCAATTTGCTTTCAGTGTAATGGAAACATTCCTGTAGATTTGATTTCTTATGACGATGCGCTGGCACTTCATAAGAAGCTTATTAAGAAAGATAAAAACTATCACATTAATAAGTACGTTCACTTCTACATCGATGATCAGAAGTTTGATGGCAAAGAGAAGAGCATCTGGTTGCACATCAAGGAACTTATAGAATTACTCCGTCATTTTGATGGAATAATAAGCCCTGATTTTTCAACCAATGCTGACTTCCCAGATCCCGTAAAGCGTAACAACATTTACAGAATGAGAGCGATAGATTATATCTGTCAAAACAACAACATTCCTGTAATTCATAATGTACGTTGGGGAACAGATGAAACTTGGTCATATTGCTTTGATGGCATTCCTCTTAATGGAATTATCGCTATAGGCACTGTAGCAAGTGGAATAAATAAAATTCAGAATAGACCATATTTTGAATCAGGGTTCCTTAAGACTATAGAACTGCTAAAA
>JAZUDH010000126.1:0-5897 GCA_045639565.1 Lachnospiraceae bacterium
CGTGTGGGGTCCATTGGGGACAGTCCTACGGTCCAAACGCATCCGTCCCTAGTGTGCCGCGGTCCAAACGCCTCCGTCCCTAACGGACCATAGGTACTATGGTCCTAAAAGACGCAAAAGAGGTCAGAATACTACAATAAATGTCAGTTTTTTCGCATATATCTATTAGTGAAAAGTTTGTAAAATGTACTTATCAGGACAGATATTCTGTTCATATTTAACAATTTTTCAACGGAGGAAAAATTTATATGAAGAAAAAGTTTTTATCAGCTATCTTAGCTGCTTCGATGGTTTTAACCATGACAGCTTGTGGTAGCAAGGCACCAGCTCCAACAGCTGATCCAGCACCAGCACCTACAGCATCAACAGATAATACTGTAACAGAACCTACAGCTGAACCTGAAGTTTCAGCTATGGATGCACTTGTAGCTGCAGCTAAGGCTGAAGGCGAAGTAGTAGTTTATGGTTCATGCGAAGAAGAATATCTTGCAGCCGCTTGTGAACATTTCGAAGAACTTTACGGAATCAAGGTTTCTTACCAGAGACTTTCGACTGGTGAAGTTCAGGCCAAGATCGAAGAGGAAAAGGGAAATCCTTCCGCTGACGTTTGGTTCGGTGGTACAACAGACCCTTACAACGTATTAGCTGCTGAAGATTTATTATTACCTTACGAAGCTGAAAATGCTAAGCACTTAACAGGTACTCAGTACAAGGATGCTGATGGTAAGTGGTACGGTATCTACAAGGGTATCTTAGGTTTCATGGTTAACGTAGATGAACTCAAGAGACTTAATCTTGATGCTCCTAAGGATTGGGCTGATTTAACCAAGCCTGAATACGAAGGACTTATCTGGTTATCTAACTACAATACAGCAGGTACAGCGAAACTTGTAATCAACACTATGATTCAGAAGTATGGCCACGACGAAGGTATTAAGTACTTAGTAGACCTTGACAAGAACATCGAAGTTTATACTAAGTCAGGTTCTGGCCCTTCTAAGAACGTAGGTACAGGCGAATGTGTCATCGGTATCGGCTTCTTACATGATGGTATTACACAGATTGTAGATAACGGATATGGCAACATCGAACTCATCATTCCTTCATCTGGCACATCATTCGAAATCGGTGCAACAGGTATCTTCAAGGGTGCAACACATGAAAACGCTGCTAAGCTTTTCGTTGAATACGCACTTTCACCTGATTGTGTAAATATTGCAAAAGAAAACGGTTCATACCAGTTCTTAGTTCTTGACAACGCTGAACAGCCTCAGGTTGCTATCGACTTCGGTCTTGATCCTGAAAACGTTATGGATTATGACTTTGATGATGCAAAAGAAAACATCAAGACATATGTTGAAGAAGTTATGACAGCACTTGCTAACAGCGGCGCTAACACAGGCGATGAAAATCGTTTCCAGGTTAAGTAATTTATAAGTTTGTCTGAGGGGATAAATACATAGATTAAAAAAAGGGATGGTAGCTAAATTGCCGCCATCCCTTCTTTGGACTAAAGGCTAAAAAGATTAAGATAAAGAAGGATTAAGAAAGGGGATAGAGAAGATGGCTACAAGTCAAGGTTCCAAGCTTGACCGAAAAAAGCTGATGGCTGACCCGATTATGGTGACTACCATAGTGTTACTCATCACTTTCCTTACATTATTTATATTGTATCCATTGGCAATTCTGTTAGTGGACAGCTTTGTTGAGGATGGGGGCTTCACATTCGGGGTATTTAGAAGAATATTCCAGATTCCTACCTTTAAAACTGCGATTACAAACACACTTAAGATTGGTTTTGTGGTAGGACTTATTTCCACTGCGGTCGGTTTACTATTCGCATATGTGGAAGTCTATGTAAAAATGAATAAATTCGTGGGAGGCTTATTCAAGGTAGTTTCCATGTTACCTGTTGTTTCACCTCCGTTTGTTCTTTCGCTTTCGATGATAATGTTATTTGGTAAGGCCGGTATCATCACCAGGTTCTTGCTAAAAATTTACGATAATAGTGTTTATGGCTTCTGGGGAATCGTAATCGTACAGTCACTTACATTTTTCCCGGTATGCTACATGATGTTAAAAGGTCTTTTAAAGAACATCGACCCATCATTAGAAGAGGCGGCAAGAGATATGGGCGCGTCAAGAATGAGAGTATTCTTGAATGTTACATTACCTCTTCTTTTGCCTGGACTAGGAAATGCGTTCTTGGTAACATTTATTGAATCAATCGCTGACTTTGCTAACCCGATGCTCATCGGCGGTTCGTACGATACATTGGCTACAACCATTTACCTGCAGATTACTGGAGCCTACGACAAGAACGGCGCGGCTGCGATGGCTATCGTGTTACTGTGCATCACCATGATTATGTTTATGGTTCAGAAGTTCTATCTTGAGGCCAAGACCGCTGCGACTCTCACTGGTAAAGCGTCTCGTGCCCGCATGATGATTGAAGATAAGAGCGTTAAGATTCCACTTACTGTTTTTTGTACAGTTTGCGCGATTTTCGTAATAATGATGTATGTGTGCGTGCCTATCGGCGCTTGCTTCCCAACCTGGGGATACAAATTTTTCCCTCTGACTGGCAAGTGGTTTACCATGATTTTCAAGAAATATCATGGGCTCAAGGCGTTTAAGGATTCGTTCATGCTATCGCTAATTTCGGCTCCGATTACGGCATTACTCTCAATGATTATTTCGTATTTAGTAGTCAAAAGAAAATTTAAGTCAAAAGCCTTTATCGAAGTAGTGTCAATGCTTGCGATGGCAGTTCCAGGTACTGTACTTGGTGTAGGATTTATCCGTGGTTTCTCATCAGGTGTATTCCACACTGGATTTATGCAGGGTATTTATGGAACTGGTTTACTACTAATCATCGTATTCGTAGTTCGTTCACTTCCAACTGGCACCAGAAGTGGTATCTCGGCACTAAGGCAGATTGACAAGTCAATAGAAGAGTCAGCCTACGATATGGGCGCAGACAGCTTCAAGGTATTTATGACTGTTACACTTCCTCTAATCAAGGATTCTTTCTTAAGTGGTCTTGTTACAGCTTTTGTACGAAGCATTACAGCGATTTCAGCAATCATCCTGCTCGTTACTCCTTCGTACCTGCTCATTACGGTTCAGATTAATGAGTTTGCTGAGAAGGGTTCATACAGCCTTGCATGTGCTTTTGCAACGATACTGATTGCAATCACATATGGCTCAGTGCTTCTTATGAACCTGTTTATCAAGTACTTTGGAACCAGCAAAAAGATTAAGGAGGATTAAAAATGGACAAGATGAAAAAAGGTGTGCGATTAGAGCACATTTCAAAAATATATAAAGACCCTAAGACTAATAAAGAATTTTATGCCGTTGAGGATACGACTCTTGAAATCGAGGCAGGAAGCTTTGTGACACTGCTAGGTCCTTCGGGATGCGGCAAAACAACAACTCTTCGTATGATTGCAGGCTTTGAAAGCCCAGACGAAGGAGAGATTTATCTAGGAGACGAGCCTATCAACGAGCTTACTCCTAATAAGCGTGATACTGCGATGGTATTCCAAAGTTACGCGCTGTTACCACATTACAACATTTTTGACAATGTAGCTTATGGCTTGAAATTACGAAAGGTACCCAAGGACGAGATTAAGGAAAGAGTAACAAAAATTCTTGAGCTCGTAGAATTAAGTGGCATGGAAACCCGTATGACCAACCAGCTATCTGGTGGACAGCAGCAAAGAGTCGCTCTTGCAAGAGCGCTTGTCATCGAGCCTTCAGTTTTACTCTTTGACGAACCTTTGTCTAACCTTGATGCCAAGCTTCGCGTTTCCATGAGAACCGAAATTCGTAAGATCCAGCAACGCGTAGGCATCACTGCCATTTACGTTACACATGATCAGAGCGAAGCAATGGCCCTTTCTGACAAAATCATCGTCATGAGTAAGGGAAAAGTAGCACAGATGGGTACACCTCAGGAAATTTACTATCATCCCGTTGATGAATTTGTAGCTGATTTTATCGGCGAAGCTAACTTCCTAAAGGGCAAGGTAGTTTCTAAAGACGGAAACTCAGGCGTAGTTGACATCAATGGAACTAACATTGTAGTTCCTGAAATCGGCAAAGCAGAGGCCGGTGGAGAGTGCACCTTAGTACTTCGCCCCGAATCAGCAGTTGTATCTACCGAGGGCACACTTCCTTGCAAGGTTGTACTTTCATGCTTCATGGGTTCATACCAGAACTACCATGTAATGGTAGGTGACACCCTGGTTAAAATCACAGATTTTAACCCCAAGTCTAAAAAGATTTTTGCTGAAGGCGATACCGCATTCTTAAAATTCGATCCCGCCGATGCCCATGTTTTGTAAGTGAGTTTATTTATATACATCTTTTTTAAAAGCCCCTGCAGCTTTTTGGCTGCTGGGGCTTTTACCTTTTTGGGCCCTATTGGGCCCATTGGGGACGGAGGCGTTTGGCCCGGAGGAGTGTCCCCAAAGGGCCGCTTCGCCTGTGGTCCATTGGGGACACTCCTCCGTGTCCAAACACCTCCGTCCCTATTGATCCCTAGGGATCAATAACAATAGGATGCTTGGGGGATTGTATAATGTATGGCATGAATACAAATATATTAAGGAAAATATGGCAAAAGAACAGAATACTGATGATTGTATGCTTATTCATGGCTACAATTTTGGCAAGTTGCGGAGTCAAAACGATTGATGTTTCTTCTGCTAGTGAAGATAAAGAGATAGTTGAAGCGCAAAAAGAGGGTCGCGAACCTAGAATCATAAGCCATACAATGAATGCTTCGGAAAAGCTTGAGGGTAAAGCCAAGTATTTCTTTTGCATAACAAAGCATACTAAGTATGATGAGGCTGGTGAAGTTTTAGAAACTATCAGCTTTGATTACATTAATAGGGGCCAAGTGGTGAAAGAGTATACAGAGTCCTTAAGTGATGATGACAAGCTTATTAGTGAGTACATGTATGATCAGGACGGTAATTGGATAGAGCACGTTGAATATTTGAATGAATACAAGCCCGAAAAGTATACATATATCGAGCGAAATGAGCAAGGTGACATAGTCTATCAGTACGATTTTTCATATCAGGCTGAGGTTCCAGTCGTATCGGAAGTCTATTATGAGTACGAGTACGACAGTAAGGGACACATTATTTCGCTTAAATCCAGCACTAAGCCAACAGTCACACATTACGAGTATGACGAAAAGGGCAATAAAATCGAGGAATATACGTACAATGCCGATGGAGATAAGATTACGCTCTACTCATATGATAATTCGTATGATAAGTTTGATCGCCTCACTAAAGTGGTGATTCGATACCCCGATGGAGCTGTCGAGCAAGTGTATGAGTACACATACTACAAGGATGAGCCTATGCAAAAGAAAAGGAAGCTTCAGCATTACAAAGAAGATTCCTATTTCTACACCGTGACAGATTATGCTATCGATGGTACTGTTACGGCGGCATACACATATTCAGTTGATGATAACGACAATATGATTAAGGGTTCTAGGGAAGGTTATGAGCTTGTATATAATGAAGAAAGACGAATAAGCTCAGAAATTGTTTATGTTCCGAACATTTATTTTGAAGAGCCAGATACAATTCGTACCATTTATGAATATATCTATGAATATGATAAAGATGGCAACCTCATTAAAATGACTTTACTAAATGCTGATGGTGAGCCTACTTCATATGAAACATGGGAATACGACAAATTGAAGTTAATTGTTTCACCGCACGATGACTACGAAATTGGTAAAAAGCTCAAACGACATTTTCAATAGGTGAATAGGTGGAAGATATGTGGCCCGTTGGGGACGGAGGTGTTTGGACACGGAGGTCTGTCCCTATCGTGCCGCTTTCGCACGTGGCCCATTGGGG
>JAZUDH010000127.1:0-25069 GCA_045639565.1 Lachnospiraceae bacterium
AAAAAAAAGATGTGTTTGGGTAGGCTCGGGGGGGGGGGGGGGGTGGATACGTCTTTTTGACTGCGACAGTCAAAATCACTTACCCCCCCCCGTCCCCAAGATGTCATTTTTGTTAATAAGATGTAACAACAGTTGGATATAATGTAAGAGCAATATTGTGCTATTGGAGAATGGGGATGGAATAAACTTATAAAAGGGCCAGGTGTTTAGATGACAGTACAAGAACTATATGGTGCTTATTCTCCTGTAGGCGATACAATATCTCTTATAACTTGCGTGACATTACTGATTGTGATTAAAAAGGTTTTGTTCTTTGCGCATGATCATATGTTTTCATTTCTAAAGCAAGCAGTGCATTTAGTTATGGTAGGAACAGTGTTGAACATTATTTTTTACTATTATTCTATTAGCAGTAACCCTAATACTGTAATAGTTTTTGTGCTTAGATCGCTGTATCATGTCTGCTTTATGTGCTGTCTTTACATTTTCATTATCTATTTAAAGACAATGCTTATGGTAAATGGCAAGGAAATAGTAGTGTTTTCGTATTTTACAAAGTTTTTCTTTGGCCTATGCATGCTGCTGGATATACTGTCACCGTTTACAAAGTTTGGCCTTCATGTGACGAGAGGGTATTGGTTTGACCCAATTGTGAGCCCTTACAATATTTTCTATGTTTATGCGGTTCTATTGCTTGTCATGATGCCACTTTTTTATCCTAGCAGAATGATTAGGACTGTTAGGATGTGCATTTTTGCAACTGAAATTATTATAATGATAATAATGGTGAAGGGTGGAATTGAGAATACAAATACACTTACAAGCTTTACATATGTACTTCCGATTATTGTTGTAATGATTTTGCTTCATAGTAAGCCGTATGATGATATTACGGGTGCACTTGGAAATGACAGTTTTGATAGCTTTGTAAATCAGACGGTTAGGAGAAAGGTTTCTTTTGACTATATGATATTAAAGCTTAATTTGAACGTAGTTGGAAAACTTCCTGAGGAGTTAGGAAAAGTGTTAAATTCGTTTTGGCATAATTCGTTTAAGGAAGCGTTATTGTTCAACGTCGAGCATGACATGTACGTGCTTGCTATTCCTAGAAATTCTAGAAATGGCAATACCGAGGAGAAGATTAAGATACTGTTACAAAACGATTTTATGGCGCACTATACTAAGTATCAGATTCCTTATAAGGTTATAGGCCTTTTCAATATCGATTTTATTAGAGACAGCGTGGATATTATGACGATGATTAACTATCTGCTCATCACCATGAAGGATAACGCTATAACGGTAAGCGATGATAAATTGATTGAACAGCTTAGATTACTGATTATAGTTCGCGAAAACCTGATGGACATTGAGAAAAAGAATGATCTTGATGACCAAAGGGTACTTGCTTACTGCCAACCTATTAAGAACATGAAGACAGGCAAGTTCGATACGGCCGAGGCGCTGATGCGACTTTCGATTCCAGGCGCAGGGCTGATTATGCCGTATCTGTTTATACCGCTTGCGGAGCACTATGGATACATTCATATGCTTACAAAGATTATGCTTAATAAGGTTTGTCAGGAAATCCGTTCTTTAGAGTGCGAGGGATACAAGTTTAGTCGAATTTCGGTTAACTTTGCTGCTTCTGAAATCAGAAATGATGGATTCTGCAATGAAATACTAGGAATCATAGGGCGAAATGGTGTTGCCCCTGGGCGCATAGGTATTGAGATTACGGAGTCTCAGAACGAAAGCGATCTAAAGATTATCAGAGAAAAGATGGATGCCTTAAAGAAGCATAAGATGACGCTATATCTTGACGATGTGGGAACCGGTTATTCTAATATCGATAGAATTGTAAAGTATGATGTTGACGTAGTTAAGTTTGACAGGTTTTTCCTATTAGAAGCTGAAAACAATCCCAAGGTGGCGCTCATGATGAAGCATCTGTCGCAGGCATTCAAGGATTTAAATTATACACTTTTATATGAAGGTGTCGAAACTGAAGAAAATGAAAGACTCTGCTTAGATTGCGGAGCGGAATATATACAGGGCTTTAAGTATTCGAAGCCGTTGCCGATGGAAGAGATGAGGAATTTTTTTGATATCTGAGGGACGGGGGTTGAGATATCATTTTGGGTACGCACTGCATTGCGGCAAAAGCTGAGGGACGGGGGTTAAAATATCATTTTAGCACGCATTGCGTTGCGAAAATGATATTTTAACCCCCGTCCCTCAGATATCATATTTTAACGACTGAGTCGCGGATGATTAAAGTTGATTTGATTCGCGAATTGGTATCTATTGATTTCTCGATGCCTTCCACTTTATCGATTACGGCGCATACAGCATGGTATCCGATGTCTTCGAGCGGAAGAGCCATTGTAGTAAGCCTGGGCGTCAGGAAGTAGGAAACATCCTGGTTATCGAATCCGATTATAGAGATGTCCTTGCCTGGAACCAGGTTACTTTCTGATAAAGCTGCATACGCACCACTAGCGATGGCGTCCGACATGCAAAATACTGCACTGATCTTCTGATTTAGTAAATACTTCATGCCATCGTACCCGCCTTCTTTGGACCAATGCTGGTATGAGATTAGGGCGGGATTAAATAAAAGGCCGTTGTCAAAAAAGGCTTTCTGTACTCCGATTAGTCGGTTAATGGTATGCGGGTTGTCTGATTCTCCGGTGATTATACCGATTTCTTTGTGTCCCATAGAAAATAAATAGTTTATTGCATCAAGTCCACCTGTCTGATCGTCGGGTCTGAATGAGATTATGTTTTCATCATCTGAGTAGCAATATGCCATCACGATTGGAATATTGGTAATAAGGTTAAGGCCGCTTACTTTGTGCTCGTGGCCGCCTACGTATACAATTCCATCAACATTCATAGATTCCATTTTTGTAAGGACTGGTTGAAGTGCAGACTGAAACAAAGCTTCATCCTTCATCCAAACATCGTTCCAGCGACCGAAAAGTCGCATATTTTCTATTATGACGTTATATCCCTTTTCCTCGCAGGCATTCATGATGCCTTCTATAATAGGTGAGGCACTAAAAAGAATGAGGTCTTCTGCAATTACCCCGATAGTCTTAGTGGAAATGGATCGTAGATTCTTAGCTAAGTAATTGGGGCGGTAATTGGTCTTTTCAACTGCGTCCAAAACCTTTTTGCACACGTCAGCGCTTACTTTGTTAGTTTTTCCGTTTAATACATTAGAGACAGTAGAGATTGATACTCCGCATAACGCGGCAATATCTTTAATGGTAATATTACTGTCCGCGGTGTTTCTGGCCATAGGCTTTCTCCCGTTTTACATTTCAGATGTAGGAAATTATACAACATGATTATGCAAATTGTAAATATAAAGGTAAAACGTTTTACGGTAAAAGAACAGTTTCTTTGGCCTAAAAAGAATGAAATTGGTGGTTATGCACAATTATGGGAGTGATAATTAGTGTTTTATTAACAATTGATATTTAAACGTCTTAAAAATATAATAGATTTACAATGGTAAAACGATTTACCATAACATAGGAGGGAAAATATATGAAAAGGAAGTTATTGGCGTCTATTCTTTGCCTGACCATGGTTGCTTCGATGCTTACGGGTTGCGGTAACAAGGCTGGCAAAGCAGTAGATTACACTAAGATGAATGTCGAACAGACTATCGCTGATAGAAAAGCACAGGCTGCCAAGACAGGATCTTACGAAAAAGTTGTTATTTCGTTCTTTGACTGGACAGGTGCTCCTGCAGGAATCGAAAGAATCAACAAAAAGCTGAGCGAGTACACAGAAGAGAAAATCGGTGTTGACGTTGAATTATTAATAATTGACGTTGCAGCTTACACTGAAGACCTTAAGTTGATGCTTACTTCAACAAATGAATCAGATCAGGTTGATCTT
The DNA here is from genome assembly GCA_045639565.1 of Lachnospiraceae bacterium. Lineage (GTDB taxonomy): Bacteria > Bacillota > Clostridia > Lachnospirales > Lachnospiraceae > UBA1258. Next base: position 3,916 of record JAZUDH010000127.1, read on the forward strand.
TTCTCAACATGTGGACCTGGATACATGACATGTGTAAACAATGAGTACACACTTGACCTTGAAGAAGGCGGCTTATTAGACACTTTTGGTAAGGGCTTAAAGAGCATTATCAGAGCTGATTACCTTGATGCTTGTAGAGTAGGCGGAACACTTTACGGTGTACCACCCATTAAGGATTACGCTATCCAGACAGCTGCTGTATGTATCGGTGAAGAATACCTTACTGGTGCTGGAGTAGATCTTTCTAAGTTTAGCAAGGATGATCTTGGATACTACAAGTGCTCTTGGGATGATATTGATGATATGTTTGCTAAGATGCATGCTACATTCCCTGACAAGGTTGTTTATTCAACACAGGACAACATGCTTACACAGGGTTCTTCAGTTGATAATATTGCTGGTGATTACTTCGGTGTATTACTTGACCCTGCTAATAGCCTCAAGATCGAAAATGTTTATGACTCAGCAATGTTTAAAGAGTGGTGCGACAGATTCTATAGATGGAATCAGGCTGGATACATTTCTGGTGATGCTTTAACAGACACAAACGGTGCTTCCGCTCGTATTAAATCAGGTGCTTACATGGCAATGATGGCATGTGGTAAGCCTGCTTACGAAAATCAGATTTCTGGTGAATGTGGTCGTCCTATGAAGGTGTTTGACGTAGGTGAAAGCTTCATGAGCTCTTCAGCCGTTTCTTCTTTCCCATGGTGTATTAACCAGGCTACAAAGGATCCCGCAGCTGCAATGCAGGTACTTGAACTTCTTTACACAGATCCTTACGTAGCTAACCTTGTGTGCTGGGGTGAGGAAGGCGTTGAGTATGTAGTTAACGCTGATACTTCTATCAACTGGGCAGCAGGTGTAGACCCTAATACTTCAGAATACTATCCTAACGTATTATGGATGATGCCTAACCAGTATGCAGCTCACGTTTGGGAAGGAGATCCTCTCGACGTAGGTGCTCAGACACAGGCATTTAATGACAATTGTGCTAACAAGTCTAAGGCTCTTGGCTTTACTTGGGACAACAGCGAATACACAGCTGAATTTACAGCATTAACAAACGCATACAAAGAATTCTCAGGTCAGGTTATCTACGGTTTCGTTGATCCTGAGACAGGTCTTGCTCAGCTTAATGAAGCATTAAAGGCAGCTGGTTTAGAAAAGTACATGACAGCTAAGCAGGCAGCTTTAGATGCATGGGCTAAAGAGAACGATATTAAATAATTATTGGGTTTAGATTTACATATTCTTTAAGAGGGCCGGCGGTTCTGTACTGCCGGCTTTCTTATAAAAGAGAGATGGTGCTTTAAATGAAGGATTCTAAGAAATTGAGAAAGGCTAAAAGGTTTTTGCCTATTTATATTATGGCATTACCTGGTTTACTTTATTTATTCATTAATAACTACATGCCCTTACCAGGATTGGTGCTCGCATTTAAAAAGTTTAGCGCTAAAAAAGGTATCTTTGGGTCAGATTTTGTAGGATTTCAAAATTTTAAATATCTGTTTGTTACAAAGGATGCCTTTGTAATAACCAGAAACACAATCGTGTATAATCTTGTATTTATCATTGTAAATACAGTACTTGCAGTTTTCGTAGCTATATTGATGGCTGAAATGACATCTAAGATGAAAAAGGTTTATCAGTGTTTGATTTTACTTCCATTTATGATTTCAATGGTCATTGTAAGCTACCTTGTTTTTGGATTTTTATCATCTGATAATGGTTTCTTGAATAATACAATCTTGCCTTTACTGGGCAAGGAAAAAATTAATTGGTACATGGAAAAGAAATACTGGCCGTTCATCCTAACCTTTGTAAATGCGTGGAAGGTTATCGGATATAACAGTATTATTTATATTTCAACTATCTTAGGAATTGACAGAAGTATTTATGAGTCGGCTGCCATAGATGGCGCTAGCAAGTGGAAGCAGATTGGAAAGATTACTATTCCACTTCTTAAGCCTACAATCATTATGCTTACATTACTTGCGATTGGTAGAATTTTCTACTCGGACTTTGGCTTATTTTATCAGGTGCCTCAGAACCAGGGTGCGCTCTTTGCTGTTACCAATACAATCGATACCTATGTTTACAGAGGATTGCTTGAACTTGGGGACATGTCAATGTCGTCAGCCGCAGGTTTATATCAGTCAGTTATAGGTTTTATTCTTATATTAGGAGCTAACCTTTTTGTAAGAAAAATAGAACCTGACAGTGCATTGTTCTAGGAGGTAGTTATGAATAGCGAAAAAAGATTTCAGATTCTTGCACATGTTGTGCTTGTGCTACTATCATTCCTGGCCCTAATGCCTATGATACTGATGGTTATTTCATCATTTACAGACAACAACGCGCTTATTGCTAATGGATATTCATATTTCCCCAAAAAGTGGTCTTTATATGCTTATGAATATATTTTTAGCACTGGCAATTCAGTTATACATGCTTATTTTATATCAATAATACTTACTATAGTGGGAACTAGCTGCTCACTCGTTATCACTACATTACTAGCTTATGCGCTATCTAAGAAGGAGCTTCCGGGACGAGGCGTTATCACCTTTTTAGTCGTGTTCTCAATGTTATTTAATGGTGGTTTGGTTCCTACATATATGGTTTACGCTAATACATTTAGCATCAAGAATTCATTTTGGGCACTCCTCATACCTGGCTTGCTTATGAATGGATTCAACGTAATGCTTATGAAGTCATACTTTGTATCAAGCGTACCCGACGAAATCCTTGATGCTGCTTATATCGATGGCGCAGGAGAGACTAAGACATTTCTAAGCATTGCGCTTCCTCTTTCTAAGCCTATCCTTGCCACCGTTGCTTTATTCGCAGGCATCGCTTACTGGAATGACTGGATGAATGGTTATATCTACATCACTAAGAGAACTGACCTCTATGCGGTTCAGAACCTGCTTAACCGTATGATGCAAAACATTCAGTATCTTTCACAATCAAGCTCAAATGTTCAAAATGCTAACGTAGGTCTAAGTGCTATCCCTACAGCCTCCGTCCGAATGGCTATGGCAACCGCAGGTATTTTACCTATCATCATTACCTATCCATTCGTACAAAAGCACTTCGTAAAGGGCATCACCCTTGGCGGCGTAAAAGGTTAAAATTTTTTTCTTCATAAAATTCTCATTTAAAGTTACACTACTTAGGAAAAGGGCGTAAGCGACAGCTTGCGTCCTTTTCTATTATGATATCTAGGGGACGGGGGTTGAAACATCATTTTTATACGCGCTGCGCGCAAAAATGATGTTTCAGGGATGGGGGTTCAGATATCATTTTAGCTGTATTTTGATGTGTGAGGGACGGGGGTTCAAATATCATTTTTGGTGATATAATAGATTAAGGTTGTGAATTAGGAGGAAAAAGTAATGAGATATACTCTTTCAAATCAGAGGCTTATAGTGGAAATTGATTCTTTTGGCGCTGAGGTAAAGTCAATCAAGAATGTTGAAACGAATATAGAATATATGTGGTGCGGTGATAAAAAATATTGGGGCCGCACGTCTCCTGTTCTTTTTCCCTTCGTGGGAAGCATGAAAAACAAAGAATTTGTTGTTGATGGAGTACATTATCCTATGGGGCAGCATGGATTTGCTCGAGATATGGAGCATGCTCTTGCGAGTCAAAACGAGAACGCAATTTGGTTTAGGCTTGAAAGCAATGACGAAACTAAGTCAAAATACCCATTCGATTTTCAACTTAATATAGGCTACGAGTTAATTGACAATGAAGTAAAGGTTTTGTGGAAAGTCACCAATTCTGGCAACAAACTCTTGCCATTTTCGATTGGCGCGCATCCTGCCTTCAACTGCCCTATACATGCCGATATGGCAAAAGAAGGGTACTCGCTTTCTTTTAAAACTATGAGAAATGGTAATCTAGAGCCTTTATCCGAAATCCATCATCATGGAAACACTAGAGATACAGGTCTTGCCATTACAGAGGATCTGGTTTTAAAGCTTGAAAATGGAGTATATAAAATAACTCCAGGATTTTTCGATAGGTGCACGTATATGATTGAAGGAAATCAAGCTAATAGCGTTGGCATCATCGATAAGAGCGGCCACGAATACGTTACCGTTCTCTTTGATACTCCACTCTTTGCAATCTGGTCTCCCGAAGGGAAGAATGCTCCGTTTATATGCATTGAGCCATGGTATGGTCGTTGCGATCACATTGATTTTGATGGAGACATTTATGAACGAGCTTACAACAATAAGCTTGAAAAAGGCGAAGTTTTTACCGGAAAATATAGGATGATCTTCAATTAATGCTATTTGGGGGACGGGGGTTGAAACATCATTTTTGTTGATGCAAAGCGTGCAAAAGTGATATCTCAACCCCGTCCCTCAGATTGCATATGCATACGCATAATGCAAATTGACTATTGACAAATCATTACCTAATAGAATAAAATTTCATAAAATTAAACATTCTAAAGGAGGATTTATGCCTAGGAAACCTAGAACACTAAGTTCCACTGGCATATATCACATCACTATTCGATCTGTAAATCAGCAGCTTATATTCGAGGAAGACGCTGATTATCTAAAATTTCTTTTGACTCTTTCAGATTGCAAGAAAAAATATGATGTGGATTTATATGCATATTGTCTAATGGATAATCATATCCATCTATTAATTAATTCTACGCCCGCTGTATTGTCTTCGTTTTTTCAGAGTTTGGGCGCTCGATTCGTTCTCTGGTATAACCAAAAATACAAAAGAAGTGGTCACCTATTTCAGGAAAGATTTTATAGTAGCTCCATTGAAGATGAGGAATATTTCTTAGCTACACTTGTTTACATTCATAACAATCCGGTTGAGGCAGGAATATGTCGTTTGCCATCTGAGTATCACTGGAGCAGTTATAATGCATATTATGGAGCAACAAATAAGTTAGTAAATACTCAATTTCCTTGTGACATGATAGGGTCTAGGGAGCAACTACAGCATTTCTTTGCAAGCTATGCACCGCAAGAACGAATTGAAAAAGAACTAAGTAAAAGCGAGTCATATCCAAATGTCAGTTTGAAGTGGTCTGACATTGATGTTCTTAACTTGTTTAAATCCTATACCGGTCTTGCTTCAACATTTGAAATTCCAAATATGCAAAAGAAAAGAAGGAATGAGTCAATCTATTATCTTTATTCTCATAGGATACATCAAAAGCAGATCGCACGAGTTCTTGGTATATCTATTGCAACGGTTCAGCGTGTGTGTAGCGCGTATAGTGAACGAGATCGCCACAAGAACAAACAATAATGCCACAATATGACTTACCAAAACTTCCTGTCTTGAGATATAATGAGGAAGTGGATTTTGTAAGGAGATGGCACGAAATGAATTTTGCTGTGATAGATACTGAGACAACATGGGATGATGAAGTAATGACTATAGGAGTAGTTATTGCTGATGGAAATAGTCAGGAAATAATTGGATCCAGATATTTTCTACTTAATCCTGAGTACAAGAAGCCGGCTATGTATTCTGGGACTATTAATATGCCAGGTATTAAAGACATAATGATAGACTCTAGAGCTGTTGTAATGATTGAAATCGAGCAATGGCTCAAAAGAAATGGAGTTGGACGCATTTTAGCATACAATGCCAGCTTCGATAAAGGACATTTACCAGAACTTAACTGCTTTGAGTGGTGTGATATTATGAGACTTGCTGCATATAGACAATACAATAATAAGATAAGCCCATCGGCAGAATGCTTTAAGACTGGAAGGCTAAAGCACGGGTATGGAGTAGAAGCTATTTTACGTATGATTGGTAATAATAAAAGTTATTACGAAACCCATAATGCATACTATGATGCATTAGATGAGCTCAGTATAGTTCAGCTTCTAGGTCATGATTTGCGGGTATATGATGTTGCAGTACTTTGATATCTGAGGGACGGGGGTTGAGATATCATTTTGTTAACGCGAAGCGTTCAAAAGTGATATTTCAACCCCCGTCCCTCAGATATCTGGCAATATATAAAGGGAGAAAAAATCATGAAATATAAAGTTTATATTAATACTAATGATACAGGGTATCACTATTCATTCACGTGCTCAAAATGTCACCGCGAACTTGAAATAATCACTAGTGCAGGAAGATATGGTAATTTAGGCCCGTTTGATTGTCCTAAATGTAAAACCGAATATTATGCTACCATTGATGATCATCAAAATCCTTGCCTTTACATAGCTAGGAGAGGGGAGCAACCAGCATCATTATTTGATTCAAAAGGGCGCGAAAGAAGCGTCAAGCTTCCGTATGATGGATTAGGAATGCACTGATGTGACACTTGCGTCACAAAACAAAAACGCTATTTATTTAATGTCTAATCAATTCGCTGTCTATGTGTAGTATTTATTGTAGGTTGGTTAGGAATTATTGTAGGTATAAGTTTTAAAGGAGCAGAGATTTTTCTCACGGCTGCAATCGGAGGAATGCTTGCACTTATGATTTACACATACCTATATAACCGAATGATGGCTTATGTTGAAGATCACATTTATGGTGGAAAGTGGAACTCGCTTGGATAGGCGAGTCCTTTTTTTTGGCAAAGCCATGCTGTACAATAAATTTATATTCTTTACACAGGAGGCGCGAAATGTTTTCTATTTTCAAATCGCAGGAAGAGTACCAGCTTGATGCCATTATTCAACGTATTGAATCTAACATGTCGAATAATTACAAAGATGCAGCCCAGGAAGCACTAAAGGATTTTGAGGAAAAACTTTCTTTGGCCAGATTAACTGAAAAGAAGCGGGCTCTATATGAATCTTACCTAGATACATACAAAATCAGGATGAAAGGCTTTACCCACAAGGATCAAAAGCCTTATTGGACATAAATATTAATTGAAGAGGAACTGCATTTCATGTACGTAAATAAATCTGATGAAAGCATCGAGCTATTTAATACGCTTAGGAAACGTGGCTTTTCACTGGAATTTAGCGATATGATTTCTACACAACTAAACACAACTTGGACTGCTAATCGGATGATTGGTTATCTTAGAAATCTTCCGCATATCAGGGAGGAAGACATTGTCGATGAGATGCTAGGCATTTTGTCTGATCGAGATAGGATCAGGCAAAAGAAAGAAATGGAGTATTATCAAACTAAAGTCAACGAAATCTATTATCGCTTACCTTTTGATGAGCAGTAAAGTGACATCTTGGGGAAGGTGTTGGAAATGTCATTTTATGTATGCACTGCGTGGGAGAAATGACATTTCCAACCCCGTCCCCAAGATGTCATTTGGTCAATTTTGTGTTATTGCATGGTCGGAGTTATCTGTAGCCAATTTCTTTGGTTAGAAATGGGTTCAGAAAAAGAACAGGATATTGTATAATACATACATAAGGAACAAGGGGGTATATTTATGAGTTGTTTAGGCAATATATTATGGTTTATCTTTGGGGGATTTATAAGCGGTCTTAGCTGGTTGGTCGCCGGAATTCTTTGGTGCATTACAATTGTCGGGATTCCAATCGGTAAGCAGTGTTTCAAATTCGCCAAGGTTTCTTTCTTCCCGTTCGGGAAAGAAATCGAATTCGGTGGCGGAGGAATCAGCATTATAGCTAACATAATCTGGTTACTTGTATCTGGTATTCCGATGGCAATAGGAAATTTTGCTGCTGGTTGCCTCTTATGCATCACTATTATTGGTATTCCATTTGGAAAGCAGTTTTTCAAACTTGCTAAGCTTTCGCTATTCCCATTTGGTGCTAAAATCATTGAAAAATAAGAGAAAGTCCCGAAACGTTTTGTTTCGGGACTTCTTAATTAATTACTTCATACTGTTTCGTTACGTCTCATTAATGTAACAATTCCAACCACAATTAATACTGGAATTGCAATCTTTATAAGGCCTACGAATGCAATACACACTATGATGAGCGGAAGGAAAAATAGATAGGTGAGCACTTTTGTAAAATTCCATGTAAATTTAAGCGCCATGATTCCTAACTTTCCGAATACCAAAATCATCATAAAAGCAAAAATCATTGTAATCATTATGTTTTCCTCCATTGATTATTTTTATTGATGAACTTATCTTATATCACAAAGAAAGCACATTACATGGTGATAAGTGCGAAATAAGACCCTCTATTGTGGTATTTGATTCCTAAACTCATAAGGCTTCAATCACCTTAATCACACCTCAAGGCGGTTATGCCAATAATTCAACCTATCAATCACGATCCCATTTCACTATCAACCCCGTCCCAAGATGTCACTTTCCTCGAGATGTAAAAAAATTCTGCCTATTCATAGCTAATAGGCAGAATTTTTGCTATATTATTCTTGAAGTTACATAAGTATTATTAATGCAACCTTTTTCTTTATACACCTAAAGGAGTAATCATCATGCTATCCACAACTACCGCAAAAAAATGCATCAGATTCCTCATACCAATCTTCATTGCAATTTTATCAATTTGCGTGCTAAGCAAAAGAATACCCGAGACAAAACTTGTTACTTCATCGATAGAGAGTCTTGAAAAGAGCGAGAAAACAGTAGAGCGATTTACTATCGCAGCGCTTTCAACTTCAGTAGCGATAACATTTCTGCCAGATGATATAGGATCTTCTATTGCGGATTCACTTGCATCATTAGATAAGTATTTCATCATTATTTTGGTGGCTATATTTCTTGAAAAACTGATATTGACACATGGCACGACAGTGGCCTTCACTGTTGTTATTCCTTTAGCATGTGCTTTGCTAATTGCGTTCTTTATTACCAAGAAGCCTACACTAAAAGTATTGGCTTGGAAGATTTTTGTTTTGGCTCTAGCTATAATTTTAGTAATTCCTTGCGGAACTAAAATATCTGAGACTGTATGCGCAAACTATCTTGAGTATGTTGATGAGGTCATAACTGAGACAGACAGCAAGTCAAATACAGTGAGTGAAATCATTACTTCAGTTGACGAAGAGCAGAGCATTCTTGAAAAAATATCAGATGCATTCAAATCTGCTGTGTCGAGTGTGAATGATATGATTTCATATTTTAAAGCTGTCATAAAGAAATGCATCACTGCGATTGCAATATTGATAGTTACGACATGCGTTATTCCAGTGCTGACATTTGCCATATTCATATGGATAGTAAAACAGCTTTTCAATGTGCCGTGGAGCCTGACTCCTATAGCTCGAAATGTCCTTGCACCAAGTAAAGAAAACGCGGAGGAGCAGGAATGAAGAAAATAGCGTTAAATGTATTCATAGTAGTTCTCGTGATTGCTTCTTTGGCCTGCATTATTTGGGGAGTTTTTTATGCCAAAGAACAAAAGTCCTACGGCATAAATGATTCCACTAATTTAGGAGATGTGAACACGATTACATTGTCTGATTCTAGGGCGAAAGTTTCTTTTGCCGAAGTGATATTAGGTAAAACACAGGAAACGAGAAAGCTTATTGTTAGCGAGCAAAGTGCAACAGTTAGCACTGAAATTTCGGCGCAGCTAATCGAGAAGATTGACTGGGATTTCCTCAAAAAAAGTCAGTCTGTTTCATATACCGGAACAGGTTTTTTCGTGGTTGATTTGGATAAGTTTGCAAAAGAAGATTTAGTCGATGATGCCAGAAAGAAGACCTTGACCATAAAAATCAGCCATGCATATCTAGAGACCATTTCGATTGATCCAGAGCAGATTAAAATCGGCAAAACTCAGAATGGCCTGCTTGCGCAAGGTAAATTAAAACTAACTGTCAGCGATTTCAATGAAATCGAAAAAGAAATTCAAAAACGCTTAACTGACAAATTTAACACCGTTAAAAACGCTCAAGATGCCGATGACATAGCACTCAAAATGGTCAAGGAAATCTACGAACCCGTAGTCAAAGCCATTAACAATAACTACGAGGTTCTCGTCGAATTTAAATAAAATGACATCTTCATTGGGATCATGTTGATGATGTGTATAAATATCCCAAAGCTCATATTTTTATGAGTGAAAATTCTTTGGCAAAAGCACTCAACGATAATTGTGAAAAGACTAAAATGGCGCTTAGTAATGCGCGTGCTGAAGGACGAATTTCATTCATAAATAGCGGAGACAAGGTGTGTCTCATTTTAAAAATCGAGGCTTTGCTCGGTTTGTGTCCTGGTTCGGGGGCGGAATTTCGAATATGTTGTACGTGGAGGTCGCAAGATGGATCAAGTAAAAATTGGAAATTATATCAGGGAACTGCGTAAGTCACGGGAACTCACCCAGGAGCAGATGGCTGAACAGTTTAATGTGTCGCGAAGAACAGTATCTCGATGGGAAACTGGAATGAACATGCCTGACATAGATATTTTGCTTGAAATGTCAGACTTTTTTGACGTAGACCTTCGTGAAATTCTGGAAGGAGCGAGAAAAAACGAAATGATGAATGAGGAAGTAAAGGATGCTGTGCTTAAAGTTGCTGAGTACAGTAATGAGCAAAAGAAAAGGACTGCCAAGGTTGTACTGGTTTTCTTTGTCATAGGTATTGTGGCGCAAGTGGTTAAGCTTGCGATGGAATTTATGGAATTGCCATCGACATTTGCGGTAGGCTTTGTGGAAGGAGTGACAAGTGGAATTACGCTTGGAGCAATGATCTTGGGTATGATGTATGTTACTGGAAGCTTATATAAGGTGCGCGAGTTTAAACTGCGTTTAATCGGAAGGGAAATGGGAAAATGACTAAGAAGAAATATAGAATTTTAGCAATTATTTTTGCTATTGCCGGAATTACAGGAATCGTGATATCAATGGTAAGTGCAGGCTCTGGAGATGGACATAACTGGGCATTACCCATCGGGCTTGGTGCAACGGCGATTTCCAATTTGATGAATGCAATCGGGTTGAAATATGGTAAAGATAATAATGAGAATGTAGAGGAAAAGTAAAAAGAATGTAAAGGCACCTGTCTAGGTGTCTTTTTTGCGCCCCAACACAACCTAACATAACACTAAAATGACATTTCCAACCCCGTCCCCAAGATGTCATTTTTGTAGTAGAATAGAAATATGAAGATTTATATTGTAGATGCATTTATCGAGGATGGATATGGCAAGCTGGCTGGCGAATGTGAAATAATATAAGGAAAAGGGAGGCAGAATATGGGATTTTTTGATACTAACAAGAAAAAACTTTATATGATTGTAGTTGAGGATATTGATAATAAAGAAGGATTAAACGATGCAATTGAAATGTTGCAAGACAATGGGATTGAGGTGTATACTCATGTAGTTTCTGGTGTCAAATCTGGTTATGTATATGGCGACAAAGCTGAGATTATGGAGGCAAGAGAATGCCTTGAGGGCACTGGATATTGGATTTCGGATGAACCTATGGATATGGTGATGACGAAATTAGTCTTGAATGGGAGATCTTTATAAGTTATGGGAAAGAAGTTAGTTGCATTTGTTATTGCAATGTTTGTTGCGGGGCTTTTAGCCGGAGCGGTGGTTGGCTATTTTGAGGCTGCGGCTGACACTGAGACTAAATCGATTATTGGTGGGGCTGACGGTCCTACATCAATTTTTCTGGCTGGAAAGTTGGGCGGAAATTAGTATAAGGGACAATAGCTGTTAAACAAAACAAGTAAAGAGCCGTGGGTGGATAGACCTACGGCTCTTTTTAGTGCACCAAGATAAAATAGATCTAAGTAGTTTTTTACCATGCCAAATTATCTTAGATAATCTTTACTGTTCTTTTTTACGTCCTGATTCAATAAGTTCTTTTTCGAATGCTTCAGGATTCTTAAGATAGTAGTCTTGATGATAGTCTTCAGCAGGGTAAAAATTTTTATAAGGAAGAATTGCAATGGCTGCTTTTTGACCTGATTCTTCTTCGAGGGCCTGGATGGCTGCTGTAGCTTTTTCTTTTTCCTCTTCATCGTTGTAGAAAATGGCGAGGGTGTAAGAAAATCCTTTGTCAATAAACTGACCTTCTGCGTCGAATGGATCAACGTTAGCCAGGTAGATTTCTAAGAGCGTATCATAGGATACTCTCTCTGGATCGTATTCAACTAAAATGGTTTCCCTGTGAGAGGTGAGCTGGTGTTTAACCTGCTCGTAAGTAGGATTTTCTTCATCGCCTCCTGCGTATCCGCAGATAACGTTGCTTGCTCCCCAGGTTTTAAAGATTGGTGTGATGCACCAGAAACATCCACCGGCAAAATAAGCTTTTTTCATAATAAACTCCATTCCGTATAAAACTCGATTGTAAGGATAACGCGCAATGAGTTTGGTTTCTAGAGCTATTATAAACGAAAGAAAGCGATTTGTTTAGTAAACTATTCATAAAATGATGTGCGAGGATGGGTTGGCCAGCAGGACCATGGCCTGCCGGTAACGTCATTTATGACAACTTGGGGACGGGGTTAGGTACGTCATTTTGACCATCTGGGTCAAAATGACGTACCTAACCCCGTCCCCAAGTTGTCATGTCAAACGATTGACATACACCGGCATCAGGTATTACCATAGTGCTATGGAGGGTAAAAAATGAAATATGATGTTGTGGCTCTTGGTGAGCTTTTGATTGATTTTACAAATAATGGTGTGAGTGAGCAGGGCAATCCTATGTTTGAGGCTAACCCTGGCGGAGCGCCGTGCAACGTGCTTTCGATGCTTTCAAAGCTTGGAAAGAAGACTGGCTTTATCGGAAAAGTTGGAAATGATTCATTTGGAAGACAGCTTGAAGCTGCTATAAATGAAGTGGGAATAGACAGCCGAGGACTAAAAAAGGATAATGAAGTTCACACAACGCTTGCGTTTGTGCTTAAGCTTGCAAATGGTGACCGTGACTTTTCATTTTATAGAAATCCTGGCGCTGATATGATGCTTTCTAAAGCGGATCTTGACGCAAAAATGCTTCAGAATACGAAGATTTTCCATTTTGGGACGCTATCGATGACTGACAGCGTGTGCCGCGAGGCTACAAAGGTGGCAATCGACGAAGCTAAGGCGGCTGGCGCAATTATTTCTTTTGACCCTAATCTTCGAGAGCCCCTCTGGGAGTCTTTGGATGTGGCCAAAGAACAGGTTGCCTATGGCCTTTCAAAGTGTGACATTCTTAAAATATCAGACAATGAGATTCTGTGGTTTACTGGTAAGGATAACTACGACGAGGCAATCAAGGCTTTGCAGGAAAAGTATAAAAATATTTTGCTTATTTTACTTTCTATGGGTCCAAATGGAAGCGTAGCGTATTATAATGATTTGAGAGTAGAGGCGCCAGCGGTATTGCGAGAAAATACAATCGAAACAACCGGTGCTGGAGATACCTTCTGTGGTTGCATACTAAACTATATTTTAGAGCATGGTCTTACGGACCTCACAGAAGAAAATCTATGTGAGATGCTGACTTTTGCTAATATGGCTGCGTCCATTATCACTACCAGAAAAGGTGCCCTTAGAGTAATGCCGACAATTGAGGAAATAAATGCTGAACTAAAAAAATAGCTTCTGGTCGGCTTGAAAAGATGAGGAAAAAAGAAAATGGCAACGATCAAAGATGTAGCTAAGGAGGCTGGCCTTACTGTTACAACAGTATCGAGAGTCCTAAACAATAGAGGGTATATCAGCGAAAACGCAAGACAGAAGGTAGACGAAGCCATGAAAAAGCTCAATTACCAACCAAACGAAATGGCCCGTTCTCTTCGTAAAAAATCCAATCTGATTGGGGTAATTGTGCCACACATCAGGCATCCGTATTTCGCTGAAATGATTAGCAATCTTGAGCACGAGGCCTATAAGGAAGGCTATAGAATATTACTATGCAACACTCAGGACAAAGAAGAGCGTGAGCGAGAATATGTCGATATATGCAAAAGTAACCGAGTGGCAGGCATCATTATCTTCAGTGGTGGTGTCTCTGTATCTTTGTTTGACGAGTTTGACATCCCTGTTATAGCTATGGAGCGTAATCTTGAAACGGCAACTGCAGCAGTAGAATGCGATAACCGTGCAGGCGGTGAGCTTGCTGCTAAAAGTCTGCTTGATGCAGGCTGTAAGTGCGTGCTTCATTTTGGAAGTACCAAGGATATGGTCTCGCTTCCTGCCGACAATCGTGCCCGCGGTTTTATGGAAACTATCGGGAAAGCGGGAATTAGGCACTACGAGATTTATCCAGATCATAGCGCGTACACAAATCTTGCATACACCGATATGATTGAGGCGGCACTAAAGGAATATCCTGAAGTAGATGGTATTTTCGCAAGTTCCGATATGATTGCAGCACAGGTTATTCAGGTATGTCATAAATTAGGCAAAAGAATACCTGATGACTTAAAGCTAATTGGTTTTGATGATATCACTATTGCGAAGCTAACCTCGCCACAGCTTACTACAATCCACCAGCCTATAAAGGAAATGGCTAACCTTGCTGTCAGGCTGATTAAGGATTCTTCTGATGGGAAAATCGTGCCTAAGCAGTCAGTTCTTCCAGTTTCTTTGGTAGAGCGTGAAACAACATAAGATAGATGAAAATATAAATACGGTACCTTGTGGGGTATCGTATTTTTTATGTTATATGACAAAGGATTGATATGCTAAAGGAGTGCCATAGAAGAACGAATAGTGATAAATCAGACCATTCTGTTGTGCTAAATGTACAAAAAGCGTTCTTTTGCCTTGTGTATTCATAACAAAATGTATATTAATTGTATGTTAAACGATTGACATATGACGCACATGGCGCTATAGTCAGATTATCAACAAGAACAAACCTTATTTTGGGAGGGTAAATTATGAAGAAGAAGTTTTTAGCTGCTATTATGGCAGCAACAATGGTTCTTTCACTTGCAGGTTGTGGTGGAAAGACAGGGGCTAAGGGTGGAGACGTTTCAATCTCACTTTTTAACTCTAAGATGGAAGTTCAGGATCAGTTCGTAGAGATGGCTGAGGAATACAGCAAGACTCACGGAGTAAAGGTTGAAGTTTACTACAGCAATGAAACAGTAGCTTCTCACATCGCTACAAAGTATGCTTCTAAGGATCCTTACACAATCGCAATGGTAGATGCTAAAGATATCTACACATTAGCTGATCAGTACGCAGCTGATTTAACTAATGAAGACTGGACTAAGAAAACTGAATACGCTATTTCAGTAAACAATCGCGTTGTAGGCTTCCCTACATGTATCGAAGCAAGAGGAATTATGTACAACGCTGATGCAATTGAAAAAATCACAGGTGCTAAGTTCGATCCTGCTACAATCAAGACAACAGCTGATTTTGCAGCTCTTTGCGAAGAACTTAAGAACGGTGGCATGGCAGCTCCTACAGGTATCATGAAGGAAGACTGGTCACTTTCAGCTCACTATCTTGCAGAAGTTTATGAGCTTCAGGATGATCCGGATGCTTACGCTAAAGGCCTTGTAAGCGGAGCAACAAATTTTGCTTCAAATGATGTATTCAATGCAATGATGGATACTTTTGATGTATTAAAGAAGTACAACGTAGCAGCTTCATCTCCAGTAGCAGCTGAGAGAGAATTACTTGAACAGAAGCTTGCTGAAGGTGAAATCGCATTTATGTTTGGTGGTAACTGGGACTGGTCTATGATTAATGCTTATGACTACTCTGAAAACATGGGTATGATGCCTGTTCCTGCAGCTACAAAGGGAAGTGACTGCTTAGTAGGTGGCGGTTCTAAGTACTTCTACATCGACTCATCAGAAAACACAACAGACGAGCAGCGTCAGGCAGCCAAGGATTTCCTTAACTGGCTATCAAGCGATCCTGAAGGAAACAAGTTCTTAACAGAAAAGTGTGCACTTGTTCCTGCAATTTCTGGTATTGACTGTTCAGCACTTGATCCTCTTTCACAGTCAGTTAAGAAGTATGCTGATGCAGGAAAGCTTATTCCTTCATACAACTACTTACCTGACAACCACATTCCTCAGGCTGGTGGAATCATGCAAAAGTACCTTGCTGATACAGTAGACAGAGCAGGGCTTGCAAGCGAGCTTGAAACTTACTGGGCTGGAGCAACAATTGTAGAACACTAATTGTTTTTATGAAGGTATTTAAAATAGTAAATAGTCAATAATTGTATTTGGGTTATTAAGGGGCAACACATCCAACAGGTTGCCCCTGTTTATAAAGAAAGCGGCGGCATTTATGAGAACAACTAAAAAATCTTATCAGGTTAAAGAATTCTTTATGTTTGCTGGGGTTACAACATTTACATTTTGTGCCGTAGTAATCATTCCATTTATTTATGGTCTATATTTAACATTCACTAGCTGGGATGGTATTTCAAGAGAAAAGCCATTCGTAGGATTAGCTAATTACGTTTCGACATTTAAAGATGCAGATTATTGGATCTCTTTAGGGAGAACATTTTTATATTCAGCAGTGGCAGTAGTATTGGTAAACGTTGTTGCCTTCTTACTTGCATATCTGCTTACTAGCGGTGTTAAGGGTCAGAACTTTTTCAGAGCAGGCTTCTTTGTACCTAACCTTATCGGTGGTATCGTTTTAGGTTATGTATGGAAGTTTGTATTTAACAGAGCCTTTGTAAAGATTGGTGAATCCTTAAGCATCGGTGCATTATCAAACTCATGGCTTGCAACCACAGGCGGTGCAATGCTTTGTTTAATCATCGTATCTGTTTGGCAGTACGCAGGATACATGATGCTTATCTATGTTGCAGGATTTATGAGCGTATCTGAAGACGTTATAGAAGCAGCTTCGATAGATGGCTGCAACAGATTCCAGAGTCTCATTCACATTTCAGTGCCATTGATGGTTTCTTCTTTTGTACAGTGCTTATTCCTTACAATTACAAGATGCTTCATGGTTTATGATGTTAACCTCTCACTCACAAATGGTGAGCCCTTTAATAGTTCAGTACTTGCAGCCATGCATGTTTACAACCAGGCATTTAAGTACAAAAACTACGGTACAGGACAGGCCGAAGCATTGGTACTGTTTATCGTATGTGCAGTAATCGGTGGATTACAGGTATACGTAGGTAAGAAAGGGGAGGTACAGGCATAATGACAGATCGTAGCGCAGGACAGAGCAAGGTCCTAAAAGTAGTAAAAATCATCGTTTTAGCAATTTTGTTAGTCATGTTCCTATTCCCATTCTTCATGGTTATTGTGAACGTATTTAAGACAAAGGGCGATATTACATCCAATCCTTTGGCGCTTGTGGGAGCACATGGATTTACATTTAAGAACTTCCCCCAGGCAATCAAGAAGATGAACTTTGTAGGAGCATTTTCAAACTCCCTTATCATCACAGTTTCATCTACTGTACTTACTATTGTTTTTGCCTCAATGACAGCGTATGTAATGGTTCGTAGAAAGTGGAAAATCACAGCAGCACTTTTTGCAATGATGATTGCTTCAATGGTTATTCCTTTCCAGGTTTTGATGATTCCTCTCGTTTCTTTGTACGGCGGAACTTTAGGCATCTTAAACCACAGAACAACACTTATTTTTATGCACGTAGGATTTTCTTTATCAATGGCAACCTTTATGTTCCATGGTGCAGTAAAGACCAACGTACCATTAGCACTTGAAGAAGCTGCAACAATCGATGGCTGCACAAGCTGGCAGACATACTGGAAAATAGTATTTCCTATTTTAAAGCCTACTGTTGCAACAGTTGCAATTATCGATGCTATGGCATTTTGGAACGACTACCTCCTTCCTAGCTTAGTACTAGGCCGTAAGGAGTTATACACATTACCAATCGCTACACAGGTATTTTACGGAACATTCTCAACAGACATAGGTCTAATCATGGCAGCATTGTTACTTGCTATGGCACCTATTCTTGTTCTTTATCTTTTCTTACAAAGATACATTGTGGAAGGTGTTACTGCCGGTGCGGTTAAATAGTTACATTTAAGGAGACACAGTTAAGCATGAGTGTTGAAAATAACCCTTTGTGTGATGAGCTCTTCGAAAGAAGATTACAGGCTAGAATCGACGAAATCAGTCGCCTCTATTTAGAGTTATATAATGGGGATGAATGTTCTTTGGCCTCGCTAATAGATGAAACAAAAAAGTATTATGGCCAAAGAAAAGCATACCTTAAAAAATTAGACATCGAGAGAGAAAAGGATACGAACTGGTATCAAAGAAATGATTTAGTGGGCTCGATGTTTTATACAGAAAATTTCGGCATGAACCTAAAGGGAGTCAGAGAACATCTTGATTACCTAAAGGAATGCAACATAAATTACATCCACTTGATGCCGCTTTTAGATACGACGGAGGGCAAAAGTGATGGAGGCTACGCAGTTAAGAACTATCGGAAGGTAGCTCCTAACTTAGGAACCATGAAAGATTTAGAGGATCTTACAAAGGCCTGCCATGAAAACAAAATGTGTGTGTGTCTTGACTACGTCATGAACCATACTTCTGAAGATCATGAGTGGGCAATAAAAGCAAGGGCTGGAGAGAAGACGTATCAGGATATGTATTATTTCTATGATGATTACACTGTTCCAGCGCAGTTTGAACAGACTGTACCGCAGGTTTTTCCTAAAACTGCTCCAGGGAATTTTACTTATCTTCCTGAGATTAACAAGTTTGTGATGACAACCTTCTATCCTTACCAGTGGGATTTAAATTACTGGAATCCGACCGTCTTTAACGAGATGGCTTACAACCTTTTGTTCATAGCTAACAAGGGAATTGATATTATTCGTATTGATGCGGTCCCTTATATATGGAAGGAATTAGGCACGTCATGTCGTAATCTTCCAAAGGTTCATAATATAGTGCGTTTAATGAGATTACTCCTTGAAATCGCGGCGCCTGGCACACTATTGCTGGGCGAGGTTGTAATGGAACCTAAGGAGCTTGCTCCTTACTTTGGAAGTGCTCAAAAGCCTGAGTGTCATATGCTTTACAATGCAACGACTATGTGCACGCTGTGGCATACAGTCGCGACTAAGGATGTAAGGCTGTTAAGATATCAGACCGATCAGGTTGCGAGACTGCCTAAAAATTATACGTTCATCAATTACATAAGGTGTCACGATGACATAGGATGGGGACTTGATTATAACTTCTTACGCGAATTTGGAATGGAAGAAGTACCCCATAAGGCATTTTTAAATGATTTCTTTTTAGGAAATGGCTATGATAGTGTGAGCACAGGAGAACTATACAATGCAGACCCTGTTACAGGAGATGCCAGATTCTGTGCTACGACAGCTTCAATGTGCGGTATTGAAAAGGGATTGCATGAAGGAAACTCTTCGATGGTGGCAACTGGAATTCAACTTGATTTAATGCTCCATTCATTTATACTGTTTCAGTCTGGCATACCTGTTCTTTATAGCGGAGACGAAATCGGTGCATTTAACGACTGGTCATACAAAGAAAACGTTCATAAAGTCGAGGATTCAAGATACATTCACAGAGGCGCGTTTCCCTGGGATAGGGCTGCACGCATCAATGTGAGAGGTTCTATTGAAAAAAGGCTTCATGACGGACTAAATGAATTAGCCATTATTCGTGGAAAAAATGCTATATTTAATAGTGACGCAGATGTGTACACTATTGAAACCCACAATGATTCTGTTTTAGGAATGATTAGAATTAAAGATGGAAACAGGATGATAGGACTTTTCAATTTCTCTAAGGGCGAAGAGAGCGTTGAAATATACGAGTTTAGCGATCAGTATATCAATGCATTTTCAGGAAAGAAGCTTAAAAGAGAGCGAAATGTTATATTAAAGCCATACGAATATTTGTGGGCATATATGTAACAGGAGATTACACGAAATGACAGATATAGTAAGTAAGTTTAATCTAAAGGCACCAGGAAACTGGATAAATGATCCAAATGGATTTATTTATTATGGTGGCAAATATCATTTGTTTTACCAGTATTTCCCGTATGCTCCTTTCTGGGGCACTATGCACTGGGGACATGCCATCAGCGACGATTTAGTAACCTGGGAGCACTTAGGCGTAGCATTACATCCCACCAAGGATTACGACAGAAACGGGGTATTCTCGGGAAGTGCGATAGAAATGGATGGAAAGCTTGCTCTTTACTATACGGCTGTTGTTTATGATGGTGAGAGACCGGATAATATTCATCTTTCTGTTGGTTACAACGGTATACAGAGTCAGGCTATGATAATATCTGAAAATGGCTATGACTTTGATAATTTCAATGATAAAAAGCATATTATAGGTGCATTTACGGATTTAGATATTGCTAATCCACATGATTGCAGAGATCCTAAGGTGTTTAAGCTTGATGGCAGGTATTATATGGTGCTTGCTAGCACTAACCGCCAAGAGACTGGGGTTTTAGTAATAATGAGCAGTGATGACGGAGTTAACTGGTCGTACCTAAACCGTTTAGAGTCTGATAAGCTTGGCACTATTTTAGAATGTCCAGATCTTTTTGAAGTAGACGGGAAATGGATGCTAGTATGCTCGCCTATTGGAATCATGGAGGGTAAGACGTACTATGCTAACCAGGCTGTGATACAGCCAGTTAAGTTTGATGCTACAACTGGAAGCGTCCAGATTGACGGAGAAAATCAATTCATTGACTATGGATACGATTTATATGCACCACAAAGTAATGTGGATGCAGATGGTGCCCGCGTGATTATCGCGTGGGCCCGCATGGAATGCCCCATGGAGCCTAGCCACAACAGCGCCGCCGCCGGCAAGCTGTGGAATGGCTGCATGGCAATTCCAAGGGTGTTAACGCTATGCGATGGCACTGTCAAGACAGTGCCACACCCTAATATCCGAGCTTTCTATGAAAGCGACGCCTGCTCTGTAGTGAACGATGGAAAAACCATTGTAAGTTGCTATGGTGATAACGCTCGCATCAAAACTGTTTTGAACGAAGGACAATGGATCGACATAAAGGGATACAAGGTAGGCCTCGAGGGCGGCCACGTAGTGGGCGATCGTTCCGCTTTGGTTCCTAAAGAAATCGGTGTTCACCGCCGTTCTAAAACACCATACGTTGGGGAACAATGTACTCTTGAAATATACGTTGATCCCGACATAATTGAAACCTTCGTTGATGACGGAAGGTATGTTCTTTCACACGTAACTTATAGAAACGCTAATATATGACATCTTGGGGAAGAGATAAGAAAAACTTATATAAATTTAAAAAGCAAAA
>JAZUDH010000128.1:0-2772 GCA_045639565.1 Lachnospiraceae bacterium
ATTCCATTTGGCATATAATTCGAATTGAAGATATTGTGGTTAATTCTTTGATAAGAAGGAAAAAGGAAGTATTATTTGAAAATGACTTCGATAAGAAAATAGGTGCTGAGATTATTACTACGGGAAATGAATTGGTAAAACAGGAAATTGCCGAGTTTTCCAAAAAACTCAATATAACAGCTTTGTATGAGTATGCATTGTTGGTAAAGGCAAGTACTGATGAATGGTTAAAAAGTATTCATTATGAAGATATTAAGAGAAAGTTCGGTGATGATGATAAGAAATGCATTTCTGAACTTGGTGTAGTTTCAGCTGATGAGTCGGCAGTTTGGTTAATTGATTATTGGTGCAGTAAAGATATATCTGGTCTTATAAAAATGCCTCTTTCAAGACACTGGATTATGCATATTGAAGCAGCTAATAGGATAAAAGAGAAGATATTGGATAGGTAGAAAAATCCTATTTACCAAACTGCGATGGAGAAAAATTATGTTAGATAAAACCATTGAATTTCATTCAATTATTATGAGGCATCCAAATAACAAACCGCCGATGCTTCCGGATATTCCGGAGGGATATTCTATTCGTTTTTATGAAAAAGGTGATGAACAATATTGGGCAGACATTCAAGTGGCAGTTTTAGAATTTCCTAATCGTGAGGAAGCTTTAAAATGCTATGATTACTATTGGCAGTATATGGATGAACTGAAAAAAAGACAGTTATTTATCATTGACAACATAACGGGAAAACCGGTAGCAACGGCCAATGCCTGGTGGACAGATGTATCTGGTCAGAAGGCGGGAATACGATGTTTGGATTATAAGTAGTTCGATTGAAATTATAAAACGGAAATTTGATATTGGATAAGGAGATTGCTAATATGCGTAGAAAAGATAGAGAAGTAACAGATTTTAATACTATTGTAAGTATTATAGATGAGTGTGAGATAATTAGAATTGGCTTGTCAGATGGAGACTTCCCGTATATTGTTCCTGTTAATTTTGCATATACCGTAGAAGGCAGCGAGATATGCTTTTATATTCATGGAGCAATGGCCGGTAAAAAGTATGATATGCTTACGAAAAAACCATATTGTTCTTTTGAAATGGATATTCCATTAGAAATGGATTGTATTTTCGAAAAAAAGGATGTTACGATGCGATACAAATCAGTTATGGGTAAATGCAAGGTCGAGTTCTTAGATGGAGCGGAAAAGCAATCTGCTATAGATAATATTATTATGGCAAGGCACGAAGAAACGAAAAACTTTGAGTATAATAAAGATACAGTAGAAAGAACAGCAGTTGCAAAATTAACAGTTATAGAAAAATCTGCAAAGGTTAATCCAATTAGAGGTGGAGCAGATATCTGATAGAATTCTCATTTTCAGAGCTTAGGAGCTTTCGATGGATAGAATAAAAAAACATCCTATTTTATATTGCTTTGTAATATTCATTATTTGTGCTGTCGCAAGAATAATAGAATATTTCCTTATTAGAACTGATGAGTCTTTTTTTGCAGAAAACTTCTTACATAAATTATTTGGAATAATATTATTAAGTGTGATTATGATTGTTTCAAAAAATAAGTGGAGAGACATTGGTTTTACCAGAAATGGATTTGTTAAACAGACAGAAAAAGGACTATTATTAGGAACAGCATGTTTTGTCGTAGCATACAGTATTGAATGTATTATTTTATATATAGTAAATGGTAATGTGGCATTAGGCTTTTATGCTAGTGGATTCTCATTAAATGGCGAAATGGCGCAGCAAACTGGGATAGAGTTTGTGCTGTTATGTATTATATTTAATATTATAAATGTGTGGATGGAAGAGGGCATTTTTAGAGGATTCTTTACAAAATTACTTGAAGATATTCCGTATAATAAAAGTATTCTGCTAATAGCTTTTTTATTTGGTATTTGGCATTGGGTCATGCCTTTTAGAGATTACCTTGAGGGGAATTCCACAATAGCAAATCTGTTAGTGATGGGCATTGGATACATCGTGCTTGCAGGTATTATGAGTTTGAAATGGTCTTTGCTATACAAAATGACAGGTTCGATTTGGATGGGATTGGGTGATCATTTGTTTAACAATGTTATGGTAACAAATCTTGTGCATGTAATTTCTAACAATGAAGCTGATAATATGCAAATAGTGAGAATCATGATAGGTCAGTTACTTTCATTTATAATTGTTCTTACAATCTATCGTAAAGACAAAGTAGTTGATTAAATTGAAATCTAGTGAACTGCTAGATTCAGATTTTAGGGGGCAAAAAAAATGAAAGTACTTTCAAGTTCATGGGGCGGTAAAGCAGAACATGGTATTTTAACAGTTGATGCGTATGTAGAAGAGCATAAGCTAATTATTACTGCAAGAGATTCATATTATAATGATTACGGCTCTACCGGATTACCAGAAAAAGAAAACGTGTATTCAGAACAGATAATAATTGATGGTGAGAATGTGGATTGCAGTTTTATGTTTGAAAAAATCAAAGAATTATTAAATAAAAATCATAATAGTGATTATCGATTTGATATAAGTGACATAAAGCCAATAGAAGGAATGAACTTCTGATTTATAGAGCTGGTGTTAGTCAAGGAATTTCCACTAGAGGGGGCATATTATGATTATTGAGATTAAAGAAGACGGAACATGGTTTCATGGTTCTAATATCAAATTTGATGTATTACGTGCCGGAAGCACGGTAACACAATGGCAGGAATTAGCTGAGGCTTTTTCACATCAACCAAGTGGGCT
>JAZUDH010000129.1:0-47471 GCA_045639565.1 Lachnospiraceae bacterium
GCAAAGGGCTTTGATGAGTACCTTGTAAGCTACAAGAAAGCATTAGAAGTAGAAAGAACAGCTACAAAAGCAGTTAAGTAATAGGAGATTTAAAGATGCTTGAAGAATTAAAGAAAAGAGTTTATGAAGCAAATATGCTTCTCCCTAAGCATGGTTTAGTAACCTTTACCTGGGGAAACGTAAGTGAAATTGACAGAGAAAGCGGAATCTTTGCTATTAAGCCAAGTGGTGTTGACTATGACAAGCTTACTCCAGATGATATGGTAGTAATGAATTTGAATGGTGAAAAGGTTGAAGGAAAATATAAACCGTCTTCAGATACTGCTACACATCTTGAATTATACAAAGCATGCCCTGAAATTGGAGGAGTTGTTCATACTCATTCATCATATGCTACAAGCTGGGCGCAGTCTGGTAGAAGCATTCCTTGTTATGGAACAACACATGCAGATTATATTTATGGTGAAGTTCCTTGCTTAAGATGTTTAACAAAAGAAGAAATCGATGGAGCCTACGAAAAGAATACTGGATTATTAATCACAGATTACTACAAGGATAAAGATTTCATGGCAGTTCCTGCAGTATTATGTAAGAATCATGGTCCTTTCACATGGGGAAAGGATGCTCATGAGGCAGTACATAATGCAGTAGTACTTGAAGAAGTAGCAAAAATGGCTTTTAGAACAGAGCTCATTAATAAAGAAGTAAAGCCAGCTCCTCAGGAGTTACAGGATAAGCATTATTATAGAAAGCATGGAAAAAATGCTTATTATGGCCAGAATTAAGCGAAAAAAGCAATAAGTGATAAGTATAGGTTTTAAAACAATATGGAAAAACTATTGTTGCCTATGATATATTTTCATTTAGTTAGTAAACTTTTTTAAAGTAATAACATCAAATAAAGGAGAAAACTATGACAAACTTAGAACTTCAGAAAGTTGCAAATGAAGTTCGTAAAGGTATCGTTACAGCGGTTCATGCAGCTAAAGCAGGACATCCTGGTGGATCTCTTTCCGCAGCAGATATGTTTACGTTCCTATATTTTGAAGAAATGAATATTGATCCTAAGAATCCTAGAATGGAAGATAGAGATCGCTTTGTCCTTTCAAAGGGACACACAGCACCTGGTCTTTACTCAACTCTAGCTAATCGTGGATATTTCCCAGTTGAAGACCTTGTTACACTTCGTAAGCTTGGTTCTTATCTTCAGGGCCATCCATGCTACCAGCATGTACCTGGTGTAGATATGTCATCAGGATCTCTTGGACAGGGTATTTCGGCTGCTGTTGGTATGGCACTTGCAGCAAAATTAGATAATAAATCTTTCAGAACATATACTCTTCTTGGAGATGGTGAAATTCAGGAAGGTCAGGTTTGGGAAGCTGCAATGTTCGCAGGTGCTCGTAACCTTGATAACCTTGTTGTAATCGTTGATAACAACGGATTACAGATTGATGGAAAGATTGAAGATGTATGCTCACCTTATCCTATTGATAAGAAGTTTGAAGCATTTAACTTTAATGTTATTAATATTGATGGTCATGATTTTGATCAGATTCGTGCAGCAATGAATGATGCAAAGGCATGCAAAGGTAAGCCTACAGCAATCATTATGAAATCTACAAAGGGTAAAGGTGTAAGCTTCATGGAGAACAATGCTGGATGGCATGGAAAAGCTCCTAACGATGAAGAGTACGCTATAGCTATGGCAGATCTTGCTGCTATTGATGAGAAATTAAAGGAGGGCAAGTAAGATGGCAGATAAAATAGCTACAAGAGACAGTTACGGTAATGCATTAGTAGCATGCGCTGAGGACTTCCCTAATCTTGTTGTTCTTGATGCAGACCTTGCAGGTGCAACAAAGACAGCTACATTTAAGAAGGCATATCCTGATAGACATATCGATTGTGGTATCGCTGAATGTAACATGACAGGTATTGCAGCTGGTCTTGCTACATGTGGAAAGATTCCTTTCATTTCTTCTTTTGCTATGTTCGCAGCAGGAAGAAACTTTGAACAGGTTAGAAACTCAATTGGTTATCCTAACCTTAATGTTAAGATTGGTGCTACACATGCTGGTATCACAGTAGGTGAAGACGGAGCTACACATCAGTGTAACGAGGATATTGCATTAATGAGAACAATCCCTGGAATGACAGTTATTGTTCCTAGTGATGATATTGAAGCTAAGGCAGCAGTTAGAGCAGCTCTTGAAATGGAAGGACCTGTTTATCTTAGATTTGGTCGTGCAGGTGTTCCTGTATTTAACACAAATGAAGATTACAAGTTCGAAATTGGTAAGGGTGTTCTTTTAAGAGAAGGAAAAGATGTAACAATTGTCGCAACAGGTATCTGTGTTGATTCTGCTCTTACAGCAGCTGAAATGCTTGCTGCAGATGGAATTTCAGCTGAAGTAATCAATATTCATACAATTAAGCCTCTTGATGAAGAGCTTGTAATTAAGAGTGCTAAGAAGACAGGAAAGGTTGTAACAGTTGAAGAACACTCAGTTATTGGTGGTCTTGGTAGTGCTGTTTGTGATGCACTTTCTGAAAAGTACCCTGTACCTGTTAAAAAGCTTGGTATGCAGGACGTATTCGGTGAATCTGGTTCTGCAGGAGCTTTAGTTGAGAAGTATAAGCTTGACGGTAAGGGCGTATGCGCTGACGTTAAGGCTTTCCTTGGAAAATAAATCAACTCACACAAAAACGGGACCCCGGTAGGGGTCCTATTTTTGTGGAAAAAATGAATTAACTCAATATTATGTTAAATTAAGAATATTTTTATAATTACTATGTTGCAATATAGAATACTATGTGATAATATTCATCTTGTCAGGGGAGTTCTGACAGGAAGGAGACTTGCATATGAACGCACAGTTTAAAAAAGGCGCACTAGAGTTATGCGTGTTATCTATGCTTACAGATAATGACAGATATGGATATGAACTTACAGATGAAATTTCTAAAAAAATGGAAATTGCAACTGGAACATTATACTTAGTTCTTAAGCGATTAAAGGACGAGAACTATTTAACAACATACTTACAAGAATCTGAGAATGGTCCTGCAAGAAAGTATTACCATATAACAGATGAGGGAAGAACATATCAGGAACAACTAAAAGCAGAGTGGCTTGAGTTTGCTAAAGCCGTAGAAGAGATAATTGGTTAATTGAGGAGGAGACTAGTATGACAAGATCAGAGTACATGGATCAGCTTAAAGAAGCACTTAAGGGCTTCGATACAGAAATTCAGGAAGAAATAATTAGTGATTATGAAGAGCACTTTACTATGGGTGCAGCAAGCGGAAAGTCAGATGATGAGATTGCTGCAGAGCTTGGTAGCATTGATGAGTTAGTTGAAGAGCTAAAAAGTTTATCAGAAAAGAAGACATCAACAGAAAAGACAACAGCAAAATCAGTATTTGATGGAGACTTTGATCCTAATAAGGCTATCGATGATGCTGTTAGAGGCTTTGCTGGATTACTTGGTAGCATGGCTGCTGGCCTTACAAAGGGAGCAGAAAAGCTTTCAAGTGAATTCGGAAATGCAGTAGAAAAGAAAAATGAAGCTCAGGAAGCTGAAAGAATGGTTAGAAGCTGGGCTAAGGACCTTAATGATGTTGCTGATAAGGTTGTAAAAAGCTCATCTAAGGTTGCAGACAGAGTTCTTAAGGGATCATCAAAAGTAGCAGATAAGGTAGTGGAAAAGTCATCATCATTTGTAAAAGAAATGGGTGAATCGATTAATAACATGACTGAACATGTAAAACCTGCTCCAGAATCATCATCAACAGAGGAAGGAAAGGTAACTGAAACATACTCATGTGGAGATGAAGTAAAGAAGGTAGTTATTGAAACTGACTGTGGTAACGTATTAGTTAAAAAGTCAGAAGATGACGGCTACAAATTCGACTATGAAAACAATGGTTCTGCTAATCAGCAGCTAGCATATAAGTTTAACTGGTTCCAGGAAGGCGACACAATCAAGGTTGTATGCAAAAAAGAAGTAGGCCGTTCAACATTCTTTAGCGGTCTTACATGCCCTGATATTTTAGTTAGTGTTGAAATTCCTGCAGACCTTGATAGACTCGATGTTCATACAGTATCAGGTGATATTAAGCTTGATGGAATTAATGTAAATACTCTTAAAATCAACACAATGAGTGGTGAGGTTACTACAGCTAATTCTGAGGCAAATACAGCTTCAGCAGGAACAGTATCAGGCGATATCACAGTAGTAAATACTAACATTGGAGCTGCTACCTTTAATACAGTGTCAGGAGACCTTACATATGAAGGCATCACATCTACTGTTAAGGCAGGTACAACAAGTGGGGATTTAGATATTAAAGCACGTGATGCAAGAGAAATTGGTGTGAATACGGTATCGGGTGATGCTAACGTTTATCTGATTAATGCAACAGGCTATGTTGCAAGTCTGAAGACAGTAAGTGGAGATTTATCACTTACTTGTGGAGATGAAAAGTGCAAGTATATTAGAAATGGTAACTACACAATGGGAGATGGAGGATGCCTTATTAATGCTGGAAGCGTAAGTGGAGACATCGCAATATACGCTTAACATAGATAGGTTTTAAAACCATATAAACTACTGTGCAACGGTGAATGTTGTGCAGTAGTTTTTTTTAGGTCAAAATAAAAGAATAGAAATCAAAAGGAATCTGATATATGCAGGTTCTTTTTAATTATTTCCTAACGAGTTGTTAATAGATAAAAACTATTATTCATATATTAAAAAGAATATTGTGTCATGGAAGGAAATTTATGAGAACAAAGCAAATTCTAAGGGGAATGGTGTCATTATCATTAGTTATGTGCATGTTTTCAAATCTTTTAACAGCATCGTATGCGGGGGACAGAAATAGCAAAAAGGATTGTAATCATGAGCTTACTTATCAGGTAGTTAAAAAAGTGGCTGATGAATCACAAGATGGAATTATTGACACATGTTGCAGAAGATGTGGTTATGTTGTCGAAGAAAAAACAATTCATGCATACAAAACATATGTGATTGAATTAGAAAGCGATAGTTACGCTACAATAAAAGGCTGGCTTGAATCAGATTACAATGATACTTGTTGTGAAAAGGGAAAAGAATATCTGGATAATAAAAGCATGAGCTATGAAGTAATAGATATGCTTAATTTGTATAGAACTGAAAATGGGAGAAAATCCCTTGAGTGGAATTGTGACTTGCAGGCTGTTGCCGATTTAAGAGCTATAGAGGCTGCCTATTCTTTTGCCCATATTAGACCTAATGGTGAAGAATGGTATATGGCTGATGAAAGTATGCTTGGTGGAGAAAATTTAGCAAGAGGATATAAAAATCCTGAACGAGTAATGCAGGGGTGGAAAAAATCAAAAACGCATAATGAAAATCTTCTTTTAGATTCTTTTAAGTCGATTGCTGTTGGTGTTTTTCATTTATATCAATTCACAGAAGAAGATAATGTGCCTAAGGAAAAAATTGTATGGGCACAGTCATTTAGCTATATGCTCTCTCCATGAATGTGTACTATAATATTATCTGAAAAGATAATGTGCATGTTTAGGGGAGTGTGTGTTGAGTAAAAGGATAAAGGTTGTTCAAAAAGATTATTTTAAATTAGCAGGTAATGTGATTGCCGGATTGGTAATTGCTCTCTTTTTTGTTGCTGTTCCTTTATATTTTAGAAACGGATATCAAAAAATTGCTACTCACAAATATAATTTAATGATTTTTGGAACAATTGCCATCATTTTTGCGACTATTCTTTATTTCATTATTCTTCTTTTACTAAGGGGGATATCTACTAAGGATATTTCAAAATATAAATCTGTCATGATAATCGATATTTCTGTGTTATCGTATGCTCTTGTGTCGATTTTATCCTATTGCTTTTCAATTTACAAAACCTATGGAGTAAAAGAAAAGGGATGGTTTGTTGAAGGGGCATTGTACGGAACAGAAGGCTGGTATATGGGACTAGTTACCATTCTTATGATGGTAATTATGTATTTTATTATTTCTAGAACACTAACCTATAGTGACTTTATCTGGGTTCCGATAGGTGTAGTGTCTATTGTTGTTTTCATATGGGCTATACTCAACCGATTTGAAATATATCCAGTACAGATGAAGTTTCAAACTGAAAAATTTCTGTCAACCATCGGAAATATAAACTGGCTGGCTGGATATTCATCAATTGTTATGCCTATTATGATAGGAATGTTTTGGAAAACAAAGTCTGAGAAAATGGAAAGAATATTACTATTTCCATTAATTGTTACTCTTTCAAGTGTTCTTATGAATGGGTCAGACAGTATTGTTTTGGCATTTATGGTAATGATGTTAGTACTACTTCTTTTTTCGTACAAAGATATCAAGTTACTGCTTAAATTCTGTGAGATTTTCCTGCTTTTTTCTTTAAATGGAGTATTAATTTATTATACAGACACATTTTATGAAATAACGCGAAATGACTATAGTGAAATGGGGAAAATATTTGACGGTGGAGCGTGGTCGTTAATATGGTTCATGTTGGGATTGATGTTTTACCTTTATATATATCTTTGTGTTAACGATAGAGCTAGGTACCCAAAATGGTGCGAAGAGAATTTAGGAAAAGTGGTGGCATATGCTGCTTTGTGCATAGGGCTTATATGTTTGTTTCTCCTGATAATAAATACACTGCTTGGAAACACGTTACCAGGAATTAGAAAAATAGGCTTGTTCTACTTTAATTATGAGTGGGGAACCAAGAGAGGCGCGATATTTGAAGAAGCGTACTGGGTATTTAGAGAAAATTTTTGGTGGCAAAAACTAATTGGAACAGGTCCGGATACTTTTTACTTTCAGCTTGTAAATACGCCAAAGGCGATGCGAATAAATGATTATGTATTCGGCGAATCTAGACTAACAAATGCTCATTGTGAAATGCTTACTGTCTTAATCAACCAAGGCGTATTGGGTGTTGCCTCAATGCTTTCTATTCTTATAATTGCTTGTAATAAGTTTAAGAGACAGATTAAGGATGAGCCTGGGGTAATTATATATGTATTAGTGATTGTTATGTATGCTACAAATAATATGATTAGTTTCCAGACAGTCCTAAATACTCCATTACTTTTTGTAATATTAGGAATAGGAACTAGTCAATTAAAGGAAATTGCTTGTAAAAATAAGCCTTTAGGCTCCTGTAAAGTTGACAAGCCTTGACTAAAAGACTACAATTCAAGGGCATAACAATGAAAGATAAATTGGAGGAAGTATGGCAGACAAGAAAATGGTAGAAGCAATTACTTCTATGGAAGAAGATTTTGCTCAGTGGTATACAGACGTTGTTAAAAAAGCTGAGTTAATGGACTACACTAGTGTTAAAGGATGCATGGTTTTCAAACCAGCAGGCTATGCAATTTGGGAACTTATTCAGAAGCAGTTAGATGAGCGCTTCAAGGCGACTGGCGTTGAAAATGTTTATCTTCCTATGTTCATTCCTGAAAGCTTGTTACAAAAAGAAAAGGATCATGTAGAAGGTTTTGCACCTGAAGTAGCATGGGTTACACATGGTGGATTGCAGCCTTTACAGGAGAGAATGTGTGTACGTCCTACTTCTGAAACTCTTTTCTGTGATTTTTATAAAAATGAAATTCAGTCATATCGTGATTTGCCTAAGGTATACAACCAGTGGTGTTCAGTAGTACGTTGGGAAAAGGAAACTCGTCCTTTCTTACGTTCTCGTGAATTCTTATGGCAGGAAGGTCATACTGCACATGCTACAGCTGAAGACGCTGAGGCACGTACTATTCAGATGTTAAATGTCTATGCAGATTTTTGTGAAAACGTTCTTGCAATTCCTGTAGTGAAGGGAAGAAAGACAGACAAGGAAAAGTTTGCTGGTGCAGAGGCTACATACACAATTGAAGCATTGATGCATGATGGAAAGGCTTTACAGTCAGGAACCAGTCATAACTTTGGTGATGGTTTTGCTAAGGCTTTCGGCATTCAGTATACAGATAAAGATAATAAGTTAAAGTATGTACACCAGACATCATGGGGTATGACTACAAGACTTATTGGTGCGGTTATCATGGTGCATGGTGATAACTCAGGACTTGTTCTTCCTCCAAACGTTGCACCTACACAGGTAATGATTATTCCTATTCGTCAGCAGGCCGAAGGCGTGCTAGACAAGGCTTATGAAATTAAGTCTGAACTAATTGCAAAGGGCTTCCGTGTAAAAGTTGACGATTCTGATAAGAGTCCAGGATGGAAATTCTCTGAACAGGAAATGAGAGGTATCCCTGTTCGTGTTGAAATCGGACCTAAGGATATTGAGGCAGGAAAAGCTTTAATTGCTCGTAGAGATACTGGTGAAAAGATTGAAGTAGCCCTTTCTGAACTTAATGATAAAATTGCTGAATTACTTCCTACTATTCAGAAGGATATGTTAGAAGCAGCAAGAGTGCGCCGTGATGAAGCTACTTTTGTAGCCAAGACAAAAGAAGAATTTGAAAAGATTTTTGCTGAAAAGACAGGCTTTGTAAAAGCTATGTGGTGTGGTGATCAGGCATGTGAAGACGAGATTAAAGAAAAATATGCTGTAACCAGCCGTTGTATGCCTTTTGATCAGGAAGTTCTTTCTGATAAGTGTGTATGCTGCGGTAAACCAGCCAAGAAGATGGTTTACTGGGGCAAGGCTTATTAATCTTTAGGTGATACAATTATCTACGTTGCGTTTTGATGCGTGCATGGGGAAACGGAACTGGAAAAGGAGATATTAAAGATGAACGTATTAGTTATTAACTGTGGAAGTTCTTCACTAAAGTATCAGTTCATAAACTCTGATACTGAAGAAGTTATGGCAAAGGGACTTTGCGAAAGAATAGGTATTGACCATAGTCAGATTACATACCAGCCTGCAGGTAAAGATAAAATTGTTACAGAAGTTGATATGCCAGATCATACAAAGGCAGTTCAGCTTGTTATTGATAGACTTACAGATTCAGAAATCGGTGTCGTTAAATCTCTTGATGAAATTGATGCTGTAGGTCACAGAATTGTGCATGGTGGAGAAAAGTTTGCATCATCTGTTGTTATTACAGATGAAGTAATGAAAGCTATTGAGGAGTGTAATGATCTTGCTCCTTTACACAATCCTGCTAACTTAATAGGTATTAACTCTTGTAAGGCTATTATGCCTAATGTTCCTATGGTGGCAGTATTTGATACAGCATTCCACCAGACAATGCCCGCTAAAGCATATCTTTATGGTTTGCCTTATGAGTATTATGAAGAATTCAAGGTTCGTAGATATGGATTCCATGGAACAAGCCACGACTTTGTATCTAATGAAGCAGCTAAGTTCTTAGGAAAAGACAGAAAAGATTTAAAGATTATTGTATGTCACTTAGGAAATGGTGCTTCGATATCAGCAGTTATGAATGGAAAGTCAGTTGATACTTCAATGGGACTTACTCCTCTTGAAGGACTTATCATGGGAACAAGATCCGGAGATATTGACCCAGCTATTGTAACCTTCCTTGCTTCAAAGCTTAACAAATCAGCTGAAGAAGTATTAAGCATCTTAAACAAGAAATCTGGTGTATATGGATTATCTAAGGTTTCCAGTGATTTTAGAGATATTGAAAAGGCTTATCTCGAAGGAAATGAACTTGCTAAAGTTACACTAGAAACATATTCATATCATGTAGCTAAGTATATTGGTTCATATGTTGCTGCAATGAACGGTGTTGATGTTATTGCTTATACCGCTGGTGTAGGAGAAAATACTTCAATCGTACGACAGATGGTTTCTGAATACTTAAAATACTTAGGAACAAATGTTGATCCTGAAAAGAATAAAATGCGTGGTGAAACGGTTGTATTAAGTGACCCAGGCAGCAAGGTAGTAACTATGATTGTTCCTACTAACGAAGAACTTGCTATTTGCCGTGAGACTGTTAGATTGGTAAAATAACAGGTAAAGGTTTAGCTTTGCGGGAATTTAAAGGAGAAATCTTTAAATTCCCGCTTTTTTTGAAAGGACAATTGTTTTAATGTTTATTGAACTTCCTGCAAACGTTAAAAAGATTATAGAGACATTAGAAAATGCAGGTTTCGAAGCATATGCAGTGGGTGGCTGTGTAAGAGATTCCATTCTGGGTCGCACTCCTAATGATTGGGACATTACTACCTCTGCTAACCCTTACGAAACAAAAGCATTATTTAGAAGAACATTTGATACTGGAATTAAGCACGGAACAATATCCGTGCTGCTTGATAAAGAAATATACGAAGTCACTACCTTTCGAATTGATGGAGAATATGAAGATTCAAGACATCCTAAGGAAGTGACATTTACTAGGGAATTAAAAGAAGATTTATTACGTCGAGACTTCACCATTAATGCCATGGCATATAACGAACGAGTAGGGCTTGTTGATATGTATAATGGTATTGATGATTTAAATAATAAAGTGATTAGATGCGTTGGGAATGCGGAAGATCGATTTATGGAAGATGCTCTTAGAATAATGAGAGCTGTTCGGTTTGCTGCACAGTTGGAATTTGATATCGAAAAAGACACTAAAGCAGCAATTATTAAGCTTGCTCCAACTCTTGAGAAGATAAGTGCAGAGCGGATTCAGGTTGAATTGGTTAAGATGATGGTAAGCAATCATCCAGAATATATCAAGGTTGCGTATGAACTAGGAATTACCAAAGTAATACTACCTGAAATTGATCTTATGATGGAAACAACGCAGAACAATCCTAATCATTGCTATACAGTTGGAGAACATACAGTTGTGGCTCTTAAGGAAACTTCTAATGATAAGATTTTAAGATTGGCAACACTTTTTCATGATATTGGCAAACCTGCGGCAAAAATAAGCTTGGCTGACAAGGATTCATTTAGGGGACATCCGGAGATTAGTGCGAAAATTGCACACTCAATTTTTAAAAGGCTTAAATTTGATAACGATACAGAGAATAAGGTATGCAAGCTTGTTTTATATCACGACTGGCAGATTGGTGCAGTTCCCAGCCATATGCGAAGGTATGTAAACAAAATAGGTGAGGAAGCGTTTCCTCTCATTTTTGAGTTAAACAGAGCAGACATTTTAGCTCAGAGTACTATGAACAGGGAAGGAAAATTGGCTCATCTTGAAAAACTGAGAGAGGCCTACGATGAAATAGTAAGGAATCAAGAATGTGTGTCGCTAAAGACACTAGCTGTAAAGGGAAGAGATTTATTAGATGCTGGGGTCGAAGCTGGACCAAAGCTTGGAGAAGAATTGAATAGACTGCTAAATATTGTTTTAGATGATCCATCTAAAAACAATAAAGAGTATTTATTATCTTTAGTTAATCAGTAGGGGAGATTGAATTGAAGAAAAATAGAATTTGGGGCTTATTTGTGATATTTGTGTTATCTATGGCTTTAACAGGTTGTGGAAAAAAGGAAATAGGTCTAGATTTAGCTTCTAAAAACCAAACAGAGAGCAATAATAAGCTGTATGAGGTTCCAGCGCCTGGCTCGTATGACAGCGCAGGAACTGCTGTAGTCACGAAAGTAAATGAGAAAGCTAAGACGGTATCATTTTACGATTATGAAATAAATAAAGGCTATACGTTAAGCTATGATGGTGTGACAAGATTCGCAGATAAGTATGATACGGCAATGGCCGTAGCTCAGCTGAAAACAGGTATGATAGTGGACGTGCTGTTTTTGAAGAGCGAGAAGCTATTAGTGTCAGTAAAAGAAAACAAAAACACTTTTACATTTACAGACGTAACAGGATTTTCTGTTGATACAGGAACAAAGGTTTTTAAGTATAAAGATGAGTCATATAAAATCGGAAAAGGAACTGTATTGTTAGATAGAAACGGAACAGCTTCTTTTGCCGAACTAAACTCTATGGACAAGGTTACTATCACGGGTATAGATACGATGATATATTCGATAAAAATTGATAGTGGCCACGGATATTTGTCCTTCAAGAATGATGCTTACTTTATAGGAGGCTTCGTAGAAGTTGGAAAAGATGTCGAAAAGATATCAGATAAGATGTTCATGACAATTCCTGAAGGTGATTATGATGTTCATATTACAGCCAAGGGCGCGGATGCAGTAAAGAAGGTATCTATCAAGGCCAATGAGGAAACAGTTCTTAATCTGGGAGACATTGAGATAGAAGAGACCAAGTTCGGGCAGGTTTTGTTTATCGTAGATCCAAAGGATGCGGCAGTTGCAATTGATGGCAAGGTAGTTGATCAGAGCAAGTTACTAGAATATGAATATGGGTTACATCAAATAGTGGTGTCTGCCAAAGGCTATGATACCTTGGTAAGATATTTTAAAGTTGCTGAAGAAAAAGCTACTTTAGCTGTGACATTAGACAAAACGGAAACGGCTAAGGATGAGAAAACCGAAGAAATATCTAGGACTGATGGATATTACGTGTACATTACAGCCCCAAGCGATGTAGAAGTATACGTAGACAATGTTTACATAGGTATATCTCCGGTGGCATATGCTAAAAAATCGGGAACACATAGTATTACATTACGTAAAACTGGCTATGTAACAAGATCATTCAATGTTGAAATTGCAAATACTGCTGAGGATGTTAGATACGCATTTGACACTCTTGCAAAAGAAGAGACATTACAAAAAAATGATGTTTCATCAAATGACACAACAAAGCAGTAAAAAATACCGAAATTATGCACATTTACAGCAAATTAACAGCCAAATTCCTTGACAAAAGAGCCCAAAACCTATATAACTAATTTATACGTTTACTGCGCCACACATAGTGCGGAAAGCTAGGTAAATGGCTCGTTTCATACGAAGCGGATAAAATTATCACTCAATTTACAGAGGAGGAAGTTCGGAGATGAACAAGACAGAATTAGTAGCAGCTATTGCTGATCAGGCTGGATTATCTAAGAAAGATGCTGAAAAGGCAGTAAAGGCTTTCACAGAAGTTGTTGGAGAAGAATTAAAGAAGGGCGAAAAGGTTCAGCTTGTTGGATTTGGTACTTTCGAAGTATCTAAGAGAGCAGCTAGAGAAGGAAGAAATCCTCAGACAGGTGCAACAATGAAGATTGCAGCTTCTAAGGCTCCTAAGTTCAGCGCTGGTAAGGCATTAAAGGATTTAGTTAACGCTTAATTCTACTTACGAATCGATGATTGAAGATTGGACCATATCATTAGGATATGGTCCTTTTTTTACGAAAAGGGTGAAATATGAGATTAGATAAATATTTGAAAGTGTCAAGATTAATCAAAAGAAGAACAGTGGCTAATGAGGCTTGCGATAATGGCAGAGTTATGATTAATGACAAGGTAGCAAAAGCATCCACAGATGTTAAAGTTGGAGATATCATTAGTATTTCGTTTGGAAATAAGGATGTAAAGGTTGAAGTTCTTGATGTGCAGGAAACTGTAAAAAAGGATGAGGCTAAGGAATTGTTCAAATATATATAAAACCAGTTTGAAATAATAAAAATATGAGATGTTGACTAATATAGTAAAAAGTAATAATATACTTATGTAAACACAATTATGTTAACGGGAGTATGCGTTATGGCTCGTGTAAGAAAGAAAAATAAAAACAGGCCAGTGCGTTTTGGAAGTATGGTTATGGTGACATTCATAGTTGCTGTAATATTCGTAGTAGTTTTAGTGAAGAGTGGAGATCTTAAGGAACGAAAAGCTGCTTATGAAAAGAGAGAGGAATATCTCTTAGAACAAATCAAAATCCAGGATGCAAGAGCCGAAGAAATAGCCGAATATGAAAAGTATACGCATACTAAGCAGTATGTTGAAGACATGGCAAAAAGTAAGCTTGGCCTCGTTTATAAAGATGAAATAATTTTTGAAGCTAATAACTAATATTGAGCCTTCCGTTGATTATTCAACGGAAGGTGTTTTATTATAGTAGTTGTTAGAAAGGACTAATACATGCATGTTTTTGAAAAAAAAGTTCAAAATTTCATAATAGAAAATAACATGCTACAAGCAGGTGATAAGGTTGTACTAGGAGTATCTGGTGGAGCTGATTCAACAGCTTTGCTGATGGTGTTAAACAACCTAAAAGATACATTAAATCTGAAGCTTAAGGTAGTGCACATTAATCACGGGCTTAGAGAAGAGGCTAGTGCGGAAGCTATATATGTAAAAGATCTTTGCGAAAAGAATGATATCGAATTTATTCTAAAGGAATATGATGTTAAAGCATTAGCCGAAGATAATGGTGTAGGGCTTGAAGAGATGGGACGAAACCTACGGTATGATGCATTTTTTGATGCACTAGGAGATGAGCAAGGAAAGATAGCCGTTGCACATAATATGAATGATCTTTGTGAAACGATGCTGTTTCATCTATTTAGAGGAACCGGGGTAAAAGGATTATCATCAATTCAACCAGTAAGAGACAATGTGATTAGGCCGCTATTAAACGTAAGCCGGTCTGAAATCGAACAGTATTTAGCAGATATTTCAGTTGGATATTGCACTGATAAATCAAATTTTGCTAACGAATATACTAGGAATAGAATCAGGAATATTATTATTCCAGACATATTAGATAATATAACTGCAAGTGCGATTACTCATATGGCAGAAACTGCGTCACAACTTAGAGAAATTGACGAATATATTGATAAACAGACAAATATTCAGTATAAGGATTGCTGTATCAGAGAAAATGACGACGAAGTGGTTTTTGATAAAGCTAAGTTTGACAAATTAGATAAGCTTATAAAGAAAACGCTTACAAAGAAAGCTATAAACGTTTTGGTGCCAAAGAACAAAGATATTACTCATATTCATCTCAATTCTCTTATTTCTTTAGAAATAGGGAATGGCTATAGGGAAATAAGCCTCCCATATAATCTCAAAGCATTTGTATCATACAACGAGATTGGAATACAAAGAGCTGTAGAGGAGAGAGATAACCTGTTTGAATATGACATGCCGTTATCTGGGAGACTTCGCGTTCATGGAGTCGGTGTCTTTGAGATTAACAATTTTGTAAGGCCTTGTGATTATCTTCCAAGCCAAAAAAAGTATACTAAGAGTCTAGATTATGATAAAATAAAGGGTATTCTTAGAGTCAGAAACAGGCGCGAAGGTGACTACCTAACAGTGAATGCAGCGGGAGGAAAGAAGAAATTAAAGGATTATTTCATTAATGAAAAAATTCCAGTCAGTGAAAGAGCTTCAATTCCGATTATTGCATGCGAATCAAATGTAATATGGGTAGTAGGCCATCGCATAAGCGAAAATTTTAAGGTAAGTGACGAAACTGAAAGAATTTTAGAGATTACCTTTATTAAGGAGGATGAATAGATGTTAGATCATGAAGTAAGAGTAATGTTCTCTGAAGAAGAAGTAAATGCGAAGATTCGTGAAATTGGTAAGAAAATTACAGAAGACTATAAAGGCAAGAAGGTACATCTTATTTGTGTATTGAAAGGTGGTAGCTTCTTTATGTGTGAGCTTGCTAAGAGAATAGATCTTGATGTTTCAATTGACTTTATGTCAGTTTCTAGCTATGGCGGTGACACAAAATCAAGCGGTGTAGTAAAGATTGTTAAGGATTTAGATGACTCTATTGCTGGAGAAGATGTAATAGTAGTAGAGGATATTATTGATTCTGGACGTACATTAAGCTATTTATTATCCATGTTACAGGATAGAAAGCCTAACAGCCTTTCTTTATGTACTTTATTAGACAAGCCTAGCCGTAGGGTTGTAGATGTAGATGTTCAGTATACAGGATTTGAAATCCCAGACAAATTTGTAGTTGGTTATGGACTTGACTATGACCAGATTTATAGAAATCTTCCATATATTGGAGAAGTAGTTTTTAAAGACTGAGAAAGACAAGAGGGGTAGGAATT
This sequence comes from Lachnospiraceae bacterium, assembly GCA_045639565.1. Lineage (GTDB taxonomy): Bacteria > Bacillota > Clostridia > Lachnospirales > Lachnospiraceae > UBA1258. The sequence goes on from JAZUDH010000129.1 coordinate 15,921, forward strand.
GAAAGATAACAAAAGAGTAGCTAAAGATATACGCATGATTTTCTTTTTCATCATAGTTTTGCTTGCGTTTGGCCTATTAATTTCATTTATTGAAAGAAACAAGGTTTATTATACCAAGGAAGCATTTGACAATGATGTAAAAAATGGCATAGTTAGACAGGTTTTGATTAGACCTAATGCTAATAACAGTACGGGTGTTTTGCAGATTTCATTAACAGATGGAACGCAAAAGGAATTATATGTTCTAGATGTTCCAGAATTTGAGAAAAAACTTGATGGCACTGGCATTCCAACTTACGTGGCAGATATACCAAGAGAGAATTGGTTTTTGACATACATGCTTCCTATTATGGTTGTATTGATAGTAGGAGTGTTTATATTTGTGCTTATCACTGCACAAGGAGCAGGTGGAAATCAGGGGACTAAGATGATGAATTTTGGAAAGTCCCGAGCAAGAATGTACACTGGAGATCAGAACAAAATCACTCTTAAGGATGTTGCCGGTCTTCAAGAAGAAAAACAAGAACTGGATGAAATAGTTGATTTCTTAAAAAATCCTGCTAAATACATAAAGGTTGGAGCCAGAATACCTAAGGGTGTTTTGTTAGAAGGACCTCCTGGAACCGGTAAAACATTACTTGCTAAAGCTATAGCAGGAGAGGCTAGTGTTCCGTTCTTTAGCATTTCTGGATCCGATTTTGTTGAAATGTTTGTAGGTGTTGGTGCGTCGAGAGTAAGAGATTTATTTTCTGATGCTAAAAAGAATGCTCCATGTATAGTATTCATTGACGAAATAGATGCAGTCGCTCGTAGACGAGGAACCGGTATGGGCGGGGGACATGATGAACGTGAGCAGACATTGAACCAGTTACTTGTAGAAATGGATGGTTTTGGCGAAAATTCAGGTATCATAGTTCTTGCTGCAACAAACCGAGTAGATATACTTGATCCTGCGATATTAAGACCTGGACGTTTTGATAGAAAGATTGCTGTTGGCGTTCCTGACGTTCAAGGACGAGAAGAAATATTAGGAATCCATGCTAAGAATAAGCCTTTGGCAGAAGATGTTGATTTAAAAAGTATTGCAAGGACAACAGCAGGATTTACAGGAGCTGATCTTGAAAATCTGTTAAATGAATCAGCTATCAAAGCTGCTAAGAGTGATAGAGCATTTATTACTCATGCCGATATTGAAAATTCATTTGTTAAGGTAGGATTGGGTGTTGAGAAAAAGAGTCGAATTATCTCTGAAAAGGATAAGAAGATTACTGCTTATCATGAAGCGGGACATGCTATTTTGTTCCATGTATTGTCAGAGGTAGGACCTGTATATTCTGTTTCGATAATACCTACTGGGCCAAGTGCTGCAGGGTATACAATGCCTCTTCCTGAAAGAGATGATATGCATCTTACAAAAACAAAGATGCTACAAGATATTATGGTTTCGCTTGGCGGTAGAATTGCTGAGGATATTATATTCCATGATATTACAACAGGAGCATCGAGCGATATTAAAAAGGCTACAAAGGTGGCAAGAGCAATGGTTGCTAGATTTGGTATGTCTAAGAATATAGGAGTTATCTGCTATGATGATGATGAAGATGAAGTATTCATCGGAAGAGATTTAGCTCATGCTAAGAATCATTCAGAGGCAGTATCTAGTGAAATAGATAAAGAAGTTAAGGCAATTATTGATGACTGTTATAATCAAGCTGAAAAGATAATAAACGAAAATATTTCTGTACTCCATAAGTGCGCAGATTTGCTTCTTGAAAAAGAGAAGATTGGTCGCGAGGAGTTCGAGGCCTTATTCGAAGCGTAGAATTGTTTTAGGGGAAATGCAACAAACTGCATTTCCCCTTTTTGTTGCAATGTAACATTAACGAATTGTTAAAAAGTACCAAAAACACACGAACAGTTTTGTAAAATTTGTGAATGGTGAGCATTAACATATCAAAGGTGCTCTGATATTATACTACTTGTAACCCCCCAATACATTATATAGTTTTTTGCTATACCCCATAAGAAGAAATACCTTCTCAAAAACAGACAGTAGAAATTCTACTGTCTGTTTTGCTATGCTGATGTTATAATAAAATGAGATTTACTTAATCGAAATAGTTAATACTCATGCTGTATCATAAGTCATCTGCTATAAGGAGATAGAAATATGAATTTTGATACTAATCTAGAGAATAACCAATTATATATATCCATGATGAGACCTATCTTTTTACAGAAGGCTCTTTTTACAGATACAACAAAAAACTACGTTTCACCAGAAGAACCAGATCCATTTAGTGATGTCATAATCAGATTTCGTACTTTTAAGAATAATGTTGATTATGTATGTTTAGTTTCTGATGAATCTGAATATATGATGAGCAAGACTTCACAGGACGGATTTTTCGATTACTATACAGTAACAGTGCATATTACCGACGTAGACTTTAGTTACTATTTTAGAATAAAAGCGGGTAAGATTATATGCTACTATGATGTAAGAGGAGTTGTAAAAAATAGCAATGACCCTTTGAAGTTCTATATTACCCCTGGATTTCATACTCCTGATTGGGCGAAGGGGGCAGTTATTTATCAGATATATACAGATAGATTTTCTAATGGAGATGCCTTCAATGATGTAGAGCATGCTGAATACTATTACGTAGGAGGGCCAGTAGTCAAAGTAGGTGACTGGTATAAGGCGCCTGCAGTTGATGGAACTAAGGAGTTTTACGGGGGTGATCTTCAGGGAGTAATTAATAAGTTAGATTATCTTAAAGATTTAGGCATCGAAGTAATATATTTTAATCCCTTATTTGTTTCACCTTCTAACCATAAATATGACACTCAAGATTACGAGCATATTGATCCTCATTTTGGAAAGATTGTAAAAGATGAAGGAGAATGTCTTGCACCATATGATAATGACAATAGGCATGCGACTAAATATCAGTGCCGTGTATGTGCAAAAGAAAATCTTGAAGCGTCAGATGCTCTATTTGCTGAGCTTGTACAGAAAGCACATGAATTAGGAATAAAGATAATTTTAGATGGAGTCTTTAATCACTGCGGTTCATTCAATAAATGGCTAGACAGAGAAGGTATTTATGATGGACAAGAAGGTTTCTGTGAAGGAGCGTATAAATCATCTGACAGTCCTTATAGGTACTATTTTGATTTTAGAAATCCATATGGATGGCCAGATAATAATTCATATGACGGATGGTGGGGATATGATACCCTCCCTAAATTGAATTATGAAGGTTCAAAAGAACTATATGACAAAGTCTTAGAAATCGGCAAGAAGTGGGTGAGTGCTCCATACAACGTCGATGGATGGAGACTTGACGTTGCGGCTGACTTAGGTCATTCAAGTGAGTTTAACCATCAGTTTTTTAAGGACTTTAGAAGCGTAGTTAAGGAAGCTAATCCCAATGCAATAATATTGGCTGAGCATTATGGGGATCCTAAGGCATGGCTTAATGGTAAAGAATGGGATTCCGTTATGAATTATGATGCATTTATGGAGCCAGTAACCTGGTTTCTGACTGGTATGCAAAAGCATAGTGATGAATTTCGTGGTGAGCTTTTAGGCAACGACAAAGCGTTTTGGGATATGATGAAATATCAGGGAAATCGAATGGGTAATTCCGCCACAATGGTAGCAATGAATCAGCTGTCTAATCATGATCATTCGAGGTTTCTAACAAGAACTAATCAGCGAGTAGGAAGAATCGGTTCGCTGGGCTATGAAGCAGCTTCTATTGGTATAAACAAGGCGGTAATGCGCCTTGCTGTAATGATACAGATGACGTGGACAGGTGCGCCTACTATATATTATGGTGACGAAGCTGGTCTTACGGGCTTTACAGATCCTGACAACAGACGTACATATCCATGGGGAAGTGAAGACAAGGAACTCATTTCTTTCCACAGAGAAATGATAAGGATACACAAAGAAAATTATGAAATAAAGAATGGTTCATTGGTTCCACTTATTTCTGAATCTTATTTGATAGGTTATGCTAGATTTACAGATGATGATACTACAATTGTCATTATTAACCGTGATGAAAATGGCAGGCAGATTAAGGCTCAGATATATGCGGTAGCACTAAATAAAAAAATTGAACTTGAAAGAATTATGCAGTCCACAAGAGAAGGCTTTGATACAAACATCTGTGATGTTTCATGTGAGGGTGGAAAGCTTGTTCTAACTGTGCCGGGTCAATCGGGTACCATTCTTAGAACCAAGAGGTAAAAATGCTATATCATATAAATAATGGCACGGTTATGTATGGTGCCGATGTAATATTAAGCAATGTCTATTTTGACATTAAGAATAATAAAGAAAAGATTGCAGTAGTAGGAAGGAATGGATGCGGAAAGTCTACACTATTAAAGCTGATTGCAGGAGAGCTTGAGATTACAAAGCGATCTTCAGATGAGGATATGTATATTGCTAAGACGGGTAATCCTGAGATTGGCTATTTGAAGCAGATGACATTTGAGGATGATTCTTTATCTTTGGAAACGGAAGTCAAGAAGGTATTCTCTAATATTCGGAATATGGCTAAAAGACTTGAGGACATGGTCGAAGAGATGAGTACAAATTCATCTCCAGAGCTTGTTGAGAAGTATACAAGACTTCAAGAAAAATTTAACGATATCGGTGGCTATTATTATGAGAAGGAATACGAAGTTGTATTAAAGAAATTTGGTTTCAGTGAAGAAGATAAAAAGAAACCTCTTTCTGAATTTTCAGGAGGTCAACGTACTAAAATCGCCTTCGTAAAACTCCTATTGGAAAAGCCAGATATATTATTACTTGATGAGCCTACCAACCATTTAGATATTGAGACTGTTGAATGGTTAGAAAGCTATTTAAAAGATTATCCAAGAGCTGTTGTAGTAGTATCACATGATCGTATGTTTTTAGACCATGTTGTGGATGTTGTCTATGAGATCGAATACGGAAAAATTAAGCGTTACCCAGGTAATTACTCAAAGTTTATGGAACTTAAGAGATTCAATTGGGAGAAGCAGAAAAAAGATTACGAAGCTCAGCAAAAAGAGATTGAACGATTAAATACTATAGTTGAAAAATACAAGAATACTCCTACCAAGGTTGCGATGACAAGATCCAAGCTAAAAGCAATTGAGCATATGGAAAAGATTGATTGTCCTGACAGGTACGATACAAAAAACTTTCACGCTTCATTTACACCTAACAGAGAAACTGGAAATGATGTTTTATTCATAAAAGACTTAGAAATAGGATATGATGAACGACTTGCCAGGGTATCTCTGGATATGAAAAAAGGCGAAAAAATCGGTATTATAGGTGGCAATGGAATAGGAAAATCTACATTCTTAAAGACTATAGTCGATATAATTCCAGCGCTTTCTGGTGACTTTAAATATGGCGTTAATGTTGATGTGGGATACTTTGACCAGCAGATGGCGAGATATTCGTCTAAAAAGCAAGTAATTGATGATTACTGGGACGAGTTTCCAACACTTACAGAAACAGAGGTAAGAAATGATTTGGGAGCATTTTTGTTCTCAGGAGACGATGTTTTTAAGGTAGTAGATACTCTTTCTGGTGGAGAGAGAGTAAGACTTGCGTTAGCTAAGATATTTAAAACAGGCCCCAATTTTTTGATTTTAGATGAGCCTACTAACCATATGGATATTGTTGGCAAGGAAACTTTAGAGAGTATGTTAAAAGACTTTAAGGGTTCCGTTATTTTTGTATCTCACGATAGATATTTTATCAAGCAGGTAGCAACCAGGGTTATAGAATTTACTAAGGATGATGTCACAATCTATTCTTTTGGATACGAAGAATACGAAGAGAAGAAACAAAAAGAAGCAGAAGCGGAAGTAATGGCGTATAAGTCTAAACCTGCTAAAGCAGAGGTCAGGGAAGCAACACCATCTAAGCCAAAGTACATTAATCCAGGTAAAGAGATATCTAAGGCTGAGAAGAAAATTGAAAAACTGGAAGCAGAAATACAAAAGGCTGAAGAAGAACTAGAAAAGAAAAAGGAAGAGCTTCTTAATCCAGAGATTGCAGCTCAGTATTATAAGCTTAACGAAATTCAAAAAGAAATAGATGCAAAAGAAGAAGCGCTCCTTGAGCTTATGGAACAATGGGGAGAGGCTGATAAAACATTGCAGGAGATAAAGAAAGATTGTGGCATTTTATAAGGAGAACATAGATGACCTATAATCTTAGTTATGATTATGCTTCACTAGTAGCTATAACCATCTTACTATTGTATAACGTTTTTTCACCCAAGTATAAGAACTTACAAAATAAGCTCTTTGGTTGGATTATTTTTGTGGGCTTTATAACTACAGTGGCAGATATTTTGAGTGCGGGCCTGCTTATTCCTAAATTTCCTGAGTATATATGGGCTAATAGACTTGCTCTGATGTTCTATCAGGCTACGCAACATATTATGCCCATGCTTTATTACGTATATATGCTTACTATCATATATAAGGAAGAAGCACCAAAGATGATTAAGAGTGGCAGGTGGATAATACTTGTACCTGGTGTAGCAATATTCATACTAAATATTTTATCTGTATTTACAGGATGGACATTTAGTTATGACGAGAATGGCTATAACAGAACAGATTTTTATTTTATTGCTGTTGGTGTAATGGTATTCTATGTCCTTACATGTCTAATTATTGCCTTTGTACATAAATCAAGGACTGGTTTTTTGTCGAGAGTGGCAGTAGTCTGCTATACGTTAACCATGATTAGTCTTTCTGTATATCAGTTCTATAGGCCTGAAAGTTTAGTTATCTGTTCTTCTGCCGTTATTTCAATATTCATCATGTATCTTTCATTGCAGTCTCCAGCATTACTTAAGGAAGCCTTAGAAGATGCTGAAAATGCAAGAATGGCTGCCGAGGAAGCGAGTACTGCTAAGGCTAATTTCCTTGCTAATATGTCTCACGAGATTCGTACGCCAATGAATGCAATATGCGGAATGGCATATCTGTTAGAGTCGACTCACTTAAACAATGATGCCAAGGAATATGTTGAAACGATTAAGTCTTCAAGTGAAAACCTATTAATGCTCATAAATGAGATACTCGATTTTTCTAAAGTTGATTCAGGAAAGATGACACTTATTGAAACTGAGTATGCTATCGATAATATTGTGCGGGACGTAAGCCGTATGATGTTTGCAAGGCTTGATACAAATGTAATTGTACCAGGATTATATATTTCCCCTGATGTTCCTCATGTATTGAGAGGTGATGATAACAAGATTAGACAGATTATCATTAATCTTGTAAACAATGCCATGAAGTTTACCGAAGAGGGACAGATATCACTTCACATATCATGCACAAAGATTGCAACTGACAGAGTCATGCTTGCAATCAAAGTTAAAGATACTGGTATCGGAATAAAAGAGGAAGATCGAGCAAAGCTGTTTGAGCAATTTGAGCAGGTTGATATGGCTAAGAATCGTAGAAAGGAAGGAACTGGTTTAGGTCTTTCGCTGGTTAGAAGTTTCTGCGAATTAATGAATGGCCATGTGGATGTTGAGAGCACTTACGGAGCAGGAAGTTCATTCACCGCATATGTTGAACAAGAATGTGTAGAAGGGTTTGGAGAAGAGTATGAGCTTAATATGGAGAATATTGAGTTTATCGTACTTGAAGAACAACCATATAATCGTAGCAATATTGAAAAAACTCTTAAGAGTATCGATGCACATTATTCAGTATGTGATTCGTATGATGAAAGAGATATCAAAGCCTCTTTATCTGAAAGAATTTGTATAATATATAATTATGATAGATACCATGAAGCTGTAGAGAAACTGCAGGCAGATGATAACAGACTGATTAAGCTTGCGATGGTAGATTATAAATTCTTAATTCCTGACGATTCTGATGGAATAAGATATGCAAGAATGCCTTTTAGTATTCTTACAATATTAGATAACATCGCAGTTCACAAAAAGGTTGAAAACAATGAGAAAAAAGAGGCATTGTATTTCTCAGATGAGGTTAAAGTTGCAGTAGTAGATGACAATAGAGTAAACTTAAAGGTAACGACAGCCATACTTAAGAATTTTGGTATAAAGGCTAAAGCATACTTAAGTGGATTCGAAATCATAGATGAAATCGAGCGAGGCGTTGAGTATGATTTAATATTTATGGATCATATGATGCCAGAAATGGATGGAGTTGAAACTGTTCGTAAAATTAGAGCGTTGCACGTGGGTAACTCTGGCAGGGTACCTATTGTTGCACTTACTGCTAATGCAATTAAGGGAACAGAGCATGAGTTTATTGATGCAGGAATGAATGGTACTTTGTTCAAGCCAGTTAACATTGAAGAACTAGAGGAGCATTTGATAAAGTGGATTCCAAGACATTTACGCATTGATCCATCAAATGAATAAATTGCAAAAATATATTTGACAAATGTAACAATGTATTGTAGAATTGGCTTTGTTGTGAGAGCAACAAAGTCAATTTAATATGCGGGTGTAGTTCAATGGTAGAACACCAGCCTTCCAAGCTGGATACGTGGGTTCGATTCCCATCACCCGCTCTAAAAAGAATCAAGCATAGCTTGGTTCTTTTTTTGTCGAGTGGTATGGGAAGTCGAACAGATCGATTCAACACGTCGGCCGTGTTCCCGACTAACTCTTTAAAAATCTTTTTAATCCCTGTAAACTATAATAAAATACACAATTATGCGAGGTTGAGCTATATATGGAGAAAGCTTATAAGCTAGAGTTTGCTGCGGCTAATAGTGGGGACTTAATAAATACTTCATGTGGACTTTCTAAGACGGAGCCCCTACATTCATTCGGGCCTGCGGTTAAGCCATTCTATTTGATACATTTTATTTTAAGTGGAAAGGGAACGTTTATATTTGGAGAAAAAGAATATCATCTTGAGGCAGGATATGGCTTCTTGATAAATCCAGATGAGCTGGCTTTTTATCAGGCTGATAAGGATGATCCATGGACTTATGTGTGGGTAGGCTTCACAGGGACTAATGCTTTAGAAGTGGTAACTCAGCTAGGATTAACAGCTAATCATCCTGTGTTCTTTTGCAATAATGCAGATAAAATCTATGATGTTGTAAAGAGCATGATGGAATATAACACTTATAGCTTTTCTGACAACTTAAGACGTAACGGTTATTTAGCACTTTTTCTTTCGCTTATTGCAGAAAGAAGTGATAAGGCTTATGAGGAAAAGGATGATAAAGCTAATAATCACATAGAGAAAGCAATTGAATATGTGAGACTAAATTACTGTAACCCTATAAAGGTAACGGATATAGCTGATTATGTGTGTATAAACAGAAGTTATCTGTATACACTTTTTGAACAGTATGTTCATCTTTCGCCTCAAGCGTTTTTAACAAAATATAGGATTACTAAATCTTTAGAGCTATTGCACTCTACAGAATACCCAATAGAAAGCATTGCCTTATCATCAGGATACTCGGATGCTTTAGTATTTACCAAATCCTTTAAAAAAGAAATGGGAATGTCACCTTCTACATATAGAAAAGAAATGAGGAGCGGTGGAGCTCAAAGCTCAAGAGAACAGTTAAAGCAGCTTGAAGAATATATATCAAAATCGATGACTAAAAAAATCTAACATTTTGACAGGTGTAATTAACAAATATGGGTTTAAAAAATATGCAAAAATCCTAAAATAGGAGATAGAGATAAATTACCCATATAACAAATGGAGGATACTTAACATGAAGAAAATCATCGTTGATGAGTTTGCCAAGATTTTTGGCGACGCAGAAGGTGTTAGAACATTTTTTGCTCCTGGTAGAGTAAATCTGATTGGAGAGCATACAGATTATAATGGTGGACATGTATTTCCTTGCGCATTAACAATTGGTACATACGCTGCAGTTCGTAAGAGAAATGATAGAAAGCTCAATTTCTATTCTATGAATTTTGAAAGTGCTGGTGTAATAGAATCTTCTCTTGATGATTTAGTTCCTAGTAAGGAAGCTTTATGGACAAACTATCCTAAGGGAGTTATCTGGGCATTTAAGGAAAAAGGAATGGAAGTTAAGGAAGGTTTTGATATTGTTATCAATGGTAATATTCCTAACAGTTCAGGACTTTCATCTTCAGCTTCAATTGAAGTGCTTACCGGATTTATTCTTAAATCTTTGTATGGCTTTGATGTAACTAATGTTGACCTTGCATTGATTGGTCAGTTCTCTGAAAACAAGTACAACGGAGTAAACTGTGGAATTATGGACCAGTTTGCTATTGCTATGGGTAAAGAAGGACAGGCTATTATCCTTGATACCAATACTCTTGAGTATGAATATACACCAGTTAAGCTTGAAGGAGCTAAGCTTGTTATAGCATGCTCTAACAAGAAGCGTGGACTTGGTGATTCTAAATATAATGAAAGACGATCTGAGTGTGAAACTGCATTAGCTAAGATTCAGACAGTAAAAAAGATTAATTCACTTGGAGAATTGTCAGAAGCTGAATTTGAAGAAGTTAAGGCAGTAATTGATGATCCTGTTAAGGAAAAGAGAGCTAAACATGCTGTTTATGAAAATCAGCGTACGGTAAAAGCTGTAGAAGCGCTTAAGGCCAATGATATTGAAACATTTGGAAAGCTTATGATTGCTTCAGATGATTCGCTTCGTGAAGATTATGAGGTAACAGGCCGTGAACTTGATACTCTGGTTTCAGAAAGCTTAAAGGTTGATGGAGTAATCGGCTCTCGTATGACTGGAGCGGGTTTTGGTGGTTGTACAGTCAGTATTGTCAAGGATGAAGCTATTGATAAGTTCATAGCTGAAGTAGGTAAGAACTATCTTGCTAAGATAGGCTATGCAGCAGACTTTTATGTAGTTGAAGTAGGCGACGGCCCTAAGGAATTATAGTCGCTTTAAGGAGTAATGAAATGAATATAGAGCAGTTAATCGCACGTTTAGTAGAGTATGGAAAGGTTACTGGCCTTGTAGATGAACTAGACGTAAACTACGTTACAAACAGATTATTAGAGCTGTTTGCGATTGATGAAGCATATGAGGGAGAAGTACCTTCAACCTCAGTTAATGATCTTCCAGATATTTTGAATGCAATGGTTGACTATGCATTTGAAAAAGGAATGATTGACGATAATGGAATTGTATCAAGAGACCTGTTTGATACAAAAATAATGGGATGCTTAATCCCATTCCCAAGTCAGGTTATAAAAACGTTCAACGAATTGTATAAAGAAAGTCCTGAAAAGGCTACAGACTATTTTTACAAGATTTCACAGGACAGCGATTATATCAGACGCTATCGTGTATGTAAGGATTTGAAGTGGGTGGCTGATACAGAATATGGTGATTTAGATATTACCATCAACTTGTCTAAGCCTGAGAAAGATCCCAAAGCAATTGCTGCGGCTAAGCTTATGAAGCAGGCTGGATACCCAAAATGTTTACTGTGCCGTGAGAATGAAGGCTATGCAGGCAGAGTGAATCATCCAGCAAGACAGAATCACAGGATTATTCCTGTTACTATTCAGCAGTCAAACTGGGGATTTCAGTATTCGCCTTATGTATATTACAATGAGCACTGTATCGTATTTAACGGACAGCATCTTCCTATGAAGATAGAGAGAGGAACTTTCTGCAAGTTGTTTGATTTTGTAAAACTCTTCCCCCACTATTTTGTAGGATCTAACGCAGACTTGCCTATCGTAGGCGGTTCAATCCTTACTCACGACCATTTCCAGGGCGGTCATTATGAGTTTGCTATGGCAAAAGCACAGGTTGAGAAAGAGTATAAGATTGCAGGATTTGAAGACATTAGTGTCGGCAGAGTTAAGTGGCCTATGTCAGTATTAAGGCTTTCAGGATCTGACACAGATAGAATTATTGAGCTGGCTGACAGAATTTTAGCTAATTGGAGAGCATATACCGATGAGGACTGCTTCATTTATGCTGAAACTGATGGAGAACCTCATAATACTATAACTCCCATCGCAAGAAAGCGTGGAGATGTATATGAGCTTGACTTAGTACTACGCAATAATATTACTACAGATGAGCATCCGTTAGGTGTGTATCATCCTCATGAAGAATTGCATCATATTAAAAAGGAAAATATAGGTCTGATTGAAGTAATGGGACTTGCAGTATTGCCTGCAAGATTAAAAGCGGAAATTGCAGACCTTGAGAAGGCAATTCTTGATGGAAGCGATATTAGAAAGGACGAGGTTCTTGCTAAGCATGCTGACTGGGTTGATTCCTTCAAAGAAAAACTATCTAAGGATGAAGCTAATAATCATAAGGTCATGCAGGATGAGATTGGAAAGGTATTCATGAAAGTACTCGAAAATGCTGGTGTATATAAGCGTGATGAGGAAGGCATGAAAGGCTTTGACAGATTTGTATCTTCAATTGAATAGATGTATACTTTAAGAGGTTCAAGGGCATGGTATGTATCGAAATTGCTAGGTATTCTAGTGAGGATGAGCATCATGACTGAGCCTCTTTTCTTTTGACGTTCTTTATAAGCAGGAGATATATATGAATAAAAAAACTTTGGAATTTTTTAATAGAATGGAAAAAGAATACGGAAGAGATTTGACATGTTATCTTGACCATGATGATAGCTGGCAGCTTCTTATTGCTACTATAATGAGTGCTCAGTGCACAGATAAGAGGGTAAATGAAGTTACTAAGGTTTTGTTTAAAAAATATCCTTCGCTAAAGGCAATAGCAGAAGCTGATTTGCCAGAATTTGAGCAAGATATAAAAACCGTGGGATTTTATCATAACAAGGCTAAGAACATCATAGCATGTTGCAAAATGTTAGTAGAAGAGTATGACAGTGAGGTGCCATCTGACATTAATCTTCTGACTAAACTTCCTGGTGTTGGTAGAAAGACTGCTAATGTTATACGTGGCAATATTTTCCACGAGCCAAGTGTTGTGGTTGATACACATGTATTACGAATATCTAATAAACTGGGACTAGTTAAAACTAATGACCCTGTTAAAGCTGAATTTGAGCTTATGCGAGTAGTGGATAAAGAATGGTGGTTATATATTAATCACTGGTTCATAGCATTAGGGCGTACAATTTGCAAGGCGCCTAGGCCAAAGTGTGAGGAATGTTATTTAAAGGATATCTGTCCCACATATAAAAAGGAGCATTGATGGATTCGTATATATCGCTTGATTTAGAAACAACTGGACTTAGTCCTAAGCATGACAAAATAATAGAAATAGGTGCTATAAAAGTCATAAACAAAGAAATAGTGGATACGTTCTCAACATTTGTAAATCCTGAAAGGGAACTAGATGAAAGAGTTAGTGAACTAACTGGTATTAATTCTATGGATCTTTCTTTGGCCCCATCAATTGAAAAAGTAATAGGTGAAGTAGTTTCTTTTTCAGAGGGACTTGCGTTGATAGGGCATAGAATATTATTCGACTATTCGTTTGTGAAACAGGCGGCAGTAAACAATGGACTTTCTTTCGAAAGGGAAGGAATTGACACGCTTAAAATATCTAGAGCATGCTTTCCTGAGCTTGAAAGCAAAAGGCTAAAGGATATGTGCGATTACTATAACATTCATTTAGATGCACACAGAGCGCAAAATGATGCTATTGCCACTCATGAATTGTATGTTAAGCTAGAAGCAGAATTTTCCAGTGTATATCCTAAAATATTTGAACCTGAAAAGCTTAATTATCAGGTTAAACGAGAGTCACCTATCAGACCATCGCAGGTTGAAAAGATTAAAGAATTAGTTGAAAGACATAATATAGACTGTCCTTATGTAATAGAAAAAATGTCTAGAAATGAAGGAAGTAGATATTATGACAAGATAGTGGCGACGTATGGAAAATAGGATAAAGGTATTTTGAGGCAAATTCTATAAAATAATGATTGGGAGTTATGCGGGATGAAAACAATATTACAACTTACCAAAGAAGCAGCAAGATATAAAGCTTATTATGTCGGAGCGATTCTTGCAACGTTGTTGCTTACTATAGTAAATCTTGCGGCACCACGAGTGCTGTCTAACGCAACTGGGCTTATAAGTTTAGGAATGACTGAGGATAAGCTTGGAGACATTATCAGATTATCTTTGGCCCTTTTAGCTTTGTATCTAGGACGTGTATTATTCAGATTTTTAAACAACTATCTTGCTCATAAAGCTGCCTGGGAGCTTGTAGGGGATTTAAGACAAAAACTCTACGAAAAGATGCAGTCTATGGATATATCATTCTTTCATGATAAGCAAACCGGTGACCTTATGAGCCGCGTGGTGAATGATACTCGTGAATTTGAATTACTATATGCTCATATAATTCCCGAAATGATATCAAACATAGTTACATTTTTAGGGGTTCTTATCATACTGCTTACTATTAACTGGAAGCTGGCGCTTTTTACATGCTGTCCTATTCCGTTAATATTAATTTCTGGTGTGATTTTTGCAAAAGTAGTACGTCCTTACTTTAGGGCTTCTCAAAAGGTAATGGGTGAGCTAAACGCAAGGCTTCAGGACGATTTGTCTGGAATGCATGAAATACAGGCATTTGGTCAGGAGGCTTCTGAAGCTTCAAAAATGCGAGAAGCCAATACTAATCAGGTAAAGGCGATGTTACGTGCCCTTCGAGCAAGTGCCATTTTCCATCCTACAGTTGAATTTATATCTTCAGCAGGTACTATATTGGTTATTTTGTTTGGGGGTATCATGGGGGTTAAGAGCCACCTTTCCGTAGAAGATGTAGTATCGTTTGTGCTATATCTATCGCTGTTTTACGGACCAGTTTCAGGTCTTGCTAATCTTATGGAGAATCTTCAGCAAGCATTAGCAGGAGCCGAAAGAGTATCGCTTATCCTTGACACACCCTCTAAGATTGTGGATGCAGATGATGCTATAGAACTAAAAAATGTGGAAGGTTCAATCGAGTTTGATAAGGTTTCTTTTGCCTATGAAGCAGGAGTAAGGGTGCTTGATAATATATCCTTTAAGTGTGAACCTGGTATGATGATAGCTCTTGTGGGTCCTACAGGTGTAGGAAAGACTACTGCCACACAATTATTATCAAGATTTTATGAGCCTACTTCTGGTGTAATTAGAATAGATGGAACAGATATCAGCAAGGTTACTCTTGAAAGCCTTAGAAGACAGATTTCTCCGGTGCTACAGGACACATTTTTATTTAACGCGTCAATTGCAGACAATATCGGATATGCTGCTAAGGATGCAAGCCGTGAGGATATTATAGAAGCAGCCAAGGCGGCACATATTCATGACGATATCTTGAAAATGCCTGATCAGTATGACACGATGGTAGGCGAGCGAGGGCTCAGACTTTCTGGTGGGCAGAAGCAGCGTGTTGCTATAGCAAGGGCGATTCTTAGAAACTCTCCAATTATAGTATTGGATGAGGCGACAGCGTCTGTGGATGTTGAGACAGAGGGTCAGATTCAGGAAGCAATTAATGAGTTATCAGGACATCGAACAGTTGTGGCTATTGCTCACAGATTATCAACCATTCAAAATGCCGATCTTATCTTAGTTATTGAGGATGGCATAATATCAGAAGCAGGAAAGCATGAAGAGCTTATGGCCAAAGGCGGTTATTACTATGACATGCAACTAAAGGCCCAGGCGATAAATAAACTATAAAGAGGAGAGAACATGAATCGTGCAGGTAAGTTTCTGTATGGATTAATATTTACCTTGACAGGTATCGCTATGCTATATTGTTTTGCGTTAACCGTCTTTTTTCAAAATAGACTACCTTTTTATCTAACTCATTTTTTTGCCTTGCCTAACTATGCTCTTTTCATCCTAGGATGTGTGGTAATAGGTATCATATATATGTTGGTTAGAAAAGTTATGGTATTTCCACAATTTTCTAAAAACCAAGATAAGATTAAAATCGTTGAGTGGAGTTTTGGGGCTTTGTTCTTTATTTTTCAACTGTTTTTAACTTATTGTACCTATGCATATCCGCTATGGGATGTTGGAACAATGATGGATTATACGCTACTCATTAATGATGGTGTTTTTGTTGATCCATGGTATTTTTCAAATTATCCGAACAATATTCTTTTGCTGAATTACATGCTTTTGCTGAATAAGGTTTCAAGAATTATGCCATTCGACATTTTTAGAGATGGAGTTTACATATATCTTGTAGTTAACTGCATCGTCAATTCTGTTACTGGAGCGATTATATATAAATTCATCAAGCGTTTTAAAGGAATCAGGATGGCGGCACTTGGATGGTTTATATACGTCATTTTGCTAGGAAGCAGCGGATGGTTGGATGTTTGTTATTCAGATTCTTTAGTCCTATTTGTTCCTATTACTGTTGCATATTTATATACGATATATGACAAATCTGTCATTAATATGGTGATAGGAATATTGGCAATAGTAGGAATGTATATTAAACCGCAGTGCATCATAATCTTAATTGCAATCGTCATTTCACTTTCTATCAAGACTATCTGCGGAACAAAAGAGATTAGATTAAAAGCATTAAAAAGGGCAGGAAGCATATTGATAGGAATATTAGTGGGATTTGCTCTTTCAATTGTACTTAGACACAACAATAAGATTGAGCTTAACAAAGAGGATGCATTTGGGGCTGCACACTATCTTATGATGGGATTGCAGGATAGTGGTGAATACTCACATGATGACTGGGAATTTAGTCGTAGCTTTAGTACAAAAAAGGAAAGAACGTCGGCTAATCTTGAAGTTGCCAAGCAAAGAGTTAAAGACATGAAGATTATTGACTTACATAATCATTTTGTAAAGAAGACCTTGTATAGCTATGCAGATGGATCATATGCATTTGAAAATATCAATTCAACGGCATTTTGGAAAGAAGATAGATCGGTAGATAACAAAATTGCACACATACTTACGAATATAATACGAGGTGGCGGAATTAGTTATTTTGTAATGGATGGGGTGAGACAGGCTAACTGGCTTGTAATTTTATTCATTACAAGCATAGTACCATTTGTTAACCTAAAGAGGAATAAAGCAGACAATGAACACATCTTTGTGCTGGGACTTAGTATTTTAGGCTTATTTTTATTTATTATGTTGTTTGAATCAAAAGCAAGGTATTTGTATGCTTATATTCCTGTATATATTGTCCTGGCTATTTTAGGATTACCTGGTTTCAAGAAGAATACTACTGAGACTGATAATCCTTGAGCCAAGTGACAATATTTGGTCCGTTTAAAGATTTTAAAGATGATGCAACGGCAATGAGATTAGCATAATTGTCGCTCATATTCTGAGTTTTATAATATTTGGCGAGAAGTCTATAGGTTTTTCCTATATCAGCTTTTGTTGATACAAGGTATTCCATGATATCTATGGCTTCTTTTTGGTAGCCGTTGTCGATTAGTATGTCAGCCCACTTCTGAAGAGATGTAACTAAAAGGGTGTAGCTTTGATCATACTTTGAAAGCTCAGTTATATTAGGCGCACCATATTCAAGCTTTAGATCGGTGTTTGTATAGCCGGTAAGATTAAGAATCTTATCATCCTTTAGATTATTAATAGTAGCGATGATTGCCTGAACGTCATCATTGTCTTTTAACAAATCTACGGGAAGATTGTCTGGTACTTTAATATAATCTAGATGATCTATGGGCTTACGTCTTACTGAGTTAGCTTCGAGTTCTCTTTTCCAAAAATTTTTTTCTGTATCATCTTCTTGTTTCATTTTGATGCTTACTTCTATTCTTGACCATATACAGAAAACAGCAAACATTATGAAACTTGCAATAATCCAATACATGTACTATAATTATCTCCATTCATAATAATAAAATAGTTGGTGAAAAAATGAATATTTATAACAAGAAAAATAGACGAGTATTTGTAACAATTTTAGTAGTAATCTTAATCGTCGCCATGATTGTACCTATTTTAGCATATATGTAAGTGATAGGCAATTTGACGATTGGAGAGCTAGTAAGTTGAAACAAGGGAGAGTATCAGAGAGAATTACAAAAAGATCAATATTAAAAAAGATTTCTTTTAAGCGCAGTGAGACTTCGACACATGCAGGTGTGGGAGAATACTGCGCTGTTTTAAAATTCTCAGATAATGAAATCTCTGTTGTTTCAACAGACACTTTAGTTGATTCTATTCTTGGTAATGAAAGAAACCTTATAATTCGCGTGATTAATAACGTGGTAGCTAAAGGCGCAACTCCTGTTAGCATAGACCTTTCTTTGGCTTTTCCTGAAAGCTATGAAGAAAGTGAGCTTAAGGGATTAATGGAGAGAATTTCTAATATTACTAGGGAATATGAGATAGAGATTACATCAGTTAAAGCGAGAGTATCTAAGACATTAAGTGAAATGTTGATTAGCGCTACTGTAACAGGTAAGCTTGACAGACAGAACATTTTAGATAACGCTAAGCCTGGTGACGATATTGTCGTAAGTAAGTGGATAGGCCTTGAGGGCACAAGCTTAATTGCTGAGTGTAAAAAAGAAGAGATACTTAAGAAGTTTCCTAGTCACATGGTGACTGAAGCAACAAATTTCGACAAGCGGCTGTCGATTATACCTGAGGCCGCCACCGCCGTTAAGTCCGGCGTTTCTTCTATGTTAAGCTTATCAGAGGGCGGCATTTTAAAAGGCCTTTGGGAGCTTGGTGAAGCAAGTGGCGTTGGACTGGAAATAGATTTACGAAAGATTCCCATTAAGCAGGAAACAATCGAAATCGCCAATTTATTAGATATTAATCCCTATACATTGCTTTCTGGCGGAAGCTTATTGATGACTACTGATGATGGAAATAGGCTAGTTAGAGACCTTAATAAACAGGGAATAGAAAGTTGTATAATTGGTAAGTGTACGGATAGTAACGATAGGGTATTACTAAACGAAGACGTGCGAAGATTTTTAGAGTTGGATGTAGAGGATGAAATCTATAAATTGTAGGCTCTAAAATAGTGTGGAGGAATAAAATGAGAGAAAAGATCTTAGGTGTTATTGAGAAAAATGCCAAAATCGGAATTAAAGAGCTGGCAGTTATTTTAGGATTGGATGAGCTAGCAGTTGCTAATGAAGTTAAGGCAATGGAGGAAGAAGGCATCATCTGTGGTTATCATACATTAATTGATTGGGAAAAGACTTCAGTTGAAAAGGTTTCAGCATTAATTGAAGTTAGAGTAACCCCTCAGCGTGGAAAGGGATTTGACAATATTGCCGAAAGAATTTATCAGTATCCTGAAGTAAGCGCTGTATATCTTATCTCAGGTGGATATGATTTATTAGTAACATTAGAGGGAAAATCATTAAAGGAGGTTTCTTCTTTTGTATCTGATAAGCTTTCAACACTTGAAACAGTATTAAGTACAGCAACACACTTTATCCTTAAAAAGTATAAAGATCACGGTACTATTATTGAAAAACAATATGTTGATGAAAGAGAGCAGATTACACTATGAGAAACCCTTTATCCGATGAAGTAGTTAAGATTAAACCCTCGGGTATTCGTAAGTTTTTCGACATTGTAAGTGAAATGAAGGATGCTATTTCACTTGGTGTAGGTGAGCCCGATTTTGAAACGCCTTGGCATATACGCGACGAGGGTATTTATGCACTTGAGAAGGGTAAGACCTTCTATACCTCTAATTCTGGTTTAAAAGAATTAAGAGAAGAGATTTGCAATTATATTGAAAGAAGATGCAACGTTTCATATGAGTGGTCTTCTGAAGTAATCGTAACAGTTGGTGGTTCAGAAGCGATTGATATAGGTCTTAGAGCAATGCTTAATCCAGGAGATGAGGTGCTAATCCCTCAGCCTAGCTATGTTTCATATGAACCTTGTACAATTCTTGCTGGTGGCAAGCCAGTTATTATCGACTTAAAAGCTGAGAACGAGTTTAGATTAACAGAGCAAGAACTTAGAGATGCAATTACTGACAAAACTAAGGTATTAATTTTACCTTTCCCTAATAATCCTACTGGTGCAATAATGGAGAGGAAAGACCTTGAAGCAATTGCCAAGGTCTGTATTGAAAAAGATATTTTCGTCATGTCTGATGAAATTTATTCAGAGCTTACATATAAGGGAGAACATACTTCAATTGCTTCGCTCCCTGGAATGAAAGAGCGTACTATCCTCATTAATGGTTTTTCTAAGTCATATGCCATGACTGGATGGAGATTAGGCTATGCCTGTGGCCCTTCAGAGATTATCAAGCAGATGACAAAGATTCATCAGTTTTGCATTATGTGTGCACCTACCACAAGCCAGTATGCAGCGGTAGAAGCGTTAAAAAATGGTGATGATGATGTTGCAATGATGCGAGAATCTTACAACCAGCGTAGAAGATTTCTTATGAATGCATTCAAGGAGATGGATCTTGATTGTTTTGAACCATATGGTGCATTTTATGTGTTCCCTTGCATCAAAGAATTTGGAATGACTAGTGAAGAGTTTGCAACAAGATTCCTTGAGGAAGAAAAGGTGGCAGCTGTTCCCGGTACAGCTTTTGGCGATAGCGGAGAAGGCTTTTTACGTATTTCATATGCATATTCTCTTGAAAGACTAGAAATGGCAATGGAAAGAATGGCAAGATTCGTTAAAAAATTACGTAGTGAACAAGGAAGATAATTACATGCATATAGTATTACATCAGCCAGAAATTCCTGCTAACACAGGTAATATAGGAAGAACCTGTGTTGCGACAGGTACTTCGCTTCACTTAATAGAGCCATTAGGCTTTAGACTTGATGAAAAAGCTATTAAACGGGCTGGAATGGATTACTGGGAACATCTTGATGTAAATAATTATATCAATTATGAAGATTTCTTAGCTAAGCATCCAGGTGCGAAGATATGGTATGCTACCACAAAGGCCAGACATTCGTATACAGATGTAAATTTTGGACCAGATGATTACATTATGTTTGGTAAGGAGTCAGCAGGAATTCCAGAAGAAATTCTAGTAGATAATGAAGAAAATTGTATTAGAATTCCTATGAATCCAGAAATAAGGTCCTTGAATTTATCTAATTCAGTTGCTATTGTGCTATATGAAGCACTTAGGCAAAATGGATTTTCAGGAATGAAAACTGAAGGTGAGCTTTCACGTCTTGAATGGAAAGAATAAAAATAAACGTATCGGAATATTATTCCGATACGTTTTTTTATTCATCAACTTTAGGAAGAGAAAAGATAAATTCAGTTCCTACACCTTCTGTGCTGATTACATTAATGTTTTCGTTGTGAGCATTGATTATCTCTTTTACAATTGATAAACCTAGGCCTGTTCCCTTTTTATCTTTACCACGGGAAAGGTCAGATTTATAAAATCTGTCAAAAACCAGCTTTTGCTGATCCTTTGGAATGCCGATTCCTGAATCCTTGACAGATACAAAGACTTTAGAATGCTTTATTTTGGTTTCTATTTTGATAGTAGAATCGTGGTGCGAAAATTTAATCGCGTTATCTAAGAGATTATATAGAACCTGCCCAATCTTCATTTCATCTGCTTTTACGAATAAATCTTCGCCTGTAAGCACCAGATCAATGCTTATTCCTTTCTTAACGCAGGTTCCCTCAAACGTTGCAGCCGTATTTCTAATTAGTGAGTTAATATCAAAATCCTTAAGCTCTAAGACTACACCTTTCATATTGAGGTTATTGAGTGCTAGTAGTGAGTTCGTAAGCTTGGTCAGTCTGTCTGTTTCACTCAATACAATATTTAGGTATTTCTCATGCATTTCAGGTGGAATGGTTCCATCTAACATTGCTTCCAAATAGCCTCTTATCGAAGTAAGAGGAGATCTAAAGTCATGTGAAACATTAGCGATGAATTTCTTTTGGTTATCCTCGCTTCTAGCCATTTCACCAGCCATATAGGAAAGTGTTGCAGCAAGATATCCAATTTCGTCACCAGAGTCAACATTTATTTCATAATGGAAATTACCAGCAGCATAA
Organism: Lachnospiraceae bacterium; assembly: GCA_045639565.1. Classification (GTDB taxonomy): domain Bacteria; phylum Bacillota; class Clostridia; order Lachnospirales; family Lachnospiraceae; genus UBA1258. The sequence goes on from JAZUDH010000129.1 coordinate 37,932, forward strand.
GCTTCTGTTCCAAGAGTTATTTTACGAAGCGGAATATAAACCATCTCAGTGAAAAAGAAAAGGATAATAAGTGATAACAGGAAGAGGATGATTAATAGTAAATACGACATTCTGAGTAGTCCATCACTCTCCATCGCAATTTCATCTAATGAAGCATGAATAACAACATAACCTTTGATCTTATATCCAGATGTGATTGGCGCAATTACACTAAGCATATCTTCCTTAAATGAATCAAAGAATTTGCCGGTTGTGTAGTACGACCCTTGGGTAATAGTGGGATCAAACCCATCAACTACAAGTGCATCATCGACATTTATCGGTAATTTGGATGACAAAATCATACGTCCCGAGGGGTTGATAATCCAGATTGTTGCGTTAAGAAAAGAATCTAGATTATCTATTTGCTGTTTAACTTCAGCAAGCGTTCGTGTGGTGTCGTATAGGTCAGCTGCGTATGTACTGGCAATCATATTAGCCTCATAATAAAGAGACTCTGCTTTTTCATTGGCGAGTTTATTGTAAGTAGATTTTGAAACAAATGAACTTACAATAATGAAACCAAATACACCAAAAATGATATATGCTAATAAAAATTTTAAATATAATGTTCGTTTCACGTAAAGTCCCCTTATGAAAGAGGAGCGGTTTTTGAATCAAACTTATATCCAACGCCCCAGATTGTACTTATTTTCCATGATTCGTGATCACTAATCTTTTCACGAAGACGCTTAATATGAACGTCGACGGTTCTTGTATCACCGACATAATCATATCCCCATATTCTTTCAAGTAACTGTTCCCTCGTGAAAACGTGGTTAGGAGAAGAGGCAAGGAAATAGAGTAATTCTAATTCCTTAGGTGGCATATCGATTGACTCTCCATTATAAATAACGGAATAGTTTGTAAGATTAATGGAAAGATCAGGATATACTACTCTTTTATCTCCGGTCTCAACAGGTGCAGGAGCAGAGGTTTTCATTCGCCTTAATACAGCTTTTACCCTAGCAACCAATTCCTTGGTATCAAAAGGTTTTTCCATGTAATCATCAGCTCCAAGTTCTAAACCAAGCACTTTATCAAAGACTTCACCTTTAGCGGATAACATGATTATAGGCACCATAGACTTAGATCTTATTTCTCTACATACCTGATATCCGTCAATTCCAGGAAGCATCAAATCTAATAAAATAAGATTAGGTTCAAAGGTCTCGAAGCTTTCCAAAGCAGATTCACCATCATTTACAATTTGAGTATCAAAGCATTCCTTTATCAGGTACAAAGAAATGAGTTCGGCAATATTATTATCATCGTCTACAATCAAAATCTTAGTCTTGCTAGCCATAAGTAACTCCCCCTTATTTGAATTCTACAATAGTGACACCTGCGTCACCTTCTCCGTGCTCTCCACCACGGTACGACTTTACATATTTACATCTTTTTAAGTAGTTGGTTACTGCGTTTCTAAGGGTTCCAGTTCCCTTACCGTGAACGATACGGACACTAGGAATATGTGAAAGATACGCATCGTCTAAATATTTATCAAGAATAGCCAATGCCTCATCAACATTCTTACCTATTAGGTTACATTCGTAAGAAATGCTCATAGACTTAGACATTTTGATTGATCCAGCTCCAGATACAGGCTTTGCTTTGGGCTTAGAAATACTAGGGCCAGTAATTGTTTCTTCCTGTACTAATTGTAAGTCTTTAATGTTAGACTGGCTACGGATTATGCCACACTGAACATAAAGATTTCCTTTAGCGTCTGGTAATGAGCTGACGGTTCCTTTTAATCCCATAGAAACTATTTTAACCATATCTCCTAAATGAAGATCCTTGGGATTAAGTCCCTTATTCTCAACGGCCTTCTTGCTTGCCATGCTTTGATTCTTTTCGTTTACTTTTCCGCGAAGCTTTTCACGTCTTGCTTCAAGCTCTTTCATTGAAATTCCACCACCAGCCTTGTTGATAAGACTGATTGATTCATCTGCATATTCTTTGGCTTCAGCAAGAATATTTCTAGCTTCTTCATTGGCTTCACGAAGTATCCGATCTCTTGATTCGTTAAGCTTTTCTGTTTTTTGCTTAAGCTCGGCACTTTCTTTTGCAATAAGAGCTTTTTGTTCTTCAATGAAATGACGATCTTTTTCAAGGGTAACTCTGGTAGTTTCTAGCTTAGAAATTACATCTTCAAATTTTTCGTTACTATCGTCAATTGATGCTTTAGCGGCTTCAATTATGTCCTCAGATAACCCAAGCTTAGAAGAGATAGCAAATGCATTACTCTTTCCTGGAATACCAATTAGTAATCGATATGTTGGTGATAAGGTTTCGACGTCGAATTCGCAGCAACCATTTTCAACAAAAGGAGTTGAAAGAGCATATATCTTAAGCTCGCTATAGTGAGTGGTAGCCATTGAACGGATGCCACGGTCGTGTAAGAAATTGAGAATAGCAATAGCTAAAGCTGCTCCTTCGGTAGGATCAGTTCCTGCACCTAATTCATCGAAAAGACATAATGAATTCTCATCAGCATGCTTTAATATGTGGACAATACTCTTCATATGCGAAGAGAATGTGGATAAGCTTTGTTCAATACTTTGTTCGTCACCAATATCAGCGAAAACCTCTGTAAAAATAGAAAGCTGTGACTGATCAGCAGCGGGAATGTGAAGTCCTGCTTGACCCATGAGTGTGAAAAGACCGACAGTTTTTAATGTAACAGTCTTACCACCAGTATTAGGTCCTGTTATTACCAATAAATCATAATCTTTACCCAAGGGTACGTTGATAGGAACAACTTTTTTCTTGTCTAATAAGGGATGGCGTCCTTTTCTAATTTCAATAATATGATCTTCATTAAAAATAGGCCTAGTTGCATTTTGCTCCATGGCAAGAGCGCCTTTTGCGAAAATAAAGTCAAGCTTAGTCATGAGTTCCTGATTAGTTTTAAGCTCTACAATATGATCAGCAAGCTCAGCTGAAAGATTGGCAAGGATGATTGCTATTTCTTTGGCCTCATCAAGCTCAAGCTCACGTATTTTGTTGTTTAATGCAACGATTGAAGCTGGTTCAATAAAAAATGTCGCGCCAGAAGAAGACTGGTCGTGAACCATACCCTGAACCTGCCCCTTATATTCGCTTCTTACTGGAATGCAGTAACGATCGTTACGCATAGTTATGACTGCATCCTGAAGGTAAGTTCTTAGTGAACCATTTACCATCTGGTTAAGTTCAGAATGAATCTTTTCAGTAGCCTGCTGCATTGCTTTACGAATTGATCTAAGAGCAGGACTTGCGTCATCAGCAATGTCACCATCTTCGTTAATGATGCATCTTGAAATTTCATCAGCTGTTCTTCTTAGTGGCTCCAGAAGATTAAAATAGTCGTCAAGTGAGTCAGTCGCTTCCGCTTCTTTTTCTCTAACGCCCCAAGCCTTTACCCTTGCAACATTTTGTAAGAAGTTGGCAAAAGAAAGGAGTTCGCTAGCTGTCAGCGTGCTACCAATTTCTAAAGACTTGATGGCAAAACGAAGGTCTCTGTTCGAACCGAAGCTGGTGCTTCCTTTTTTAAAGAGACGCTGTAATGCATCAAAAGTGTTCTTCTGAGCGTCTTCAATGTCAGATAGTTTAGTCATAGGTTTAAGATTTCTACAAAGCTCTTTGCCAGGAGCTGAATCTGCTTTGGCTTCAAGCATTGAGATAATCGAATTAAATTCTAGTGTTGATAAAACTTTTTCGTTCATGGTATTTCCCTTTTATATAATTCAATAGTGCGCGAAATTCTAATCGCATTTTACCATAGGGGAGTGCCCTTTACAATAAATCCGAGGGTGGATATACTTAATTAAAGGCTACAAAATGGAGGAACATTATGGCTGAAAACGAAGAAAAAAAGGACTCGAATAACCAAAAGTCAGGTGATGATTTTGTGTTTATTCGTGAAGAGATAAAAGCTCGTCCATTAAATAAGAAAAAGTTAATTAGGAGTACAGGACTTACTGCGCTTTCGGCTGTGGTTTTTGGATTGATTGCATGCCTTACTTTTGCAGTGGCTTCTTCTGTTATAAATAATAGGTTTGGTATTATTAACCAGAATAAAGAACCAGTTAGCACAGAACCTTTTATCTTTCCAGAGGAGACTGTAGAAGAAGAGATGAATCCTGAGGATATGAGAGTCAATGATGAGCCTCAGGATGAAATTGATTATTCAAAATTCTCGATTATGGATGAGGATGAGATTAAGAAATTTCTAGCCTCTATTACGTTTTCAATTAATGATTATCAGAACCTTTACAGATCGATGGCAGTTATTGCTGATTCGGCAGAAAGCTCGTTAGTAAGGGTAAAGGCTATTTCTGAAGACAAGGACTGGCTTGACGAACTGTATGAAGGCACAAAAGAAGCCGCTGGCTTTATAGTTGCTGAAAAGAATGAGAAGCTTTATGTATTAACTTATGGGCAGGATATAAAAGAAGCTGACAAGATAAAAGTTGAGTTTATTAATGAGATATCTGTTAATGCAGAGTTTGTTAAGGCTGATGATGAAACAGGATTATGCGTTGTTGCTGTTCCGCTTTATAATGTGAACGAAGCGACGTTAAGTGGTATACAGGTTGCTAAATTAGGCATATCATATCCATCGTCTGTAGTTGGAATTCCTGTTATTGCTATAGGATGCCCTATGGGAAATTACGGTTCAATCGCGTACGGCATGGTTACAAGCAATACTACAAGAATACAAGTATTTGATAATACTTATAAGGGTTTATCAACAGATATATATGGCAGTACCAAAGCTAGTGGAGCAATAATTAATCTTAAGGGCGAGATTATAGGAATTATTTCTTCTAGGTTTGTGGCTGGAGATACAAGAAATCTAGTAAGCGCGATTGGAGTATCAGAGCTTAAGAAAACAATAGAGGACTTAATAAACGGAGGCGATTTAGCGTTCTTTGGCGTCCAGGGTTCAGACGTTCCACAAGAAGCGGTACTTAGTTCGGTCGGTGCGCCTATAGGAGCGTATGTTACTAAGGTCAATAACGGATCACCTGCTATGAGGGCAGGTGTTCAGCCAGGAGATATTATTACCAGATTTAATGGAGTACGAGTGACTGGTTTCTCACTTTTAGCTTCCTGCATACATAGCAATGATCCAGGTGATACAGTGCCCATTACTATCAGAAGATTATCTCAGGGTGAATATAAGGAAATTTCAATTTCAGTTGAATTAGGAACAAAATAGAAATAGAGGTGTGTTTAATGAAGTATTTACAGGAATTACATGATGGAGATCATTTGGCTGGAGTATATCTATGCAAGCAGAAATCGACGGCAATGACTAAAAATGGAAAGCCATATGACAATGTGATATTACAGGACAAAACAGGAACAATGGATGCTAAAATCTGGGATACAGGAAGCATGGGTATCTGTGATTTTGATGCACTTGACTATATAGATGTAGTTGGTGATGTTACAACATTTAACGGAGCGTTACAGGTTAATATTAAGCGTGTGAGAGTCTGCGATGAAGGTGAGTACAATCCTGCAGACTATCTTCCTGTTAGCAGTAGAAATATCGACGAGATGTATAATTGCTTATTAGGACTGATTAAGGGTATTGAAAATAAGTATCTTAAGGCTCTTTTAGAAGATTTCTTTGTAGAAGACGAAGCATTCATTAAGGCATTTAAAAAATCGAGCGCAGCAAAGAGTGTTCACCACTGCTTTATAGGTGGTTTGTTAGAGCACACGTTATCAGTAGCTGAACTATGCAAATCTTATGCTGAAAGATATCCTCTTCTAAAAAAGGATTTATTAATTTCAGCAGCAATTTTGCACGACATAGGAAAGGTTAGAGAATTCTCAGCATTCCCCGAAAATGATTACACTGATGAAGGAAATCTTTTAGGTCACATTGTCATGGGTTCAGAAATGATAAGTGACCGTGTTAGAGAGATTGACGGATTCCCGAAGACATTAGAGAACGAACTTAAGCACTGCATCCTTGCACATCATGGAAAGCTTGAATACGGTTCTCCTAAAAAACCTGCGCTTATGGAAGCAGTAGCATTGAATTTTGCTGATGATCTAGATGCTAAGATGGAGACGTTTAAAGAAATTCTTACATCAACTACTGAAACTGGCTGGTTAGGCTTTAATAGACTTTTCGAGAGTAATCTTAGACCAACCAAGGCGACAGAATAAGGAGTATATCTTGCTTACTAAAAATCAGGAAATAGAAATTGAAATAACAGCGCTTGGCTCTGAAGGAGAAGGAATCGGTCACACAGAAGATGGCATGACTGTCTTTGTGGCCGATGGATTAGTCGGGGACAAAGTGTTAGCACATATAACGAAGGTCAAGAAGAGTTATGCTTATGCTTTTGTAGCTAAACTCATCAAACCTTCGTCTTTTCGTGTTGAGGCAAAATGCCCTATTGCTAAAAAATGTGGCGGGTGCTCACTTCAGCACTTATCATATGAAAAGCAGCTTGAACTTAAACAGGAAAAGGTACTAAACTGCATCACAAGAATCGGAGGAATTGAAAACCCTCCGATGGAACCAATCGTGGGAGCAGATAATATATATTACTATCGAAACAAGGCTCAGTTCCCGGTTGGAACAGACAAGGAAGGTAAGCCTGTAGTAGGCTTCTACCGCAAGCATTCCCACGATGTTGTTGCTAACACCGAATGCTACATCCAGGCGCGTGAAGACGCTGCCATTTTAAATGCAGTGCAGAATTTTTTACAGCAAAAGAACATTTCAGCCTACAACGAAGAAACAGGCACAGGTCTGGTTCGTCATGTTTTTACAAGAGTAGGCTATGCCACCAAAGAAATAATGATATGTCTTGTTATAAACGGAAGCAAGCTACCTTATCAGGATGAGTTCATCGAAACAATGATAGAGGTGTGCAAGAACGAGGGATTAAAGCTTGTATCAGTTTCATTAAATGAAAATACTAAGAATACAAATGTAATCTTAGGAACCAAGATGCATTATATCTATGGCCAGGAATATATTGAAGATAAAATAGGAAATGTAAAGTATCAGATTTCTCCGCTTTCTTTTTATCAGGTAAATCCAGAGCAGACTAAAAAGTTATATGACCTTGCACTAGAGTACGCTGGACTTACAGGAAAAGAATCTGTTTGGGACTTGTACTGCGGGATAGGAACAATCTCTTTATACATGGCTAAGAACGCAGGAAAAGTATACGGCGTCGAGATAATCCCAGAAGCAATTGAAGATGCTAAGAAGAACGCACGACTCAATGGATTTAACAATACTGAGTTCTTCGTAGGAGCCGCGGAGGAAGTACTTCCAGCCTTTTATAAAAACAATGCCGGAAACGACATGCTTACTCCAGATGTAATCGTCGTTGATCCTCCAAGAAAAGGATGCGACGAGGCCTGCCTTGAAACTATGGTCAAGATGTCTCCTACTAGAATTGTATATGTGTCATGCGACCCAGCAACACTTGCTAGAGATTTAAAATATCTAGTTGGAAATGGATACAAACTAGAGAGAGTCAGACCCGTAGATCAGTTTTGTCATACGATGCATGTTGAAACCGTGTGCCTTCTATCCCGCATAAAATAAGCATTTATGCAGTTTTAGGCACTAAAAAAGGGCGGTATTTCCACCCATTTTCCACCATTGAACTTAATTTTTTCAAAATACAAGAAAAAGGGCTGAACACTCTAAACTAATAGGTGTCAGCCCTTGATTTATGCCTGTTTCTGTTTATTGGCAATAGCCTGTTCAAATATATCAACCGTCTGATTCTGTAACTGTTCAGTATTATGCACGTAAGTGTTCAGTGTGGTTTCAATGTTGGTGTGTCCCAAACGTTCCTGAACATCCTTCACACTTGCCCCTGATTCAATCAAGAATGTGGCATGAGTATGACGCAGTGAATGGAAGTTGAAGGCAATGATCAATTCATTATGAATGACCCTTGCACAATACTTGAAGGAATCGGTTGAAACATATTCACCGTTATCACGTACACACACCATGTCAGCGGTTGGCAATGCACACTGTAATGACCTTGATGCGGGAATAATACGCTGCATTGGTTCACCCTTTTCATCAGTTTCCGTTTTCAGGTAGTGTTCAGTGTAGTATTCACCGTACTTCATGCGGTTGACGTTCTTCTGACGTTTGGCATCTTTCAATGCCTTATATAAGGTTTCCCCGAACTTCACAGTTCTGTTTGATGTGAAGGTCTTGGGTGTTCCAAAATACCAAGATGACTTTTCTTCTTTTTTGCCCTTCTTAGCCACAACCCTTCTAACATCCGCACCAAAATTACGCTTGACGGTGATTTTATTCACTGTGATGGTTCGGTTGTCAAGGTCAATGTCATCCCAAGTCAGGGCAAACACTTCACTGATTCTTAGCCCGGTATAATATCCAATCATCAAAGGCACATAGAACTGTGATGTTGAAGGGAATCTTTCTATAATGCGGTTGAAGTCATCAGGTTCAATGATATAGCGTACATCCGCTTTTGTATCTACCGTGTACTTTGGGTACTTGATACGGTCACAAGGGTTATACTGGATATAGTGCAGCGGTTCAATGGCATAATTCAATGCACCTGATAGCGTGGTTATGATACCAACCACAGAACTTTTTGCATATCCTTTCAGTTTCAGGTCATTGGCATATTCCTGAATGCTTGCACTGTTCAGTGCCTTCAACTTATACATACCAAAGGTTGGTTTCAGGTGGGTGTTGATAATTCTTAAATAGCCCACTTGGGTGTTGTATTTCAGGTTCATTTTGCAATAATTATCAAACCAAAAATCAAGATAGTCTGAAACGCTGATTTCAGAAGGTTCAAACACCTGACCCGCATTATTGTATTCATTCAGGGCTTTTGCAAGTGCTGCTTCTGCTTCTTTTTTGGTCTTACCGCCAACCCTTTCAATCTTATTACGCTTATATACTGGCTTACCATCTGCATCATATATAGGGTTGCCATATTTATCCTTTTTCTGTTCCTTCCCGGCATCAAAGTAGTAGTACCACTTATCACCCTTTTTACGTGTTCCACCTTTCATTGTAATATCATCCTTTCATTGATTTTTTATACTGTTGGATGATATAATGGTGAGTGCATAGCACCTATATCATCCTATTCCGTGATGTGTAGTGTTATTCATTATTGACCCTGAAACCGCTGCAACGGTAAGGGGTCATTTTTTAGTTGTGGGTTTCATCATACTGGGTCAGGTCACTGGCAATTCTATCCAAGTGAACTGCAAGGTTTTCCAAAGCATTGAATGCTTTTTCTTCCGGCATATTAGTGATGTTATTGGCAAGTGCTGATAATATGCTTGAAATGCCTTCAATTTCCCCTGTAAGGTCTGTTAAAGAATACTTTTCATTCATAGTTGATACCGTCCTTTCTTGATTATGCGTTGAATCTTACGCTGATAATATTACCATCCTGTTTTACAATGCGGTTTTGGGCTGAATACTTTTCAGCGGTAAGCAGTGCAGCAATAAAGCCTTCT
>JAZUDH010000130.1:0-3255 GCA_045639565.1 Lachnospiraceae bacterium
CTCCTTTTTGACGGGCTCGATTCCGAGTATTTAATTGCCCTTAATATCGGTGCAGTCTGGAATGTGATAATGCTTTGGATACATGATGAGATGAGGGAAGATCCTCAACATATTAAGGATACGATCAGACTCTACCTGAAAAGAATGAGCTGATTTATACTTATTAACTTTGGAAAAACGATATCATGAACAGAGACCTTAAACATAATTCGAAAAGCCTTTTCAGATGCTCATATTCATCAGGGTACTTCCGTTGAAGAAGATTTGAGTATCCTCCGGGAAAAGTATTTGCAATGGAAGAAAAAAGCCTCAGACTCATCATCCAAGGCTTGATTTCTTTGATTGTTAGCCACATATTATTCCGATAATTCGGGCTATTGATGGCTCAGGAAATTTTCAATTTTTTCAGCAATGAGTGACCTTAACAAACGAGGCAACACACCCAGGGAGCTCCCGCTTCCTTCTTCCGTAAGTGTGATCCTTGCCATACATCTCATAATTACCATTGCTGTAATTGCAGGATTATTGCTCAAAGGGTAAGATCATCCGACCGGATAAACCGCACTGACGTTACAAGTCTCCTCATCTACCTTCCCGTAGATTATGATTATATATTCACCCGGAACAAGCGGAAAATACTCATCCGGACAGTATTCGATAATCATTGACTCTCCCGGGGCAAGCACACTGTCATAACTTATTACCGCGTTATAGGTACTGTGCCCATCAACAGCCAGCACATAATATGCCTCTCCGTCAATCAGAATACCTATACCGAAGAATGGTTGAAAATCCTCGTAATTCCAATCCTTATCACTATTATTATGTATCTCTATTGTTACAAGCGGCCAACCGTCTTCTTCGTATTGATCAATGACTTTTGCTTCGAGACCATATTCCTTATATTCAGACCAATCAGGCATCTCATGTAGTTCTTCTGCACGCCATCCGGAATTCGCATATAGCAACGGGCGGCTCCAGCTTCCATAATAAGTCCCTTCCCACTCAAACTCGCGTTTGTAATAGTCTTCATCCCAATCGTCCACAATACCGGCAAGATCAGCATTACAAATATATACATCTCCTGAATTTGTGATCAGATAGCCGTTGCTCCAGACAAAAGTCTCTCCGTGATGGTTAACACTATCTATATTGCTTGATTTCACGGTAAACGCATATATAGGGTATGTTATATCTTCAGGTGTCCATTCCGTTGTCTTTCTTCCTCTAAATGATGAGAGACGGTGAATGGTTTTATTCAACCTTTCATACGTTGTATTTATATGAGCGATCCTCTCGTCTCTATCGGCTCCTTCAAGAGGTTTATAATTGTCGGGTATATCATAAGAGGTCATTACTTTTCCATCGTATTCATAAAAGTACAGTTCATATGAGCCTTCTGTAAATCTGTCTATTGCCTGAAGTTCCGGAATATTACTACCGCAGATCATGCGGAATGCAAAGAAACCGGCAACACCGATTACAACAAGTGACAGACAAATTGCCACACTATAAAAAACTATTCTGTTCTTACCGGATTCCCGGCTTTTGATTGCACTGTTTTCCATATTATTGATCTATCCAATATTCATCCTGTTCTCCGGTTGCTGTATCAACAAATCTTCTCCAGCTCATTTATTTTTTCCTCTAAACTAATGGTAAAAACCTATATCTTAACGAACTCTTTTCATCGCTACCTTTATCAAATCTTATCAACAATCCTTTTCCTTTAACCTGGGTGGCACTGTATGTCTTCTTGGAAACATCATATTCTCTCCGTTTTTCTTTAGTAAACTTAGAAGCATCAGGTCGTCTTATTTCTACCAGATACAACCCGCCACCTTTATTTCCACGTGATCCTATTCGCTTACTTAACACGGTGACAACCATACAACGAACTTTTCCATCCATAATCATTTTAAGTTTACGATTTTCTTCTACAATCAAATACACTGGTAATGTGATTAACAGTAAAAAAGCCAATATAAATACTATAACTCTCAACACATTCCAAAATTTCAGAACAAAAAGAAATACGGCCATAAACACAAAAACTGCCACAATGAAAGCAATAAAAAACCAAGAGCCTACCTTATGATATCTACACTCTCTATGAGCATATTCAACCACAGATTCAACCTCAAATTGACTTATTAATCTCCAATAGTTTTCATTGCTGACAACTTTCATCTCACACTCCTAAAAACAGTTAAATAAATCAGAATTTACATAAGCGGTAATAGTTCTCTCATTTTGGATGATATATACCAGCAATCATCAAGAGCTTCGTCGATACATGACCAGTATACAATCGTACTTTTATGTTTGTCTTTTATGAGTATTCTCTTTACTTCATTCCACAAGTAATCAATATTCTCTTTTCCATCCGAATAATCCAAATAATCTTCAATACATTGAATAATCATATTTATAAGTAGCTCTTTTTCAAAATCACTTATATCTAATGAGTGCTTATTATAAAAGATAATATAATCATGAGTGCGCTTATAATCTCCAGCACAAAATTCCCAATCTTGTTCTCGAGGGAAAGGTAATCTAACACCACACTCTGTATTTAGCAATTCATACAACCTTAATTCAGTCATAGTTTTTCCCCTACGAATTCAAATTTGTTTAATTACGAAATAGGAATTTACGGTAGCCCGTATTCTCAAAATCATATGTCCAAAATACTGTTATTTTAATAAACTTAACATATGATTCATCTATACAACGACAGAACGAATATTATTTATAGCTTTATCTATGCTATCTATATACTCCCAGTATTCTGACGGAAGGTCAGTAATTTTAGTACTGTCATTTCCATCAAAATGATAAATAATATGCCTAATTATTTGATTCGAAATAAAATATAAATCCTTCAATTCTGCAAGACTTATACTGTCCAATTCACTAACATAAGTATATAGTTCAGAAAAAGCTTTCTCATCAAATTTATCTTCCTCATGTAAAAAATATAGAAAACTCTGATTAATTGCATTTCTATTATCGAAAATTATATTAGTTTTTGACATCCCATTCATCTCCAATGATTTGTCAATTTTACTCGCTAGCCCGAATGATCAAAATTATATCGTTCAAGCCTTCTACCTATTGTAGTTACTTGTCTGCCATCCCCATCTTAACTGTAAGATCACCAAGACTCTTATCAAACTGTGCTTGAGAAATTGCCCCTCGTTCAAGAAATGCTTCTAGCGTTTGTTTCTGGCTTAAATATAACTGTCTCTTCTT
>JAZUDH010000131.1:0-2098 GCA_045639565.1 Lachnospiraceae bacterium
CATGTCAAATGAAATTAAGCGAAGATCAGTATGCGAATGCCAAGGAATTTTTAGAGAAGTGCAAGCCGTATTTAAAAACAAAAGAATGCACTTTTATGTTAAGTGAGAAGAATATAGAATTTGATAGGTGCGCAAGGTTAAAAGATGAGGATAAGATTAGGATTATTGAAAAACTAACAGCAGATGATTGCGTAAAAATTGAGAAGAATAACAATCCGAATTATCCAGATGCTATGGTGTATGTTTTTATAGTAGAAGTTGAATTGGATGATGTTGTTAAGTTGTATATAAAGATGTATTTATTGGAAGAAAAGAATTTTGCAATAGTAATTGTGATATCGTTTCACAATGAAGGTGTTTTTGAATAAGGAGACGAAAATGGTTTACTGTATTAACTGTATGGAGAAAGTTGATTATAAAACGGAAACCTTAGCAGTAGATATGGATATTGATGGTGTTTGTTATCGTTTTGAAGAGGAGCATGCATTTTGCGAAAAATGTGGTGAAGAGATATATGTTCCAGAGATAAATGATGCAAATGCTGCTAGAAATAATAAAGCATATGCGAAGGCATGTAATGCAATTAGTGCATCAGAAATAGAGAGTATCTTAAAAACTTTTGATATAGCGGCGCAACCTTTTGCTAAAATTGTTGGTTTAGGTGAGATTACTGTAAATAGATATTTGAATGGAAGGACTCCATCAAAATCTATATCAGATAAACTTTATAGCATAAAGAGAGATTTTAATTATTTCGATGAGTTGTTGGAAGAAAGTAAAGATGAAATATCTAGCGTAGCTTATTCGAAAAGTAAAGAGGCTACTGATAAATTAAAGAGAATATATGATAAAAGTGATATTAATCAGGTGGCATTATTCTTTTGGAATAAGGACGATGAAATAACTAAGCTGTCTTTACAAAAATTATTGTATTTCTCTAATGGCCTTTTTAATGCTATTTATGGTGAGAAACTCTTTAATGATAAGTGTCAAGCATGGCAACATGGCCCAGTATATCCTAAGGTATATCATACCTATTCGGATTTTGAAGAAAATACGTTGGGCAGCATAAACGAGGATTTTTATAATCTTTCTGTAGATTTATCTGAAGAAAAGCAGGAATTCTTAAATGTTATTTTTAATGAATTTGGTAAATATTCGGGCTCTATGTTAAGAAGGATGACTCATATAGATGATTCACCGTGGTCTAAAACTAGGGTGGGAATTGACGAAGATGCTCCTAGTGATAGAGTAATTGAAGATAAATTAATAGAAGAATATTTTTGTAATGTCGTAGAAAAATATAATATTAGTAAAAGAGATTTTATAAGTGGTATAAGAGAATATTGTTCAGAGTTGTTAAATAGCATTTGATTTTAAAAAAGAGGTCAAGGTTTTGTTCCAAGACCCTGAAGCTTAAACAGTTACGCTGCCCTTTACTGTAGTGGCAGTGGCCGTATAATAGAAGGAACTACGAGGGGTTCAGAGAACGTTTTGTTCCTGAGCCCCTCGCTTAATAACATCCTTTCGGTCACTGCCACTGCTGTCAAGGGAGCGGTTTGATGCTCGCTAGAGCCCTTATCTATTTAACATATATTGCATTATTGTAATTAGGCCAGTATAATATACACAATGAAACCCGCCGAGCCTCTGGGCGTTTGCCTATGCGTATCATGGCGGGTCTTTTGTTTTCCATAAGTAAAAACTAAATCTTAGTATTTGTTTTATTGAATTTTTCTTTTAGGTTTTTAGGGGTAAAATTGAGGTAACCTAAAAGAAGAAAGGTGGTGAAACGATGGATAATAAGTATGACGTAGGTGCGCTGTTTAAGATTGGATATGGACTCTATGTAGTAACTGCCAGTGATGATATGGGTCGTGATAACGGATGCATTATTAATGCGGTGATGCAGGTTACTGATGTGCCGCATAGGATAATTGTATGTATTAATAAACTAAACTATACTCATGACTTGGTTTTAAGTGGTGGTAAATTAAATGTTAATTGTCTTACGGTTGATACACCTTTCAGCGTCTTCAAAGACTTTGGATTTAGAAGCGGTAGGGATGCTGATAAGTTTGATGGTGTTGAGTTTTAT
>JAZUDH010000132.1:0-79758 GCA_045639565.1 Lachnospiraceae bacterium
TTTCAAATAAAGTGGATATTATATATAAGAAATTAACAGAAAAAGAATTAGATGCATTTATACAGATGAGGATAAACCAACTTCGCGAAGAAGGGGCAACAGAAGAAATTGATTTGGGTCCTGCTTTGAGAGATTATTATAAAAGACATATGTCAGATGGAACTTTTGTATCGTGGTTAGCAATGGACGGAGATAAAATTATAGGTACAAGTGGAATGTCTTTTGTTGAAAAGCCACCATATTTTGGATGCCCTTCCGGAAGAATAGGTTTGCTTTCCAGCATGTTCACTAATCCCAACTATAGGAGAAAAGGTATAGCAAAGGAATTGCTTTCGAGAGTGGTAAACGAAGCTAAAGAATATGGTTGCGGTACAGTTCAGATTACTGCATCAGATATGGGAGTAAAGCTATATACTGATTTTGGATTTAAACATAATGGAAACTTTATGCATTTTAAGTTGTAGTGCAAAAATTTTTATAAGGAAGAATGATTTTGGAAGATTTGTTGTAAAAGGGGATTTTTCATGAATAATATGCAGCAAGCAGGAATAGAAAAGAAATCCTTTGAATTGAATTATAATGGTGGAACAATATGGTGTGAACACTTAGATGGAATGGGATCATGGGAAGAATCTGTTATTTCTAAATTTTCTAAGGATATAGATAATTTTTCAAAACCTTCAGTTTCATCATATATGATTATTAACTTGGATAAAACAGATATTACTGAAGGAATTGTGGAGATTATTATTTCTACATTTCTTGATGGCAAGAAGTCTTTTAGAAAAATTGCTTTTGTCGGAGTTGGTAGGAGATGGCAAAAGCAATTTAATAACATAAAGAAGAGAGGAATTATTATAAATTATCTCTCTGATTATGAAAAGGCAAAAGAATGGTTATTTTAATTGCAATGGAAATTCTTATTTTTAGGATTAAAGGATGGTTATGTTGTGTTGAAGAAGTATAGATTTGGATTTGATATCTTTGGGCTGATATTGTTTTTATTAGTAATGATACCGAATTTTATATGGTTTGCTGTACTTGCCCCAAATGATGTATTACGGACTGAATCAATTACTCCAATAATTGATGTGATAGGAAGTGTGGCTCAAGTAGTATTCATTGCAGCAATTTGTATATTGATAAGAAAAGATGTTGATAAGATTAGGCTTTCAAAATTAATAATCTTGTCGTTAGCGATGGTTATTACATATTTTGTGGGTTGGATATTATACTATAGTGGCATTGTGAATCCGATTGTAATTGCATTGTTAACAATTCCACCATGTATGGCATTCATTATATATACAATCGATAGAAAAAATATAGTAGCAACGATACCAGCTATTATTTTTACTGTGTGCCATGTTATATATGGAGTTGTTAATTATATTATTTAATCAAAAAAATTGAAACTTAGAGATGAATCACTAGATTCAAATTTTATAGACGATGACAAATCGGGATTCTTCTGTTGACGCTACTTTGCGTAGGTACACTTATTTTGTGATTTATGGAGTAAAACATGAGTAAATATGAGCCACTTTGGAAATGGATTGAAGAAAATGGGCAGGATAGTTTTAAACTTACATATGCCCAAATAGAAGAGATTTTGGGTTTTTCGATTGATCATTCCTTTTTGAAATTTAAGAAGGAATTATTAGCGTATGGTTATCGGGTTGAGAAGATTTCTATGAAAGAGGAAACGGTAGTTTTTGGAAGGGGGGTAGACAAAGAAATTAAAAAAACAGATGTTTATAGCCAGGATGCATTAACGTTGATTGGAGAATTAAATATGTGTTTTGCTGCGCTATCAGTAGAATTGTTTATTATATTATTTGTTCATGAGATACTAAAAAGCGAGAAATGGGACGTCTCTGCCTGGATGATAAATTACTACTGCGCCGAGGGACGCATCCCTGGTGCTATGAAGATGACTACAATCTGGCTGTTCCCCAAAACTGCGGAGAAGCCAATGGATATGAGAACAAAGCAAGGGAGGCAACGAAATGAAAATTTTTATCATAGAGGATGAACCAGCGATCCGTGAGGAACTTACCCAACTTCTTGAAAAATACGGATATCAATGTGCCAGCAGCAGTGATTTTCACCATATTGGAGAAACCGCCCTTGCGTCAGGGGCGGGATTGATTCTTTTGGACATCAATCTGCCGTATCAGGATGGTTTTCAAGTTTGCAGAGAAATCCGGCAGAAATCCAATCTTCCAATCATTGTGCTTACCAGCAGAAATAGCGATTTTGACGAGCTAATGAGTTTGAATATCGGTGCCGATGATTATATTTCAAAGCCTTACAACGCACAGGTTCTTTTGGTCCGCATACAAAAACTTCTGGCCCGAACTTATGAAGTGCAGGACAATGTGGTTTTGATACACAATGGTTTGACCTTAAACCTGCTCAAAGCAGAAATCAGTTATCAAGGGCAGAGAAAATCTCTTACCAAAAACGAAATGGGGATTTTGCGTCTGCTCATGGTGAACAAAGGAAATATCATTCCTCGTGACGCTATTATTGATGAACTCTGGCAGAGCGAACAATTTATAGACGAAAACACTTTGAATGTGAATATCGTTCGTTTGCGGAAAACGCTGGCCGAGATCGGTTTGCCTGACTATTTGGAAACGAAGCGTGGATTAGGGTATTGCGTATGAGATTGTCCGAGTATCTTTTGGATCGCATTTTTTCATTGATTTGTATGCTGGTGTCGGCGCTCCTGCTGTTTGGCCTGCTTTGGTTGATTGAAACCCCTGCTGCTTTTATTCTGTTTGCCGAGATAATCTTTATTGCAGCCTACATCATTGCTTTGGCGTATGATTTTTTTCGTAAGCGAAGTTATTATAATTTGCTTCTGAAAATGATGGAACAGATGGACGAGAAATCACTTTTGGGTGAACTTTTGACACAGCCTCATTTTTTAGAAGGACAGATTTTAGTGGACATTTTGCGGCGCTGCAATAAATACCAGAACGATCAAATCTCCCATGCAGAGCAAGCCAACCGGGAGTATCGCGAGTACATTGATTCATGGGTACATGAGATTAAGACACCCATTACTTCTGCCCGCCTGATGATAGAAAACGAAAAAAATCCCACCACGCTGCGTATCGACGATGAACTCCGCAAAATTGATACCTATGTAGAACAGGTACTATACTATGCCCGCAGTTCGGATGTGGAAAAGGATTTCAAGGTAGAAAAAACCACATTACAATCGCTTGTTCATGCTACGCTAAAGACATATTCCAAACCTCTGATTCAAGCAGGCGGAAAGCCAGTGTTGAATGGTCTGGATATTCCCGTTGTTGCCGATAGCAAGAGCTGTGCATTTGTGATTGGACAGATTATATCCAATGCGATTAAGTATCGAAAAGACAATCTGCAAATTGAATTTTCCGCCAAAGCAGAGAAAAACAATGTTTCCCTTTTTATTTCCGATAACGGGATTGGGATTTCCGCTGCGGATTTGCCGCGCGTGTTTGACAAAGGCTTCACTGGCGAAAACGGACGCCGCTATTCCAAGTCAACAGGGATTGGGCTGTATTTGAGCCAAAAGCTGTGCAAAAAAATGAACATTCTGCTTTCCGTTTCCAGTGAACCCGGACAAGGGACCACCGTAACTATGGTATTTCCCACGGAGAGCTATTTGAAGGAGGCGGGGCTGTAAAACCTCGCTTTTTTCAATCTTACATTCTGGTAAGGTAAATGTAATCTAACTTAATGGCACAGGCGAAGCCCCTATGGTAGAGTAAAAGCACAAAAGCAAACCGCTTTTGAGAAAGGAGCCTCATAACCAATGGACGACACAATCTTACGGGTGGATGACATCCAAAAATTTTACGGTAACAAGGGAAACCTGACAAAAGCCGTCGATCATATTTCTTTCTCTGTGCGTAAAGGTGAGTTTCTCGGTATTATGGGTTCTTCCGGCTCCGGGAAAACCACTTTGCTGAACTGCATCTCTACGATTGATACCGTTACCAGCGGCCATATTTATGTGGAGGGAAAGGATATTACGACGCTGCACGGATCGCAGCTTGCAGATTTTCGCGGAAAAAAGCTGGGCTTTATCTTTCAGGACTTCAATTTGCTGGATACTCTGACAGCCTACGAAAATATCTCACTGGCCTTGTCTATCGCAGGAACCAAACCCAATGAGATTCAAAAACTTGTCCCGCAGATTGCAAAGGCCTTGAACATTCAGGAAGTATTGAACAAATATCCCTATCAGATGTCCGGCGGCCAACAGCAGCGGGTAGCCGCGGCAAGAGCAATGGTAACCAATCCTGCAATGGTACTGGCTGATGAACCGACCGGCGCTCTTGATTCCAATTCCTCACGGATGCTGCTGACGATGCTGACGGAATTGAATGAACAGCTTGCGGCAACAATCCTCATGGTAACGCATGACGCTTTTTCTGCCAGCTATTGCCATCGGATTTTGTTTATCAAAGACGGTCAGGTGTTCAATGAGCTGCACCGAGGGACGGACACACGCAAAGACTTTTTTGCAAAGATTCTGGAAGTGGTTTCTGTCTTGGGAGGTGAGCAAAATGACCTCATTTAAGCTGATCTTCCGAAATGTTCATAAGAACATCCGGGACTATCTGGTTTATTTCCTTACACTGACGCTTTCGGTCAGCCTGTTTTATGCCTTCAACTCAATTTCCGATCAGCCAGCCTTTTCCGATATGGGAATGACCGGTTCGCTCTTATATGACCAACTCGGCATGCTGTTGTCGGCACTTTCTGTTGTTATTGCGGTAGTATTGGCTTCTCTGATTATTTATGCCAACCAGTTTCTTTTGAAACGCCGCAAAAAGGAATTGGGCGTATATATGATGCTCGGCATGAAAAAAGGACGCATTTCCCGGCTGTTTGCCGGTGAAACCCTTTGTGTTGGCGTCATTGCTTTGGCTTCAGGTTTGGTTCTTGGTTTTCTCTTTTCGCAGGGACTTTCTTTGGTTGCATTAAAGCTCTTTGCGATTGAATTGGATAAATTTCAGATCGTATTTTCTGCTGGAGCATTTCGACAGACGGTACTTTGTTTTGCAATCATCTTCTTTATCGTAATGCTTTTCAATGTGTGGTCTGTAACCAATGTCAAATTGATCGACCTGCTGACAGCCAGCAGAAAAAACGAAAGCATAAAAGCAGAAAATCGTATTTTGCCGCTCTGCCTGTTTGTGCTTTCTCTGATCTGCATAGGGATTTCCGTTGTGCTGTTCAACAAAAACGGAATACTGCCGTCTCGTGAAAATATGTCTTTTCAAATTGCAGGAGCGGCTTTGGTTGCCGGGACTTTTCTGCTGTTCAACTCATTGTCAACTGTTTTTATCCAAGCGGTAAGAGCCGGTAAAGGTTTTTATTTGAAAGGCTTGAACACATTCCTTGTACGCCAAATCGGCAGTAAAATTCGCACGAACTACCTTGTGGTGTCGATTGTTTGCGGCCTGCTGACAATTACCATCTGTGCTGTATCTATTGGGGCAAGCACGGCTCTTGCAATGAATGAATTATCACAGGCTGCAACCCCCTATGATTTGAATGTGCTTTCTAATGTTTCCATTGATGGCGACAATGACATTGCGGAGTATCTTGCTATACGCGATGTTGTAATGAGTGACTATGCGGAAAACATGGAGCAAATCAGCATTTACGAAGCCGATATGACCTACGCAGAAATATTTGAAGGTCAAGATATTGAGTTGTGGCCCATTGACGAAGAAATTCCCGATAACAAGGTTTCCGTAATTTCTGTTTCGGACTTCAATCGTGCTTTGTCTATGCAGGGCAAAGAGTCAATCACGCTGAATGATGACCAATACCTGCTAAACTGCAATTACACTGGAACATATCAATATGTTTCTGCGGCCCTACAAAGTCATTCGGAAATTGCAATCGGCGGTACAATCTTACAGTGTGAATCCGATGAAGTTCTGCAAGAAACATACTTTATGAATTCCGTTGGAAACAATGATCGCGGAACACTGATTGTCCCGGATCATGTAGTGGCTGGCCTCGAAAAAGGCGTTAATGTGCTATTGGTACAATACAAGACGGGTGCGGCTTCTAATGAAATCCTGCAAAAGATGATCCCTATTGGATTGGATGAAACGCACGGCTATCGGTACGCAGAAAAGAACATGATGTATGAAATGTTCTACGGCCTCAATGCTTTGGTGAGTTTTCTTTGTTGCTATATCGGATTAATCTTTTTGTTGATCTGTGCCGCTCTTTTGGCGCTAAAACAGCTCACAGAAACGACCGACAACATCTACCGATATGGATTGCTGCAAAAGTTGGGAGCTAAGCGCAAGCAAATCAACCGCACACTTTTTACGCAGACGGCTGTGTTCTTTGCAATTCCGTTGACCGTTGCCGGAATATACTCGGCTTTTCTAATCGGCAAAGCAATGACTATCGTTGAGGAATTTATGAACATCCATATTTCAACAAATGTTGGATTGACGGTTATTCTTTTCCTTATTGTTTACGGGAGTTATTTCCTTGCGACTTATCTATCTTGTAAACGCATTGTTACAGAGCAAAAGAAATCGGAGGTGTAAATCGTGTTACCTGAAAATGTAAAATGGGATGCTGTGTTTCAAAGTATCGTAGACACATGGCTCCCTTTGATTGGCGTGGTTGCCGCAATCGTTGTGATTGCTGTGGTTGTTCGTGTGATTAAGAAGAAAAGAAAATAAAGATATTCTGCTGTACGACGACTAAAGAAAAAGCCGTCGTACAGCAGTCCTTCATCAAACATGTCAGTTCAAACACCGCAAATAAGGCATATGCATGCCGATGAAACGAGAGAAACTGCTGTAAGGGAGTTTGGATCAATAGATAACTGGCGCGAGCACTATCTTGATGCGGTAGGTAAGGAAAAAGTTCAAAGGCAGTATGAAAAGATTATCGAGTGGTATGGCGGTAAGGACGCATATCTTGGCGCAGTAAAAAAACCATTGAAAAAAACGGGAAAATTGTTTAGGAAATTTTAAAAACTTAAAGTCGGAAAAGAACAGGAAAAAGATGAGTCATTTGAGAATCCACCGAATATTGCGTATGGAAACTATAGTATTTGTCGTATGAACCTAAAAATGTAAATGCAAAAAGATTATATTTTGGATTTGGATTTACAGAAAATGGTGAAATGGACGATGACAAATCGGGATTTGTAGAGGTGAATAATTTTGAAAAAAGGGGGAGGAGACCATTTGTATGGATATTTTGAGGAGGCATATGATGAGCGTTTTTTACAATTAATACGAGAATTTGATTGCAAAAATAAAACAATTGCCAGTATTTGTGTAGCTGCATTACCGATTGGAAAAGCTGGTGTTTTAGAAGGTCGAAAGGCTACCACTTATCATTTGTGTGGTGGCTATCGCCAAGAGGAACTAGCAGGCTTTGGTGTAGATGTAATTAATGAACCAATAGTTGTTGATAGGAATATAATTACATCATATTGCCCGCAAACAGCTAATGATGTAGCATTCTTGTTATTAGATAGTCTGATTGGTAGGGAGAAAACACAAGTAGTAAAAGAAGGAATGGGTTGGTAATTCTATCGATTTACAAGATATTGTCAAATCCCAGGTTTGTTGAGCTTATGTGGATTGCACCGAAAATTGATATTTAATCGCTCTGAGTTGGGCAGATATATTTTTGTATCTGGCTAGATTAGAAATTCAAATTTAATCGGGGTATGCTCATGATATGCATACCCCATTTTTATGCAAAGACCAGAGAGAAATCCCTGGTTTTTAAAAATAAAGTTCATTTTCTATGTATTTTGGATAAAATACATTTTTTACTTTTCTATAAAATAAAGTTCATTTTCTGCCTATTTTTTGAAAAAAATTTTTTTACTTATTTTTACTTTGAATCTTCTGAGTATGGATCTATTTTTGCAGCCATTCGTCTATGTGCATCCTCAGACGCAGCATAGTGTCTAGCCGTTGTATTTATATCAGAATGCCCTAATACATCAGCTACAAGCCTAATATCACCCGTTTTATTGTAAAGAGCGGTACCATATGTAGAGCGCATTTTATGAGGTGATATCTTTTTATTTGAAACAGCAGTTATCGCATACTTAGAAACCATTTCTTGAACTGATCTTACGGCCATTCGCTTTTTTCTATTAGACATAAATAAAGCTTTTTCATCTGAAGAGACGATATTTTTAGGTCTTTCATATTCAAGATAATCTTTAAGAGCTTCTCTAACTACATTGTCGAAATAGAGTATATGTTCTTTTTTACCTTTACGAACAACAAGCATAGAATTTTCATTAAAATTAATATCTGAGACATCTAAGCTTACACATTCAGATACACGTATGCCTGTGCGAAGCAAAAGAGTAAGTATAGCATAATCTCTAAAATGATAATTCTGTAGCATTTTTTGTTGCCTTAGAGAGCCAACCTCACTATTTTGTATGATTGTTAAAAAAGTATCAACCTCCGAAGGAGTTAATCGAACAATAATATGATCATCATCCTTAAGATGTTGTTTATTAGCGCCTAAAGTGGGATCATTTTTAAATAATTGATGCACAACCTGATATTTATAAAATGACCTTAAAGCAGACATTTTTCGTGCAATACCAGAAACATTATTTTGATAATCTGCAGAACCAATAACAGAAACATCCTGAGCGCTTAAATAACGTTGGTAATTATTAATATCTGTAAATACCAAACTATCTAATAGTGTACCAGGTATTTCACAAATATTAAGGCCTTTAGCATCTGGATGAAATTCCTGTAAATATTTAAAAAATATTATTAAATCATAAGCATATGACACAGCTGTATTAGGATTTCGCATTGCTTTAGAATCCAAAAACTCATATGTATATGCAGGAAGCATTTTCTTTAGCTCTAGTAATTTTAATCGAAGATTTCTATCTTTATGCTTATTAAACTCAGAATCCTTACCCATATATAAATCCTTTCTAAATATTATTATACATCAAAAATATCAATTTTGCACTATATTTTATCGTTAAATTGAGATTTAACGCTATTTTATATATCTCTCCTACAAGCAATTTCAATCAAATATATCGTAAAAAATGCTGCCAATTTTATAAACTTGGCAGCATGAATATTATTCTTTAAGTATTCTTCTAAAAAATTCAACTTGTTCATCATTAGCTAATGTAGCTTCTGGAAGTTTTAAATCACAATGAAAAACATGATATAAATGTTCACTTGAATCTGGTTTGTATATTTTCCATTCACTATAAACTCCATGATCGGTTAATAACTTAGAAAAAGGTTCGCAGGATTCTCTTAAAAAATCTTCATCAGAGGAAAAAACATACGAAGGAGGGTAATTTCCATTAATATAGTCATACACCTTAAGCCTTTCATCTTCTCCCATAAAATCAGGTCCTAAATAATCTTCCATAAGCGTTTTATCTGCTTCAATTAATGCACGATTTTCTAAATCATAAAAACCACAAGCTAAAGATAAAGCAATTATATTAAAAGTATTAGGAAATACAAAACCATATAAATTTGCATAATATTGATTAGAAAATAATACTCCAAATTGACTTGCAAGCTGAGCTCCTGCAGAATCTCCGACAAGCATAATCTTCATAGGATCTCCACAAAAATCTTTAATATTTTCTCCTACCCAGCAAAGTGCATCAAATATATCTTCTATTGCACAAGGAAATCTATATTCAGGTGAAAGTCGATAATCTATGTTAACAACCGTAAATCCACGTTCCGCTAAGCTCATTGTATAAAATCTATACAGTTCTTTATCTCCATAAAAATAGCCACCACCATGAATAGAGAAAATAACTGGTAATAATCCTTTTACTTTCTTTGGATGATAAACATCCAATTTTAATATGGCACCATCTTTGCACACCTTATATGATATATTCTTAGCGATTTCTACATTTTGTGGTTCACGATTATTCTTATCACGTTCGCTATCAGACTTAGCCCACTCATTTCTTTTGTCTATAACTCGTTGCGGTGTTTTATTCATATCTTCCTTCTCCCCATATATAAAAGCCTTCAAATCAAAGATTTGAAGGCTTAATTATTACAATTTATTCTTGCTTTCGAAGTCTTCTACATACTGTTTAATTAAATTAACAGTTCCATCTATTCCAAGCTTTGCTGAATTAATACATAAATCATAGCTTTCAGCACGACCCCATTTCTTAGATGAATAGTAATTGTAATAAGACTGTCTCTGCTTATCCTTTTTAATATAGTAATCTCTTGCTTTCTCAATTGTCTTAATTTCTGGATATCTATCCATTAAATGACGTACCTTAAAAGAGTCATCAGCAAAAATAAAAATGTTCAAAACATTATCAAAATCCGCGAGCGCATAATCAGCACATCGACCAACAATGACACATGGACCTTCTTTTGCATATGATTTTATAGCATCAAACTGCGCAAGAAATACTTTATGACTAATGGGCATATCAACAAAAGCTGAGGAATTATACCCAAAAGAATATGTATCCATAACTAAATTGTAAAGAAATGAACCTGTTGGACGTTCGTCATGATTTTGAATCATTTCTTCACAAAATCCGCTATCTTTAGCTGCCCTTGTAATAATCTCTTTGTCATAAAAAGGAATATTCAATTTATCAGCAAGTAATTTCCCAATATCGTGCCCTGCTGATCCGTTTTGTCTACCAATAGTAATAACTGTTTTCATAGGTAACCCTCCCATATGATATGAATATTATATCATCTAACTATGAAATAAGCAATTAATCATTAGTTTACATAAGTAAATTATGTCAACCTTTTCTTAAAAATGCTAATATCTTATCAAAATATTCTGGGATTTCAGAATCTAATCTAATCCACTCATTAGTTGAAGGACTTACAAATCCAATTGTCTTAGCATGTAAAATCTGACCGTCACAATGAATAGGCTCAGAAAAATTAGAGTATAACGGATCACCCATTAATGGATGGCCTTTATAAGCCATATGAACTCTTATCTGATGTGTTCTGCCAGTTTCTAATTTACATTCGATGTAAGTATATTTATCAAATCGTTCTAATACTTTAAAATTAGTAACTGCTCTTTTTCCACCTGGAACTACTGCCATCTTAAGTCTATTTTTAGAATCTCTTCCCATAGATGCATTTATCTGTCCAGAATCCTCATCTATTACACCATGAACTATTGCTCTATATGTTCTTTCAGCGCTATGTTCTTTCAACTGCTCTGCTATATTATTATGAGCAACATCATTTTTGCATATGATTAACAAACCTGACGTATCTTTATCAATTCTATGAACTATTCCTGGTCTTAAAACTCCATTAATACCGCTTAATCTACCATCCAGATGGTACATAAGTGCATTAACTAGAGTACCTGTATAATGACCTGCACCAGGATGAACTACCATCCCTTGCGGCTTATTTACAATAGCTACATCATCATCCTCATAAACAATATCAATAGGCATATTTTCAGAAATAATATCAGGTACAACCATGTCAGGACAACTAAAAAATACATTGTCACCTGTTTTGAGCCTGTAATTGGCCTTCACATTCTTTTCATTCACAAATAAAAGCTTCTCTTCAATCTGCTTTTGAATATAACTACGAGTAAATTCCGGAATAATTTCGGATAAATATTTATCTATTCTTTCATCTTCGTAGTCTTCTGAAACTATAAAAGAAAATTCATTCATTAATCAATCTCTCTAATTCTAAGCTCTTTAAACTTAAGGAAATTCAAATCATCTTCTTTGTATTTAAATATAAGCAAAAGAATAAGTAAAATAGTATTTATTGTAACAAATATATCAGCAATATTAAAAACCGGAAATTTAATAAAACTAATATAGATAAAGTCAATAACATGCTTATATAATAGTCTATCTATAAAATTACCTAATGCACCACCAGCAATACTTACTAAGCAAAAATTTCCTAATAAAAATCTTTTTTTGTATGGAGCTTTAACAATAATATATACAATAGCTAAAAGCACAATTAGTGTAACAAAGATAAAAAAAGATGTTTGCTTCTTTAGTAAACCAAATGCTGCACCTTGATTCTCTAAATATCTAAATTCTAAAATACCTTTTATGACAGGATAAGAAGGTCTTCCTTTTAATTTAATCAATGCAAGATATTTTGAAACTCTATCAATAGCTACTAAGAAACATATCAAAATTATATCAATAATATATATTTTAACTTTTGAAGGTTTCATTCTATCACCATTAGTCTTCGTCTTTAAAATTCAATTCATCAATAGCCTGGACAACCAATTCTACCGGAATATCTTTAACTAAACATGCTTTTCCCACTTTTTTAAGTAAAACCATATTAATCTTGCCAGTAGTATTCTTTTTATCCTTCATTAAAGCATCTAAAATAGGTTGAAGGTTATCTCTCTCGATTGAAATAGGAAGATTGAAAGGCACAAACATATCTCTTACTTCATAATAGTCTTCCATCTTAATCATATCTAGCTTCCATGAAATGAATGCAGCTGCAACACAACCAAGTGCAACACATTCACCATGAAGAAGTTCTCCATTAGAAGTAATCTCTATTCCATGACCAATTGTGTGACCAAGATTTAATAAAGCTCTATCTCCATTTTCAAAAGGATCTTTCTCAACAATGCCCTTCTTAATATTGATTGCCTTTTCAAGCATTAAAGAAATGGTTTCTGGCTCCTTGTCGCAAATCTCATACATATTTTCAATAAGCCATTCGTAGAATTCTGAATCAGCTAATAATCCTGCTTTCATAATTTCAGCAAAACCAGCATAGAATTCTCTTTCAGGAAGAGTTTTTAGCAAATCAAAATTCATAAATATAAGTGAAGGCATATTAAAAGCACCAACTATATTTTTAATTCCACCCAAATCTACGGCAGTCTTACCACCAATAGATGAATCAGCCATTGCTAAAAGAGAAGTAGGAATCATTACAAAAGGAATCCCTCTCATATATAAGCTTGCAACAAAGCCAGTAATATCACCCGTTACTCCACCACCTAATGCAATAAGAAAATCTTTTCTAAGAAAAGAATTATCAACTAAATAGGCTAATATATTTTCAACAGTAGAAATATTTTTAGAGGACTCTCCTGCCTCAATTACATACTCATATATCATAACATTATCAGGAAGCTGCTTTTTCAATTCTTCTAGATGAAGCGGACCTACATTAGAATCAGTTACTATACATACTTTTCCGCTATTAGGGAATAGCTCAGTTAGTCGTTCTTTGAGACCGTCAAAAGAAAAATCTGCCCAAATATCATACTGATTTACCTTCTTACTAGAAACAGATATATTTACCATTTTATTACCTCGTACTATTTATAATGTGATATTAAAAAGTCCCGTCATATTTATATGACAGGACTAAATCTTTTATTATAAAGACTCAAAAACTCCAGCGAGATTATCCTGTAAATCACCAGAAACATCAACAGAAGCGGGAGTAGCGATGAAGATAAAATTAGATATCTTCTGAAGATTTCCTCTAATTGCTATGCAAACACCAGTTATAGTATCAAGAATTCTTTGAGATACAGCTAAATCAACACCTTCGAAATTAAGTAATACAGTGTTGTTGTTAATCAATGTATCGGCAATTTCTCTTGCTTCATCAATTGACTGAGGTTTAA
The DNA here is from genome assembly GCA_045639565.1 of Lachnospiraceae bacterium. Lineage (GTDB taxonomy): Bacteria > Bacillota > Clostridia > Lachnospirales > Lachnospiraceae > UBA1258. Next base: position 13,693 of record JAZUDH010000132.1, read on the forward strand.
AGATACATACAGCTGAGTCGTTCATAGATGTTTTCTTTCTAGCCACTGGCTGAGGTGCTGAAGCCTTTTTTTCAAAAAAAGAAGGCTTCTGAGTTTCTTCCGGTTCTATTTGATTATTGTCAAATTCTTCATTATATCCATCATCTTCATAATCGTCATAATAATCATCTTCGTTTTGACCGACTTTCATGAAGCCTAAAAGTTTATCCATTTTTCCCATTTTACTATATACTCCTTAATAACTATAATTTCTTTCCCCAAATATTCCTGTTCCAACTCTAACAAAAGTTGCACCTTCTTCAATGGCAACCATATAATCTCCAGTCATTCCCATTGAAAGAATCTTCATAGAAACATTATCAATGTTTTGGCTTTTGATGTCAATGCTTAATTCCTTTAGGGCAACAAAATATTGACGATTAAGTTCTGCATCTTCTACATATGGTGCAATCGTCATAAGTCCTTTAATATGAACATGTGGTAGCTTAGAAATCATCTTTATGGTATCAATGGCGTTTTCAGGTAATAGACCAAATTTTGAAGCTTCTCTCGCTACATTAACTTCAACTAAAATATCCATTGATGAATGGGCCTTAACGCATTCCTTTTCAATAACCATAGCAAGTTCATAGCTATCTACTCCATGAATCAAAACTGTTTTTCCTATAAGATATTTTACTTTATTCTTCTGAAGATGACCTATCATATGAAATCTTGCATCTTTAGGCATATTCTCATATTTATCAATTAATTCCTGAACCTTGTTTTCACCAAAGTCACGTTCGCCAAGTGAATATGCTTCTAATAAGTCTTCTAAAGGTTTAGTTTTAGAAACAGCAATAAGCTTAACTGTATGCTTATCTCTATTAGCAACACTTATCGCCTTATCGATATTTTTATGAACGATTTCTAGATTTTCTTTAATGTAACTCATGAAATCTCCTAATATACAAAATCTTTATCTGAAATCAGTGATGCATCAAGTGCAATATAATCATATGCTCTTAATCCAAATGCAGCATTTGGTTTAATAATAGTATATTTATCATTAGCATACATAATTTCAATACGTTTGAAATCAGCATAACCTTTATTAATTGAATAAACACCAATTAATGTTCCTTGTTTACCTACAACCATTGTTGAATCATTATCATTAGTAACATTAATTCCAATATCTTTTCTAAATAATACATCACCATAATTTAGTGAAGTAGTATCAACATAATATTCGTATTCATCCTCTTTATATACTTCTAATTCAACTACCATTGAAATAATATCGCCTGATTGTGCAAATTCTCGTCTCAAAACAGTAAATTTATCTCCGTCTTCACTTACAGTTACAAAATTCTTGTCTATCAAAAAGAAACTTTTTTCTGCAATGGAAGAATTGGGAATCTTTAACCCGGTATCCTCCTCCAATACAAGCTCAACTTCAACAAATCGATCTTTGCAAAAATTAATCATTGAATTAGTAAATGACAATTGAATCATTGTTTCGTCTTCATACTGATTGATTATAGTTACTTTTGCCCACGAAGTAGTCTGTGTCTTAGAAAACTTAACTTCTACATAGTCCATATCCAAAATACGATCTATCTCATAGTTAGGAACTAGTAAAACAAGTGACCAATCCTCAGAAAAAACATATTTATAAACAAAGTCACCATTTTTAACAAGATCATCATTCAAAATAATTTTTGATTCATATTTTTCGAGATCAAAATCGCTCTTAGTCAAATCACTTGGAAGATAATCCTCATATCCATCTTGATAATATAATACAATACCTGGTTTTTTAGCTCTGCAGTATTCAATTATATCATTTGAATGACTATCAGATATTTTAGATAAATTATCAATAATACGTCGATTTTGAATTTGTGAAATACGATTTTCAAGCTTTCTCTCAAATGAAGGAGTAACGGAAAATACTTTTTCATCAAAATTTTTAGAGAATAACTGAATATCCTGCTTTAATGAGTTAAGTTCATTAGTTTCTAAAGAATTATCTTCGGTAGGATCTTTACCAGTAAGGTCTGATAATTTTCCTGTCTCATCAATGCAATATACTAAATTATTATAAGACGCTCTTTCTCCTTCAGTAACGAAGAAGCTTACATAACCTGCATAATCACTGGTTACAATATGTTCATCTCTAAGCGCTAAACCAGTATATATTCTGTTATCTGATAAAGTACCATGCTTAACCTGATAACCAGCAATATTTTCTGTTTTAAAGCTCATTACGATACACACAATTATATATATAAAAATGGCGATAAAAATAATAATCGCAAAGTCAAACCCCGGCTTAGGTCTTCTTTTTTCAAGCTCGTTACCCTGATCTCTCATTAATACTCCAAATTATATAATTCAATAAAAGACCTCGACCATAATAGTCGAGGTCCTTGTTATTATTATAACTGTTATCAATATAAAATTAAAGAGCTACAGAAATCTTTGAATGAAGAATTTCAGGAATATCCTTCTTATCTCTAGAAACTGAAATAATAAAATCAACACCAAATTTGTCACTAATCTTTTCGAGCTTTTCTACGAAAAGAGGAAGTTCAGACAATTCAATTTTAGAAATGGGAAGAAATCCATCGAAATACATCTGTTGAAGATCACTATCTTGAGAAATGACTCCAGTAACAAATCCTAAAAATTCACTACTATTGTCAATAAAAAAATCAGATACATCAATAAGTCTTACTTTATTGTTTAATTCGTACATATGCTTTGAACTTCTGTCAAAATAAACAATGTTTCCTGTAATACTCTTTACTTCGGCATTAACCTTGTCGAGCAGGATTTTGGTTTTACCTTTGCCCTTTTCTCCAACAATCAATTCTACCATCTGTAAACCCTCCATTTACAATTTTCGTTAGTACTAACGTTAATAATATTATAGAATATTGACAGTTAAAATACAACTATCATTTATTAATTTCTGACAATAATAAAGTCATATCGCCATACAAATTATCTCTTGAATTGTCCTGTAAAATAATAGATATATATGGATTAGAATATTTATCTCTAACTAATAACATTAAACAGTATCCAGCATTATCAGTTGTCCCTGTTTTGCCACCGACAACTATAACATTTTCAGGAAGCTCATATGAACCGTAAGCATATCTATTCGTAGTCTTAGCTGAAGCCTGTTTTTCATTACCAAGCTTATCCTTGTATGTTGTGGTAAAATCTTTACTTTGAATAATTTCAAGAATTACTGGCTGCTTGATTGCTTCATTGAAAATCAAATATAAATCATATGCAGAAGTATAATTAGTTTCTTCATAAAGACCATGTGGGTCACCAAAAAAAGTAGATGTTGCACCTAAAGAATGCGCTTCTTCATTCATAAGTTTCGTAAATTCTTCAACGCTTCCACTAACATGTTCGGCTATTGCAACAGCAAGATCATTGTATGATGACAAAAGCATAAGTCGTAAAGCTTGATCAAGAGTAAATGTATCGCCTTCGTGTAAGCCTAATACAACTGCATCCGAAACGCCTAAGTTTACTACACTACTTGAACATATTATGTTAGAATCCAAAGAACAATTTTTCACTGCTACAATAGCAGTCATAATTTTTGTAATACTTGCAGGTTCCTTAACATCAAATACATTTTGAGCAAACAAAGCTTCTTGTTTGTTTATATCAATAAGTAAACCAGCTCCAGCATTCTCTAAAGGAACTGATTCAATTCTATTTGCTGGAACGACTGCAATATTAGATGAAAAAGGGGTTAAAATAGAAGGCTCAAGTGTTACAACATCATATGTACTTGCATTATCCTCATAAAAATCAGAAAAAGACATCTTTATTTCCTGCTTACCACAAGCAGAAAATAAAGATGAAAATAAACAGAATAAAATTATTATAGAGATTCTCTTATTTATACATTTCACGCCACTCAAGGTCTCCTCTGTCTAGAGATTTAATAAGTAACTCAGCACTAGCAAGATTAGTTGCCAATGGAATATTATGCATATCACATAATCTCATAACATTATTAGCATCAGGTTCATGTCCCATTTGTGAAAGAGGATCTCTTAAGAAAATTACCAAGTCAATCTGATTGTGCTCAATCTGGGCTCCAATCTGTTGTTCTCCCCCCAAATGACCAGCTAAATATTTATGAATATTTAAATTAGTAACTTCTTCTATAAGTCTTCCCGTTGTGCCTGTAGCATATAATTCGTGATGAGATAAAATACCACGATAAGCAATGCAGAAGTTCTGCATCAGTTTCTTTTTTGCATCGTGAGCAATTAATGCAATGTTCATTGTTAGTTACCCTCCAGTTAAAAATACCCTTCAGTTTGAAATGTACCTCGTTCACGTGTCAGACATCCCCTAAATCTGACGTTCATAACGAAACCAAGTCCTATATAAAGGCTGACTAAAGATGTAAGACCATAGCTTACAAAAGGAAGTGTCAATCCAGTATTAGGCAATATAAACGTGGCAACACCAATATTAAAAAATGTTTGAATTCCGATAATTGTAGCCATACCTGTCGCTATTACGCGACCTGATATTTCATTAGCTTTTCTGGCAACCATCAAGCATTCCAATACTATTAATAATTCTAACACAATTATCATTAACGTACCGGCAAAACCTAGTTCCTCTCCTATTACAGCAAAAATAAAATCTGTTGCAGGTTCAATAATATAGTTACCATTTTTAAGAGAGCCATTTACAGTATTATTCAATCCCTTACCTAGTAATTGACCTGAGCCAATCGCAATTACTGAGTTAACTTGCTGATAAGCATCATCTACATATAATTCTGGATAAAAAAACGACAAAATACGCTTTCTCTGGTAGCCATCGATGAGTGTTTGACCTTCTTTTAAGATTATACTTAAAAATATTATGACACTTGGAATCATTACAGCAACAGCCCCTGCAATAATCTTCCAGCTTAGACCAGCCACAAAAATAATAGCTACTAAAATAATTGATATAACTAAAGTAGTTGACAAATCAGGCTGACTTAAAATCAAGTAAAGTGGAATTGCCGCCAACGCAGCATATGCAAAAATAAACTGAATTGTGTTAATTTTCTCTCTATATTTCATAATAAACTGAGCAAAGAAAATTATCAACAATATTTTGGCTGTTTCAGATGGCTGAAAACGAATTCCGGCAATTTCAAACCAACGTTGTGAATTGTTCGACGAGCTACCAGCAATCTGTACTGCTACAAGTAAGGCTAAATCTACGGCATACCATAACCAATAGAATTTTAATATCAGTTTAAGATCCAAAAAAGATACAAAAACCAACATAAATAAACCTAAAATCATTCCAAGTAGCTGCTTGAATTTGAGTGATGGATCTGCACTACCAACTGCCATAATACCAATTGTATTTAGTAGTACAACATATATAATTAGTCTAAAATCATAATCTTTAATTGAATGCTTCTTTAACATAAATCTATTTTATCAAAAAATTACCACAAATTTTCTTAAGAGTATCTGAACTTATATTATCTAACAAAACTTCGTTATCTTTAATGTATGCAATTTTCCCTTGCATTTTAGGTTTTATTAACCACTTCGATTTTTCAAGTGAAAAATATTTCTTGCTTCCAATTTTAAGCCTTTCACATGAAACATCCATAGCAGCAATAAAATAACGATCTTCGTTATTTGAAACCGTACATACTGCAGTTCCATATAACCCGCCTAAAATAACTATACTTCCATTAGCATAAATAGAAGCACCTGGTTCTACATCACCAAGTATAACTACTCCACTCTCAGTCTCTAAATGTTCTCCTTTTTTTAATGAATTACAGTAAAGCTTTCCAAAGCTAGCCGCATTATCTTCACCCTGAATAGCATGTTCAAGAGCTTTTTGATAATACTCATTGGTCTCTATATCTTTCCCAATAATATATACAATATTTAACTCTCCGCCTTTTTCCATTGCAGAAACCAATGCTATTTCCTCTTCTTTTGACAAACTACGTCCTTCAAAAGAAACAGCAATCTTGCTATTTTTGAAGAATTTTTTAGATTCTACAAACTTATCAGTAATTTCTTTTAAAATATCAGAAAATGAAGCTTCTTCGTCTAAAAAAATCTTCAAACCATTCTGATAGCTCTTTATTATAACATTAGACATTTATAACTCCTTAATCTCCACCATGACCGTTAGCATTAATCTCAGCTGCAGATCCAGTGACGATATCATCTTTCTTTTCCAGATTAAAATATAGTTTCAAAACATCTTTTGTAGTATCAGCAACATACTCGGAGGTATAACCATTTGCTATTCTAACCGCTATCGCAATCTCAGGATCTTTATATGGAGCATAGCATACAAATAAACCATGGTCAGGTCGTGTTTTAGACTGCTGCGCCGTACCTGTTTTTCCAGCAAATTCAATTCCCAAATCTTGAAAATAATACTTTGATTCCACAACTTTCTTCATACCATCATGAATTGCATCCCAATAACGCTCATCCATGTCTATAGTATTACGAATTTCTGCGTTATACTTGACAATATCATTACCATTGCTATCTACAAGTTTATCAAGAAGCGTTAAATTATATACGGTACCTGAATTCGCAACCGCGGTTACATATCTTGCTAAACCTACAGTTGTAAAAGAATTCGTACCCTGTCCTATAGCAGATGGAACTGAATAGTCTGTGGTAGGATGAGGCGAATACTCTTCTATCTCAATACCAGATTTATCAGTTAATCCAAACATATCAGCATATTTATTAAGCTTCTCTACGCCAAGCGAACTGTTATAATTGTTATTTTCGTCTAAGCTTAATCTATAGCCCACTGTATAGAAATAATAGTTACATGAGGCCTTAATAGCATTTGCAACATTTAAAGCACCATGTCGTCCAGGATAAATCCAGCAATTATGCTTTTCAGTTATCTCATCAAATGTTCCTACACAAGTTATTAATGTATTTGTATTTACTACGCCTTCACATAACCCTGCCGCCGCTGAAACCATTTTATAAGTTGATCCAGGCGCAGTACGTTGCTGTGTCGCAAAGTTAATTAATGGTAACGATTTATCATTATTTACTTTCTTTAGATAAGCAGCATCAGCACCATTTGCCAAATAATTATTATCATAGCTAGGATAAGATACACAAGCTAATACAGAACCATTATTTACATCGGTAACAACCATTGAAGCAGAACATGGGTCTAAAGCTAATTGAGCTGGAGTGATTTCAAGATTTGAGATTCTTTCTATCATAAAATTATATGGAGAAATTGCATTTCTTTCCCATAATTTCTGTTCCTCTTCACTCAAGCTAATAATACCTTGATCTAATAAACAATCACATATTTGTCTAGGACGTATTAAATCTTCACGAATAATATATTTGTAAAGAATTTTGTGGAAATTTTCATCTTTTTCAAGCTTAGACAAAACAATCGAAACAATCGAATCATATATCTCCGAAGATTCAGAATATGCAGTTTCAAGATTAAGGTATTTGTTATTAATCCATCCTTTTGAAATAGCATAATTTATATATTGATTTAGACTTATCGTCTCATCAATAGCCCAAGCTCTATATACATCATCCTGACTATCAATCAAATCATAAACTAAAATATCCGAATCTAATAAAATATCTTCGATATAATTTTCGTAAACTTTATACTCTGTTGTAAGTTTATTATAAACAGTTTTCTTAGTAGTTAATTCTTCTAAAAGCCTCTCCATTACTTTACTTTGTTTATACAAAAAGGCTTGATAAATATCTCTTTCATTCTCCGATGCATCATCAGACTGTAAATGCTTAACATCAATAATATTATTATTAAACATCTGATAGTAAACATCATAAATTGGAATAACAATGTCTGAGGCAGATGATTTTTCGCTTGGTACATATACTTTAGTATTAACAATCTTTTTTAGTAAAATACCGGCAAGCTTTTGTTCTAAGACATGATAAATTGATTCCTGAAGTTTACTATCTATTGTTAAATAAACATCATTTCCTGCAACTGGATAAGTATAAGAATCAATTGATACAACTCTACCTAAGGTATCAACAAATACAGTTTCAGAACCATTTAGTCCTCTAAGAGCACTTTCCATACTCTTTTCAATTCCAACTTTTCCCACAATATCATTCATATTATAGGTATCATCCGAAGCAGAATATGCTTTTAACTCATCTGCATTTATTTTACCTGTATAACCTATAATCTGAGCCATATACTCGCCCTGCGGATACACTCTTATTGTATCTTCGGCAATTGAAACACCCTCTAAAACATCAGCATTCTCATATATGGTTGCTACAGTTTTTTCATTAACGTTAGTAGCTATAGTAGTTGCAATATATTTCTGATATGCATTTAAACTCATAGCATATCTAACTGATACTACTTCAATGATTTCTTGTTTACTTAAATTTTCTGTATCAATGTTATATCGTTTTTTCCCAGTTAGATATTCCATAATATCATCCGCAGATGCAGATGATTCAGCATAAGTCATGTCATTAATAAATGCATAACCAAAAATATCGGCCTTAAATCGACTAAGCAATGAATCTGAAACCGTAAAAACATAATTATCTTCTTCATCTACCGAAATATTAAAATTAAGTGCTAATTTATCACCATTAGACTCTACAATTTTAATAGTTTTTAAAATTGTATTATTAAGATTCTTATTCTTATTTTTTCCAGATTCGTAAACATCTTCAATTTTTACAGAATAAGCTAATTGATTGTATGCCAAAAGAACACCATTGCAATCATATATATTGCCTCTGGCCGCTTCAACATTTCTTTCCTTTTTAATACTTACCTGAAAACTGTTCAGATATTCCTCGCCATGAACAATCTGTAACTGAAATATACGATAAAAAAGCACAGAAAAACCAGCGAATAATAATATTATAAAGTAAAGAATTCTTGTTGTTATTAAGCTATGAAAAAATGCCTTAAACTTATTAAACAAATTCTTTAACCTGCTTTCGTTCTTTACGCTCTAATTGTCTATTAATAACTAAAATAAGTGGATATAAAATAATAGCTAATAATGCTGTATATGCACATTCTGGCAAAGAAATATGCAAAAAATATTTATCAAAATGTGTTCTACCCTTCAAAAGATATATAAATACATAATTAACTATTCCATAAGTCAAGTCTGCTGAAAGAATAATTATAAGAGGAAGCTTAACATCCTCTGCATAGAATATTTTACTAAATACCCCTGAATAATATCCTAAATACATCATTAACAGAGCATAAAATCCTATATATGAACCCGAAAAAATGTCCATTAATAATCCAGCAAAAAAACCTATAACCAGTCCTGTCTTTTTACCTCTCATAAGGCCTAAAGAAGTAGTAAGTATTAAAACAAGATTAGGAACGACTCCCCCCATATTAATAGAGGAAAAAACCGTTCCTTGAAAAACATATAATGTAATTAATAAAACAATATATATTAGTACTCTAATCATTTAGATATCGCTGTTATAGCATTCTCCATATCTTCTTGTGTAATAGACTGTTTCTGATCCAGAATAACAAGCACCTCAGAAATATGTTTAAAATCAACCGCAGGAATTATTTCTCCAGACTTAGTTAGATTATTAGAATCATAATTGACTGAATCAATATAGCCTATCAAAATACCTGGCAAATACTTATCACTAATAGTGCTTGTAACAACTTTATCTCCCTTATTAACATTATCAGCATCATCAATCAACTGCGAAAATGAAATAACGCCTTCATTAATTAACTCAGAATCTCCTGAAACAATAAGATTATCCGCCGATGCTAAAACAGTTCCGCTAACATTAGATTTGTCAGCAATAATAGAAGTAACTTTACTAAAATCAGGCCCTACCATAGTGATACGCCCTACTAAACCATTTCCACACACAACATTCATGTCAAGGTCAATACCATCATTAAAACCTTTATTAATGATAAATGTTGAAAACCAGTTCGTAGAGTCTTTGTATATAACCCTTGCACCAGTTTTTTTGTAGTTCTCATAGCTTTCGTTGAACTCAAATAAAGACCTTAAATTATTAAGTTCATACTTATCCTGCATAAGTCTAGTGTTTTCATCTTCAAGCTCAGCTATCTGATTTTTTAATTTAGTATTCTCTTCAATTAAATCTCTAATATTTACTAACTCATTCTTTCTATCAGAAAGAACAGAACCAATCTTAGAAATTCCCTCGTCATAAGGAATAATTATGTAGTTAACAATATAATTTAATGGTCTGTTAAAAATATCCGTTGCATATGTAACAACTAATAAACTCACACAGACTATAGTTAAAATAAAAAGGAGATATTTACTCGGAAGAGTAAATTTTTCTCCTTGTTTTTTTACGATAGGACTCATTTACCCATTCCTTCGATTGAATATGCTACTGACTTGTAATTATCATCATTTATTATTTTGGCTAAGCCAAGTGCAACGCTAGTTTCTGGATTTTCTGAAACATTAACCTTAAGTCCAGTTCCGTTAGCAATCTTTTCAGCAAGATGATTAACCATAGATCCACCACCAGTAAGATATATTCCATGACGATATATATCTGCCGAAAGTTCAGGTGGAGTACGTTCAAGTATTACCTTAATATTATCAATAATAGAATCAAAATGCTCTTCTAACGCAGCGTTAACAACAGCTGTAGAAATCTCTCTTTCAACGGGAAGACCAGTAACAATATCCCTGCCATATACGACAGCATTCTTACCTTCTTCTTCTAATTCCTTAAGATGAACCTTAACATTTTCAGCAGTCTTTCCGCCGATAAATAATGAAAAGTCTTTTCTTACAGCAGCTTTAATAGCTTCATCAAACTTTAATCCACCAATCTTAATAAGTCGGCTTAAAACAATACCACCAAGAGACAAAATAGAAATCTCAGTTGTATCAAAACCAATATCAACTACTAAAACTCCCTGTGAATTCTTAATATCGATATTCATGCCCAGACCATCTGCAATAGCTTTTTCAACTACCATAATGCGTTTAGCCTTAACATTGCTTTCTTTAATCAAATCATAAAAAGCTCTCTTTTCTACTTCTGTAACATCAGTAGGAACAGCAATATAATAATCAGCAGGCTTAATTGAATCATTCATAAGTGAAGTAACAAAATATTTAATTATTACTTCCATATTCTTAATATCCGCAATTACACCATTTGATAAAGGATACGAAATATTTATATTGCCAGGTGCCTTTTCATACATTTCAAATGCAGAATCACCATAAGCAAAAACTGTCTTTTTATTTTCAATAGCAATCATGTTTTTTTCAATCATGATCTGCTCTGTAGCACTATTATATATACGAATATTGCTGGTACCTAAATCAATACCAAATTCATAACTATTCAAAGAGATGCCCTCCTACGATTTTTTAACTTATTTATTTTATCAAAAATAAGTTGTTTTGTATAGCAAAAGAAATGAATTCTAAATTGAAACAAGACCTTCATCTACTAAACGCTGTAAAGTATTAATAATACCGAATTTAACATGTGGCCAGGTTATTCCACCCTGAAAATAAGCAGAGAAAGGCTCACGTAATGGCCCATCCGCAGAAAGCTCAATACTTGCTCCCGAAACAAATGTTCCAGCCGCCATAATAACTTTACTATCATATCCTGGCATATCCCATGGTTCTGGAGAAACGTAACCATCCACAGGTGAAGCAAATTGAATTCCCTCACAAAAAGCAATTAGCTTTTTGGGATCTTCAAAAGCAACTGCCTGAATAATATCGTGGCGTGATTCTGTAGAATTTGGAACGACTTTAAAACCCAGCTTTTCGTAAACGTTAGCAGCAAAAATAGCTCCCTTTAATGCACTAGCAACAACTGTTGGCGCAAGAAAAATACCTTGATAAAAGCTTCTTAATACTTCTAATGAAGCTCCTACTTCTCTACCTAGGCCTGGACTTGTAAGTCTATATGCTGCGTTTTCGATACATTCCTTTTTACCAGCAATATAGCCTCCAATAGGAGCAAGACCACCACCAGGATTTTTTATTAAAGATCCCACTACCATATCGGCTCCAACGTCACTTGGCTCGCAAAGCTCAGTAAATTCACCATAACAATTATCAACCATCACTAATACATCGGGCTTAATTCCTTTAATAAATGCTATTAATTCACCTATTTCAGAAACTGAAAATGTTTTTCTAGTCTGATAGCCTTTAGATCTTTGAATTGTAACTAATTTAGTTTTTTCATTAATAGCAGCTTTAATTCCATCATAATCAAACTTATCACCAGGTAAAAGCTCTACCTGCTTATATGAAATATTATATTCCTTTAAAGAACCTTTAGATTCTCTAATACCTATGACTTCTTCCATGGTGTCATAAGGCTTTCCAACTGGAGATAATAGCTCATCTCCAGGTCTTAAATTACTCATAAGCGCTAATGCAAGTGCATGTGTTCCACAAGTAATCTGAGGTCTTACAATGGCGTCCTCTGTATGAAAAATATCAGCATAAACAGCTTCTAAAGTTTCTCGACCTAAATCTCCATAGCCATATCCAGTAGTTCCATGAAGGCAAGCCTCACTAACCTTATTTTTCTTAAAAGCACTAAGAACCTTAAGCTGATTAAGTTCAGCAATATCATCAATTTCTTCAAATCTATCTTTAAGTGTGCTTACAATATTCTCACAATAGTTAAATACTGTATCACTTATTCCCATGTTTAAATAAATATTTTTCTTTTCCATAAAACTATATTATTTCTTTCTTTTTTAGTTCATTAATCATAGCAGTTAAGACCGTATCATCATCCCTGCCGATATCGTTTTTATTAATCCAAATTGCGTCGGGCTCTCGTTTAAACCATGTAATCTGGCGTTTAGCAAATCTTCTTGAATCACGCTTAACAATATCAAGAGCTTCGTCTAAAGATAAATTACCATTTAAGTAAGATAATATTTCTTTATAGCCTAAACCTTGCATAGATACATCTGATTCCTTAAGTCCCATATTCTTTAATTTGGTAACCTCTTCAATTAACCCCATCTCAACCATTTTGTCAACACGTAGGTCAATTCTTTTATAAATAAATTCTCTATCATCATTCAAAACAAAATAAGCAAAATCAAAATTAGATGCTTTTGCTCTTTGTTCTTCATTGTGTTCACTAATAGGCTTACCAGTTTCATTAAAATATTCAAGCGCTCTAATTACACGCTTAACATTATTCATGTGAATTACTTCACAGGATTTAGGGTCAACCTCTCTTAATTTATCAAATAAAGCTTCTACACCAAAATTATTAGCGTACTGCTCCAAATCTCTTCGGTAATCGCTAGTTGGTCCTAAAGACTCATTAAAATCGATTTCATAAAGAACTGACTGTATATAAAAACCAGTTCCGCCAACCATTATAGGAACTTTTCCCTTTTTATAAATTTCATCAATCGCTTCAAGAGCTAGTTTTTGAAATAATGCCACGTTAAAATCGTCTGTAGGATCTAAAACATCAATAAGATGATGAATTATTCCATCCATTTCATGAGGCATCACTTTAGCAGACCCTATGTCCATCATACGATATACCTGCATAGAATCCGCAGATATGATTTCACCATTTATTTTTTTGGCAAGTTTAATCGCAATATCAGATTTTCCAACCGCAGTAGGTCCAGCAATAATTATTAATGGCCTCATTATACAATCCTTTTAAATTTCTTTTCTAATTCCTTCTTGGTTATCCTAATAAATACAGGTCTTCCATGCGGACAATTATATGGATTATCTAAATTCATTAGTCTAGTCATTAAATGTTCCATTTCATTATAGCTTATGCGCTGATTACCTTTTATCGCGGCTTTACATGACATAGATGCCAGTTTTTCCATGACAACTGTCGGTGCATACACACCATCCTTTTCCATTAGCTCATTCAATAATCTATGAAACATTTCCTCTTCTGTTGAGCCATACAAATTCAAAGGCACACTTCTAATTGCATAAGAGCCTTGTCCAAATTCCTGAAACTCATAACCAATCTTAGTAAATACTTCCTCATAAGTTAGTAATGCAGCTTCTTCATTAGGTGACAGATGTATCACAATAGGAGGCAAAAGCATCTGTCCTGGGGCAATATCTTCACTTTCATACATCTTAACAAAATTTTCAAAATTAACCTTTTCGTGAGCCGCATGCTGATCAACAATATAAAGGTCATCATCTAAAGTAATGAGCCAGTAAGTATCAAAGACCTGTCCTATAATTTTATATTTTTTTATAGGATCATCATTAATTAATTTCTTTTCAAAAAATGATTCTTGTTCAAATTTAGCAACTGGAGCTTTTTCAAAAGAAATATCACTAAACCTTTTTGTTTCAAAGGGTTCAGGAACTCTTTCCTTATTCATTGGAACTATAAGCTTTTCGGTTTGAGCATTAGCATTATTCGTATAATCGTTTATTCCATCGTCATTTATTAAATCATTATCTTTTTCAAAATTATCACTACTAACCTTTGTTGAAATCAACTTTGAAGGATTAGTCTCTAAAGCTTTGTTATCATCCTCTTTATCAGGGAAAGATATCTCTTCCACAGCATATAAAGCTTTAGATACTGTTACTGTCGGAATTAATTCCTTCTCTAAAAACGCATCTTTTAATGCATCCATTACAGTATCTTTTATAAGCTTACTATCAGAGAAGCGAACCTCAAGCTTTTGTGGATGAACATTTACGTCGACTGTATTAGGAGCAACTTCAATGTTTAATACGCAAAATGGAAACTGATGCTGCATCAGATAATTTCTGTAAACCTCTTCAATAGCCGTTTTGATATCATTGGATTTAACAAAACGTCCATTAACAAAATATAATTCTCCATTTCTTGCTTGATAATTAAGTTCAGGTCTACCAGTAAACCCAGTGACTGAAATACCATCTACTTCATAATCTACTTTAAGAAGGCAATCATACACCTCTTTACCATATATATGATATATAACATCCTTTAAGGAGCCATTTCTAGGAGTCGATATTTTAGTTTTTCCATTATTAATAAACTGAAATGAAATTTCAGGATGAGATAATGCAAATTTCTCAATAATATCCTCGATTGAAGCCGCCTCTGCAACTGCGGATTTTAAAAATTTTCTACGAGCCGGAGTGTTATAAAAAAGCTGCCTAATTACTATAGTAGTTCCATTTGGCGCCCCTATCTCAGCAGAATCCGCATAAACTCCGCCTTCAACCCTAAACAAATAACCTAAAAGTTCATCTTCGGTTTTTGTTATCATTTCAGTTTTAGATACTGCGCTAATTGAAGAAAGAGCCTCACCTCTAAAGCCAAGTGAAGAAAGTTCCTCTAAATCAGATATTGTTCTAAGCTTGCTAGTTGCATGTCTTAAAAACGCTTTACTAATCTGACTTTTAGGGATACCGCATCCATTATCAGTTACTCTGATAAGATCAATCCCGCCATTCTTTATTTCAACTGATATATTTGTACTACCTGCATCAATAGAATTCTCAACAAGCTCCTTTACAACGTTTAGAGGCTTTTCAACTACCTCTCCTGCTGCAATCTTGTCTATAGTATCATTACTAAGCAGTGCGATTTCTGGCATATTCTCTCCTAACTATGCTTTCCATCTATTATTTAGCATTCCCTGAAATTTAGAAAGCTTATTAAGCGCATCTAAGGGGGTTATATTTGTTAAGTCTAAAGATTTTAACTCTTCTAATACATCCTCATCCTTAACGGTTTCAAAAAGTGAAATCTGATTAAAATCATTATCTTCTTTTTTAGAAGACTTTGTATTTTCATTTTTTACATTAACACTAATAGCTTGTATTTTTTCAGTAATATCATTATCAGAAAGCTCATCAGCAATTTCTCTTGCACGATTAAGCACTATATCAGGTATCCCCGCAAGCCTAGCTACTTGTATACCATAGCTTCTATCTGCACCACCTCTGATTATTTTACGCAAAAACACAATATCATCACCGTTCTCTTTTACAGCAATACAATAATTGTTGACATTGCTCATTTTACCTTCAAGTTCAGTTAGCTCATGATAGTGAGTAGCAAATAATGTCTTAGCACCCAAAATCTTTTTATTGCTTATGTGTTCAATCACAGCCCAAGCAATACTAAGCCCATCAAAAGTAGATGTACCACGCCCAATTTCATCCAATATGAGAAGACTTTTTGAAGTTGCATTTCTCAAAATATTAGCTACTTCATTCATTTCAACCATAAATGTACTCTGACCACTAGCAAGATCATCAGAAGCACCAACTCGAGTGAATAATCTATCAACAACGCCAATATTAGCACTCTTTGCAGGAACAAAAGAGCCTACCTGGGCCATAAGTACAATAAGTGCCACCTGACGCATATATGTAGATTTACCAGCCATATTGGGACCTGTAATAACACTAATACAGTTTTTATTATTATCAAGCTTCGTATCATTTGGTATAAATAATCCACCATCCATGATTTTCTCAACTACAGGATGACGGCCATCTTTTATATCAATTACACCATTTTCATTTAAATTAGGACGTACATATTTGTTATGTTCTGCTACGTAAGAAAGTGACGCAAAAACATCAAGCTTTGCAATGGCTTTTGATGTTTGATAAATACGAGATACATTAGCTGCTATTTTGTCTCTTACATTACAAAACACCTCATATTCTAATCCATACAGTTTATCTTCTGCATTTAGAATAGTATCTTCCATCTCTTTTAATTCATTAGTAGTATATCTTTCAGCGTTAGCAAGCGTTTGCTTTCTGATATAGTCTTCAGGAACCAAGTCCTTAAATGAATTCGTTACTTCATAATAATATCCAAAGACTTTATTATATTTTATTCTAAGATTCTTAATTCCTGTTCTTTCTCTATCCTTAGCTTCAAGTTCAAGTAGCCAGTTCTTGCCTTCAGTTTTAGCTTTCTTAAATCTGTCAATGTCCTCATTAAAGCCGTCTCTAACAATACCACCTTCCTTAAGTGTTAAAGAAGGTTCCTCTAATATTGCATCATCAATAAGGCGATATAAATCACCTAGCACATCTAAATCTGCATTAATCTCTCCTGCAAGGGAACTATTTAAATCGCTAATTATAGTTTTTATATGTGGAAGGATATATAAAGAATTTTTAAAAGCAATTAAATCTCTAGGATTAGCTGTTTTATAGGATATTTTACCAAGTAATCTTTCAAGATCGTATACTTCGTCAAGGTATTCTCTTAGTTCATCCCTATCAACGGGTTTATTACATAATTCCTCAACAAGATCAAGACGTCTATTCATTTCATTCTTTTCAAGTAAAGGCTGCTCTATATAATTACGTAATAATCTTCCTCCCATAGCAGTCTTAGTTTTGTCTAAAACCCAAAGTAAAGAACCACGTTTTTGCTTCTCGCGCATAGTTTCGCATAATTCTAGATTTCGTCTAGTGGACGAATCTAAATGCATAAAATTAGAAGAATCATATGCTCTAATAGTAGAAATATTGGAAAGAGAATTCTTCTGTGTTTCATAAAGATATGAAAGCATGGCTCCTGCAGCAATAGAACCTGCTTTATAATCTAAAAGCCCCAGGCTTTCAATTGAATTAACATTAAAATGCTCTTTTAATCCACGTAAACAATCTTTTTCGTCAAAATGATGGGAATCAATTGTGTTATAAGATAAGTCCGATCTTTGACGTAATACATCAAAGGGAAAATCAGACATTAAAAATGATTCATTGCAAATTATTTCTCTAGGAGAATATCTTTGAACCTCATCTATAATACCTTTTATATCTCTTACTTCAGTAAGGTAAAAATCCCCTGTTGTAATGTCCACAACAGAAATGCCCGAGCCATTATCAAGATAGCAAATACACATAAGATAATTATTTGTTCTCTCATCCATGGTTGAAGTATCAAGATTTGTGCCTCTTGAAACAATTCTCACAACTTCTCGCTTAACCAAGCCTTTTGCAAGCTTAGGATCTTCAACCTGTTCACAAATAGCAACCTTATATCCTTTATTAACCAATCTGTTTAAGTATGAATCAACAGCATGAAAAGGAACACCACACATTGGTGCTCTCTCCTCCTGTCCACAGCTTTTACCTGTTAATGTTAATTCAAGTTCTTTTGATGCAATCTCTGCATCTTCAAAGAACATCTCATAAAAATCGCCTAATCTGTAGAATAAAATGCAATCCTTGTACTCATTCTTAGTCTCCAGATACTGTTGCATCATTGGAGTAAATTCACCCACTTGTTTATACCACCCTTATATAAGCTTTCCTATATAGTAGAATCCATGGAATTCAGTAAGTTCAACCTTAACAATCTTACCAATCAAAGATTCATCTGCCTCAAAATGAACAATTGTATTTCCAGACATTCTGCCGTTTACAAAAGAAGAATCATGCTCATTAACTTCTTCTACTAAAACTTCAACTGTCTGACC
Organism: Lachnospiraceae bacterium; assembly: GCA_045639565.1. Lineage (GTDB taxonomy): Bacteria > Bacillota > Clostridia > Lachnospirales > Lachnospiraceae > UBA1258. The sequence goes on from JAZUDH010000132.1 coordinate 32,206, forward strand.
TTCAAATCTCTTAGTACGTTCTCTTGCCATTTCTTGAACTGTCGATAAAACCATATCAAAATGTTTTTTTACAGTTTCTTCATCAACCTGGTTTTCCATGCTGGCAGCAGGAGTACCTGTCCTCTTAGAGTATATAAAGGTAAAAGCATTATCATATTGAGCCTTTTTGATAACATCAATAGTTTCTAAAACATCTTCATAGGTTTCACCAGGAAAACCTACAATAATATCTGTTGTAATAGAAATGTCAGGTATAGCCTTTCTGATTTTTTCAACCAAAGCTAAATACTGTTCTTTTGTATATCTACGATTCATCTTTGTAAGAATTTCAGTTGAACCAGATTGCAATGGTAAATGAATATGCTTGCAAATTTTCTTAGAATTAGCCATAACTTCAATCAGTTCATCCGATAAATCCTTAGGATGAGAAGTCATAAAACGTATACGTTCTAATCCTTCAATTTCTTCAACTCTACGCAATAATTGGGCAAAAGAAATTGGATTTTTAAGATTCTTTCCATAAGAATTAACGTTCTGACCTAATAGCATAATTTCAATTACACCATCATTAACTAGAGTCTTAATCTCTTCAATAATCTCTTCTGGTTCTCTTGAACGTTCACGGCCTCGAACATATGGAACTATGCAATAACTACAAAAATTATTGCACCCAAACATAATATTGATACCAGATTTATATTTAAACTTTCTATCTATAGGTAATTTTTCAACAATCTTATCTGTTGAATCCCACACCTCAACAATCTGAGAATCTGATCTAAACATCTTAAGCATAAGCTCTGCAAAGCAGAAAATATTATGTGTGCCAAAAACTAAATCAACATATTTATAGCTTGTTTTAAGCTTCTCAATAACAGATGGCTCTTGTGTCATACAGCCACATAAAGCAATCCTCATCTCTTTATTTTTCTTCTTATGATTTTTTAAAGCACCTAATCGACCATATACTCTTTGATTAGCATTATCTCTTACAGTACAAGTGTTATATATAACAAAGTCAGCATCATCTTCATCTTCAGACTGAATTTCTTCATAGCCTACTGCCTTTAAAATGCCTAATAGCTTTTCAGAATCCCTTGCATTCATCTGGCAGCCAAAGGTAGTAACCTGACAGGTTAATTTACGTCCTAGCTTTTCTTCTTTTTCTTTAACAATTGTCTTAAGCTCTTCAATATATTCAAGCTGTAATAATTCTTCTTGATTTAACATTTTCATTCCTTTTATTTATATATTTTTGTTTCTGTGATAATTTCATTCATCCTAATATCATGACTATCACATGTGATATTGTCTACAACCTGTATGTCCATAGCCACTGCAGTTTTATAAATCAATGGTTTATTAATAAGAAATTTGTCATAAAAACCTTTTCCATAGCCTATTCTATGAAGATTTGAATCAAAACATACACCTGGCACAATCATCAAAATCTTATAGTCTTTAAGGTTTTCATAATTAAATATCTTATTTTCAATGGAAGGTTCTAATATGCCATAATGACCTTCCTTCAATTTTTCGAGTGTAGATACTAAATAGAATTCCATTATAGAATTCTTTTTATCTATTACACTTGGCAAATACAGTTTTAAATCATTTTTCAATGCAAATTCATTAATAACGTTAGTTTTAACTTCACCTTTAAAGTCTGCATAGGAAAGTATTATATCATAGTTATTTGAAATAATCTTTTCAACGATTTTTCTTCCAATAATAACAGATTTTTCATAAAGCTCTTCACTATCAAGAGAACTTCTTAAAGATAAAGTGCTTTTACGTAGTTCGTTTTTATCCATTACTTTTTCTTGGTTACCTTGGTTATTGAACCATCTTTTTCAACTATTTCAATATTTTCAAGTTGAGATTTCAAATTTGCTTTAACAGAATCAACATACGCCTTTCTTAAAAAAAGCTGTTCTTCTTTTTCCTCAACACTTAATTCTCTTTCTTGTGACAAATGATAAAGCTCATTAATACGCTTTATCTTTTCGTCCATTGACATTTCTTTCATAATTCTATTCCATTCCTTTATTAATAGTCATAGGCTTATATCGCTTGGCTATCTCTTCAAAAATCTTTATACCATCCATTGCAGCGCTAGTAATGCCACCTGCATAACCAGCACCTTCACCAGCTGGAAATAACCCTTTATGAGATAGACTTTCAAAGCATTCATCTCGTGTAATCCTAACAGGCGATGAAGTCCTGCTCTCAACACCACTCACTATTGTATTATCTTTAGAAAAGCCAGGAATTATTCTTTCGAAATATTCCATTCCTTCAATAAATGTTTCATTTAAATCCCTAGATAAAATTTCACTAACTTTACCAAAAGTATATTCACCTCTAACTTCAGGTGATATTGAATCGACTTCATCTATAAAAGTATCTGTACCACTTCCTAAAACATCATTTTTAAAGCTTCCATAAAATTCACAAGGTATCTTTCCCTGTCCTATCTCATAAGCTTTTCTTTCAATTTTTCTCTGATATTCAATGCCAGCTAAAGGATGATTACTTAAAAAATCCTCATTTCTGACACTCATCACTATAGCACTGTTTGCATTTAACCCATCTCGTTTAGAATAACTCATTCCATTTATACAAGTCATACCTTCTTCACTAGAGGCATTAACAACATAACCGCCTGGGCACATACAAAATGAATATACACCTCTATTATGTTCTTTAGATTGATACGAAAGCTTATAGTACGCTGGCGAAAGCTTAGCTAAAACTTCTTCATCATCAGTATATAAGCTTCTATTTATCATAGACTGTCTATGCTGAACTCTAAAGCCAATTGCGAAATCCTTTTGCTCTAAAAAAACATTTTTAGAGTATAACATTTCAAAAGTATCACGTGCACTATGACCTATCGCAAGTATAACCACATCGGAATTAAGTCTATCGGAATCATTGATAATGACCCCTTTAACCCTGTTATTAGAAATAATAATGTCTGTAACTTTAGAGTTAAATCTAAACTCACCACCCATTCTAATAATGTCATTACGCATATTTTTTACTACATTTACTAAAATATCCGTTCCAATATGAGGTTTACCCTCATAGGTAATTTTAATTGGTGCTCCATACTTAACAAATATATCTAAAACATGAGAATTTCTACCATTTTTATCTTTAACCAATGTATTTAACTTACCATCAGAAAAAGTGCCGGCACCACCCTCTCCGAAAAGGACATTAGAATTAATATCTAAAATTCCAGTTTCCCAAAATTTATTAACATCATTTGTGCGACTATCTACGTCTAATCCTCGTTCTAAGACAATAGGCTTATAGCCATTTAGAGCAAGCTCATATGCTGCAAATAATCCACAAGGGCCAGCACCTACAATAATAGGGCGATTTTCTAATTCCTTCTCACCAGTTATTTCAAAGCTATATTTTATAGGTTTATATAAAAAAACATCTTTAGATTTACTTTTCTTTATTACATAACTCTCATCTATTACATCAACCAAAACAGATAGCACAACAAAAATATCAGGCTTTTTTCGTGCATCGATTGACTGTTTTATAATACTAATATGTTTTATTTCGCTTGGCGAAACTTTCAAGATTGAAGATATCTTTTTATTAAGTTCTGCCTCACTATATCCTGGTCTTAATTTAATCTGATTAATCTGTAACACTTGTTTTTCTCACACTTCATAAGCTTCTTGATGCGCTCTCGCCTGCAATATAACCTGACGAAAATGCCCATTGCAAATTATATCCACCGCATAACCCATCAACATTTAATAGTTCTCCAGTAACATATAACCCTGGCATTTTCTTAACTTCAAAAGAAGACGAAATCTCATCTAGCATAATTCCGCCACCTGTAACCTGAGCCTTGTCATATGAAGCTTCTCTACAAACAGTAAATTCAAGCTTTTTTAACGACAAAATGCATTCACATACTTTATCTAAAGCAATGTCAGTTATACAAGCATTTTTATCTAACCCAAATACAGATAGTAATTCTAGACCAATTTTCCTGTTATGAAAACCATTTATAAAATCAATAAGTTTAAGTTCTGGATGTAATAAAGCCTTAGCATAAACAAACGATTTTAAGGATTCAGAATCAATTCCAGGTAATAAATCAAGGCTTACAACAACATTTTTACCCTGATTTACACTTTCTAAGGCAGCGTGGGAAATCTGAAAAGTAACAATACCTGAAATACCACGATCATTAAACAGAACCTCCCCAGAATCTCTCATAATTTCAACTTCGTCTTCAGATAAAGAAATAATGCATTCAGACCGTACACCACTAATCGCTTTAAAATCAAAGCCTTCGCAGCATAATGAAGTTAAAGCCGGGCATGTTTTGGTGGAATTTACACCAAGTTTTTTAAGTAAAGCATAGCCATTTGCTCTTTCATTTTTAGGAAGGCCAGCCTTTCCACCAGTTGAAATAATTACTTTATCGAAAAAGTAAAAATTACTGTTAGCATCCGTAACTTTAAATCCCAAATCACTCTCTTCTATGTCTATAACATCGCAATTAGTAATAATATTTACTTCTCGTTCATTCAGTTCATACTTTAAAGCATCAAGTATAGTACTAGCTTGTTCGCTAGCCGGATAATAGTAACCGTTTTTTTCTTTACACAAAACACCTGCAAGCTTAAAAAAACTTATTAGATCATCTTTAGAAAACTTTTCTAAAGCACTAGTAACAAAATCAACATCATCCGAATAATAAAATGATGAAGACATATTTTCATTAGTAAAATTACATCTACCATTACCTGTAACTAATAGTTTTTTGCCTATGCTATCTTTTCTTTCTAAAATAGTGACGAGTGCACCTTCATTAGCGGCTTTAATAGCCGCCATTATCCCGCTGGCACCTGCGCCTATAACACCTATTCGAATCAACTTAAAAACTCCTATTTCATAAGATGAAGTTTTTTTACAACACCATATATCCTTGTTCCACCAGGAATAGCCAGCAGTTCATTCTTTGTAATACCTCTTGTAAGAAGCATAATTAAGAAATATACCATTCCACCAATAACAATATTTACAATAGTAAATATCCTTGAGATGCCATGTGCACATATCAATTTATCAAGAATAAATATAACAGCACCCATTACAGCCGAAGAAACTATAGGTAGAATAAACGTATTTTTGATTTCTTGCCTGTAACCTAATATTTTTGATATCGAGAATATATTCATTATACATATAAATAAAGATAAAAAATTATTAGATAAAGCTACGGCATAAATCTGCATATCTGTAAAATATAACAGTAAAGCTAAGATTGATGAATGCATTGCCAACGCAATTAGTCCATGAGTAATAGGCTTAATCAGACGATTCATAGCCTGTAATATTCCATTTGTTAGCGTGGAAAGTGAAAACAGCACAACACCAGCTGCGCCTATTCTTACAAGTAATGCAGCCATCGGACTATCTGTTGAAAACAATGTATACATAATCGAAGGTGCAAGAACGGCCATACCTGTTGCGCAAGGAATAGCAACCATCATTGTTATTCTTATAACTCTTCCAATCTTTTCTTTGGCATCATCATAATTTTTCTCAATCATAGTGCCAGATATAGCCGGAACACTTGATGCACCCATAGATGCAGCAAAAGCAATGGGGATGCCGATAAGAACCAGGTACATACCAGAATATATACCCCAGTTAAGAGTCATTGACTCAGTTAATCCCTTTCTAGCCAGTATATTATTATGAATGATTTCATCTGTTGTATTTGAAAGATTATTTACTGTTGAGCTGATAACAACAGGTACAATAGTAAGTATTAAAGCTTTGAAAATCTGTCCTATAGACTCTACTTCAATCGTAGGATCTCTTAAAATCTTACGCTTTTCTCTACGATAGTATGCTTTGTAAAGAAATACCATAAAGATAAGCCCAGCTAATGCACTAATAACACAGCCTAAAGTCGCACCAGCTGCGCCATAAGAGTATTTAAACAAGGGATTTTGTTTAATCATACCCACTTTTTCACCGCGAATCGAAAAGAAATAGGCGGCAGTTAAACTAACTATAATAAGAACAATTTGCTCGATTAGCTGAGAAATAGCTGAAGGAATCATAGTTCCCAAGCCTTGAAAATATCCACGTAATACAGCAAGTAAAGCAACTACAAATATTGTAGGAGCTAAAACTCTTAACGGAAGATATGCCAAAGGCTTTTTAAATAAATTTGCCAGCTGCTCACTAAATATCATTACAAATACAGAACCCAAAAGTCCTGATATTGTAGCGATACACATCGCACATTTAAAAATCCTATTTGCATTTTTGTACTGTTTTTGAGCAACTCTAGCCGAAACGAGCTTAGAAACCGAAAGCGGAATTCCATAAACAGCAACAGTGAGCACAATATTATAAATATTAAAAGCAGTAGCATAATAACTATTGCCAATATCTCCAATAATATATCTTAATGGAATACGCTTAGCTAATCCTAATACTCTTACTAAAACTCCGGTAATGGCCAGAATACCACCCTGCACTATAAAATTATTAAGCTTACTATTCTTTCTATCCATTTAGCCATTCTCTCTTGTTATATTTAATGATTTTAAAATTGATTCCTGTTTACCTTCCATTACAATACGCTCTTCATCATTCATATGGTCGTACCCAATAAGATGTAACAAAGAATGCGTAATTAAAAAAGCTATTTCTCTTTTGAATGAGTGACCATATTCAATAGCCTGCTGATGGGCATGTTCCATGGATATCATAATATCTCCTAGAATCAATTCTTTTGTATCAGGATCAAAATAATCAGCCTCATCACCATGAATAATTGAGAAATCTGCGGGATTAACAAAGTCAATAGCAGGAAAAGATAATACATCTGTTGCTCTGTCGATATCCCTAAATTCTTTGTTAATCTCATGAATTGTATTATCATCAGTAAATGTAACATTTAAAGAAATATCTTTGAATGGAACGTTTTCTTGATCTAGAAGGCAAAGTGTTAATTCTTTTATCAATGCATCAATATCAAATTCAAAGCACTCATCAGTTTCATTTTCAACGTAAAAAGTCATAATACATTTTTTCCTTTAATATGATTTCTCTAATAATTCTCATATCCTTGAAGGTAAGATCGCTTTCAGACAAAGTTTCAATTACAAAGTCCTTTTTCAGCATCGTGTCATAAACATCTGCATAATCGATTTTTACATTCTTATCTTTTCTAAAAACTTCTTGAATAAGTGAAATTATTTTGTCAGATAGATAAACTATACCTTCTTCTTTAGTTGTTAATTTATTCTTCTTATTCCAAAATCTTAGAATAGCCTCACGTGCTTTGGGTGGAAATCCATTATTTAACACAAACTGTTCGCAAGCAGAATTAGAATATGAAAATGCCTTTTTTATTCTATGATAATAAGCAAGGTTTTTAGCAACATCAACATCACATCCTATGGCAAAAGCAATTCTTTCAACTAAGTATGCAGTATGGATTGTTCTAAAATATTCATCCGGAAACTTCTGCTTTAATTCCAACAATACCTTATATTCCTGATCATTTAACTCTAGGTATTTATTCCTATATCTGTTAGCAACCATTTCATTAAAATACTTAAGTACAAAGCATACGGCTAATACATTAATAACGGAATTAACAATAGGAATAATAAACTGTTCAAAGCTTAATTCTTTATTTTTAAGCAAAACAAAACCTGCAGTTTCGAATAAAAATAGTGAAAAAATACATATCATCAAAGAGTGTAAAACGTCAAATCTTTGATCAATATCCTGAAAAAGTATTATGCCTATAAATGCAGCAAGAAAATAAACAAAGAAAGTCCAAATATCGTTCTCACCCTTTAAAAAGATGGAAAACATAATAAATCCAGGCGTTATGTACATTCCTAAAATTGAATTAGAAAATAAAGCCAGTGATATTGCTATACATAAATATATCCACCCTGATGAATTAATCAAAGGAAACAAAATGCATAAAAGCAATGAAATACTATAAACTATCAAAAACCTATAGGGATGCTCTATATTGTCATAATCCAATCTGTTGGTCTTTATCATGAAAAAATAAATATACGCTAATCCAAGAGAAAAAAACATCGCAAAAATTGAGTTTCTAAGTATTTCGCCCAAAGAATGCTCATAAATAAGCGACATCAAAGGAATAATAACCGCTGTCATAAATGAAATAGACACACATGTAATTGTTCTGCTTTTTTTCAATGCTTCCACTTAGTTACTTCCTCGATACTGTATTTTTTTTGTTTCTTTCTTCATATGTTTCGTATGCTTTTACAATCTTTTGAACGAGTGGATGTCTCACAACATCTTTACTAGAAAGTTTGCATACTGAAATACCATCAATTTTAGATAGAATTTTTATAGCAACGTCAAGGCCACTTGTCACATCCTTAGGCAAGTCCTTTTGAGTTGAATCGCCAGTGATAACTACCTTGGATCCAAAGCCAATTCTTGTTAAAAACATTTTCATCTGAGCTGGTGTAGTATTCTGTGCTTCATCCAAAATAATATAAGCATCATCTAAAGTTCGTCCTCTCATATAAGCTAAAGGAGCCACCTCAATCAATCCTTTTTCCATATTCTTTTGAAACTGCTCAGCACCCATAATCTGATAAAGCGCATCATATAATGGTCTTAAATAAGGATCCACCTTGCTCTGAAGATCTCCGGGAAGGAATCCTAATTTTTCACCCGCTTCAATAGCAGGTCTTGTCAGAATAATTTTATTTACTTCATTATTTTTAAATGCAGTAATAGCTAAAGCCATAGCAAGATATGTTTTTCCTGTACCAGCAGGGCCTATACCAAAGACAACCATATCCTTCTTCATTGCATCAACATAAGCTTTCTGGCCAAGTGTTTTAGGCTTAATAGGTTTTCCACTAACAGTATGACAGATTATATCTGCATTTATCTGAGAAATTGCCTCTTCATTGTTTTCATTAGCTAGTGTTATGGCATAATCTATCTTCTGTTCTTCAATATCTTCTTTACTACTTCCAGAAAGAAGCTGTCTCATCATAGATTCAGCATGAAGCACCTTACTTTCGGAACCTATAATTTTTAATGCCCCATTTCTGTTAACAAGTGCAACTTCAAGCTCATTTTCAATTTTTTCTAGATACTTATCGTTTTGCCCGAAAAGCTTTCTAAGCTCATCAGACGAAAAATTTAATATTTTTTCCATTCTCTACTCGATTATTGTTTTTATTATTTCGCTCTCTAAAACTTTAGTGTCTGAGAAGCTATAAGCATTAAGAAGTCTTTCAATACAAACCTTAGTCTTAGCTTCGTCATTAGAATGAACTGTAGCGAGAAGCTCACCCTTTTCAACCCTATCCCCAACCTTTTTGTTAAGAATAATACCAACGCTTAAATCAATATCACTTTCCTTAGTTTCACGGCCACCACCTAATATCATAGAGCAAATGCCCACTTCATCACATATAATCTTAGATACATAACCGCTAACTGGTGCTAACACTGGAACTACATCTTTTGCATGGCATAATTTCGAAGGTTCATAAACAAAAGATTCGTCTCCACCCTGAGCCTTAACAAATTCGGCAAGCTTATTAAGTGCAGCCTTAGAAGAAATAGCATTTTCCAGCATGCCCTTTGCTTCTATTTCATCCTTGGCATAACCACCAGCAATAAGCATCCTTGAGCCAAGTGTCATGCAAAGAGTTGTAAAATCCCGAGGGCCATTTCCATTAAGTGTAGCAATTGCTTCTTTTACTTCAAGCGCATTGCCTACTGCATATCCTAAAGGCTGATCCATATCAGAAATAACAGCAATAGTTTTACGACCAGCATTGTTACCAATTTTAACCATCTCATTAGCTAAAGCTTTAGAATCCTCTAAAGTCTTCATAAAAGCACCACTACCGGTTTTTACATCAAGAACTATTGCATCTGCACCAGCGGCTAATTTCTTACTCATAATTGAACTTGCAATTAGAGAAATATTATCAACTGTAGCAGTTACATCTCTAAGCGCATATAATTTTTTGTCAGCAGGCGCTAATTCTTTAGTCTGACCCATTATAGCGATTCCGATATCTTTAACATTCTTTTCAAACGTATCTACTGAAATCTCAGTACTAAATCCCGGAAAACTTTCAAGCTTATCAATAGTACCACCAGTATGGCCAAGCCCACGACCACTCATCTTAGCGACCTTAGCACCACACGCAGCAACCATTGGAATTAAGGCTAAAGAAGTTTTGTCGCCGACTCCGCCAGTCGAATGCTTGTCAACTTTATGCCCATTTATATTAGACAAATCTAACATCTCACCACTTTTAGCCATTGCCATAGTTAAATCAAGTGTTTCACGATCATTCATCTTATTAAAATAAATTGCCATCATAAGTGCAGACACCTGATAATCAGGAATATCGCCTTTATTAAAGCCGTTTATAAAAAACTCAATCTCTTCAGCGGAAAGCTCTTCATTGTTTCTTTTTTTCATAATCAAATCATACATTCGCATAAAAATTAGCTCCTTTATAAAACAACTTCCCCATATACTCGCATTAAATTTCAGAATATATTTTACATCAATTTGTAATTGATTACCATATAAATAAAAAAATAGGATGGCTAAGTAGCAATCCTATTTCTTATCTTTATTCATAACTTAACATATTTATTTACTTAAAGTTAATCCCTATCTTCTAAGCGATAATCTTTAACGATATTATTCAAATCCTCTGATGAACTGCTTACTTTTTTACCAGTAAGTTCAAGATCAACAATATTATCAGTAACGGTAGTAGTTGTAGCAGAAAGCTCTTCGGCTGTAGCTGCATTTTCTTCAGACGCAGCAGAAAGTGATTCGATAGCCAAAGAAATTGAGCTAACTTTTTGTCCCAAATTTTCATTTACTACTCTTAGCTTTTCTACACCTTCGCTAACAATTCCTACATTACCTACGATAGCTTCAAAGCCTTCCTTAGTATTAACTACAGATTCTTGCTGACGTTCAACATATTCTTTAACTCGTTCGCTTTCAACAGTTGCGGCATGTGTACTACTTAATAGTTCCGCAATCATATTATTGATTGTACTTGCTGATGCAGCACTTTGCTCAGCGAGCTTTCTAATTTCGTCAGCAACAACCGCGAATCCCTTTCCTGCCTCACCTGCTCTTGCAGCTTCAATACTTGCATTAAGAGAAAGAAGGTTTGTCTGACTGGCAATATCTGTAATAAGATCTGAGGCAGTTCCAATTGTAACTGTTTTTTCATCAATACCAGCAATTGTAGAGAAAATACTTTCAAATGCTTTCATATTTTCTTCAGTTACTGTAAGAAGTTCATTAACTAATTGCATGCCTTTATCTGATATATTTTCAATATCATTACATGCTGTATCAAGAGCTCTTGTGTCTTCAATGCTTTCTTTAGACATAGCATCAATATCAACTATTTCACCAGCTATCATAGAAATATCTTCTGCTGTCTGTGTAGCTGTATTAGCCAGTTCGATAGCAGCTCTATCTATACTTTGCATATAGTTTGAAGATTCAGTTGTGTCATCTGCCATAATATTACTAGCTTCGAAAAGTGAATTTGCAGAATGCTTTAAATTATGCATCATTTCAAGCATCTGCTCACGAAGACTGAAAGCGGCCTGACTCAATTGAGCAATTTCATCTGTTCCTTTAATAACCTTTACTGATTTAGTCAAATTCTTATTAGCAATATCTGTAATACTATCTGTTACTATAGATGTATTAACTCTAAGATATTTAATCATTTGTAAACAGAATAAAGTCATGAGAATTAAAAATACGATTGAAATAACTACTAAAATAACCGTACGCGTATCTAAAGAAGCCTGTAAAGATGTTTCACATAATACAGCATATTCTTCCATTAAATCTTCCATATAGGAAATGTTTTCACGCGTTTCACTAAATATCTTATCAAATTCATCTAAAGAACCGTTTTTAGCATCAGAAAATGTCGCTTCAAGAAATACAATATTATTTTCAAAAGCTTCATATTCTTGTGTTATAGTAACACCATTATGTTTATATGAATCCAGTTCAGGATATAGAAGTACTATGTCTTCAACTATCTGAACCCTATCCTTAGTCTGTTGAATATTATCTAAATAATCAGCTAGCTGAGTTTCTCTTTCTGTCTCATTATGCGCTTCAGCAATTGATTTTAGTAATGCAACATAGGCTTGGTAGAAATCACGGTCTGCATTAATCAAATTAGAATTAACCTCATATAACTGATGGAAATATACAGCCTTACTTTGTTTTGTCGCTCTTTCAACTAGGGAGGTAAAACATGCAATAATCAATACTACTAACAAGGCCATAGGGATCAACATTGATAATAATTTGCCTCTGAGCTTTAAATTTTTCATTCTATTTGATGCTCCTTTTTTTCATTGATGATTGAAAATATTTAAAATTTTCAATTATCTTCTCCAAATAAATTTATTCCTCAAATGTTAATCACATATTAAAATTCTAGGTATCTCATCCTTATGGAGCTCTATCAGGCTTGAAAAAATGAACCATGAACTCCGTCCCCAGAGGTCAAAATGATGTTATTGGTTTCAATATTAACGGTAATAGCAAAATATAACAAATATACTCCTAACAAGATGAATGTCGAAAAGAGTGTTGTTGGGAGCGCTGTTCCCACCAGATTTGTCAGCTTAAGCTCGGCAAATACTTCATCGAAGAACTTGCCGCAAGGGTAACTCAAAATGCAAGGAATTACAGCAGGCATAAAGAAAAATAAAGCGTTCTGTCTGAGCAGTGTTCTTCTCCGTTCCTCTTCACTTACGCCGAGACGAAACAAAACTGCATACCTGTATTTGTCATCCTCCATATCGGAAAGTGTTTTCAAGGAAAGCAATGCTAAGGCCATACAGGTAAATACGGTTGCAAGGAACAACATGGAGATAATCAATACACCTGAAACCCCATCCATATACTGCTTATTATACAGGCGAAACATGTAATTGTTATTATCATCCAGGATGAATCTTTCATCCAAAGCCTCCACATCGTAATCATCAGATGCAAGATTGAAAATGATATACTCAACAGAATCGTCCATTCCTTCCACGGCCTCATCAGGAACGACAATATACAGGTCCAAAGATGAGAAATTTGGATATCCATAAACGCATCCACCAAAGGAATAATTCTTGCCATTCAGATTCAAAGCGATGTTCTCTAAATCAATCTGATTCAAAAGTTCTCTATACTCTACAACCACCAAGAAGCTTTCTGTTAATGTTATAGGCTCCCATCCACAATCCGCCAGCAGTTCATTGAACACACTAAGTTCCATATAGCGGTCAACTGCTTCCCTTTGATAATAATCGGATTTATGGGAATCAATAATCATTCTTCCATCGGTCTTAAGGGAATATTCATATTCATCCGCAATAACAACATATTCCTCGATGATAGCTCTTCCCTCTTCTTTTGAAATTGCATACTCTCTTTCTGTACGATAGTTGGCAATAACATCAAAAGGAGTTTCCAAATTCAAAGTGTTATTGTCAATTGCTCTCTCTGTAAATCCAATGTTTACACTCACAATAGATACTAGAACCAATACCGCCAGAAGCCCTAACAAGGTCGCATTGGCTGTCATTTTCTCAGAAAGTTCTCTGAGGACTACGATATTGGTGCCTTTTGAGCGTAGTCTCTTGCTTTTCAGTAAGGTGCCTGCCAAGGCTTTTGCCAGTGAAAAGTGAACCCAGAAGGTAAGCACGATACTTCCAAGTAAAAACAGCATAAAACCGCCAACTTCCTTGTTGTCAAAAGACAGCAACATCAGGCTTCTTGTACGGCTTAACACCCAAATATAAAGTGCGAAACTGAAAAATGTTATAATACACCATACGCCCGAATGCTTCTCTATGTGCTCAGTCTTTTTACCATATATCAATTCATAGATTGTAGCCTTCTTCAGGTATTGCAGAGATCTCCACATAGAAAAAGCCTGAATCAATATCATGATGCCAACAGTCATTAGCAAGGCCTTGAAAGAATACTGTGAAATCACATATTCAATATCCAAAAGCTTTGAAATAAGTGCCATAAAAAATTGGTATAAAAAAATGCCAAGAATACAGCCACTGCAAAAAGCCATAAAGGAAATAAAACAATTCTCTTCCGCATAGATTCTGCGGATATCCCTCTTGGTCATACCAAGTGTCAGATAAGTTCCAAGTTCTCTCTTACGAAGCCTTATCATAAATACGGAAGCATAAGCCAGTACAAAAGTTGTCACCAATACAGCCAGAACAGTTACCATTCGAAACATAAATTCAATATCGCTTCCGGATTTGGTAATTCTCTGTATTTGCGGACTAAAGCGCAGATTTAAAAGTGAAAACAGCAATGACACAGTAAACAAGATACTGACAAAATAGAGCAGGTAGCTCTTAAATTGTCTCTTGGCATTTCTCAGAGAAAGTTTAGCGTACATCAGCCTCACCTCCAAGAATTGACATTGCATTAATAATCTCGTTGTACATAATCTGTCTTGGTCTGTCCCCTCGATAAAGCTCATTCCAGATTTTGCCGTCTTTCAAAAACAGAACTCTTGATGCGTAAGAACCTACCATTGCATCGTGAGTCACCATGAGAATTGTGGTGTGCAGTTCCTCATTTAGTTTTACAAATGTCTGCATCAAAGACTTTGTGTTTGCGCTGTCTAAAGCGCCTGTGGGCTCGTCAGCAAGAATTATTTTCGGATTCGTAATAAGAGCTCTTGCGATGGCCGTTCTCTGCTTCTGTCCGCCTGAAATCTGTGAAGGCATCTTATCAATCTGATTTTCTATCTCTAATCTCTTTGCAAGGTCTAACATTTTCTCGCTTGCTTCACTCTCCTTCTCCTTACGAAGATTAGTAGGCAGCAAAATATTCTCTCTGACGGTCAGTGTATCCAACAAATTGTAATCCTGGAAAATAAAGCCAAGAGAATCTCTTCTGAAACAAGCCAATTCCTTCTCAGACATTTTTCCAAGCTCCCTGTCATCAAGGTAAATTCTTCCTGCACTCGGATTATCGATGGTGGAAATCATATTCAGCAAAGTGGATTTACCGGAACCTGAAGCCCCCATGATTGCTACGAAATCTCCATCCTCCACGAACAAATTCACATTATCAACTGCCTTGACCATGGCGTCCCTGGTGCCGTAATATTTTGTCACATTCTCAACTCTTAATATCTTACTCATTTGCTTTTTCCTTTTCTGTACGAATCTTAAGTAAGCATAACATAGAAAGACATATAATGTTCTAACCCTGTCTATTACTTCTCTTACAATTTCGTAAGATGCTTTCGTCAAAATCGAAAAATAAATCTTGAGAATTTTCCTTCTTCGGATTCTATGGAAAAATCAATTTCTAACTGCTTGCAGATTTCACTTACGATATAGAGTCCCATTCCGGTGCTAAGTCCACTGTTTCTAACTTTTTCTCCGGTAAAACCTCTGTCCATAACGCGTTTCAATTCGTGCAAAGGAATACCGATTCCGTTGTCCTCCAACGTAACGCAAAATTCCGCGATATTTATTTTCACATGACAGCCCGGACAATACTTCACTTCATTGATGAAAAGCTGCTTTAATACTGTCCGGAATAATTTCGCATCAGTACGAATGATGGCTTCTCCTTCCACCTCCATGCTGATACCGGCTTCAATAAGAAGACTCATATCCTCCTTGATACAAGCGTGTACCAGGTCCGCCATGTCCACATCAGTAACCTGGAAATCTCTGTCTGCGGAATCAAGTCTTGCGTAGCTCATTACGCTATCTGTAAGGCTGTTGGCACGCTGCAGCTGTACTTTCAATTTATCAAAATCCCCACCATTTGCCAAAATTAAAGAACACGCGGTAAGTGGTGTTTTCATCTCATGTACCCATTTTTCAATATAGTCGGCGTAATATTTACGCTCCTGCTTACTTTTCTCGATCTCTTCCAAAGCAGATGAAGAGATTTTCTTCATCAAGTAAAAATACTGCTCTTCATACACATTGGTAGGGCGTCCGATGGTCTCACCAACAAGATATGCGTCTTTGGCATTATCTACTATTTCACGAAGCATGAGCAATCTTTTGCGAACACGTAGATATTCTAAATATAATCCCAAAAGATAGATTACAATAGGAATCGGAAGAAGGACCCATATCTTCCTTATATCCACACCAATTATCCACAAAACAAAGGCCATGTACAATAATGCCATGGCCATCACACAGATTCTTATAATTTTTGAATGCAAATACTCTCGAAATGTCATAAACGATATCCCACTCCTCTGACTGTCTGAACAAAATCTGTAGCCCCAATGTCTGCTAATTTTTCACGTATTCTGCTGATGTTTACGTATAAAGTATTTTCGTCAATATACATCCCGCTCTCCCACATATCCTCGATAATTTCTTTTTTGGTGCAAACATCCTTCTGCATAAGGCAATGTAAAATACGGGTTTCATTTTTTGTTAATTCAGTGGTTTTTCCATCATACTCTGCTTGAAATAGGGATAAATTCAGTTTCAAACCACGCACAGTTAAGCTGCGCTCCTCGGTGGTAAATCGAAACAGCCTGGCAATTCTGGCAAGCAAAACCGCTGAGTCATAAGGCTTTCGAATAAAATCATCCGCCCCCACACCAAAAGCCAAAATTTCATCCTCTGGCAAGTCTCTTGCCGTTAAAAATATAATAGGAATCTTGGAATATTGCCTGATTTTGCGGCATCTCGCATATCCACTCTCACCCGGCAGGTTAACATCCATGAGAATCAAATCACAGTTTTCACCCTCAGCGATTTCATAACCGTTCACCTTAAGTAATTTTTCAAGTTCTTCCTTGATGGTCGTATCATCTTCAACTATCCAAATCTTTTTCATAAAAAGCTCCGTTCCTATGTACCCATTATCAAAATTATAAACCATATATTATAAATGTTTATCCCTTTAATCTGTTTTCCCAAATACACAGAAGTACTAACTCTGTAGAAAAAGGTGTATCATATCCTACAGATTTTCTAACCAATATTGCCTTCATTCACACCTTAATAGTTTCAATGATTGTTATACACACAGGTCACTTGGCGACTATCGACTTGCCATGTTCGTACCAAAATTTGAAAAGATGACAAAACTGCCATCCAGCAAAACAAATGTTGCGATGCTTTAACGCAACATTTCTCGAGGCGAAGCCTGTTTTGCATTAAAAAGGACGACTATAATGTCGTCCTTAAATCCACTATTTATGATACGGTTCTTTAGCATTAATTTTAAATGAACGATAAATCTGTTCTAAGAGTACAACACGCATCAATTGATGAGGAAATGTCATATCAGAAAAGCTAAGTGCAAAATTTGATCTTTTCTTGACACTATTATCAAGACCAAGTGAACCACCAATAATAAAATCTATCGTACTAGATCCATTTAGCATGATATTAGAAAGCTTTTGAGCTAAGCCTTCGCTCGAAATCTTTTTACCCTCTATCTCAAGTGTTATAACAAAATCATTATCAGATACCTTAGAGAGTATTCGCTCAGCTTCCTTACCTAGTATTTTAGCTACCAATGCATCAGAAGCTCCTTCTGGGGTCATCTCATCATTAACCTCTATAATTTCTAGATTAGTAAATTTGGACAAGCGTTTAGAATACTCATCTATAGCATCTCTATAAAATTTTTCTTTAACTTTTCCTACTGTGATAACTTTAATCTTCATCAAACAATTCGTTTCCGTAACGTTCAACTACCCAAAAAGAAAATCCAGGAACTAAATCAGGGAAAGCTTTATTGATATCATCAACTGCTTTTTCACTAATGGCAAGGCAACCTACTTCATAAGGAGTTCCTTCCTTTAAACGATATCCACCATTTGCTTTTGTCTCTTTTAAAAATGCTACTATTTTTTCAATATCTTCTTTTTCTTTTAATGCAGCAGCTTTAAGTGAATTAGCTTTAATAATACATCTAATTCCCGAAACAATAAAAACAAAGAACAAAATGCCCATTACCGTATTAAGTAAAGTTAGTCCAAATCCGTAAAAAGGTAAATGAATTACGCCAAATGCATTTAATAATAAAACTAAAACACCAGCTACACCAGATCCAAGCAATACTCCAATTCCTGATTTATTGCTTTCAAGTTCTTCAGCAACTGATTTGTATGGAGGATTCTCCATAAAGCGTTTCTGCATAGCCATCTGTTCTGCCATCATTGACTGCTGATACTCTTCAGGTGTCAAACCATTTAATTGTTCTTTTAACTCATTCATTTGGTTTACCTTGTCAATGTATTCAACTTCTTCCATTGAATCAACTAACTGAGCCTTACAGTCAGGACATACCTCTATACCCTTAACATACTCTAACTTACAAACTGGACACCATGCCATCTAACTTCCCTCCAAATACTATGAATTTTTCTTCAAATAGTTATCAATGCCCTTAGCTGCTGCTTTACCAGCACCCATTGCCAAAATAACTGTTGCTGCACCTGTAACTGCATCTCCACCTGCAAATACAGCTTCTCTTGAAGTCTGACCAAATTCTTCTTCAGCAACAATACATTTTCTCTTATTTATCTCTAATCCCTTTGTAGTAGATGAAATAAGTGGATTAGGACTTGTACCAAGAGACATAATAACTGTATCTACATCAATAACAAACTCAGAACCTGGCACTTCCACGGGACTTCTACGGCCGGATTCATCAGGCTCGCCAAGTTCCATTTTAATACACTTAATTCCACTTACCCAGCTATTTTCATCAGAAATTATTTCAACAGGATTAGTGAGCAAATCAAATATAATTCCTTCTTCTTTTGCATGATGTACTTCTTCAACACGCGCAGGAAGTTCTTCTTCACTTCTTCGGTAAACAATATGAACCTCAGCTCCTAATCTAAGAGCAGTTCTAGCAGCATCCATAGCTACATTACCGCCACCAACAACTGCTACTTTCTTACCATGATGAATAGGTGTTGTTGAATCTAAACTAAATGCCTTCATAAGGTTACTACGAGTCAAGAACTCATTAGCAGAGAATACACCGTTAGCATTCTCTCCTGGTATACCCATAAACTTTGGAAGACCAGCTCCTGAGCCTATGAAAATGGCATCAAAACCTTCGTCAGATAATAGTTCATCAATAGTGATTGATTTACCAACTACGACATTTGTTTCTATCTTAACACCAAGAGATTTAACATTTTCAATTTCTTTAGCAACAACCTTTTCTTTAGGTAATCTGAATTCAGGAATTCCATATACTAATACTCCACCTGGCTGATGAAGGGCTTCAAAAATAGTAACATCATATCCAAGCTTTGCTAAATCTCCGGCACAGGTTAATCCTGCAGGACCAGAACCAATAACAGCAACCTTTTTACCATTCTTAGGATTATTTACTGTAGGTTTAATTCCATTTGCAGCTGCTGTATCTGCTACAAAACGTTCAAGTTTACCTATTGAAATAGGTTCACCCTTAATACCTCTTATACATTTACCTTCACACTGGCTTTCCTGAGGACATACACGTCCACAAACCGCAGGTAATGCAGAAGACTCACTAATAACTTCATAAGCCTTATTGAAGTCACCGTCTTTAACCTTCTCAATAAATCCAGGAATGTTAATAGACACAGGACATCCTTTTACACACTGAGCATTCTTACAATTAATACATCTAGAAGCCTCTTCCATAGCTTCTTCAGCATTATATCCTAAACATACTTCCTCAAAGTTCGTAGCACGTACCTTAGCATCTTGCTCACGAACTGGAACCTTCTTTAATACGTCCATTACACCATCCTCCTTAACAATTTCCACATCCGCCATGATGTGTATCGCCTTCTTTGGCCTCTAGGAACTTACGTCCCTCTTCGGTCTTATAAAGAGTCTGACGTTTCATAGCTTCATCAAAATTAACTAAATGACCATCAAATTCAGGACCATCCACACATGCAAACTTGACCTTGTCACCTACAGTTACACGACAAGCACCACACATTCCAGTGCCATCAACCATAATAGGATTAAGACTTACGATAGTAGGAATGTTTAGTTCTTTTGTTAATTTACATACAAACTTCATCATAATCATAGGACCAATTGCTACACAAACATCATACTTTTTACCTTCGTTAACAAGATCCTGAATTGTGGTAGTAACCATACCGCTGCGACCGTAAGAGCCATCATCGGTTGTAACATATAGATTTCCAGCAACCGCTTTCATCTCATCTTCAAGAATCAATAAATCATGAGTTTTGGCACCTACTATTACATCTGCATCAATTCCATTTTCATGTAACCATTTTACCTGTGGATATACAGGAGCTGTTCCAACACCACCTGCAACAAATAAGATTTTTTTGTTCTTAGTGATTTCTGCGCCATCAGTAATAAGCTCTGATGGACAACCTAAAGGTCCTACAAAATCGTGGAATGAGTCTCCTTCCTTAAGGTTAGCCATTACAAGTGTTCCCGCTCCAACTACCTGGAAAACTATTGTAACAGTACCTTCGTTTCTGTCGTAATCACAAATAGTAAGTGGAATTCTTTCACTGCTTTCGTTTGTTCTTACGATAACAAACTGTCCTGGCAAACAGGACTTAGCAACTCGGGGAGCTTTAACTACCATTTCATAAATGTTTGTAGTAAGTTCTCTTGCTTTTAAGATCTGATACATATATATATTTTCCTTTCAAAATTTTTTCGATATTAAAACTCAATGAGTGTATATGACATGGCTCCTCTTGACTGAACTCGATATATAATACCTGCATCCTGAACATTCATTGCATATACCATACCAGTTCTAGTAGTATTTCCCATTTCATCATTCAAGTATTCAACGATAAAGAAGAAATCGCCCTTATCTTCGATAGGGTATGCCTTGTCAAATACATAAAGATACTGACCATTGATACCTTCTCTATGACCATCAGGATCATTATTAATACCTTTTTGATATAAAACAGTCGCAAGCCATGATTCCGCTTCCGAAATAGAATATGTAACATTAAGTGAAAGATTATATATTCTTTCTACAACTTCACTAGGAGTACCATCACTAGCATAAGCTATGAATTTAAATGTAGATGATCCAAGTGGCATAGGAATAGGTCCAGTCCACTTTGTTGATTCTTTTGTAGGCTCACTACCATCGGTAGTGTAGTACATAGAATACATTACAGGAATATCGGCTTCAATATATGTAGCGTGATCATATTCTCCTGTGTCAGTTAATATCGTAGGCTCAAAAACTACATTAACATCCATTAAATATTTCTCAGTAACAACGTCACTTGCAACACCGTACTGATTATAATAAACGGCTTTAATTGTATAACTTCCATATTCTAAGAAAATAGGACTTTCATATAAAGTTGAACCTGAATTAGATTCGGTTCCATCCAATGTATAATATATAAATCCTGGCAAATCACTAGAAAGCTTTACTGTAATAGTATCCTCATAGGTACCACCTTTATGGCTGAATACAGGTTCACTTACCATATAATTATTGTATTTTTCAATGACCTTTTCATTAGTAGCTTTCTTTAGAAGATCTGAAATCAACGAATAGCTTCCCGTACTCTCGTATAGATAAATCATTTTTCCATATGCTTCTTCAATAGTTGCCTGTGGATATGTTCCGGTTGCAAGTTCATTTAGCACAGCAATAGCATCATTCTCACGACCTATTGAATGATAGCAGTCTGCAGCTTGGAATAAGTATTTAGAATCTTTCTCAATGCTATATGCTTTTTCGTAATATGAAGCTGCATCAAGAAATTTGTTGTCTTGTTTACTTTCTTCAGCCATCTTAAGCTGATATTCAATACCATTTTTTTCTACTGCTCTACGTCCTAAGAAAACTGCCGAGCCTATTATAATAGCTAATAATACGAAGAAAATAATATAAAAGACTTTTCCTCCAGCTCTTCCAGTGAATATCATAGATAAGAGATTCGGATCATCATCAAACTCCATATCATCATCGTCAGAATCGTAAAACTCACTTTCAACGATATTAGATAATGTTTCATCCATCTCATTTTGTATTTCAACATCTATATCCGGTACAATCTGAAGCTCAGCACCACAGTTATTGCAGTACATTTTACCATCAGGAATAACAGCATTACAATTTGGACATCTCATAAATATATACTCACCTCAAAATCAATCCGCTTCAATAGCACTAACACAGTTTGCCATCAACATAGCTATAGTCATAGGACCTACACCACCAGGTACTGGAGTAATATACGAAGTATGCTCACAAACATCTTCATAATCAACATCTCCACACATTTTATTATTCTCGTCTCTATGAATACCTACGTCAATCACAACTGCGCCATCCTTGACATATTCATGATTTATAAACTTAGGTTTTCCAATAGCAACAATTAAAATATCAGCCTGTTTGCAGACGTCTTTTAAATTAACAGTCTTAGAATGAGCAATAGTAACTGTAGCGTTCTCTCGAAGCATCAGCAATGACATAGGCTTCCCTACAATATTACTGCGTCCTATTACTACGCATGATTTTCCAGCAATTTCAATATTCGACCGTTTGAGAAGCTGAATAATTCCTGCTGGCGTACATGAAACAAATCCCTTTTCGCCAACACATAAAGCTCCTACGTTTTTAATATTAAATCCATCAACATCTTTAGCCGGAGAAATAGCATTTATAACCTTATCTTCCAAAATATGTTTAGGTAAAGGTAACTGAACTAGTATTCCTTTAACATCATCTTTAAGATTTAAATCAGATATTAAATTTAACAATTCTTCTTCAGAAGTTTTCTCAGGAAGCTCATATGAAAGGGAATCAATGCCTATGTATTCACAAGCTTTTTTCTTGTTTTTTACATAAATTGAAGAGGCTGGATCTGATCCTACTTGAATTACAGCCAGGGCTCCAGTCTTTCCTTCTTTTTTTAATTCTATTACTCTTTCTTTAAGCTCATCCTTTATTTGTGAAGAAATCACTTTACCATCAATAATGTTCATAATTCTCTCCGTTTATTATATTTCCTATTTAGGAAATAGATTAAAATAAACCTACGATTTTACCATTTTCATCTACATCAATGTTATATGCAGCAGGAAGTTTAGATAAGCCGGGCATAGTAACCACAGCACCAGTTAATACAACTACGAAACCTGCTCCCGCTGATACATATGCTTCTCTTACATTTAATGTAAAGTTTTCAGGCCTTCCTAACATATCAGCATTATCAGATAAAGAATACTGAGTTTTAGCAACGCATATAGGAAGATTTCCGAATCCTAAATCTGTAAGTTTATCAAGCATTTTAGAAGCTTCTGGAGAATATGCTACTCCATCAGCACCATATATTTTAGTTGCAATTTCATTAATCTTTTCTTTAAGTGGCATATCATCAGGATACAAAGGCTTAAAATTACTTTCTTTTTCTTCTAGTGTCTTTAATACCTTTTCAGCTAATTCAATACCGCCTTCACCACCAAATTCCCAGACTTTAGAAAGTGCAAACTCACAACCTCTTTCTTCGCAGAAGTTCTTAACAAAATCTAATTCAGCATCTGTATCAGTTGAAAACTGATTTAAAGTAACAACTACAGGAACACCATATAACTTTAAATTTTCAATATGCTTTTCTAAGTTTACAATACCCTTCTTTAATGCTTCAAGATTTTCTATTCCAAGATCAGCCTTAAGTACTCCACCGTTATATTTAAGTGCTCTTACAGTAGCAACTAAGACAACAGCATCAGGCTTAAGCGAAGCTTTTCTACACTTAATATCAAAGAATTTTTCAGCACCTAAATCAGCACCAAAACCTGCTTCTGTAATTACATAGTCACCCAATTTTAAAGCATATTTTGTGGCCAAAACAGAATTGCATCCATGCGCAATATTAGCAAAAGGACCACCATGAATAATTGCTGGTGTGTGTTCAAGTGTCTGTATTACATTTGGTTTTAAAGCATCCTTAAGTAATGCAGCCATTGAGCCAACTGCCTTTATATCTTTAGCCGTTACTGGTTTTCCGCTAAAGTCATACGCTACAATTATATTGCCTAAACGTTCCTTAAGATCGGCCATATCATTAGCAAGACATAATATAGCCATAATTTCAGAAGCAACGGTAATAACAAAATGATCTTCTCTTACCATACCGTCTGCTTTTTTACCCAAGCCAATCACAATATTTCTAAGAGCTCTATCATTCATATCAAGACATCTTTTCCATGTCACAGTTCTAGGATCAATGCCTAAAACATTTCCTTGCTGAATATGATTGTCTAAAAGTGCCGCAAGAAGATTATTAGCACTCGTAATTGCATGAAAGTCACCAGTAAAATGTAAATTCAAATCTTCCATAGGAACTACCTGAGCATATCCGCCACCAGCAGCACCGCCTTTAATTCCAAAACAAGGTCCTAACGAGGGCTCTCTTAGTGCAACTACAGTATTTTTTCCGAGTTTATTCATCGCCTGAGCTAATCCAATGCTAGTTGTCGTCTTACCTTCTCCTGCAGGAGTAGGATTGATAGCAGTCATCAGTATTAGCTTACCATTAGGTTTGTTTTGTTGAGCTTTATACCATGTATCACTAATTTTAGCTTTGTATTTGCCATACATTTCGATATCATCTTCAGTAATTCCGTATTTTGCGACAACATCCTTAATTGGTAGCATTACTGCTTCCTGAGCGATTTCTATATCTGATTTCATCTAATATCCTCCATCAAAATTACATTTCATTTTCAATAAAGTTTTCAAACTGTTCAGGACCCATCAGAATCTGCCTTGGTTTAGTGCCCTCATCTGGCCCTACAACGCCAGCCTCGCTAAGTTGATCCATAACTCTAGCGGCTCTGTTAAATCCCATTTTAAACTTACGCTGCAACATTCCTATTGATGCCTTATTAGTTTCTATAATAAAGCGTCCTGCCTCAATAAACATATCATCGTAACCGTCTGACGCTCCATCTGCTCCCGATGATGAAGAACCTGACTGAGTAGAGATAGTATTTATCATTTGCTCAACGTTAGTATCATATTCTATAGATGTATTAGATTTCAAGAAGTCCACAACGTTGTTAACCTCTTCATCTGATACATATCCACCTTGCAATCTAACAGGTTTCTTAAGGCCTTTTGGAAAGAACAACATATCACCCTTTCCTAATAGTTCTTCAGCTCCACCCATGTCTAATATTGTTCGAGAATCTGTATTACTTGAAACGGCAAAAGCTATACGGCTAGGCATATTAGCCTTAATCAATCCTGTAATGACATCAACTGAAGGTCTCTGTGTAGCAATAATCAGATGAATACCAGCTGCTCTGGCTAATTGTGCCAGTCTGCAAATTGCATCTTCAACATCACTTTTAGCAACCATAATTAAATCTGCTAACTCATCAACAATAATTACAATCTGAGGAAGTTTCTTATATAGCTCGCTTTCGCCCTTCTCTAATACGGCTCTATTATACCCAGCAAGGTCACGAGTATTCATATCAGCGAATTTCTTATAACGCTCCATCATTTCATTCACAGCATAATTCAATGTAGCGGCTGCCTTTTTAGCATCAGTAACTACAGGCAAAAGTAAATGAGGTATGCCATTATAAACACTTAACTCAACAACCTTAGGATCAATCATAATCAGCTTTACATCATCTGGATGTGCTTTGTATAGAATACTCATTATTAACGTATTTATACATACAGATTTACCTGATCCTGTTGCACCTGCAATAAGAAGATGCGGGAACTTATCAATATCATAAATAATGTTCTTACCAGAAATATCCTTACCAACTGAGAAGGCAAGTCCTGAATTGAATTTACTAAACTCATCATTTTCAATTAAGTCTCTAAATAAAACTGGCTGATTTTCTTTATTAGGCACTTCAATACCAATAGCTGCCTTTCCAGGAATAGGCGCTTCGATTCTAATATCAGCTGCGGCTAAGTTAAGTTTAATATCATCTGATAGACTTTTAATACGACTAACTTTCGTACCAAGCTTTGGTTGCAGTTCAAATCTAGTAACAGTGGGACCCTGACTAATATCAGTTACGGTAGCCTCAACACCAAAAATAGCCAAAGTCTCCTGTAGCTTTCTAGCTGTATCTCTAATTTCTTGTGCTGAATCACCAGAGGCTTTTCTGCTACCTTTTGTAAGCAGGCTAATGGGCGGGAACTGATATTGTCCACTAATCTTATTAGAGCTAGAAATGTTAACAGAAGTGATATTCTCATCTTTAGGAGTTGCCTTAGGTCTAACTGGTTCAGAAGGCTTAACTATTACAGGCTCTTCTTTTTCGTAAGTATTCAAACTACTATAGTCAAACTCCTGAATAACTTCATTTTGTTCTGCAAAATTTGGTTCTATAATATTATCTTCAATAACAGCTTCTTCATATAAAATACCTTCATTAGGATCAAATCCGTTTAAAGTAATTTCATGCATATCATTTGAAGATAATTTAGTATTGCTAACAGGAACGTCTGCATATAAGGATGTATCTTTAGTTACACCCGTTACTTTCTTGCTCTTTCGTAAGATTTTTTCATCTTCTTTAACCTGCTTATTTATTGCCCTACGATTTTTTTGTTCTTCTTCTTTAGCTTTTCGTTCCTCATCCTTAATACGTCTTTTTTCTTCGTGCTCAATTCTTCGTTCATTTTGAAGTTCTAGTTTAAATTCCTTATCTTCAATGGAACGTTCAATTACCTTACCCTTAGCATTCTTTACAAGGCCAAAGAAGGATTTATTCGTAAATAAGATAAGTGACACCACGAATAATACAGAAATCACAATAATCGTTCCAACTAAATCTATACATTTATTTAAAAAGTACACTAAAGACGCCGCAAGTATACCTCCACCTAAATGTTCCTTATAGCCTCTCATCCATAACGAAGAAAAATCGTACTTTTCAAATGATATGGATAATCCACAAATCAAATCAAAAATCATCATAATAGCTAAAACAAGTCCAGAACCAGATATAGCCTTTTTAACTGCCTCTGAAATCCCGCCATTTAACATAATAAATATGACAAGTAAGCCTAGTAATATAGGCGCAACATATGCAACTAAACCAAATAAGCCAAACAAGACATTAGATAACGCATTTCCAACGTTTCCAATTATTCCAAAATTACATATACATAAAAATATAGATAGCGCAAAAACAAGGACTATTCTGATTTCTAATAAAAGTTCATAGTCCTTTTTTGTACGTGTTTTTCTGCTAGTATTTGTTGAGGCTTTTCTCTTTCTTCCCGAACTTTTACTACTTGTCTTTTTAGAAGTAGAAGCCATAATCCACCATCCTGTAAAAAATCATTAAGGTATTATATCACACTAAATCGATAAATCATACAATTTATGGCAAATCAAAATCATCATCTTCCGAAATCTCATAATCGTATTTCATCTCTAAAGCCGAAGGTTCAAATGCAAAGTCTAAAGTTTTCTTTACATGCGGCTTAGGTAACGGCAATACATTATCTATAAAGTTAATCTTATCCCTCTTTATCATCGAAGCTTTATCATATAAGTTTTTAGTATCTTTAGTATCTTGATTAGCAAGCATGGGCTTTGTATAATCTTTCTCTTCTTTATTTAACTCTTCTTTATTTATCTCTTCTTTAACAGCTTCACCATTCTCTAAAGAAATATCACAATTTGTTACTACATTTTCTTTTATCAATGTACTTTCAGATTCCACTTTACTCTCTCTATCTATATTGTTTTCTTCAGATTTACTAATATCATTTGTTGATATTGCTTCAACAACGCCTACGTTTTCATCAGACATTTCTGTTTCTTTTGAAATTTCATATTCTGTAATCATTTCTTTGTCGTCTATGATACTATCATTAATATCATCGAATTCATCGATACTACTGTTAATTGCTCCATAGCCTTCAAAAAACATACGCTTAACACCCAGGCCCATAAATAAAACTAACAATATAACAAAATAAAATGACAAATCATACGCAATCATATTTTTAGCAAAAATCACATATAAAAGGGCAAATAACAATGTAATAGCGGAAATATAATCGTTATCAGAAAAAATAAAATAGATAAATCCTATGAATGCAAAAGCAAAGCATACAATACAAGTAATCAGATATTCCGATGGATAGATGAAAAATCTAATAAATGTGGACCATCCAATATTAGAAGAATATTGTACGAATGCTGCACCAAGGTCATGAATAACTAATCCCTTAATAATTAATGATAAAAGCACAAAAAGATTACTTACGCCCATAAAAAATAATGTCGTAACAAAGCGGTTATTTACTAGACTGTCATTGCAATCAGTTTTTACCATCAAAAGGGAACGGACAGAAAAATATATAGGAATAACAATAAATGCAGGATTAGTATAAATTAATCCGCCTTGAATTATTGCTAATATCAAAAAAATAATAAAATTCCAATTACTTTTCAAAAGACCACTTGCGATATCATTCAAAAATAAAGAAATAGTCAAAATTACAATTGAAACGACAAATAAAATGAGTGAATCAGGCGTAATTCTATTTACAAACTCAAGAGGCAAAGACGTCAAAAACATTCCAATATAAGAAATAATGGCAACTGTTTTTCCAAATGTAATTCTTATAGAATAAAAAAGAAAAATAAAGGAAAAGCTTTGAAAGAAAATATTTAAATAAAAAAGACTAAAGTTATCAGTTCCAAAAACACGATAAAAAAATGCTCCGATATGACAATATACATTAGAAATAATGTCCGTATCAGTGAGTGAACCATTATTAAATAAAAGCATGATTTTTTCTAGATATTTTGTAGAAACGATATCTTCAATTTTATCTGGAACTAATTTGAAACGGATAAAAATGCCGGCAGTTAAAATAGCTACAAAAGCTATTCTCGTAACATAATTTGAAACCGAATTAGAAAAAAGACTATCAGAAATAGGAATCCTCTTTTTCACGAAATGCCACAAAATCACAATACCAAGAATTCCTAAAATAACGGCAAAGCTGACAACAAACGAAACTCTTAACCAAGGAAAATCAAATAAAGACGTGGTAATACCGATAAATTCAAACATCGAAACCAAGGATGCAAATAAAAACACACCCATAAATAATGTTCCGACACAAAAATTTATCCAGCCAAACCACGTCTTTTTATAATTCATATACTCATCCCTTATTATTTATTTTCAGAATCAAGCAGCTTCTCAATAATATATCGTGGACGTTGCTTTACTTCCATATAAATTTTACCAATGTATTGTCCTATAAGTCCTATACAAAGTAATTGAACTCCACCAATAAACCAAATTGAAAGAATTAGTGAAGTCCATCCCTTTTCTACATTTCCTGTAAAATAAGAAATGAACGCATAAATAGCAGCAATTAAACTAAGTAAAATGATAAAAACACCTAAATTAGTTATAAAAGTAATTGGCTTTACACTAAAAGAAGAAATTCCATTAAATGCTAACTGAAGCATTTTTTTTAAAGGATATTTGCTTTCACCAGCTACACGCTCTTTACGATCATAATATACGCAATCAGAATTATACCCAATATTAGGAATTATACCTCTAATAAACAGATTAGATTCTTTAAACTCAGAAAACGCCTCCATTGCTCTCTTGCTAAGCAGTCTGAAATCAGCATGATTATATACAGTCTTAACACCCATCATGTTCATAAGTCTATAAAAAGATTGGGCTGTAAATCTTTTAAAGAAAGTATCTGTAGTTCGTTTTTTACGTACTCCATATACAATATCGTTTCCTTCATGAAATTTATCAACCATCTCTTCTATTACTGATATATCATCCTGTAAATCAGCATCAATCGAAACAGAAATGTCACACATATCTTTGGCACAGTTTAACCCTGCTGTAAGCGCATACTGATGCCCTACATTGCCAGCAAGCTTTAACCCATAAATCATATCAGGATACAATTTGTGTTCTTCTTCAATCAAGTCCCAGGTTTTATCCTTAGAACCATCATTCACAAAAAGCACAAAACTATTTGAGGATATTTTCCCTTTTGCAATAAGTTCTGTAAGAATACCCCTAAGTGCCTCAGATGCTATTTTTAATACTTCTTCTTCGTTGTAGCAAGGAACAACAATTGCAAGTCTAGTCATACCATTCTCCTAAAAGAAAGATTTATTCTTCATTCCAGTTATGATATACATACTGAACATCATCATCCTCATCCAAAAGATCAAGTGTTCTCTGTAAATTCTTAATTGCAGTTTCATCAGTAAGGTCAACATAGTTTTGAGGAATCATCGTAACTTCTGCGCTCATCATAGTAATTCCTGCTTTTTCAATTGCTTCTCTAACCGAATCAAACTCATTAGGATCAGTTAATACTTCGTAGCAATCATCTTCTTCAGCAAAATCCTCAGCTCCGCAGTCAAGAACAGTCATCATAAGTTCATCTGCATCAAGTTTACACTCTTCTTTATCAATATAAATCTGACCTTTTTTATCAAACATATAAGAAACACAACCCTGAGTGCCAATGCTACCGCTTCCCTTTGTAAATGCGCTTCTTACATTAGCAGCTGTACGATTCTTATTATCAGTCAAGCAGTCAACAATGATAGCAATACCGTTAGGACCATATCCTTCATATGAACAGTATTCGTAATTAACTGAGCTTCCTTCACCAGCAGCCTTCTTGATTCCTCTTTCGATAGTATCATTAGGAACATTATTAGCTTTTGCCTTTGCAATAACAGTTGCAAGCTTAAAGTTATTTGTAGGATCAGGTCCTCCTTCTTTTACTGCAACAGCAATTTCACGACCAATAATAGTAAAAATTTTACCCTTAGCTGCATCGTTCTTTTCTTTCTTATGCTTAATGTTTGCAAATTTTGAATGTCCTGACATCTTAAATATCCTCTTCTTTCGTTGTTGTTTTCTTTACGGATACCTTAGTAATCATTCGATTTTCAACTGATAAAATACTAAAATCATATCCGTCAACTTCTGTTGTGAATTTTTCGTCTTTTGCTGGCAGACGATCAAGCCTAGAAATCATAAAACCATTTAAGGTTTCAAAATTTTCTTCATCAAATTTAATAGATAATGCCTTTTCAATATCTGTAAGTTCAGTAAATCCATCAATTACAAATGAATCTTTTCCTGTCTTACGAATATGACGTTCCTCAACATCATATTCATCCATAATGTTTCCTACGATTTCTTCTAAAATATCTTCCATCGCAATAAGTCCGCTAGTTTGTCCGTATTCATCAATGACTATAGCTAGCTGAGTTTTCTTAGACTGCATAGTTTTAAAAAGATCATTTATATTCATTGTCTCAGGAATAAACATTGCTTTTCTGACAAGGCCTTTAATCTCAGAAATAGGCTTGTCAAGAGATTCATCCTTGGCATGAAATCTCATGGCATCCTTTAAATATAGAATACCAATAATATGATCTAGATTTTCCTCATAAACCGGATATCTTGAATTACTATGGTTAAGCATAAAATTTAATGCATCGACAAGACCTGTGCTCTTATCAATAGCAACAATCGAGCTGCGATTGGTCATAATCTCGCCAGCTTCCTTGTCAACAAATTCAATAATGTTATTAATCATAGCAGCTTCACTGGTCTCAAGCACGCCCTGTTCATGACCTTCATTGACCATAGAAATAATTTCTTCTTCAAGTTCTGGATCATGATTCTTAGAACTTTCCATGATTTTTTTTATCAATTCAGCAACTGAATAAACTACCAGTAAACTTAGTGCAGCTATCGCAACTACGTCCATCATTACTCCGTTTCTTAAGGCTATCCATTAAAGTAAACCGCAATAGAAATAATATATCATTTCCACATATTCTAAGTCAAGAAATCAAGCGCTTTAGGAATAGCATTTAATATATCAACAGCGGTCATTGAAACCGCACCAACATTTTCTTTTGCAAGGTCTCCACATAGTCCATGAACATATACGGCCAAAGAAAGTTTCTTAGCATAATCATCACAATCAATTCTATTAATTAATCCACCTAATATGCCAGCTAATACGTCACCTGACCCTGCTGTTGCCATCCCATCATTTCCAGTCATGTTAATGTAATTACTGTCGCCATATATTCTGGTTCTAGCATCCTTGTTTATAATATGAATATTAAAATCATGATACAAATTCTTGCAAAACTCTTCCTCATTCTCATCTTGCTTTTTAAAAGCACTCATCAATCTTGCTAGTTCTTTCTTGTGAGGTGTCATAACCACATTTACTAATAAATCCTTGGCTTTTTGCAAAAGAACAGATATATCTTCTTTACTTTTAGAAAGAATATTAATTCCATCAGCATCAATGATTAATGTTTTTCCATGCAGACTATCAGAATTAATGGTTTCTTTAACTAGTTCATAAGATATATCACTTAAACCAATACCAGGACCAATAACAATAGTATCAGCCCATTTAAGATTATCTAATAATATAGACTTATCAATTCTATCTTTGTAGGTTGAAATCATGCTTTCTGGGAAATCTTGATTAAGAGAAAGCTTATTGGCTTCATGAGTTATGATTTTTACTAACCCCGCACCGCTAAGCAGTGATGCTTTACCTGCAAGATAACACGCTCCGTATATATTTTCAGAACCAGCTATCACTAATGTTTTTCCATAAGTACCTTTATTCGCTGTTGTCTTTCTAAAAAGATGGAAAGATAAAAGATCTTCATGCTCCAAATAAAAATAATCTTTATCTTTATCAGCCTTAAACCATAATCCTATATCTGAAACAACGATTTTCCCACAGTAATCAGGACCAACTTTTATTAACTGCCCCGTTTTATATGAACCTAAAGAAACAGTAATATCAGCACATACACAGGCATTATATATTTGTCCTGTTGTAGAGTTTAATCCGCTTGGTATATCAATAGATATTTTTGTCGCATTTAGCGCATTAATAAATTCAATTAATCGGACATCATCGTCTTCTAAAGGACGATTTATACCTGTTCCAAACAATGCATCTACTACGACATCATATTCATCAAGGATATCGGAAATATCAGATATAAATTCAACCAGTTCACCAAAATCTTCACTTATTGAATTTATAATATCTAGATTTTTTAAAAAAAGCTCACTCTTGATTCCTTCACGTATAAAAACAGAAACCGGATATCCACTTTCTGCTAATATTCTTGCAACCACAAGTCCATCAGCGCCATTATTACCCAAGCCGCACACAATAAGAATCGGTGTATCACATTCAGGGAATTCATTCTTGATTACAGTAGCAATACTTAATCCAGCTCGTTCCATTAATAGTTCAGCACCAATTCCAAACCTTGATATATTTTCTTTTTCAATATTTCTTATTCGATTTGACGATAAAATTAGACCCATTATTCCTGATTTTCCGTTGAATTTGGTGAAATTCCATATTTCATATCAAATATGTCAATGACATCCATCCCAAAAATATTATGCATGTAGGTGTAAAAGTTTTGATTTCGCTTAAGTTTTTGCTGTTTTATAACAACTTTCTTCTTAAGTTCAATTCGCATTTTCTCAACCCACTTACTAATCTCTTCTATTTCTTCATTATTCTCACTTATCTGTTCGTAGCAGCTTTCCATTGTCGCAAGCATAAGCTCGAAATTCACTTCATCAATACGCCTAGGAATATCTTTTAAATCATCAGCGTACTTATCTAGCTTTTCATTACATTCTTCAATAAGTCGTTTATTCTCATTAAGTTTTTTTTCAAGAGACTTGCTAGGATGTTTCTGATGTTCATCCATAAGACCTACTATCTCGTCCATAAGTCTTTTCTTCAAAGCTTTAATATCCCTAGTTTCGCTATTCATTTTGCCCTGAGCTTTTAATAAATCGTTTAACTCATTCTCAAGCTTGACAATTTCTGGACTGGGTTCATTTTGAGTAAACAGCCTGTGCCAGTTATTATCCAATGTCAAGATTGGTATCTTTTTATCTTTAAGAGCAGGTATAAATACTTCATCTTTTCTAGGCATTATATTACCTCATTAAAGTTCGATTTCATTTTCCTTGCAATTAATGTTATATGAAAGCTTCATAAGTGAATCAGAAAGGTGAACATTCTCTACTACAATATTCTTAGGAACCTTTAAATCCACATGAGCAAAGTTCCAAAAAGCTTTAACACCACAACCCACTAGTTTCTCGGCAACCTGAACAGCACTGGTTTTAGGAATAGTCAAAACAGCAATATCAATGTTATTGTCATTAACAAATTTTTCAAGATTGCTCATAGGCTGAACATACATATCTCTAATTTTCTTACCTACAAGTGCTTCATTAGCGTCAAAAATACCGGTAAAATGAAATCCTCTTCTTTCAAAATTCATATAATTAGCTAAAGCCTGTCCTAAATTACCAGCGCCTACAATAATTAGATGATGAGTTTTATTTATACCTAGTATTTTAGCAATTTCATCATATAGATAGTTTACTTTATAACCATAGCCTTGCTGGCCAAATCCACCAAAATTGTTAAAATCCTGTCTAATTTGAGAAGCAGTGACATTCATAAGTTCACTCAATTCCTGAGATGAAATTCTTTCGATGTTAGAATCCTTTAATTCCCCTAAATATCTAAGATATCTTGGTAGTCTGCTAATAACTGCCTGTGAAATATTCTTCTCGTCCATCGTCCCTCCACGTATTTTCAATAAACAGTATGTTTATTTTTTATCAATCTCATTATAAGTCATTTGTGAAGTTCTTGTCAAATAATTAACAGTTAATTTATCGTCATTTTAAGGCAAAAAAATACTCCTATGAAAAATCACAGGAGTACATTTACAATCAATTACATGTTTGCTTTAATAGCCTTAAAGAAATCCATTGTATTAACGCTCTTAACATTTGAAAGCGAACAAATTCTAGATAAATCTGCAGTCATTATTCCACTTTCAATTGTCTTTACAACAGCCTTTTCAAGTCTATCACCAAATTCCTCTAACTCTTTATTTCCATCTAATTCTCCACGTTTTCTAAGCGCGCCAGACCAAGCAAAGATTGTAGCTACAGGATTAGATTTAGGTTCTTCTCCATCAAGATACCTATAGTAATGTTTCTGAATAGTACCATGAGCTGCTTCATATTCAAACACTCCCTTAGGAGACACTAAAACACTAGTCATCATAGAAAGTGAGCCAAATGCAGATGATACCATATCACTCATAACGTCACCATCGTAATTCTTGCAAGCCCAGATGAATCCGCCTTCTTCCTTTACTACTCTTGCAACAGCATCATCAATCAACGTATAGAAATATTTAATGCCAGTCTTTTCAAATTTTTCTTTATACTCACTCTCATAAAGGTCAGCAAAAATATCCTTAAATGTGTGATCATACTTCTTAGAAATAGTATCTTTTGTAGCAAACCACAAATCCTGTTTTGTTTCTAATGCATAATTGAAACAGCTTATAGCAAAACTTGTGATAGAATCAATCGTGTTATGGATACCCTGTAAGATACCGGGGCCTTTAAATTCATGAATGAGTTCTCTAATTTCAGTACCATCTTCTCCAGTGAATACAAGTTCAGCTTTTCCAGCTCCAGGTACTTTAATTTCAGCATTCTTATACACATCTCCATATGCATGTCTTGCAAGAGTAATTGGCTTCTTCCAGTTAACTACACAAGGAGTAATACCATTAATAATAATAGGAGCTCTAAAAACAGTGCCATCTAGCATAGCTCTTATTGTACCATTGGGACTTTTCCACATCTCAGAAAGGTTATATTCTGTAACTCTTGCAGCATTAGGAGTAATAGTTGCACATTTAACTGCAACGCCATATTTTAATGTGGCATTAGCACTGTCTTTTGTAACCTGGTCTTTTGTGGCGTTTCTGTTTTCAAGTCCT
Source organism: Lachnospiraceae bacterium (assembly GCA_045639565.1). Lineage (GTDB taxonomy): Bacteria > Bacillota > Clostridia > Lachnospirales > Lachnospiraceae > UBA1258. The sequence continues at coordinate 68,226 of JAZUDH010000132.1, forward strand.
AAATCGTAGTACTCTGTTTTTAAATCAACGTAAGGTAAGATAAGTTCATCCTTAATCATCTTCCATAAAATACGTGTCATTTCATCTCCGTCCATCTCAACTAGAGGGACAGTCATCTGAATCTTACTCATTGGAATAAGCCTCCTTTAACCCATTTTTTACCATATTATTGTATGCATTATTGATATGAACCGTTGCCAGTTCTTCTGCTTTTTCATGATTTTTTTCTTTAATTGCTTCCATAATCATCTGATGTTCATGATTTGATGCTAAACTTCTTTCCGTAGTAGAAAGTGTCTTCTTTCGAACTCTTTGAACATACTGATGAAAATCTTTTAAAAGGTGCTCTAGCATCTTTGAATTGCACGCCTCATACATTATTTCATGAAATCTTGAGTCTAGTTCAGCCATCTGTTCAAAATGACCTTTTTCAGCATGAAATTTAGCAAGGTATATGTTCTCTTCCATCTCTTCAAGCTGTTCAAGTGTAATCGTATCGCAAGCCCTAGAAGCGCATAATCCTTCAAGCTTTGAACGAATCATATAAATGTCCTTGACATCATCAACAGTAATGCCAGTTACATATGCACCCTTATTAGGAATAATTGAGATAAGCCCTTCAAGCTCCAGCTGTCTAAATGCCTCTCTAACAGGAGTTCTAGATACTCCTAGTTCATCCCCGATTGCAACTTCCTTTAATTCTTCGTTTTCTTTATACTTTCCAGATAATATATCTTCTCTAATCTTGTTAAAAACTCTGCCTCTAAGTGAATATTTATCTGATACTTCCTGTTTCAAATCATACTTTAGCATAAACTTTCTAATCCTAACTCCTCTGTGAACTTTTCAATTGCTGTAACAAGTTCTCCATCTGTCATAACAGTAACACGACCATTCGCATACTCAAGGTCAACCCACTCCTTAATTACTTTAACAAGTTCACAGTTTTTATCAACTGCTTTGTCACCAGAAAGCTTATACTTAGTGTTAATCCAATGCGCAATACCCGCAAGACCCGATGTATTAGATACCGCACAGATAACTGGTCTGTTTAAGAACTTTTCAGTATCAAATATATTATAGATTTCTTCGTTTTTAAGCAAGCCATCAGCATGAATTCCTGCTCTTGTAACGTTAAAATTCTTTCCCACAAATGGTGTTCTTTCGGGTATCTTATACCCTATTTCTTTTTCATAATAGTCAGCAAGTTCAGTAATCACAGTAGTATCCATACCATTAAGATCACCCTTTAGCTGAGCATATTCAAATACCATTGCTTCCAATGGAGTATTTCCTGTTCTTTCGCCAATTCCAAATAAAGAAGTATTAATTCCAGAACAGCCATAAAGCCATGCTGTCGTTGAGTTTACTACAGCCTTATAGAAATCATTGTGACCATGCCATTCAATAAGCTCAGAAGGAACACCTGCATGAGTATGTATAGCATAAATAATACCCTGTACACTTCTGGGAATAACTGCACCTGAGAAATTAACACCGTATCCCATGGTATCGCAAGCACGAATTTTAATAGGAATCTTGTATTCATCCATCAATTTCATAAGCTCAAGGCAGAATGGAACAACATATCCATAAATATCAGCTCTTGTAATATCTTCAAGGTGACATCTTACAGATATACCCTCATTGAGACAATCCTTAACAATTGCAAGATAATGCTCCATCGCTTGTTTTCTAGTCATTTTAAGCTTTAAGAAAATATGATAGTCAGAGCAGCTTACTAAAATACCTGTTTCTTTCATGCCAATAGACTTTACTAATTTAAAATCTTCTTTGCTTGCACGAATCCAGCTAGTAACCTCAGGAAACTGATAACCCCTTTCCATACATTTACATACTGCATCTCGATCCTTCTTGCTATATAAAAAGAATTCACTCGCTTTAATCATACCGTTTGGTCCACCTAAACGGTGCAGATAATCAAAAATTGTAACAATCTGCTCTGTAGTATATGGAGCTCTCGATTGCTGACCGTCCCTAAATGTGGTATCTGTTATCCATATATTCTTAGGCATATCATGGGGAACAATTCGATCATTGAAAGGAATCTTGGGAATTTCACTATAAGGAAACATATTACGGAATACGTTAGGCTTAGGCACATCATTTAAGATGTACATATGCTCTTCAATCTGTAATAAGTTATTTTTGTTATTCATTGACACAGGACGATTTGTGAACATGTCTGATTCATTTTCGTTCATTAATAGTTCTTCATTAAAATTAGCCATAATCTCAATCTCCATATTGTATTTTCATTAGGTATGTATCATTGTATACAATCACTTTAGCGATGTCAAGTGTAAAAGAGAATAAATATAAGAAAAGGAGGAATAAAAATTCCTCCTAAGAAATCACAATTTTTTCTTTTTTCTTATACATAAGCATTGCAAGTCCTAATGCCAAAAGTCCAACTCCTAAAAACCATTTAGGATGTATATAATCCCCCGTATCAGGCGTATCATCTAGCTTAAACTTAGATACACCGGATGAATTATATGAATATAAGCCATACTTTCCTGTATGTGAAATGTTAAAGCTAACACTAAGTCCATTTTTATCAACTATAGTATAAGGTAAATCCTCAAGCTGACCATCTTCATCAATGCATACCACATGAAGATTCGATGTCGGAACATTATCAGGAAGTAAAATAGTAACTAAAAGCTCATCCGTTCCAATCTTTGTAATAGGTATTTCTCTTGTATCCTCGTATAATTGTATAGAATACGATGTCATATTTCCAGGAATATCATCTGCATAAATTCTCAAATAAGCATCTTTCAATAGCGGATCAACAGAACCTTCTTTTCTTATATTCAATACAAATCGTTCATCAAGGCCAGGAATATAGAAAGCTGAATCGCTTTTTTCAGTAGGATTAAATTGACCCTCCATCGCCATCTTTAATACAGATGTGAGCTCATCTTCCATGAAATTATAGCCCTTACCAAAAATATATACAGTACCAGGAATAGTGATGCTATTAGCCTCTTCCTGAGTAAGTGTACAATCTACTATCTTTAAAGTTCCGTTAAAATATTCATTATTATCCGAAGCAATAGTACATATCAATCCACTAAAGCCTGAAATTTCTCTATCAAGTATTGTTCCTACTCTTGGAATCGTTTCATCATTAATAATAGCGACCTTAACATCAGCAAGAGCGTCAACTCGATAGTCTGAATTATATAACCTAGTTGCTGTTTTATTAAATGATAAAGTCGGAATCTCGTCGCCTAAAAATACAGCAGTCTTCTCAGAATCATTAAGAGAGGTTCCACTAAGATTAAAGCTAGCCAAACCCACCTTCTTGATAGAAGCTGGAATTCTTACCGTCTTAATAGGGCAATTATAAAATGCTCTGTCCTCAATCACTTCAAGGCTTGTTCCACCTGAAACATTAAACAAGTTAATACAGCCACAAAAAGCATCTTCACATACTCTTGTAACTGAATCAGGAATCTCAACCTCAGTTATTTCATAATGGTCTTTAAAGCATTCTGGTCCAATACTCTTAACACTTTCAGGAATAATAACTTTACTATCATTACCTTTATATGCTATTAAAATACCATCACCTGCAACATAAAAATCAGACTCACCATATAAAAACCAATTATCAAGCATTCTTGTCTTATTAAATGCTGCTGGTTCAATTTCAGTTACAGTATCTGGAATTAAGATTTTACTAAGGTCATCGCAATGGTAGAAAGCACCATAGCCAATATGAGTAACTGTTCTGGGAATTTCTATACTTGTTAAGCCACTTCTTGCAAAAGAAAAATCTCCTAATTCGCTTATTTCCTCTCCTATTTCATAAGAAGTCATATCCTTATCTCCATAGAAGGCTTTAGATGCAATTTTCCCATCTATAACTGTAAATTTAGGAAGATTCAACCCCTTACCATTTGTTTCAGTTTTAAGGGCATCGCTGATATTCCATTCATTCATAGTTAATGCATCGTTTCCGCTTTCGGAATTTAATTCATTGCTATTAATGACACTATCATTTGTATTGGCATTATTATTAGCAGTAGCTATATATGATGTTGTACCTTTAACAGTAGGCACCGTATTATCAATAAAAAATACAGCCTGTCTTCCTACGATAACCGCTTCACCAATCTGACCTTCAATAGGAACTTTTACTTTTACAGTTTCCCATTTAGGCTCTTCATAAGCGTTAACACTATTTCCAGACTGATCCTTTATATTAGAATTATCAATAAGATCAATATTTAATACATTGCTTTTATCAAAAGACTCAAACCATTTAGCAGCATAAGAATTGGGAGAGGTAATAAATTTTAGTTTTCCACACCCGTCAAATGCTGAATCAGCAATATAACTGACATTTTCATTAATGGTAACATCACCTAGATTAACACAATTTTCAAATGCTTTTATATCAATCAGATCAACAGAATATGGAATAACAATAGATTTTAGACCATAACAAAAAGAAAACGAATATGGTGGAATTTCTGTAAGGTATGGTGAAAGCTGAATATCTTCAATTTTGCTGCAACCATAAAAAGAATATGGCATGATATTTCTAATTGAATTAGGCATTACATATGTTGACTTATTTCTACCCTGTAATACTTCATATATAGTTTCCTTATTTTTATCATATATAACACCGTCATCGCATATAAAATAATCGTTTCCAGATAAAGAAACCGTGCTAATTAATGGATCTCCTGTAAAAACACCGGTTCCCATTTTCTTAACATTTTTTCCAATACTTGCTTCTTTTAAAGATGTACAGTTACAAAACGCAGCTGCTCCGATACTTTCAACAGAATCTGGAATAACAACTTTTGTCAGATTGTTACACCCATTAAATGCGGCATATTCAATGTTTTCAAGACCCTTTGGCAAATTAAGCGTAGTTAGATTAGCATTATTAGCAAAGGCCTCCTGGCCAATAGTTTTGACAGTATCAGGAACAGACACGGTTGTCGCCGTGCCTGTATATTTTACGAGTAATGATCCGTTTAATTGAAAATCGGATATTTTAGCATCATCTGCCATTAAATCCCTTGTAGGAATTGACATCACTAACAAAGAAATAACGATCAGGATACTACCAAACAATTTTCTGGATTTATTTCGTGTCATATTATCCTGTATTAAGCTAATCCAATATTAGCTGTTGTTTTTTTGTCCTTTACAAATAATAGTGCAATTCCAAGAGCTGCCAGACCAAATACCAAGAACCACTTAGGCTGAATTCCGTCACCAGTCTTTGGAGTAGTATCATTTACACCCACACTCAAATTTGTGATATCTGCATAGATCACATATGGAGAAAAATGCGTTGCTGTAAATGAAACACAAGGAACTCCATCAATTGTAGTAAATTTAGGTGTAAGCTTTTCAAGCTTCTCATTTGAAACAGCAGCAACCTTGTTATTGCCTGCATATTTTGTCATAGTGTCAGGAATGGGCATGGTAATTGTTACACTAAGTCCATTATAATTTGTTATTCTGTTAGTTCCTGTTTTGTCATACAAGGTAATATCCATTGCACTATATCTAATGTTATCAAGGCTACCATATTCATTTGTAAGCGCCTTCTCTACTGCCTGTGTAGCACTCGCTGTTTCGGCAATGCGCACTACATAATTGTCATTAGAGCCATTAACAGAAATGTTTGCAAGTCCTGTATTAGATACACCAGGTTTAGAAATAACTACTGTATTTCCATTATTATTTGAAGTACCAGAATTGTTGTTAGTACTTGAATTGGTTCCATTATTAGGACGGTTAATAGCGCTCGAGTTATTACCTGATGGATTATTACCAGATACAGATGACTCTTTCTTAAACGTAGCTGTAACTGATGCTTCGTGAGCTGGCATCTTAAGTGTTGTAGCCGCAACATTAACACTAGCTATTCCTAAATCATCTGATGCAGGAACCCACTTATCAAAGGTCATACCAGCTGGAGGATTTGTTACTGTAATAATAACAGTGGCACCAGCTGCATAACTACCGCTACCATTACCATTATTAACAGTCAAAGTATACATAGCTTGCGTACCATTATTATTGCCGCCATTGTTATTTCCATTATTATTGCCATTGTTGCCACTAATATCAGTATTGCCGCCATTATTACCACCATTTCCACCGTTGGAATCCTGAGTGTATGTAGCAACAATAACAGTATCCTCTTTAAGGTTCGTCAAAGGCTTATTCCATCCAGCAAAAGTATATCCATCTCTTACTGGGTTAGCTGGAACATCGGTAAGTTGAACTGAACCACCTTCTGGAACATAAATTATCTTACTAAGCTCGTCACCATTATAGTCAAAGAACTGTACTTTTACAGCTGAATCTAATGTTTCAGATACATCCGCTCCTAAATCCTTGGCTGCCTTTCTTACTGCAGAATTTTCATAAGAAACTACTCTCTTAGACTTAACATAATCGCTTGCCGAAGGATTTCCAAAAGAATCAAAGGGAAGATAGATTTCTTCACCATATGCTACTATTTCAACACCTTCCATAGTACCGGCGAAAGCATTGTGGCCAACCTTAGTAATACCTGAAGGTAAAATAATCTGATTAAGCTTTTCAGCATTTCTAAAGCAGTTATCAGGAATATCAGAAATGAGTGTTCCTGTAAAATCTACTCCAGAAATCTGTCCGCAGTTTTCAAACGCACCTGGAGCAATCCCTGAAACATTCGCCATATAAGGATCTTCATCACTTACTCTGATTTTCTTACTGCCTACTAAATCGCCTCTTGATGATAAAACTTCAACTATTGTATATGTGCCATCTGGGTTCTCAGAATAAATAATTCCGTTATAGCATACATAATTGCTTGTATGACTACCCATACTGCTAAGTGATGTACAGCCTGTAAATGGAGCTATACCGATATCTTCCATTTCAGAACCCAAATCAATAGCATATAGATTTTCGCAGCTATAGAAACAGTAATCTGGAAGATATTTTACAGTATTTAATGTGATGGTCTGAATTCGGTCATTTCCAATATCATCTTTTTCAAGAATTGAATCTTTGGGATATTCTCTAGGTCCCTGATCTCCTTGTACTGTACCAAAGAAGCCTTTAAATAGTCCGCCTACGTACTTATCAGTATTATTCTTATAAGTTACATAGTAATTTTTAGGTAGCAAATACTTCTGAACATTATATGAGTTAGAGGCCATTGTAGAATAACCTTCTCCAAGTCTTGAAGAATTATTCATAAATCCGTTAACATCTACTGACTCAACACCAGATGGAATTACAGGATTTAAACAAGCATCTATCATTCTTTGTTCAGCAAGTGAAATTGTATATGAACCAATTACAGTATCATTATCCTTAATTTCTTCACCTAAATGCTCATATCTATAGGTAAGAGTAGGAACTGTTTTGTCAGAATGGTCTGTAGCAACCCCTGGAGTCTTTTCATGCTGACACAAATCCATCTCACAGTCCATTTCATCTAACTGGTCATAGTGAAGGTAATCTACTAAAGTAGGGTAACCATTTCTGTTGTCAATAAGTATAGTCTGATAATTAGGATATCCAGAGAGATAGCATACTCTTGTACCAGTATCAGGATCAACGTAATTATCCTTTTGCATAGCCCACTGGAAAGGTCCGTACGCAACATCAACAGGTCCACAGAATGTAAGGCTGTCGGCTCCAGTACTAAATGCCTTATTACCAATTCCACTTAAAGGGAAGCTGTCATATCCATTAATTGGTTCGTCAAAAGAAACATATGAAAGCTTTTTACAATTTTCAAATGCAGAATCTCCTATAGCCACAACACCAGCACCAATATGAACAGTTTCAAGGTCAGGACAATTAGCAAAGGCTTCTCTTCCTAAGAATGTAACTGAATCACCCAGCACAAGGTTTTTAAGCCTCTTACATCCGCTAAATGCATTATCAGCAATAGCACTTAATGTATTGTCTGCAATTTTAATCTCTGTAATATTTTCTCTAATTTCAAGATCAGAAAAGCAATCTGAGGCAATACCGTTTACTCTTATATCTCCTACGTATTCAGGAATCTCAAGCTTAATACCTGCAGCAATGGCTTCTGACTTTTTAGAAGGATCAGCAAACTGGCAGGATTTAACAATACCATTTCCATCAATAATGAATATGTACTGCCCATTACTAATTTCTACCTGTTCACCTTCAGAATTTGTATAAATATATGGAACTTCATGACCCAGTCCTGATTTTAATCCCCAAGTACTCTTACGAGGAGAAGCAATGTCTCCTGCGCCGGTAAGCTCAGGTCCATATACAGCAAATTCAGGAGACTGAATCGTGTCAAATATAGTACGCTTTGGTGAGGTAGCTCCAGAATCAGCAAATGTTACATAGCCACATGAACCACCACCATCAGCAGGGAATATCACCTTTTTAAGATTAATACAGTTATAAAATACTCCATAAGGAAGTATAACTTGAGATGTACGACCATAGTCAGAAGGCATAGTTACAGTCTCTAGATTAGTACGCCCTGCAAGTACAAAATCACCGATTCCCGATGTAGATGAAATATGTCTAGGGAATACAAAATCTTTAAGATTACCGGTTACACTCTTAGCCGCAAAAGCACCCTCACCAATTCTTGCAATCTTATCAGATAATGAAAGATTAGTAAGTGCCATACAGTTATAGAATGCAAAATCATCAATATTGCAATCACTTTGATTAATCTTAGAAAGATCAACATCAGAAAGCGCTGTACATTCAGCAAAAGCACCCTTTCCAATATATTTTATTGACTGGGGAAGCGATAGCTCAGTAAGAGTATTACATCCATAGAAAGCTTCATTAGCAATATTTACAGTAGCATCACTAAGATCAACATTATTTAACTTAGTACAAAGCTTGAAAGCTCCATTACCAATATCCTGAACATTTCTAAACTCAACGGATTCAACGAATGAGTTATAAAATGCCTCATCGCCTATATACTTCATCTCATCGCAAAGTGTAAGTGAAGTAACGTTCTGAGTATTAGCAAATGCCTTATCACCAATACCTAATACGAAAGTCCAGTTACTACCTAAAAATCCAAATTCGTCTGTAACATCAACGCTGTTTAGATGATAATTAGGCTCACCCTTAGGTAGGTAGCAATATTCAGCTTCAGTTTCACTCTTTGAACCATTTCTAGAGTCAACTACCTTTTCAAGTACGAATGTAGCTGCTGATTCACGACCGCCAAGCTTTTCCTGATAGTAAGGATGTGCTTCGCAAAAATATGCATACTTTCTAGTGAGATACATATCAGAAACCCAGCATATCAATTCTGGTTCAGCAGATGGTGCATCTACAGAAATAGGCGGCTTAGTCTGAGCCTTTTCCTCATCTGTTAAGTTATTGTATACCTTCAAAGCTTCCTGATATGCATCGTAAGCATCTTTTTTAGTCTTCCATTCTGCATACAATGCTTCATGATCTGCGAATTTTTCAGGGAAATATTTAGTAATCCAATAGTAATCCTTTGTATAGTCAGATGAAGGTACAATTTCCTTCATGGTATACTTTGATTTCACTGAAGTAGTTAAAGCACCACCTTCAGGGCTAGCCTTAACGCTAGCCATAGGTGTACCGTTAGTTAAAGCATTGGAATGCGCAGCATAATAATCATCAAAAAAATCTGATTCTACAACCAGATAAGATAATGGAAGCAGTGCCTTAATATCAAGATTACCTCTTTGATACATAGAGTTATAACTGCATATAATACCTTTACTATTTCCAATCGTATATAACTTAAACTGCCATCCTATCTCGTATGCACCTGAAGAAATACGATTTATTGTCATAGTTGTATGAATCGTACTGTCAGAATCTGTATAGCCTGGTTTTCCATACTTACTTAGGTCAACACCAGCCAAATTAGTGTCAAGTGTAGCAAGATCAGTTTTATCAGTTGCCTCAACACCATAGTTATACGAATTAGCAATTGTAGGTGTAATATAAGCTTCAGTAGGCTTAGCCGGAATTAATGCCACAATCAAAGCACTGAATATACATACACCAGATAATGTACGTCTAATCGCTTTCTTTACTTTTCTAGGCATTTTCTTAACAGATTTAATAACTCCCATGTTATTAGTCTCCTTCTTAGTCATCCTTGACTAATTAATACGTTTTGCTACCACAACAAATCGTCCGTTTTTTTCTTGATAGTCACATGTCGACAAGGTCAAAAGCTTATCTCCAAATGTAGCTTTTACACCAGTATCTATAAGTGAAAGCTTATCCATTTCTTCCATATAGGAATCAAACTCCTCAGCCGAATAAGCATCAATAAACTGGTAATACTTAAAGGTAATCTCATCAGCAGCGTATACTCTTGACCTAAACGCATACATTACTTCATAGTCTCCCTTTTCGTAAATGGTATCAAAATGAATAATCTTATGCTTTTCATAAAAATCCTTATTAGCATACTTAATAATTGAGCTAAACATCTTGCCATTATTCATATGATGACCATAAAGTATCCAGTTTGTATTACCTAATACGATGTCACAATTTGTATCTAAGAATATCGCTCCATTAGCATCCTTTTGCTGATTAAAGTTATATTTTAGATAATAATCATTGTCGACAGTTTGCATTACAGGGTAATCAATTATAGTATCGTCAATTTTTACCCATCCGATTAGGCTTTTATTCTTATTATATAAAATTTTGTATTCTTCAAGGATTTCAGGTATGACAATCTCCTCAGAATAGTCCTTTTTTAACACCTGTTCTACATTAATTACAGCTGGGAATTCGATTTCTTTTAAGTTGCTCCATTCATTAGCAACTTTCGAAACCTCAAGAGAATTCTTATAATAAACTGCAAAATACCCAAGACTGGATAATGCTATAAGCAAAAGAAAAACTACAAGTAACGTTCTTCGCCTGTTTCTCTTTTTTATTTCAAGCAAAACAAGCTGCTTGGTTTTTTTATCCATGTTAAGCAGTTCATCATGTTGAGTTTTAGACTTATTAGTTTTTTTCTCTTTTTCCCTTTTAACAGTTTTTTCATTGACAGGCTTTTTTTCTATAAACGTTCCGTTTTTTACCTGCTCATATAACTCATATATCTCATCATCGAATTTATCACCAATAACTGTCTTAAAATTTGTAGCACGAAGCTCCTGATAAATACTTTTAATTCCAGCTATAGTAGATAAATCATATCGAGATTTTAATGCTTTAATCTGCTCTTCATCTTTAAGAGCAAGCTCATACTCAGCCCTAGAATTAAAGGACTCTCCCTGAACTACAAACATTAAACATACTCCACCTAATTATTCTAATTATACATATATATTTTACAATATATTGAACATTTTACAAGTTAAAAAGTAAATGCTCCAACGTGAGTACCTTGCTTTTTTTAAGCTGCTTTCCGCAGCGGGTACTACTTTTGTGGTTTCCTGATATTTTCAGGAAGATTGTCTGACCAAGGTAATAAATCATTAAGAAATGTTCTGTCAGTATCTTC
>JAZUDH010000133.1:0-8526 GCA_045639565.1 Lachnospiraceae bacterium
GTCCAAACGCCTCCGTCCCTAACGAACCGAAACTAATTATCAAAGTCATATCCAGCTAGTTTTCGCACGCCCATAGCGCCAAAGAAAGCGAATTTAGCGTTTAAATCCTCATCATAGAGGTTTGGGTGATAATCTGCACGCCAGGTGAGCGCGTCACAAAATCCCCAGAATGTAATTGAGTCAATTTGAATAGTATTGTTATCTATTCTCTCAATTATGTTATCAATAAGCTCATAATACATTTTACCCTGAGTTTTTAAATGTCTCTTTTCGGGTGGTAATGGCGCCTTGTATGCGCCTAACGATATATCAAGCTCTGTGATTTCAACCTTTACACCTAGAGCTGATATTTTATCAATGACGTTTATAAAATCTGATAGCTTATCTCTTGTATAAAGATGTGACTGGAAGCCCACGCCATCAAGCAGGTATTTCCCATCTTCGTCCTTTAACGTATTTACGTAATCGACCAAAAAGTCGTTCTTAAACTGTTCATTGTAATCATTGTAATATAAGCCCACATGCTCTGGCGCATATTTTCGAGCATATGTGAATGCTTTCTTAGCATAATCTTCTCCGATTGAATTAAGCCATAAGCAATCTCTCAAAGATCCATCTTCCATTATTGCTTCGTTCACTATGTCATAAGCATAAAATATGTCACTATAACCCATCTCATCAATAATGCTAAATACCTGTTTTATATAGCTTTCCATTCTGGCAAGCATTACTTTTCTACTGGCCAAAGAATCTTTCGTCTTAAAATCAGAGTAAAAAATCCACTCAGGAGTCTGACTGTACCAAATCATTGCATGACCTCGAACCTTCAAATCATTTTCTTTGGCAAAATCAAGAATGTCTATCAGATCCTGGTTGAACTCAACTACTATGTCACCTGTCTCGATGCTCTTTTCCTGATTCAAGATGTAATCTGGCTTCATGACATTTTCAGGAGTGATACTGCTAAACTGTTCAAGCAAAATCTCTCTGTATTTGGGATTGTTAATTGTCTCTGGCGTCACACATGTGCCTGCAGTCATTCCATAGAAAGAATAGAAATCCTTCAGTTGAAAATCATACTCTTCTTCCACGATAACATCAGGTTCTTCCTCGATAGATACTTCAAACTCCTCACCTGCTGTACTATCAAATACATCTGTGCTTACTTCTATTTCCACAATTGGTTCATTCACGCCTGTAGTCTTGCTACAGCCCGAAAGTGTTACTACCAGCATACATGCTGCAATCCATAGCATTTTCTTCTTCATGATTCACCTCCTGGTCGGTAGGTACATTTTTAACAAGTACTCCGTATTATACAGCGTTCCTGTTAACCGAAAGAAAACTAGTGAAACGGCACGTTAGGGACAGTCCTACGGGCCAAACGCCTCCGTCCCTAATGGAACACTGGGCGGTGCGGCTCGTTGGGGACAGTCCTGCGGGCCAAACGCCTCCGTCCCCAATGGACCACTGGGCGGTGCGGCTCGTTGGGGACAGTCCTGCGGGCCAAACGCCTCCGTCCCTAATGGGCCGGGGGAGAACAAAAAAAGCCACAGGCAGAAGGCCTGTGGCAACAAAAACATATTCAATATTTATCAAGCTTTCCAGCCTACCATATAAGGATTAACTGAGCTACTCTTTTTCTCTCGAAGCTTTAACTCTCGAACAGCAGCTTTAGGTGGATCCGATGGCATGATGGGCTGTGGTGCAATCATGTCAGCCGAATCTCTGATAATAGGATCAGCTGATTTCTGGTCATCATAGTCATCCTCACTGATTACTAGTTCTGGTTTCTTGTGGCGAGGTGGCTTAGGTAGCTTTTTCTCTCTCATAAAGATGTCGTAGATACAAGGAACAACTACAAGAGTCATTAATGTTCCATAAACCATACCACCGATTACTACGATTGCAAGAGGCTTAGTCATGTCAGCACCCATCTTGTTAGAGAATGCCATAGTAAGCAATGCAAGAATTGTTGTAAGAGCGGTCATGAGTACGGGACGAAGTCTCGTCGCACCTGCATCGAGGATGGCCTCGTGCTTACTCATACCTGCCAGTCTACGCTGATTAATGTAGTCTACCAATACGATACCGTTGTTAACGATGATACCTGATAGCATTACGAAACCAATCATCGCGATAATACTTAATTCATTATTTGTTAAGAACAGTGCTGCGAAACCACCAGTAAATGCAAGCGGAATCGTAAACATAATGATGAATGGTGACAGTAACGACTGGAACTGTGCAACCATGATTAAGTAAATGAATACTACAGCAAGTACTAGCATAAGCACTAACTGCTTAAGGGCATCTACAATCTGTTCGTTTTCGCCGGCAAATTCTACTGAATATCCCTTAGGAACAGAAAGTGCATTCATGTTGTCCTTGGCATCAGCAGTAACTAAACCGATGTTATAGCCTTCGGCAAGAGATGCTGAAACTGTGACGATACGAGACTGTCCTGAACGGCGAATTGTTGACATTCCATAGCCCTTCTTAAATGAAGCGATTTCACTTAGCTTAACGGTCTGAGCCTCGCCCTCTTCATCTGTATACTTAAATTCAATGTTCTTAAGATCCTTAAGCTGTAACTCTTCGTCCTTTTCATCAGTTACATAAACAGAGATATCTTCGGTTGCAGTTGCAAGCTTTGTAGCTACCTTGGCATCCTGTAATCTTGTAGAAACCTCCTGGAAAATCTGAGCTACAGTGAGGCTGTATTTAGCCGCCTTTTCTTTGTCAACGGTGATACGGTATTCAGGATCTGCATCACGGCTTATATCTGAAACCTTTGCAACGCCTTCAGTATCGGCTAAAATCTGAGCTACTTCGCCAGCCTTTTCATATAAAACATCCAGGTCACGACCCTTTATTTCAACCGAAATTCCTGAGCCTCCAAGCGCTGACATATCCATTGTTGAAGTATCTACAGAAACTTTGATTCCTTCGATATCTTTGGCCTTTTCCTGGATAATCTTAGCAAGCTCGGCTCCAGTATGTTCACGCTTTTCCTTGGTCAGAACATAGATTGATGTTGAAGTTGTGTCCGAACTTCTTGTACTCATTCCGCCTAACATTGACAATGATGATGACGAAGCCATGGCACCAGCATCCACAACATCAGGAATTTCCATGATTCGTGCGATAAGTTCATCGGTTTCTTTTACAACGTCAGTTAAAGGTGAGTCATCTGCAAGTCTTATATCAACAGAAATCTGTGTTGATTCCATTTCAGGGAAGTACGCAATGCCCTTTTTGGCCGCCAGGAAAGCAGTTCCTACTAATAGTCCTATAGCAAGCAAAAGAACAAGGGGCTTAAACTTTAGGCATACTTCAAGGAATTTTTTGTATCCATTGTTATTCTTGGTACGTTTTTCTTTGGCCCTAGTATTAATATTTTTAAGTAAGCCAGTAGAAAGTGCAGGCACTACGGTAAGCGCTACTACAAGTGAAGCAAGCAGTGAGTACGCAATTGTAAGTCCCATGTCTACAAATAACTGTCTGGTGATACCTTCGGTAAATACAATAGGAAGGAATACGCTTACAGTTGTAAGTGTTGAAGCAAAAATCGCGCCGGCAACTTCTTTTGCACCCTCAATCGCTGCTTCCTTTATTTCCATTCCGTCGTTTCGCATTCGGTAAATATTCTCGATAACTACGATTGAGTTATCAACTAACATTCCTACGCCGAGCGCAAGTCCTGAAAGCGAAATAATGTTGAGCGTAACGCCGCTAAAGTACATGCACACGATTGCCACGATGATACTGATAGGAATCGAAAGTGCAATTACAATTGTGGGTCTGATATCTCTTAAGAATAAGATAAGTACCAATACAGCAAGCGCTGCACCAATCAATACATTTTCAAAAATTGAGCTTGTAACTAAGTCAATATAAATACCCTGATCCATAAGTGGAACAAGCGATAATGTGCTATAAGTGTCTCTTAAATCATCAATTCTTTTATTGATAGACTTGGCAACTGTACCTGTTGAGTAGCCTGTCTGCTTCTGAATTGAAAGAATGATACCTGGCTTTCCGTTAACGTTGGCATAAACTTCGCCAGAGTTATCTGATTCAAATACTTCAGCGACATCGCCTAAAGTAATAATCTTGTTCTCTTCCATAGGAAACTTGATTAATGGAAGAGCCTTCAAATCCTCTACGCTTTCGGGTTTATCGCCTACACGTACGAGGTATTTCTCATCGCCACTCATTACATAGCCTGCGGGCATTTCAAAATTCTGAGCTGATAAAAGCTTTGTTATTAAATCTTCGGTTAAGATTCCAGCCATGTCAGCCTGTTCTTTGGCCTCAGCCTTCTGATCCTCAATCTTTTCTTCAGCGTCTTCTAACTGAGTCTTAGCATCATCAAGCTTAGCCTTGCCGCTAGTGATTTCTGCTTTAGAAGATTCAAGCTGGCTCTTAGCAAGATCAAGCGAAGCCATACCGTTAGAGAACTGGATGAGGGCCTGGCTCTCATTTTCGTAAAGAGTTTTGATGCTTTCGTCAAGCTTTGTAATACCCTCGTTAATCTGAGGAAGTCCCATCTGCTGGGTTGCGCAATAAGCCTGAACATGCTGGGCAGTCGTGCCACCACACATTTCAGTAAGCTGAAGCTTGGTGCTTGCAAGCTGTGTTTCGCTGCTTGTGATTGTGCTTGCAAGATATGTTGAATACTCGTCTAAAATTGTCTTAAACGATGTGTATGCATCGGCATTTCCAAAATCAATCTGGCTAATACGTCCCCTAACTGCTGGCTGTGCGGCAAAAACCATTCCCAAATCTTTCTCACCACCACCTGTAAGTGACTGCTTGTAGGCGTTCATGGAAGTCTGAGCCTGGCTAAACTGCTCGTCAGTCATATAGCCGTTAGTGTGAGCCAAAACTGCTGACTGGTAAGAGCTGATAACTGATGAAGTCTGATAATCTACAGTCGCTAATGAGCTCTGTGCCTGCTTAAGCCCGGGAATCGCTGTTTCAAGCTGGTTGATTGCATTGTAAAGTGCATTAGCCATCTGAACGTTAGAGCTTATCTGAGTCTTAGCTGCTTCAAGGTCGGCCTTGGCTGTTAGGGTCTGAAGCTTAGCTGCAGTGAGTTCTTTAATGGTCGAATCCTTCTTATCAGTAAGCTCAGCCTTGTTCTGATCTATTGTTCCAGCGGCCGAATTTAGCTTATTCTGGCCTTTTTTAAGTTCGTTTTCGTTTTTCGAAAGTTCTTCTTTTGCATTCTGAATCTCTTCATAAGCCTCTTCGAACTTCTCGTCAATAAGCTTGTAAATCTGCTCATTGATTGCGTCAATTTTGTCGCCACGGATGATGACATTGACCTGCTTTTCGATAAGTCCGGTTGCGTTAACGCTTGCTACGCCCTCGATACTTTCAAGCTGGGGAATTACCTTGTCTGAGGCAAAAGAAGCAATTTCGGTATCATCCATACCATCGTCTCCAACCGCTAAAATCATGGTAGGAAGCATGTTAGGATTTATCTTCATTATAATAGGATGTCCGATTGAATCGTCCCAGTAGCTTTCAAGCTGGTCGAGGGACTCTCTGATTTCAAGAGAAATAGAATCCATGTTGGCGGTCTGTGCAAACTGGAGGATAACTACAGAATAGTTTTCCGAAGACATGGACGAAATGGATTCAATATTGCTAATTGTCGCCATAGCTGATTCGACAGGAGCAGTTACTACCGTTTCTACCGACTCGGGGCTCGCGCCAATATACGTTGTCATGACAACTACATAAGGGAAATTTATATTAGGTAAAAGGTCAGCCTGCATCCTTGTGAAGGAAACAAATCCTAAAACAAGCGCGAGCAGGACGCCCACAAGAACTGTATATGGTTTCTTAACGCTAAATTTTGACAGCATATTTTCATCCTCTTAAAGGTTTAAGTTTTCACACATAATCAGCTTTATTATAGAAAACGACAAGTTACAATTCAATTAAAATTGTATAAACAATCAGAATTATCTATTCTTTTTTTATAAAAAATCATTTCTGCAGAGCGTTATCACAAAAAAAATAAAAAAACTTAACGTTTTAGTGAATTATACAATTGTTTTTGGTGACGTTTCCCCGTAAAATGATTACGTGGTTAAGGGGCACGCTTTAAAATTTCATTGAGGATCGCTATGAAAAACAAATTCTTGCATTGGAGATACCTTGGCGGCACAAAGGAAACTCTCCTAACATATGGTCAAAAAGTATCCGAAGACAATCTCTCATTTCTTAGCTTTATTTCTGGATTTACTTCTATTGTAGGAGCAGTCAGCTTTTTGTTGTTTCTGTTTTTAGATTTTCAGCTTAGACGTGAAATCTGTCTGGCATGTGCTGATATTGCAAGCGTTACTGTGTATTTTATCTCTAAGAACTACCTTGAACATGGAGTCAAAAATTTTATTCACAAGACCAATGCGCTAATTGTGGTTTATCTTATCGCTGCTTACATTCTTTTTATAACAGCAGCCACTATTAACCTAGATATGCCAGGAGTCCTCATTACAGCAGTCTTGCTTGGAGCTCAGGTTTGTTTTGACCTATTCCCGATGGTGAATTTTATAACTACAATGGTCGCTTATCTGACTTTTATGACTCTTGTAGTAATCTTTAAAGAGCCCACTGCTATTGTCTATGATTTTGTTGATGCTTCACTTGTGACAACCCTCGGTTTGGTATTTTCATGGCGTAAATCAAGAAATGCCTGGGAGCACGCAAGAGCTGTTTCTGCACTTTCGGAGCAAAACAAGCTCCTATATGAAAGCTCAGTTTCAGACCCGCTAACCGGTCTTCCTAACCGTAGAAACGCATTCGAAGACATGGCAAGCGTCATTCGAAAGGCTAATCGAAGTCTAGCGCCTTTTGTATGCATGATTTTAGACATCGACAATTTTAAGCACTACAATGATAAATATGGGCATCCCGCCGGCGACGAAGTCCTACGCCTCTTCGGTATTATGTTAGGCCGTGTGGCCGAAGAACATTCAATCCGAATTGCCAGAATCGGTGGCGAGGAATTCATGGCATACTGGATACCAGAGACTAACAACGAAGTTTCGCTCATCGCTGACGAGATTTTAAAAGGCATCACTCGTCTTCCTGGTCACAACGATCACGAGTATCCCACAGTAAGCATCGGAATTTACAAAGATATTCCCTCAGCACACATTGACTCCGTCAGCGCCTACAATTATGCTGATAAAGCATTATATCTGGCCAAAGAAAACGGAAAAAATCGCATAGAATATTACCGCGCGTAATTTTTTTTGTGGCCCGTTGGGGACGGAGGTGTTTGGACACGGAGGTCTGTCCCTATCGTGCCGCTTTCGCACGTGGCCCATTGGGGACGGAGGTGTTTGGACACGGAGGTCTGTCCCTATCGTGCCAATATGAAGAATTGAATGGAGAAATTATGGAAGACATTAAGAATGAAGTTAATGATCGCGTTTTTGCATTGCTTATAGATGGAGACAACGTATCACCTAAATACATTTCCGCTATTATGCAGGAAATTTCAGCCAAGTACGGCTCACTTTCTTTTAGACGAATCTATGGCGATTTTACTACTAATCAGAAAAGTAGTTGGAAATCTGTTCTTTTGGAGCACTCTATTACTCCTATTCAGCAGTACAACAACACAGTTGGCAAGAATTCATCTGATTCAGCATTAATCATTGATGCGATGGATATTCTTTATACTGGTCGTGTAGATGGATTTTGTATTGTATCAAGTGATGGCGATTTTACCCGCCTTGCTTCAAGACTTCGTGAATCACAAATGTACGTAATCGTAATGGGTGAGGAAAAAACGCCCCGTTCCATTCGTATGGCTTGCGACAAGTTTATCACCTTAGAAAACTTAATTGAAAGCTATGATGATAAAAAGAGTAGTTCATCAAGCACTAAAAAACGTGCGCAGGCACTTCCCAAAGCCAATGTCATTGATGCTATTACAAATATCATCGCAGATATCGAGAATAACGGCCGTCAGACTCATCTAGGTGAATTAGGTAGCAAGCTTTCCACTAGATATCCTGACTTTGATACCCGTGACTACGGCTACTCTTCTCTTAGTAAATTTATCGAAGAAACTCCCGAATTCAAGCTCTATAAAATCGGAGTTGCTTCCTATGTAAAAGTGTATGACCGCTCACAGCAGGCAGAAGATGTAAAAGTTTACGCCATGAATGTAATTAAGTCAGCTGGCACAAAGGGTATAGGTGTCGGAGACTTATCTAACAAACTACATCTTAAGTTCCCAGCTTTCACACCTAAGACCTATGGCTACTCTCAATTCACCAAGTTCGTTGATGGCCTTCCTGGTATTAAAATAGTAAGTGAAGGCAAGGATAAAGTAGCAAAGCTTGAAAATAAATAATGCACATAAAAAACAGCCAGGGTCATACGGTTTGGCCCGTTGGGGACGGAGGCGTTTGGACACGGAGGTCTGCCCCCAATGAACCGTGCGCGAAAGTGGCCCGATAGGGACAGACCTCCGTGTCCAAACATCTCCGTCCC
>JAZUDH010000134.1:0-66165 GCA_045639565.1 Lachnospiraceae bacterium
TCCAGAGAACCAGAAACTCATCTCATCCTAGAGAATTCTTAAAGGATTTCAAAGGAGTATGTGTGACTGATGGTTATCAGGTATACCACAAACTCGAAAAAGAAATCGAGGATCTCACAATAGCGGGCTGTTGGGTGCATTGTAGACGAGGCTTTGAGGAAGCCTGGACAGTAAAGGGTAAACCTAAAACACCAGATGCAATGTCATATCTTATGATGAAACAGATTCAGGCCATCTATCGTGAGGAAGGAAAGCTAAAAGAACTCTCTGTAGAAGACAGAGCCAAGCAGCGACAGGTAGTTGTAAAGCCACTTGTGGATGCCTTCTTTGCGTACCTTAAACAGCATAACCATGAAGTACCTGCATCAGGCAAACTTCGCGAAGCAGTTAACTATGCTCTTAACCAAGAAAAATATCTAAAGGTATTTCTATCTGATGGAGAGGTCCCTATAGATAATAATTCGAGCGAACGAGCTATTAGAGGCTTCTGTATTGGAAAGAAGAACTGGCAAGTCATTGATACAATTAATGGCGCCAAGACATCAGCTATGATCTACAGCATTGCAGAAACCGCCAAGGCTAATAATCTAAAACCTTATGAATACTTTAAGTATCTGCTCGAAGTAATACCAGAGCACATGGAAGATACTGACAGAACATTTCTTAATGATTTATTACCTTGGTCAGACAATCTTCCTGAAAATATCAGGAAACCACAAAAGTAGTACCCGCTGCGGAAAGCAGCTTAAAAAAAGCAAGGTACTCACGTTGGAGCATTTACGAAAAGATTATCTCAAGAACTTGA
The DNA here is from genome assembly GCA_045639565.1 of Lachnospiraceae bacterium. Taxonomy (GTDB): domain Bacteria; phylum Bacillota; class Clostridia; order Lachnospirales; family Lachnospiraceae; genus UBA1258. The sequence continues at coordinate 806 of JAZUDH010000134.1, forward strand.
AATTGAGTACGAGGTACCCACTATTTACCGTTTACTGATCAATAAAGCTGGTCGACATGGGCGGTTATTCATCGCTTACAAAATATGCGACACCACAAGCCCAATGGTGTCGCATATTTGTAATATAATCAATGATTTTATTCAATTAAATTATAAAAGGTACAAATGGTACTTTGATACAATACACAAAAATATTATTTTGTATGAGAAGGAATAATCTTCTCATGTACATACTCAGATAAGAATGTTCTCCTCACAAATGATATCAATTTTTTCCTAAGCTTATTACATATATTAGAATTCTTTTTGTATTTTATATTATATGTTTCAATGTTTTTTTCTCTTTTCTCAAATTCCAAATTCATTAGTAAATCATTTAATTCTCCATTTTTTTCTAATGGTTTACGTGCCACTCCGTCATTTTCATCTTTCTCAACATGATAAATTTTAATAATATTTGAATCCACTCCACTATTTGAGAGAAAAATAATATCATTGTTTCTATTAAAAGATTTTAACAACGATAGAACCTTCTCATAATTCTTTTCAATATAATCTAATTCAATCGACCTTCCATAATTGTCTAGTATTTCATCAGAAATATATCGTATGAATAGAGTTGGTTGTGAAATATCCTCATAAAACCTTTTAATACGCCTATCGTATTTTTGTTTAACTTTTTGAAGTTGACAATCTAATGCATGATATTTATCAAAATCATGAAAAAACCAAATCCTATACTTCGTATTAAAATAATTTTGACGTGCATTATCACTTTGAAACAGCAAATCGTAATTTAAAAAATCATCAAATTTATTTTCTATTGCTTCTATAACTCCTTCAAAATTCGATATACACCAATCAAAAGGCGATGATGTGCTTCTTAAGCCTATTCTTTCCAATTCTAATGCGACAGAGCAAAAATATCCCAATGAAATAAAATGATAATACTTTTCCATTAAACAAATACCTTTCGTTATTACAAATCATTCAACGCTTCCAAAACCACCACTTCATCATTTTCAAACATATGTGAATATCTCTTAAAAATCGTTTCTTGCGTATCACCACTTACTTTTTCGTAAGCGCAACATATTGAGCGCCACCCTATAAACTATTAATGGCACCCTCTCGGACACCATTCGATATATGGAGCATTTCACTCCATTACTATTCACAGGCTTCTCGAGTTTCCATGCTCCATGGCATTAGCTTCTCGAGATCTTCGTCTGACATCTTAGTGCTCGGACGATTTTCGAAAAGATATGTAAGATACTTTTTCACATCAATATCGTTTGCTTTTGCTGTTTCGATGATTGAAAAGTATTTTACGGTTGCATCTGCTCCGTCCTGGCTTTCTGAAAACAACCAGTTCTTCCTTTTATGTTCTGCAGAACATAACAAGAAAAACTGGGTCATGATCGACACAATAAATGGTGCCAAATCCAGTGCAATAGCCTACAGTATTGCCGAAACTGCTAAAGCTAATAACTTAAAACCTTATGAATACTTCAAATATCTTCTGACTGAGATTCCAGAGCACATGGATGATACAGACAGAAGCTTTATAGAAAATCTACTTTCTTGGTCAGAAACCCTGCCAGAGGAATGTAGAAAACCAATGAAGTAACTTACTGCATCTCAAAATCTAAAATGGGATGCAGGTTTTATTTTAGGACGGTACCGATGATTTACCGTTTACTTTGTAACAGTTTAACCCAACTGTAAAATGAGTTGTTGGGAATGTGATTGCGTTTGCACCATTGATAGTCAGAAAGTCCACTGTTGCGGCATTCCTGAATCAGTGCGTATTTTTCTTGTAAAGAGTGATGGGCGTTCATGTGATAGTACCTCCAAAGTGTAGTAAAATGCTCCATACCGAATGGAGTATATGGAGTGAAATGCTCCATATGTCGTACTATCAGTATTTCAGATAATTAATGAACTGTGAATTCGCGGTAATATACACCGCTTACCACAAAAGCATTCGCTACAAAAACAAGTGATACACTTATTTTTTACTGCTTGAAGGAGAATAAATAATTCTACTTCTCTGAAATTAGCTTCTATATTTTGATCTTTATACAAATATTGTACGTATATTATTTTGAAGCAATAGCACTATGGGTATAGCAACAAACTCCTTGATTTCCCAAGAATATCAATAATTGTTTAACGTAATGTATATGCCCTCCAAGAGCATTTATTGAAATATCAGCACTAATTTTTTACTCATCTTTCTATAAAGCCTTCGGCAGTAGACTATTCTGTAAGATTAAACCCATACAGATAGTCGAAAAAGTACACCCTATTCTTTTAAAATGTCCGAAAGCTTCAGAACTAAGTTTTCCATGTCAAAATACCAAATCCAAGCTCATATTTCAACATTTTGTTCATTTGAAAGAGTCTTTATTCCTGATGGTTACTTATTATTCCATATCACATCTGTCGATTAACAAACCTAACGACTTATATTAACTAAATTATTTATACTTCCTTTTTACTCTTTACCCCTTTTATCCATTGATAAAATTTGCGCAAATAGATAAATAATCCAAAGTGCCCAAATGCAAGTGTATAAAATCGATATCTTGTAATCTTATTTCCCATTTTAGAATCATGTAACAAGCGTTTAAATTCTATTCCGCGAATTTCATCATTAGCAAAGTTTAATTTTTCATGTTTCGTTAACAGAACAGTATCATCATCCCATAACGCACACAATCTTGATACCCAGTCCATCAAATATATAGACTTAATAACATATATGTCATCTGTTGTAACGCCAACCTGATTACATGTAAAATCCAACAACATCTTATAACTGTTTTTTACATCATTTATCGATCCTTCATAGTATTTTCCAGAAAGCGAATCATTTCCATGTTTAATATAATGATATAATGGTTTATTTATTATAGCCAACATGCCAGTTGCGTGATTCAAATAATCAATATTAAATTTCATATCTTCTGCAATTGAAATTGATTCATCAAACCTAATTCTGCTTTCATTTATTACGTATGCTTTATAACATTTGTTTGTTATAAAATTAAACAATTTCAACCACGATAATAATGATGTTTTGCTTCTTTTCAACACATATTTGTCTTCTACTATTCCATCTAAATCAGACTCAATTAACCTTAACTTTGTGGGTGCAAAACAGTTTCTATGATCCTCCCATTTCATTCCACAAATTACTATCGCAGCATTATTTCCCCAAGTATCATATGCATTCACATATTCTTCTATTAACGTTGGTTCAACATAATCATCTGCATCAACAAATACTATATAATCGCCTATAGCTGCATCTATACCAACATTTCTTGCAACTGATACCCCTGCATGAGAAATGTTAATGACTTTAACAAAACTATATACCGAAGCAAATCTTTCTGATATCAATAATGTACTATCCGTTGATCCATCATTTACAACTATTATTTCCAATTCAGAATATGTTTGGCCAATTAACCTATCTAAACACACCGCAATGTAATCCTCAGCATTGTACGACGGAATAATAACCGATACCATTTTTTTCATTTTTGCTCTCCCTTTTTCAAGAAAAGAAAATATCTTTGGAACTTTATTAACCCAATTCTGAAAAAACACCAATTGCATTATTCCAATCATATGGAATAGCAGACTCTCTAATATTCTTGCAATCACATATCAGCGAATCTTTTATAGCATTTTCTATACTTGATTGAGAAAAATCATCAATAAAACAAAATCCATTTTGTCCCTTGAACTCATTTAATTCTCCATAATTCGTACACACAACCGGTATATTACACGAAATAGCTTCGAGTACAGAAAGTGGTATATCTATACAATTCTGTTTTTCTTGAACCGGGAATAAATAAACATCAGCAATTTGATATATTTCTTCAATATTTGGAATATACTCATCTATTATTTTTATATTCTTTCTTTCACGAAGCCTCATTTCAAGTATTTCATCTTTTTCTGTAACAGAGCTAATAACCAAAATTACACAATAATCATCGGGAATATTAAGCAATTTATCAACATTTCTTCCTTCCTTTAAATGCCCCACGTGAAGTACTATTTTATCTTCTAGTGTATATCCATACTTTGCACGTTTTTTTTCTTTCTCCTCTCCTGAACACGGAATAAACTTTGAACAATCAATTCCCGTTTTAAGATATATAGTCTCTATCCCACATATTCCAAAAAAATCGTAAGATTCTTTTGAAATAACTATTGGAGTTGCTCTAGCTTTTTTTAACAGGAAGGCTAATTTTTTGGTCATTCTATGCCTTAATGTGAATAATGGATATATTTTTCTTCTTATTTTTTTTGCAAGGATGAATGTTCTAAAAATGGCCCCTCTTGAATTAGATGAAAATGGTATATATATAATTGGTCCAGTTGTTTTTTTCAGCTCACATAACAATTCTTTATTGTTAAAAAACTTATTTGCATAAACAGTTTTATCAGCAATCTCTGTTTTTTCTCCATATGAAATAACTACGGCACCTAATTCTTTCTTTAATTTCTTTGCTAAACTACTCGCAACTTTTATACATCCCTCATCGATTATATCACTCGCACAATCCGTTAGAATAACCATACAAACCTCCGTTTACTCTGAAAATAACTCATTCTATATTACCATAAAAATCTAAAATCATCACGCAAACATTAACGACATTCCTTTCATGTAAACATTTTCAAAAAAGTGTTTTTCAAAGGTTTCCGAATCTAACATCCTAAACCCAGGGCAAAAAAGGAGGAGATTCGCAAACCCTCAAGAACTTTGATTATCCTCTAAATATACAAAGGGAGAAATGGCATTTTACCAATCTCCCTTTTTTAATATCTATCGTTTCTTAATGTATCGTTGTAACTTCGCTTCCTGACATATAGCTATCAATCTCTTCACATTTTATTTCAGTTTCTATCATATCCCTTGATTCATTATCTGAACAATCACTAATGCTCAAATCTTCGATGTCATTACAATTCGCAACTATATCACACAAATCATCAACATTTTTATCTTGTAAAATCATGCATCCCATCTCGTCAAATTCATAATAAGCAGACGGCAAAATGTCATTGTTCTTTGTAACATAATACATTCCAGTTGCTAACTGACCATTTCCACGAACATAATAAAACTTGTCTTCAATTTGGATTAATCCTGCATAATAGCGTTCTCCATCTAAATAGTAGTATAACGCCCCCTCTTCTGATACAATACCATTCTTCTTTTCTATTTCAGGCTGTATGACCATTCTGCCAGAATCATCAAACATGTAATAACCAACAGGCATTATATCATTCGTCTTTGTTACGTAGTATTCTCCAGTAACTACCCGACAATTACCATTAACGTAATAGTAATCTCCATCAATCTCTACTAGTCCTGCATAATTTTTCATTCCATTCAAATAGTAGAAAAGAATACCATTTTCTTCGATTATCCCATTCTTTTTGTCTAATGACTGCGAAATTATCATTCTACCCTTTTCATCAAATTCATATTCACCTGACGGAAGTAACCCGTTATTTTTAGTCACATAATACTTGCCAACAGCAAGTTGACCATTTCCACGAACATAATAATAATCTGAATTAACTGCAATAAGACCTGCATATACTATATTACCTTCGATGTAATAATATAATGAACCGTTTTCATTTATAATTCCATTTTTCTTCTCTGGCAGCAATAAATGTCCTTCTTCATCAAAGTCATAATAACCCGCAGGCAAAAGATTATTTGTTTTAGTTATTTCATAACGTCTATTTCTTACAACAGTCTTGTCGCCCTTAACATAATAATAGTAATCATCTATTTTAATCAATCCAGCATATGATTTTACATCATTTTCATAATAATACCACACACCATCAACATCAATTATTCCATTTTTTGCAATATAAATCTTTCCTGCAACAAATGTAAGAATATCGCCTGTGTACTTGTCAATAGCAGTTCCAGGATACATACATTCTAAAGCATAACATCTGTATCCGCATACTGAACATGACAACAAATCTGTAATTGAATCATAAATATAACTATGTTCATCGTCTGCACATTTTTTCTTCTCTTTAGTATAAGAATCAAACACACTGTAAGTACCATCTGGCAATACATTCACAGCATTCACAGTGATTTCATCCAATGTTGATTCCACACTTAAATATACACTTTCAAAATCCAATGTTGCAATTTCAAAATGGAAATTCGGGTTATTAACAATTGAATATGATTTTCCCCCCGTAGTTCCTGCAATATAATATACAGTTCCCTCGTCGGAAACCAGGCCATTGCTTAATGGAGCAGTTCTTGCATAGCTATGATCATTACCTGAAAAGTAAAAATCAATCCCTGCCTCGTCTAATGCGTTTGGAAGCATATCTAAATATGTTTCTCCACCACCTGTCGGATTCGTATAATATACAGGCACGTGAGATACAACAACTTTCCATGCGCAATCAGTTTTTGAGGCATCTTCAATCAACCAACGCTTAAACTCATTTAACTTATCCACTTTCATTGTATAATTGAGTACTGCAACATAAACATTCCCAATTTCAACAGAATACCAGTCATCCGTAATTCCAAAAATTTGTTTTGCCGCATATGCTCCATGATTTCCATCATCAGCTTCATGATTTCCAATTACATGAATGAAATCTGTTTCCCTTATTCCACTAACATCAAACAAGTCAAGTGCATCTTTCCATTGATCGTATACACTAACGTTATCCACTGCGTCTCCTAATTGAATACCAAAATCATATTCTTGATTGCCTACAATCGAGGCTATTCGTTCCATTCCATCTATTGCCGCTTTATCTTGAATGTCAGCAAGAATAAAGAATTTACTTTCATCCTTCTTGCCATTTGTAGTCTTAAACATGTCAATATCAGACCATACCAAGCCATCCCCTACCTGATAATAATATGTTGTATCTTCACTTAATCCGAATATTTCTACATTATTAGTTCTAACTATGTCACCTGTTTTTCCAAATGACACAAGTGAAGTACTGCCCTCAAATAATTGAGAGCATTTCATATCATCATATATAGAAACCTTAACATACGCCTTATCTTCAGTATATATAGGATTTGATAACCACGTATATGCTTTGCTACACGCGTCGCTAGTAACACCTGAATGCACATAGTATGGTCTTCCTTCATCATTTCCGGCCGCCTTATAACACACTAGTGTTTTAACAAATGAATATCCATTTTTACCTTTAAGCTGAAGTTTATATGACGATTCTTTATTAGTTAATGATGAAATGTCTATCACTCCATCAGTTCCTGTATATCCGTATTCTTCTCCATCAACTAGTAGCATAATGTTATCCCCACATTCACCATCACTAGTGATAGCATAAAGCATCGCACCCATTCCATAAATCAATTCATCATTAGTATAATCATATGCTGAAGAAACAAAGAATGCTTTGTTCTCTGAAGAAAAAGTTGTATTTCCTCCTTCGTACTCATAACTACCCTTTAAAATCTGAACAGAAATGAAGTTATCAGGTTCCAAATTAGCAGGAACATCTATAATCACTTTTGCCGATAGGCCTTCGATATTTGACAAACATCTTGCCTTAATATTTAATAAACCAGTCGAAGAATCATAATCAAACGATGAATCAACTGCATTTTCAAAAATAACATTCTTTACTGCATACTTTTTACTTATTGAAATTGCAGCTTCCATGTTTAATACACCAGTTTCAGTATCCAACATTATGCCCCATTCACTACCGACATTAGGCTCATCTTCAAAATGTAAAAAAACTGTTGGAACAGAACTTGTCGCATCATTAACATTGAAATACCTAACTTCTCGTGTAACATTTCCATATCCATCTTTTAAGTAAAACATAATTGAATGACTTCCATTTGCTAAATGAACACCCGTTAGCATGCTACCCGCAACATCTTTTATACCTTCCCCATAATACTTGCCATCTATATAAAAATAAGCCGATTCAATTCCTTCAGCATATGGATCCGTTGCTTCGTTATCATCATATGTTACATAAAAATTTAGATTGCTCTTCGAGATTTCAAATCCATTTGAAATCTCACTTTTTGTCCCGTCTTCATTTATCAACTGTATAGAGGATACATGAGGCTTTGTTGTGTCTTGATTATTGGCACCATAAACAATCTGAAGATTATCTATGATAATATATCCCTTTAAATCTGCTTTTGGAAGTTTCTCACCATCCGGAGTATACCATCCAATTCCCCCAAGTGTAACCATTGCTCTAAATAGCATACCACTATTTACTCGGATCTTAGCCCCTGAATACTGCGTCAAATCAGCTTCTAAATATTGCCAGCCAGTCGTTAATCCTTCACCAGTCGCACTTCCTGACGAAAAATTAACGTATGCATTTGTCCACTTCTTCCCGTCCATATTAGTTGCTATTTGAGCCCTCAACCATGGAACAGGAACTCCTTCTGGAATATAAACCCATACGCCAATTGCAGTTGGCGTACCCTCTATGTCTAAATCACTACCAAGACCAAGACACGCTCCATCAGTATTTACAATATTAGTCCAGTCATAATCCAAACGAATAGCATTATGTCCAAAACGAACTATATCAGAGTATCTGTCATCTGTATCAGAAATAACTGAACCTTTAACAATACCGCCCCTTCCAGCATAATGGTATGTCGCAACCGCACTAGAAGACATTCCAGTAAAACTTTCAACAGTAGTTCCTATGGTAGAATAGTCCCAAACATCATTATCTCCACCATCCAAAATAGTAACTGGTTGTTTTCCTATATTTACTACCACTGACTTTGTCATCCCATTAACAGATGCTGATACTGTAGGGCTTCCCGAATATTTAGTATTATCGGTAGCAACAAACTGAGTTCCTATGAATCGACCAGCCTCAGTATCAGAAATGGACCATTCAATATCACCATCTTTTAATATAACTTCTTCACCATTAAAAAAAGCCCTTAATCCCAAATCCGAAACCGCTTCATAAGAAAGATTTACTTCATTAGAAATGAATGTCAATTCATTAGGCAACACAACAGAAACGATTGTACTTCCTACAATTGTTCCATCCAAAATAGCATTTACTTTTATATTGCCTTCAACCCCGTTTGAAATAAAAGAAAATGCTGCAACTTCATCTGAAATAGTTATGTTTGATATTTCACCCATGTTTTTGCAGGTTTCATCTAATTCAAAAAGTACATTTTTCGGCATACTATGTGTTAAGTTGCTCGAAATATCCATAGCATCAGCAATGAATTCAATCGTACTATTGGGAGTAAACAACTCCTCATTAGGCATTATTCTGACATGATCAAACTCTCCTGTCTCTTTCACTTTAGACACAACTAGAATGGAACCTGATATGATGCGTTCGTCCCCTCCTGCCGGAACATTACGTAATGACAGATCCCCTTCTCCTTCCCTCTGTGACAAATATGTTGCCGATCCACCTTCATCTAATCTTATGGCAGCCACACATCCTAATGAAACCAAAAATTCCGCTTCTTCATACGCAGTATAACCCACGGATCTCGGAGCCATTGTTCCATCTGCTTGAAATAAAACAACCGTTCCATCTTCTTTTATGCCTACCGCCGCACGAGAATAGCCGCCTTCATTTCCACCACCTGGTTCATATACTTTCCCATCCCATACTAGAGCCGTATATCCGTCAACAGCCTCAACAACTGTAACCGTTTTGCCAACCTTTGCTGACTGCATTCTTTCTGCTTCTGAAAGCAATGTGCCCTGCTTAAACACATTAACTGAGCCATCACTGAATGCAGCAACATATGCACGGCTTGAATTGTCATGATGAACTACACCATTCATAACCAAATACCCAGAAGGTTCACCTGTATTTATGTTAAACCACGACGCATTCACACCGCCAACAACATTATAACCATATTCACTCTCGAACAAATGTGCCTGATTAGTCATTGTTTTCATTGTCCATCCATCTTCTGATGGATTTAAATTTCCATATCCTGTTACAATGGTAGCATTACCATTACTTGTATTTACTTCCATAACATTTGCAACAGTCTGTGATGTTCCTGAATTATTGTTAGTAATATAGACTGTCTCCTTAATATCAGGAGCTATACTATAATTTCTTTTCGAAACCACATGATAATCAGTTCCTTCTATGCTATCTCCCCTATTAAGTGACACCTCTTCTTTTCTGACTGTTTCACTAGCTAATGCCCTACTTGGCAACAAAGTCACCATAAGGCATAGTACAAGCAACCAAGCCCCCATTCGTAAAAATGCATTTCTACTTTTCTTCATCTCTGCTCCCCTTTCAAACTTCAATTCATTTTAGCGATTATATTAACCACATATTAATGTTAGCACCTACGATATGTCATATCAAATAATCTTACATTTCTGTAATATAATTTGTTATAATGAATATGTGGAGGAAGAATATGAAAAAAAATAATATACATATATACATACTAATAATTGTAGCTTTGCTTAATATAAGTGCCGCATTACTATCTTATTCTTTCACAACATCAGGAAAAGAATCATCAACAGAATCAAATGCATCCACATATTTTACGTCTAATAATCCCAAAATATATCTGTCTTCAGAGAACAAAGGCACACAAGTTGTATCGACAAATAGTAATAAAACGAGTAATCAAAATGACCTATTAAATTCTTTTAATCAAGATTTTTTTGAAGTACATTCAAATGAAGCAGATACTATCTGTAATGGCATAAAAACAAATCGTACATATTATTATTCATCTAATGGTTCTGATGAAAATGATGGGCTATCTCCTGATCGTCCCAAAAAAAACCCCACAGATCAATTAAGACAAGGTAATAGCACAATTCTAATCAAAAGTGGTGATATCCTAACATTAAAATATTCTATAGCTGTAGGCGAAAATACTATCATCTCAACATATGGTGGAAACGAACGTGCAACAATTAACTGGTGCCCTATCAATTCCTCCCCTTTCTCAGTTTATGACAAAAAAAAACATATATATATTGCAGAACTTGATCAACTTACCGAATCTCATAAAAATATTTCATGGCTTTTTTTATCAAATGAAGTCGATGTCGACTGGAAAAGGGTTTTCTCATTCAATGACTTAAATCATAATGGTGAATTTTACTCTGACTACGAAACAAACTCTTTATACCTTGTTTCCGAAAAAAGCATGGATGGAATATCATTTTCATACGGAAGTGCGGCTGGTGGTATTACATTTCTTGATGGTCAAAATGGGCTTATTGAAAATATTGAAATAGTAGGTGGTGGATTATCTATTAATGTCAGAAATTATTCTAATCTTGTATGCAGAAATTGCTTCATACATCATTCTGGAGGAATTGCAAATTATGCACCAGATGGTAGCATTTACAGATATGGGAATGGTATCCAAGTATGGGCTAATAACACAAATAACATTTACATATATAATAATCTTGTAACAGATGCTTTTGATGCAGGCATTACTCCTCAAGTAAAAGGTGAATCCATAGAATCTCGCAATATAAACATTTTTAATAACTATATACAAGATTGTTTATATCCAATTGAATATTTTCAGCATGGTAATTCATCACCTATATGTGATGTCAATGTTGTTAATAATATATTGCTTAATGCTAGAGATATTACGGGTGGATATCGTTATGCCAACAATGATTACATCGCATTGTTCTGTCTTTGGAGCACGCTTGACCCCCAATCACATATTAACATAATGAATAATCTGTGCTTAACAACTGAAAATTACGCTTTTTCATTTTATGAATCTTCTCCAGAAGGAGCAAATCGTATAAAAGATAACTTAATCTTTGTCCCAGATGATGCTTCGCATTGCGCAATAAAAAATCCACAATTTTTCTACGCAGACTCTGATGATATTGTATTCCTACATTTGAATGACTTAATGAAATACATGAATGTATTTGTTTCCATGAAAATCGACTTTAATCCATCTTCAAAATACCAATCCACAACTTTAGATAATATTAGTTTAAAGGAAAAAGAGGAAAAGTTCCAATGAATGACATTTTAGTATGCAAATCTGTTATGTAACAATATCATAATAAATAAATCAAATCCGCCAAGGACATAGTTGCAAAGCAACACGAAACCACATCCTTGGCGGACTCTCTTCTTTAAATTCATATATAACAATAAAACCAGATATAAGTGAAGGGTAGATATCCGCCACCCACCACAACGTCCCCTAACGAAAAATTCTTAACAAATTTGGTAAAAGTCCAAGAACTTTGGTTATACCATTTTGTTCATTGAAACTCTTCTCTTCAGCCAATTCCTTTATATACTCTAAATAGTTCTTTTTTGTTTTTCTGTTTTTTCAAAATATGTTTCACTTCAATATCTCTCAAAATCATTATTATTTTCTTTCTCAATCTATTCCATTTTAAATAATTTGACAAAAAATAGATTTCACTCTCCCAATTTGCATGTCGTGTTAACATATTCAAATTGCCTCCCATAGAAGCCCCATGATAATGAATAACCTTAGCATCTGGAAAAAAAGCCAACTTCATACCATTCCTTAATGCTTTTTCACTCAAAATATACTCTTCAAAAAACAAAAAAGTATTTTCATCAAAATAATCTATTTTCTTAAATTTTTCCAAGTCAAAGCAGAACAAACAGCCAACCAGCCAATATACCTCCTTAGGATTCTGAGGTACTGAAGGTTTTCTCATTTTGTATGGAATAAAGTTTCTTAAATATGTTTCTCTAAAAATATATTCAATAAAAGTGGGGCGATTATTCTTTATAGACACCTGTGTACTTCCATCTACTTTTTCAATTTTAGGTCCCACCGCCAAATAGTTATTCATTTTAGCGTAATCAACCATTTTTAAAATTGAGTTTTCCGTAAAGATAATATCATTATTTGCAACAATAGCATAATCACACCCATCTTGTTCAGCCATCCTAAGGCATATATTATTCCCCTTTGCGTATCCTAAATTCTTCTCCGAAAAAATCAATTTGATATTACTTCTTCCAAAATAGTGTTGTTTTAATACCTGAACAGATTCATTAGACGAGGCATTGTCAAGTAAATATATAATATACTCTCCATTGTATGTATTTTGAATGCTTTTCACACATTCAATTGTTTTTTCGTATGAATTGTAATTCAATATTATAATAGCTAACATAATCAATACAGCAACCGCCAGCTTATTTCCAGCATTATTTCATTAACACAATAGTAAAAAAGCTTATGCGATTACTATTTGCTCCTTTCTTATGCACAAATAACTTACATGACAATAATATTATTATGGTTTATGATATACAACATAATAATATTATTGTCATGTATATGCTTTAATGTCTTTTTATTTTTCTGATTATAGAAATTGCAAATTCATTTTTTAGCAAAACCAGTTCTATGCTATAAATAACACAACTAACAAATATTATTAATACTGTTCTAATTATTGTGATATTGAAAGGTGAAAAAAATAACAAGCCATTCATAGTAACCGAAATAACAATGATAGTAACACATCCTAATAATGACTGAAAAAGATGCGAAAAAATCATTTTCATATCCAAGTATCGTATTATTTCCTTGTTTTTTGAGATACAAAATACAAACACAAATATTTCAGATATTGCTGTTGTTAGTGCAGCTCCATCTTGTTTGTATTTTGGAATTAGAATAAAATTTAGTCCCAAATTAATTGCAGCACTTATACATGTTGCAATAACATTATCTTTTTCTCTTCCGAACGGAATATTATAACAATAAGTAACCGTTCCACCTAGTATTGCGCCAAGAAGCGCAACACTCAACAGCCTAAGCGTCGACACTGCTCCCAAATATTCTTCTCCACCCATCAATAATATTATTTCCTTTGCAATACAAATCAAGCCACAACTCGAAGGCAACAATACAATCAGTATATTCGACAATAATTTCGAGTATACCTCTCGTACTTTATCGTGTTCATTATTCCCCAAATGATATGATATTCTAGGAATCGTAACTGAATACATTGCTACTATCATTTTTTTTACAACACCATAAACTTTTGCCGCAATAGAATATAATCCCACTGCAACATCTCCTGAGAAAACACCAATCATAGTTGTATCAGCGCTAACATATATTGACGTAGTTACACTGTTTGCAAATAATAAGAATATGGGTTTTGAGTGTTTCTTCCATTCAATTTTTTTTGTCACTTTAATAGTAACATACCTACGACAATACGCCCAATTCATTATGCATACTATCCCATTTGTAAACACATTTAATAATGCATACAAATAGTAGTCTTCGGCATTTCTAACAAGAACAAATAATAGCACAAGCGAAATAATACGAGTTAACAAACTTCTAATAGTTATATACAAATAATCTTCAAATATAGTATTCATCCACTCGATGCCCATTGTTGAAAAAAGAGTGGACAGACTAAGCAAAAGAATTAGCCATTTATATTCTTGCATTGATGGAACAACCAATAAAAACAGAAGAAGTGCAGCAAAAGACACTAACGTTGACAAAACATTAATTGTGAATATTTGGCTTGCAAATCGATTCAACTTTTCTTTCTCGTCTCGTACTTTTGCGCCTTCTCTCACCGCATATACATTCACACCTAATGAAGCAATCAAAGCAAAGTAGTTAACAATCGAAGTTGCATAGTCCACTCTACCAACTCCACCTGCATGTAACACTCTAAAAACATAAGGATACGTTATCAGAGGGAATAAAACAGATAACGCACTCATAAATGTACTTAATAACGCATTTATTCCCAAAGATCTATATTTCTTTTCTTTCAAAAGTAACAACCTCTTTTCTTAACCCCAAACAGAATTAACTCTTTTTCACTATCCGAAGAAATTCATTATAATTGATTAAAAACTTCCCCCAACGATTTAATATTACTATTAGTACATACTCTATTATCAAAGTAATCATAAAAACTGCAACATATTCATATAATTGCTTTAGACCTAACATTAAAATATATTTTTCAACATTTTGTAAAATGTAAAGATTTAGGTGTGTAGCAAAAAGAATTAGTGAATTCTCACCCCAAAATCTCAACGACTTTATTCTTATTCCTATCAATTTAGCAATAAAAAAAATGCAAAAAGATCCCGCCAAACTTGCACAAAAGAATATCACTGGATTTCCAATAATAGAATAATGTACATCAACGTAATTATACTTATAAGAAATAATCGAAATAAAAAAGCAAATACTTGATGAAAAAATAAGAAAAATCGAATTATCAACCACTTGTTTAAATATTGATGCTGCATATGCACACCAATATCCTATTAAGGCAAAAGAAGTTCCAATAAAAATCCTATTTATTACATTATATTCATTATATATTTTTACTTCTATGTTTGATAAACTCGCAACGTCTACCAATGGATATAGAACACTAGACCCAATAGCTAATATGAATAATGCAATTTGAAGATACCATTTATTAGTCCTTAATATACAAATAACTAGTATTTCTGTAAAAAACAATGCTGGCAAAAACCATAATGCCGATATTCCTTCAAATATGATTGTTTTAATAAAACGTGCAAAAGCAACTCTATAGCCTTCAAAAAAAAGTGAAATACCTATTGAAATTACGCTAAATACAACATATGGATATAGTAAAGAAGACGCTTTCCTTCTAATCACGTCCATTAATTCGTTTTCATTCCAAGAATGATTAATCTTCAATAAATATCCAGACATAATAAAAAAAGCCGCCATATGAAAAGAATAAATCCATTGTCCCAAACCATACTCATTTGGAATAATATGTCCTGCCAAAACCATTAAAATACAAATGCCCCTAGCACAGTCTATCCATTCAATTCTGTTTTTGTGTTCATCTTGTGCCATCCTTCACTCCTACTAACTTTTCTTTATATAGCAAATAATAGTATTCAAATATAGCTAACGCTACTGGGACAAATATAATTCTTTGACCATCAAAAATAGAAAGCGATGGTATTGTCGAACCAATATACATCAATATTCCCATTAGTAAACTTGATACTTCAGTTTTTCTTAGTTTTAAAAAAACAAAAAACATTCTAGCCAGCAAAATGAAGTAAAGAGATATACCCATTATTCCATTTCTAAAGAACAACCCAAGCATTCCTAAATCATCATAAAAATAAGTATTATATGGGCCTGACCAAATCAATTTTAAATAATCATTTTTAGGATTTATCCAACCCATTCCTAATAAAACATTGTCCTTAGTCATATTCCAAAAATAAGAAATAGCATTTCGTCGTGCTAAAGTTGAATTAAAATTCTCGTTTACGCTTGGATCAACGCTAAAAATTATTTTAATCTTCTCAAATACTCTCAGTATGCAACATGACGCAAGCACCATAATAGACATTCCTAACGTTCTTCCCTTTTTCCCATTAATAATAAAGAAATGTGAAAGCAACACATAACAAGATATTACAACCGCTAATTCTCTTGCTCGTGTCTGTTCAACATAAAATAAAGAAAAGATGCACACAAAAAGCACGCTTATCCATCTTATTTTTTTTGTATTCAAAAACCTATACAGCGAATATAGAATAATAAAAGGGCAGAGGGCACCTAAATCTGATCGAAAACGGTTTACCTTTGTTTTTAATTCTGAAATATCTAAAATTCTTATTCCAAAATTATTTATTAAAATGGCATTTACTAATTCCAACACTATCAACGCAAATCCTAATATCACTATTTGATTTGCAATTTTTTCTACTCCCGATTCATAAATACTTAGTAATAATATTATAGATATAAGCAAATATAAATACGCACCGGCACACTTATACATATCAACAAGTGACTGATTATATTTAAACATCGAGTAAACACATTCAACACTTTGAATCGCAAAACAATACCATATAAAAAAGAACACAAATCCATATTGAGTCCTTATTATTCTTCTTCCTTTAAGCATAAAAATATATATTGCCATAGTAAGAATCCACCCAAATCGATTCATTACGCTACTCTGAATATTCAAAGTGAATATATAAAAAAAATGGTAATATACTACCCAGAAGAAAAAAAGACAATATCTAGAGAAATCTTTTTTACTTACTGCAAATTTCATATATTAATCCTTCCAATGAAACTATCATACTATTAATTGAAAAAAAAGATGCTCTTGCAATCGCCTTCTCTCTCATACAGGCATACTTTTCCAGTGAAATTTCAAATATATCCTCATGAATCCTTTTTGATAAATTCCTCGCACTCACTTCATCTATCAAAAACCCATTTTCATCATCCGTTATTATTTCAGGAATCGCACCTTTGTTAAATGCTATACACGGTACTCCTGCTGACATTGCCTCTACAATTGAAATTCCAAACCCTTCATCCCATATAGCAGGATGAACAAAATAGTCAGCATTCATCAAAATTTGCGGAACATCTGTCCTTGCCCCCAAAAAAGTAACATTATTGGCTATTCCCAACATACGAGCCTTATTTTCATAATTTGTTTTCATCTCCCCATCACCAACAATCGTCAATGTATATCTGTCCTCTTTAGGTAACATCGAAAACGCTTCAAGTAATTCATTAATTCCTTTTTTGTCAAATAACCTACCAACATAAATAAATCTATTCTTTTGTCTTGAGTTGCTCATCTCATTTGGTTTAAACTTATCATTATCCACTCCGTTATATATTACATGTATTTTATCAAATGATTTATTTTTCCATACTTTTAGATAACTATTTTTAACAAATTCCGAAATTGCAACTATCGCATCCGACTCTATTCTCATCCAATTCGAAAATAAAAGATGAAGATAATAACTTTTACCGCACCCCAAACTATCTTCAGAGGCGCTATGCAAGTACATCATTAATTTTAAATTTTTAATGCGTTTTTTAGCTACAATCGAGTGTGTTATAGCAACTGGAGAGTTTGAATGATTAACAATCATATCTATTTTGTTTTTCATACAATAATCTATTAACAGCTCAATACTCTCTTTCCAAAAATATTGGTGAGCTCCAGATACTATAACGTCAATTCCCTCGCTTTTCATTTTTTCAGTTATAATTCCACCTGAAAAAATAAAAAACATAAAATGTTTATTCTTTGAATTATTAGCAATATCTCTGCACAAAGACACGATGCCACCTGGATTTCCGGATAATTGCAAATGTAAAATATTCATATTACTTTTTAAAGACTTTTTTTGTTTTTCTTTTTATTTTCCAAAAAAGAACAGATAATTTTTGCCTTATCTCCTTTACTAGATTTCTTTTATCATATTTCTTTATCATTCTTTCATCTACTGTTTCTTCTTCGTTCAATTTAAAGAAACCTTCTGGTGAAATAACAAAAAAATCGCTTTCTTTGCATGAATGAGCCATTTTTCTTTTCTGAAAGTGAATATAAATAAACTCATCTTGAAAGATTTCTCTTCCTATAAAAAAATATCTATAAATGTGATTTCCTTTTTTTACAAAAAGTTGCCTATTATAATTATTGTTTTTATTATCACACCCAACATTCGATAATCTAAAACGATAATGTTTTTTGGAAATATCAGCATAATCACACCTTTTATATATCGGTAATTCTTTTTTTTCAAATATTCTATTTATACCTTCAATTTCATCAAAAACTGTTATCATATCTGTGGAAAATGATTTTTTAAATGATATTTCATCGTCTTTCATAAAGAGAGTATTAATATCATTTGTATTTCTAAAAAGAGTCAAATGACCTAGCTGATATATCTTATCAAAACTATTCAAGATATCATCAGACAAAAAACTTCTAATGTCTCCAAAAATCATATCGACATCACAATACCCCCAATAATCATAACCTTCAACGTAATCGGAAAAAATATAACCATATGAAGGTTTAAAATCACATAACTTATACGGAAGGTTTAACTCGATTGCAAAATTGAAACAACTTTGTATTTTCTTCTTTAAATCATCAAATGTAATATAAATAAAATGAATATTATCTGAAATACTATCAATATGATTGTCTGTAAAAAAGTAAAAATCAATCGTGCCATTGTTCTTGCAAGATTCAAGGAACTTATCGAAATAATGCGGATAGCAACCAAAATAGCAATTTATCAAAGCAATTCTCTTCATACTTTTCTTACCAATCATTACTTATTCATCTGCGCTGCAATATCAGCATCAACTATTTCTTCACCCGTTCTATTCTTAAGCTGTTCCTTAGACGCTTCAGAAAGGCCATTGTTGATTACACAATTCATATCGCATGTTGAACACTTATCAAGTTCTTCCTTAGAAACCTTTCCGTCTCTGTAGTCACGAACGATTTTATTCTCATACATGCTATATTTCTTTTTAGTCCAGAACTTAATTTTATGCTTAACTACCCATAATGCAGGTGTCCAGATATACTTCTTCATTGCTGGAGAAACAGAACCAATCATCCAGCAATCTCTATCACAGCATCTAACCTTAGCACGTACCTGTTCTGCTTCGGGGCTGTTCCACAGTTCATCCCATGTCTGATTGTTAAGGTTACCCATTACTTCTTTATCCTTTGTACCATTACAAGGCATTACATCTCCATAAGGATCAATAAAGAATGTATCAAAGCTCATGTCGCAAGGAAGTAATCTCTTCTGACCATAAATATAGTTAATAAGTCCATGATTAAAGTATGCTCTGAACCACTTCTTAGGGCTCTTAGAAGCAAGAAGCTCATTAATTAAGTTTTCAAAGTTCTGCGCTACCATAGGACGATCTTTGATAATATTTTTAGCTTCTACGAAATAAAAACTATTGTGAAGTGATGCAGTAGCGAACTCCATACCCATTTCATTAGAAATTTCGTATAAAGGTACTAAATCAGGCGCATTTTTGTCCTGTACTGTCATACCAAATCCAACGTCCTTCATGCCCATTTCACGAAGTTTCTTTAATGTTGTATAGCCCCTATTATATCCGTCATCAAGACCACGAATCTCGTTGTTTGTCTGTTCAAGGCCTTCGATAGAAATACGGATACCAATCTGAGGGAATTCCTTACACAAATCAATAATTCTATCTGTAAAAAAACCATTTGTAGAAATAACAATACGATCTGATTTCTTATATAATTCACGAACAATATCTTTCAAGTCTGTTCTGATAAAAGGTTCACCTCCTGTGATGTTTGTAAAATACATCTTAGGAAGCTTCTTAATTGTTTCTACACTAATCTCTTCTTCAGGCTTAGAAGGCGCCTTATATCTATTGCACATTGAGCAACGTGCATTACATCTGTAAGTTACAATTACTGTACCATTTAATTTTTTTTCATTCTCTGCCATTTTATTTACCTTCCTTTTCTCTTTTTACTTTTATATAACGTGTAGGATAAATTAGCACATCTAGGACCCCAATTTTGCTCATAACATACGCAGCTACTATAGGCCCAACAAAACTAAAAAACAGCCCTATCACTACATGAATTAACGAATTTCTAATATTTGCTTTCAATAATATACTCCTTATTGGAGCAGCAAATATAGTATGCATCAAAAAAATGGCCATAGTATATTTAGTAAAAAAAATAGTTAATCTACTTTGTCTTTTTTTTAATAACATAAATATTGAAATAATATTTATGCACGCCCATATCCCCATAAAAAACGATTGAGCACAAAAGTTGATATTTGCTCTCGCCAAAAGAATAGCCACAATAATATATGAAAAGGCACTTACGCCCTCTATTACCCAAGTAAACGGCTTAACACCAAGTTCACTTACTCTCGTATCAACCGAATAATAAGCACAACCCACCCCCAAAATAAACCATATATCATTCGCCATTAATTGATCAACAAGATAAATACCAGTTTCTATTCCAATAAACGAAAGTAGTTTCGCAAATGCCGAAATCACAAAGTATAAAATCATTATTCTTTTAGATTTAATCGTAATACTAATGCAAAATATAAAAAAAAGTACATATAAATACCAATACGGGGCTGTAGGTTTTAAAAAAAGAATCTCGCCTAAACCACCAATCTCAGTATTAACTGAATTAGAAAAAACCTTTTTTAATATCCAAGTGACAGTAGAAAAAGCAAAATAAGGTATTCCAAGTGAAATAGCTTTCTTCAATACATTATTTGCCCACTTACCAATACAGTCCACAATACTATACTTTTGATATAAGTAACCGCTACAAATGAAAAAAAGTGGCACATGAAAATAGTATATAGTTTTATCAAAGCAAAAATACCAAAAATTAGCTTGCAATATCCCAGCTTTTGTCATTGACTGAAAAAAATGTCCCATCACCACCAATACACACGCCAAAGCTTTTACTTTATCTACCCACAAATCACGATCTTCGCTTTTCATGCTATCTCCTATATATCTCAAGCAGTTTCTCTGTATAAACCTCTATAGTATCAAACACATTTTCTTTACAATTTTCACTGTATTTTGCAAGTTTTTCTCTATCATTCCATAATGAATGAATCTTTCCTACTAAATCATCTTTGTCACCGCTATTAAACAACTCGCCTGTGCGTCCATTATCAATAAGTTCAGGAATTCCTCCAATATTTGCACCTAATACAGGTGTTCCATACATTCTTGACTCCATTACGCTAAATGGACAATTTTCATACCATTCAGAAGGATAAATTGAAAAAAGAGCTTCACGTATTAATGTCTCTAATTCGTTTCCTGACTTAAAGCCAACATTTGTAACATTGTCGATGTCTTTAAGTTCATCCGCTAAAGGTCCTGTTCCAGCAAATATGAATTTAACTTCTGGAAGTTCTCTTGCTGCCTGAATTAAAGTACCAATACCCTTCTCAGTTGAAAATCTACCAAAGTAAAGAACATATTCCTTCTTTGTAACATCCTTACTTGTGGGAATTTCAACAAAGTTATGAAGAGCAATAGTCTTGTCTTTAAACACTGGATTCAAATCAAGTTTAGTTTTCATAAACTCGCTACAGCAAATCATCTTGTCGATGTATTTGTATGTACCCTTTTTATTCCAGTATGTAGCCTCCATTGTACCCAAAACACTTTTAGCAGTTGATCCATGAATACACTTGTTTTTAGTGCAATTCATAAAAGCACCCTGGGCGCATTTTTCACAATTTTCACTAGATGAAGGAATATTCATCATATGATTAGGACATACAAGCTGATAATCGTGAGCCGTAAATACTATTCTCACTTTACTCTTGGAAGCTTTTTCATACTCTTTTACAGCAATGATAACTGATGGAGTAAGCTGATAGTTAAAGTTGTTTAAATGAACTACATCAGGCTTGAAATCATCTAATACAGCTCTCATTTTTACTTTAGCGTCTTTAGAATATATTGTTTTTAATGGGTAAGTAAGCTTGGTCAATTTGCTAGCATTATGGAAATCCATGTCTGTTGTATATGCATTAATATTATTGCCTACACAACGCCCTTCGTGCTCCATTCCGAAATACTGAATTTCATGACCTATAGATTTCAGGTAATCACCTAATTTGAAGATGTAAGTCTCAGATCCTCCATTTGGATATAGAAACTTATTTACAAATAATATTTTCATGTCTCTTTCCCCATTTACTACTTTCTGTATAACTCTAATGTTCTATCAACAATATCGTCCCAATTATATCTGCTTACGATATAAGTTGCCGCACCTTGCTGATATTTCTTAACCGCTTCTGGTTCATTGCATAGCTCTGTAACCTTAGCTGTTAAATCATCAATATCACTCTTTTTAAATGAAACCGCATAATCACCGACTACCTCTACACACTCTGGTATATCAGACGTCAAACAGCAATTTCCATAGCTCATAGCCTCGAGAAGGCTAAGTGGCATACCCTCAACGTCGCTAGGAAGAACATATGTATATGCATTACTAAATAGTTCTTGTAATTCCTGGCCCTGAACAAAGCCAGTCATTATTACTCGTTTATCTTTACTAGCTAGTTCTTTTATCTGTTCTAGATATTCACTAGTATGACTAGAACCACCAGCTATGACAAACTTCTTGTCTGTATCTACCTTGCTAAAAGCTTCCAGCATATAGTGAAGACCTTTTTCAGGAACGATACGGGCCAAATATAAGAAATAATCGTCCTTTTTTAGTCTATATTTTTCTGAAATAATCTCAGGCTCATGCTTTATAGGTTCAGAAACACCATTAGGAATAAATCGCGTTTCACGACCATATCTATCTTTAAAATACTGCTGAACATTTTCTGATAATACAATTACTTCATCAGCGTATTTAGCAGCCATTTTCTCGCCAAACTGTAGATATTTTGTGGCAAACCCGCCCCATTTTGAACGTTGCCAGTCTAAGCCATGTATAGTAGCAACTGTTCGCTTACCAAATAAGTGAGCAAACAAAATCATTGCACAGGGGCCTTCAGCATGATAATGAATAACATCATAATGTTTGAAAAGAGCTTTGATTGTTGCATTAAATGAATATAGCAGTGCATTCAAGCTTTTCTTTTCAGAAGTAAATACTTTAATAAGTCTTACTCCCTTATACTCTTTTAACTCATGCAAATCCAAATCGACATTAGCATCAGCAACATTTTTCCCCTTGCGATTATATACATCAACACTATGTCCTAGCGCCACCATTCTTGTTGACAGTTCTTCAACAACAATCTCAACACCACCTTCTCTTGAAGGAATCCGTTTGTGACCAATCATAGCAATCTTCATATGTTCATTGTCGCGATGCTTCATGAGTTCATCTCCAAAATCTAAAATTTGAATGTATCCTTTAATCCCAGCCATTTTTGATCTTTCTCGCTAAGATTAAGTGATATTCCATCAACTAAGTAACCAAAGCATGATGCGTTTCCTTGGTATTCACCCTCAACTCCTGGCCACTTAATCCCTATTTCGGGATCATTCCATGCTAACCCACCTTCATCACCGGGGTGATAGAAATCTGTACATTTATAGCAGAATTCCGCCTCATCACTGAGAACTAAGAAACCATGTGCAAAGCCGGGTGAAATGTAAAACTGCTTATGGTTTTCTGCAGACAGTTCAACACCAAACCACTGTCCATATGTTTCAGAATTAGCTCTTAAATCAACCGCCACATCAAAAACTGTACCTTTGATTACCCTTACTAACTTGCCTTGAGGGAATTCTTTCTGAAAGTGAAGTCCTCTCAAAACTCCTTTCGTACTCATCGACTGATTGTCCTGCACAAAAACCATATCAAGACCTGCATCATGCATATCCTGCTGATTGTATGTTTCTACAAAATAACCTCTACTATCTCCATGTACAGTAGGCTCTATTACGTAAAGCCCCTCTATTGGAGCCTTTGTTACCTTAATCTGTCCCATTAAATTGCTCCTATAACTGTGCTTCTTTAAGATATCTTGATACAGCGTCCTGCCATGTAGGTAATGGAGTAAATCCGTTTTTAACAAGTTTACTTTTATCAAGACGACTGTTAAATGGTCTAGAAGCTTTACTTAGGCCATATTCTTCAGTAGTAACTGGAGTTACCTTTGTAGTTAGTCCATACTGCTTGTAAAACTCTACGCAGAAATCATACCAAGAAATGTATCCACCTTCATTAGTAGCATGATAGTAACCGTACTTTTCAGTTTCACACATATCTACTAATAATCTTGCAAGGTCGAAGCAATATGTAGGAGTTCCTATCTGATCATTTACAACCTTAACTTCGTCATGTGTTTTTCCGACATTTATCATAGTCTTTATGAAATTCTTCCCATTAAGGCCAAATACCCACGCGATTCTCACGATAAAATACTTGTCAAGAGTGTTTGAAACTGCTAATTCTCCTTCAAGTTTTGTCTGTCCATATACGTTAAGTGGCTTGTATTCCTTGCAATCAGGCTCCCATGGTTCAGTTCCCTGGCCATCGAATACATAATCAGTTGAAAGATAAAGCATCTTACAATCTAATGTTTTACAAACGTCAGCTATATTCTGAGTTCCGCCAGCATTAACTTTGCGCACTAATTCAACTTTATCATCATCTTCAGCCATATCTACAGCAGTCCATGCAGCACAGTGAATTACAGCATCTGGCTTTACTTCTGAGATAACCTTAATAACCTGTTCTTTATTAGTAATATCAAGTGAAACATATGGCATTGTTGTAACAGGAGAACCATCTGCTATTCCAGCATAGTTTTCAGCAATATCTGAGCCTACTCCTTCATGGCCTCTTTTATAAAGTTCATTCATAACATCATGGCCTAACTGACCATTAACACCAGTAACAAAAAATTTCATAACTTATTTAACCTCTACTTTGTTCTGATACATAGCTTCATAGTACTTCTGATAATTACCCGAAGTGATATTATTCATCCACTCTTCATGCTCTAAGTACCAGTCAATTGTAAGAACAATTCCCTTTTCAAAAGGAGTTTCAGGGTACCATCCTAAATCTTCTTTTATCTTATTAGGGTCGATACCATATCTTCTATCATGTCCTAACCTATCTTCTACATGTTTGATTAACTCTTCAGAAATACCTTCATCCTGTAATCTATCATGTAATTGTTCAATAATAGTCTTAACAATGAATATATTGGGACGTTCATTATGTCCACCTACGTTATATACTTCACCAAGCTTTCCAGCATTAGCTACCATATCAATAGCTTTACAGTGATCTTCAACATATAACCAATCACGAATCTGCATACCATCTCCATAAACAGGAAGCTGTTTATGCTTCTTTACGTTGTTAATCATAAGAGGAATTAACTTCTCAGGGAACTGGTAAGGTCCATAGTTATTAGAACATCTCGTGATATTAATAGGCATGTTGTAAGTATCATGAAAAGCTTGAACAAAATGGTCAGCTGAAGCTTTTGATGACGAATATGGACTATGAGGATTAATAGGAGTAGTCTCCATAAAATAACCTTCAGCGCCAAGAGCACCATATACTTCATCAGTACTTACCTGAAGATATTTCTTTCCTTCTTTCCACGTCTTTGTTTCAGCATTATACCAAGCTTCCTTAGCTCGCTGTAAAAGGTTAACTGTTCCCATTACGTTTGTCTGAACAAAGATTTCAGGGTTTGCAATTGAACGGTCAACGTGTGATTCTGCAGCAAAGTTAATAACGTAATCAAAATCATACTTTTCAAACAGTGAAGTAACTAGTTCTTTATCGCAGATATCACCCTGGACAAATACATGTCGAGGATCACCTTCTACACCTTTTAAATTCTCAAGATTACCTGCATAGGTAAGCTTATCTAAATTAACTAATAAAATATCATTATACTTGTTTAACATATAGTAAACAAAGTTTGAACCAATAAATCCCGCACATCCTGTAATAAGGTATTTCTTCATTTCATATTTCTCCAAATCTATTTATTGATGGATGACATCCACATATTTCCCATCTAAGATATCCTTAAGATATTGACCATACTGATTTTTCTTTAGTACTTCATATACCTTAAGAACATCCTCTTTTGTAATCCAACCGTTAAGATAAGCAATCTCTTCCAGACAAGCAATCTTACGATGTTGATGCTCTTCAATAGTTTTTACAAAGTTTGTAGCTTCAACAAGGCTTTCATGAGTACCTGTATCAAGCCAGGTAAATCCCTGACCTAGTAGTTCAACATTAAGTGTTCCATCCTCAAGATAGATTCTATTTAAGTCAGTTATTTCAAGTTCACCACGCGCTGAAGGCTTGAGATTTTTAGCATACTCAACTACTCGATTATCATAAAAATACAAACCTGTAACGCAATAATTGCTCTTTGGCTTTTCTGGTTTTTCTTCAATAGAAATTGCTTTTCCTGTGTTATCAAACTCAACGATACCGAATCTTTCAGGATCATCTACATAATATCCAAATACTGTAGCGCCTTTTCCGCATTCAGCATTCTTAACTGCTTCCTTGAGCCTATCTTTTAGCCCATGTCCAGCAAAAATGTTATCGCCAAGAACCATAGCTACAGTATCGTTGCCAATAAAATCAGCTCCTATAATAAATGCTTGAGCCAATCCATCTGGCGAAGGCTGAATAGCATATGACAATTCAACACCAAATTGATGACCATCACCCAACAAATCTTTAAATCTAGGTGTATCCTGTGGGGTAGAAATAATAAGTATTTCTCTAATACCAGCATTCATCAACACTGATAAAGGATAATAAATCATAGGTTTATCAAAGATTGGTAATAGTTGTTTACTAGTTACCATAGTTAACGGATATAAGCGAGTACCTGACCCGCCTGCTAAAATTATTCCTTTCATATTCCATCCCATCCACAATTTATA
This sequence comes from Lachnospiraceae bacterium, assembly GCA_045639565.1. Lineage (GTDB taxonomy): Bacteria > Bacillota > Clostridia > Lachnospirales > Lachnospiraceae > UBA1258. Next base: position 28,179 of record JAZUDH010000134.1, read on the forward strand.
TAAATTTGTTTACCGCAATCAGTGTAACTAATTGCGGTAACTTTATGAAAATTATTTATTCTTACGAGCACTAGTAATAGCTATGATAATGCAGATTATTACTAATAATCCTGCTAATCCTATAAATACATAGCTCATGTTAAAATCTTTCTGATTAGTATCTGTATCAGTAGGTTCATCTGTTACTGCAGGCTTAGTATCCTCTGTAATTCTTTCTGATACATATGTAGAGTAAATAGTACCTTCTGATACTATATCCTCACCATCTGCTGTAGTGTATGAATAAGCTACCACTACATCTCTTGAACCTAAAGTATTGAATGAAAGGTAGGTTTCGAAATAACCTGTTTTCTTAGCTTTAACATCACCTACATTATAGGTTTCAACACCACCATCATTTAAACCGGATACGATGAGCTTAAGATCCGAGATGTCTGAATCTGTTGCGTTCTTGTATGTAAAGCTTACCAAACCTTTTTCATATAAGTATCCTTCACGAGGAAAAGATACATTTGAGATAGTTAAGTTACCACTAACTGATGTTAAGTCTAGTACAGTAAATGCTTTGTTAGATTTCTGAACATCTGTAGCTGAATCTACGTATTCGATATTAAAGTCTACTCTTGATGAAGTGCTACCAGCATTCTTAACAGAAACTGGGAATTCAACTGTTGCTGAAGCGCCTGCTGCGATAGCGTCGATAAAAGCCTGGTTAGCCTGGCCATCAACAGGAACTACTGCATCTTTTTCGGATTCATAGGTAAGTAATACATCGGATACATTAACAGTATGGCTCATGTTAGTAAGTGTTACTGTCATGATTGAATCCTTAAAATCTACTTTTTCAACCACAACCTTAGGGTTACTGATTGAAGCAGCCTCAGCCTTGACTGAAGGCATCATTAATAAAACTAAAGCCAGCATTGTGACTAATGATAATAATTTCTTCTTCATATAATTATGCCTTTCTCGCTTTTTTAGGTCTTACAAAGTACTGCTGTTTTTCAAAGTAATCATAGTTTTTAACTGCACGGCGATATTCAGGTGCATCTACCTTGTTAACTACGATACCTAATATGTTAGCGCCGGCTGTTGTAAGCTTAGCCTTAGCTTCCTTTATAAACTTAATTGTTCCAGTGCTCTGCTTAGTAACTAATACTGTACCATCGATCTGCGCTGCCATTACTGAAGCATCGAAAGCTGTTGAAAGTGATGGCATGTCGAATATGATGTAATCATACTGAGCCTTAACTTCTGTTAAGAACTTTTCAGCATTTGTAGAGCAGAACATTCCCATTATGCTTGCATCTGAAACACCACTAGCTACATAATCAAGACCCTCGGTGTTAGTAGGAATAATAACTTCATTTAACTGAGCCTTGCCTGTTAAGAAATCAGCGAAACCTTTTTCATTACCATCTGTAAGTCTCTTATGCTTAGCGCGCTTACGCATATCAGCGTCTATTAATAAGGTTTTCCATCCAGAATTAGCCATCGAAATAGCAAGGTTGATTGATACTGTAGTAGAGCCTACGCTTGGCTCGCAACCACAAATCATAAATGTCTTTAAGTTATCGCGTTGCTTACGAATATGAATCTCAGCAACCACTCTTTCAAAGGCATCGTTTAAGACATCATTTTTAACTGTATATAATTCTTTAATTTCACTCATTAAACGCTACCCCCTATACTTCTTTTTCGAAAGGAATGATACCGATGATATCTAATTCCCCACCTAAGCTTGCATCCTCAACGTGATATACATTATCTGAGAAGATTTCTTTAAGCGAAATGATAATCATAGGAAGTAATAAAGCTACTGCTAAAGCGATTAAGCTTTTCTTAACAAAAGGAGGCTGTCCATTTCTCAAAACTGTTGCAGCCTCGTCAAGTACCTGAACTGTTGTGTCGCCTGTAATACTCTTAGCTTCGATTTCGAATGATCTAGCAACAGCATTAGCTACCATGATAGCCTGTGAAGGATCGTTGCTATATGCATTTATAGTAATGATAACGGATTCTTTGTTACTGCTAACCTTAATCATGCTCTGAATCTGAGAAGCACTAAGTCCTGAATATCCATAAGTAGTATTAAGGATAACTCTTGCACGTTCACACACCTTTTCAGTATAGATAAGTTCAGCATATGATTTCATGTTAGAAGCTTCCTGAACTGATTCCTTTGTAGAACCATAAACGGAGCTGTATAAAGTAGACTGTGCTACGTATGTAACTGGAGTATCATATGTTTTCCAGAATACTGCACCTGTAATGATGATTGCCGAAAGAACTAACCAATACCAGTTCTTGACGATTTCTTTCAGACAACGTGGAATATCAATGTAAATTTCATCGTTCATTCCTATAAATTCCTCCTTGATATCATAAATGTCTCTTCCAAGTGACCATAAGTCACATAAGTGTATTAAATATCTAAAATACTATATCATTTATCACCTATTGCGTCACTATACATTATTAACAAATTATTAAATAATTCTTCATTGTATGTATAATCTTACCTTTTGTAATACCCTTATGTATATTAATTGAAGATTCATGTGATATAATCTTCTTTATATTAATAATAATATTACGGAGGCTTCATGAAACGTATTTATAAAGTATTGCTTTCACTTGCCATAGTGTGTGTGTTCGTCGCCATCATTTTTTCTTTTTCAGAACAAAATGGTAGTGAATCGCACTCTGTGAGTCAAAAGGTTTCATATAAAATAATAAGTACCATACTAAATGATAAAGACGCTGCTAAGATTAAGGATGGCTCACTTGAATCCGTTGCTGCTGCCATAGATTTTCCAGTTAGAAAGTTAGCTCACATCACAATCTATTTAGGCTTAGGCTTTTTAATCACTACGGCCCTATGGTTTATATATGATTATGATCTTCATTTCATGCATGTGCTCATTGCTCTCTTAATAGTATTCTTGGTGGGATGTTGTGATGAGACAGTTCAGTACTTCAGTGGAGGGCGAGGAGCTACGATTAAGGATGCGTTTATAGATGCGTTTGGCGGGGCGCTTGGAATATACTTTCACTTTATAGTGAGGGATTTTGTAAGACATGTGAGAAATGGATTTAGAAAGATAAAACGGTAGATATAATCGAATAAACCTGCATTTGCCCTTATGTGCAAAATGCAGGTTTATTCATTAATATATTTTATTTCCCTCAACCACTTATTCACCAAACAATATTAAGCTTCCAGTTCTTTCATAATCATATTTATCGCAACAAGCGGTAATAAGCTTTTTGAACATTTCATCTCCGTCTATATAGCCTTCGGTTGAGGTAAACCAAGAATCATTAATGTATGCATTTCCCGAAACACCCTTAAATAAATATGTAAAGAAAGTGTCATCTGGCATTTTTATTATTCCATTAAACTCTACAGGATAATACACTGTGACTGGATCAAAATATTTTCTTTTGCTTGAAAGAGTTGCGCAGTAAACAACATAGTGCTTATTGGAATCTTCATAGCTAGTATTTTCATCCTTGGCTTTAAGGAAATATTCACCAAATAGACCTAAGCCTTCGACAACATAGTCTGAAGAGTAGCTATTTTCGATATCACTTTGAATAGTTCTTAATGCGATATCATACTGAGACTCTCTAAATTCGCTTGTAAGGTCATCAAGAGATTTGACCACTTTGCAATTTGCAAACTTTTCAAATCCACCGCCAAACTCGATATTATAATCAGCTGAATAGCGATCCTGAATACGTGAATATAAGTCTAATGGAATTGTATAGCCAGATGAGTAAATCCAATAGCCAAAGACATTGCTGCTGCCCTGGATTCCAGCTTCATAGCCACAAGATATCTCTGTACCCTTTTTAATATTGTCATACTCAACAGGGTAATACACCTTTACCGGTTCCCTGTCTTTGTAATATAAAAACGAGCTATAGATTAAGTATAGAGTATTGCCATTACCATAAATAGGAACATTGTCTTTTATAGTGCACATTGCGTAGCCTTCATACTCTATAGGAGTAATCGTTATTTCAGAATCGTAATCTCTTGCTGTGTAAGCTAAAATTGTGTTATAGCTTTTTTCTTTAAGCTCATTGATATATGCCTCAGGGATTGCACTATAGCTTCCTACATACTCTTCAAGTCCTGATACAATATATGTCTTGCTTACGTCCTTAGGAGCTCTACCATTTCTTTCGATGTAACTATCTATGTTGCCTACACTGAGCTTAATTGTTACTTCATCACCATTCTTTAATCCAGACGGTGTTTCACAATAAAATTCATAGTAGCTAAAATCGCTTCCTGTATATTCATATCTCACATTTCCTGATGGAGCTATGCCCTCAAAAGAAACTGTAATATCCGAAAAGGGGTCAAAGGTTTCTACCGAGGTAAGGCCGCTTACAACATACTTAAATTCTTTAAACTTAAGCTTACATTTTACATATTGCTCAAGATCGTCAGCCACATCCCAGGAAAGTGTTATCTCATCGCCATTTGAAAGATTGTTCTTTGTATCTGCATTAATCTTTACATTATCTTCAATAGCTTCTATAGGTCCATATATTCCTACAAAATCATTTGCTCTTTTAGCAAGTGAAGTATACGAAACTTTATTGCCATATTTAGCATTTATCGCATCCCAGTCAACCGTAACTTTAGCTCTGCCATAGCCATCGTACCCTTCAGTTGTAACACTTGCATACTTGTTTAAATCAATGGTAGTACCAGATTTTTTTACAACTGAGATTACCACTATCAATACAATTATTGCTACTACTGCTATAAGCAATGTCTTCGTAGAAATCTTTTTAGTCTGCTGTGATAATTTCGCTGCGATATTATCTCCACTATTAGTCTCAGTCACCTGTTTAAGTGGCTCACCGCATTTTTCACAAAATTTTGCACCAGGGGCATTTTCAGCTCCGCATTTAGGACAAGAACCTATAGTATTCTCACTAGCACTTTCTACTACGCTTTTCGTATTCTTATTGGTAACTTTACTAAAAACCTCCACTAGTGAATTATTCAGGTTCGCCTTGTAGGTCATCGCGATTGCACTTAGCAAGCCTATTGCCACAAGCGCGGCTAGATTAATAAAGAACCACGCGGTTGTTTTAAACGAACAGAAGGTTTCTTCGGCAATAGCCTTAACTTTCGTTCTGAATATAAGCCACAATACAAAATCCACTACTGCCAAAATAATACATATTAGTGCTGCCTTCTGACTAGCCATCTTTTTTAGCAAAAGAACAACTAACAGCGCGACTGGAATCAAAAGTGCAAGTAACATAATAGGATGAGGTTCTACTATCGTTGTGCCTGCTGATTCTAATCCCCCTACAGCAGTCATAACATTAACATTGATTGTCTGTCCTGCACATGACACCAAAAAGCAAGGGCAAAACACTATTACTAGCACTAGTAATGACAAAATCCTCAAAACATTTCTGACTGAAAAAAAGCTTTTCTTTTGTACCATTTCTCCCATAATAATAAATCCCTTTCTATGTGATATTATTTACAGTAAATTCAAAACATTCTGAACTCAGTCTAAAATGTCAGAATTTATCATACATTCATGATAGCTCATACAAAACCGAATAGTCAATGCCATATTTGCTTTTGTGTGAAAAATTTGACTATAGAAGCTAAATTGGCATTAAAAAAGCGGATGTTGAAATCTGAGGCTAACCTCAAACTTCAACATCCGCTTTTTTAATGCTTATATTGTAAGTTATCTACCATCAATAATTTGCAAATTATGACGTAGGCATTCCGCCTAGCATTTCATTTGGAACTATTGGGTTTGGGAAAATATTATTTTTGTATGCTGCACATACTTTTTTGTGTTGTCCCCAGTTTGTGCCTGCGCTTTTTAATGGCGCTCCACAATACTGACAGTATTCACTATTATTTTCTGTTTCTACAAATGTTATTAACTCGATATTAGGCGATTCCCATTTTTTCATAGCTATACACACTCCTATACATAGAATAAGTTAGTATAGCCATTACAGTATTATTAGATTAACAAATTATTATCTCCTCACAAACATGCTATGAATCAAGCGTTTATTAGATTCTCTATTTCAGCTTGTGACATTACATCTACTCTCTTATCGTGTACAGAATATACTCTATTACATACGCTTAACACTTTAGGTCTATGAGTAGTAACTATACAGGTTCTGGCGTAATCGTCGTTCATGATATTATGTAATAGTTCTCGCTCTGTAGCAGGATCAAGAGCCGATGTTGCTTCATCTAGCAGCAAAATAGGCGATTTTCTAAGTAGTGCTCTTGCGATAGAAAGGCGCTGCGCCTGACCTTCTGAAAAACCTGTGCCTCGCTCACGAATAACAGAGTTGATACCGTCTGGAAGCTTTTCTACAAATTTCCATGCGCAGGCCATCTTAAGAGCGTCGATTATTTCCTCATCTGTTGCATCTTCCTTGACATTACGCATATTTTCAGCGATTGTTCCAGCAAACATTGTGTTGCCCTGTGGAACGTATGCCATAATCTGACGTACTGATGCAGTAAGCTCCATACACTTTCCCTCGCTAGGAAGCGAGCGCCCAGCACAAATGTAGCCTTTGCCCTCTTCAGGATTAATAAGTCGCAAAATGTATCGAAGCATTGTCGTCTTACCTTCGCCAGATGGACCTACAAAAGCTATGACCTCTCTAGGGTATGCATCAAAAGATGATTCAGCAAATACTGTATCTGAGCCTCGATACGCAAATGTTACATCGGCTGCGTGAATACCGATTCCTTCTGATTTGTGCTTCTCATAAAAATTCTTTACTTCTTCGCGCTGTGAGAAGTCTTCTTTTGCAAGCGACGTCATATCCATAAGACGCTGCGCTGCGTTTGTTAATGCAATAGATTGTGGAAGCAATGAAATCAAGCTATTAGCAGTGGCTGTCAAGGTGCCTGAAAGAGATAAAAACATCGTCATAGTACCGTAAGTAATACTTCCATTCCACACCTTGTAAATACCCCAGCCTTGCGCCGAATACGTTACTAGCATCGATAAAATAGTCAGAAAAATTGCATTGAGTATGGTAAGTTTCTGGTATTTCACTCTTGCATTTGTGTATTCTTGTTGTAATAGTCTCAGACGTTTCGAGTACATAGGAAGCATGTCAAATGCCTTGACGGTTTGTATATTTCCAAAAACCTCTTGATTGAAACTTGAAATTTTAGTGTTTATCTCAAACATAGTCATGTTATCTTTTTGCATTCGCTTAAGCGATTCCTTAGATATGAGCATACTTAGTGGCACACCTACTAAGGCAAATATAGCAAATGACGCATCATACTTTATAACCATGTAAAGAGCACCGATAAACTGAAACACATAAATTATCAGGTTAGGAAACATTGTTAGTATGCCGTTAGCTACAATACCTACGTCGCCTGACCATCTGGCAATAATGGCCCCTGAATGATACTGCGCAAGTTCTTCCCATTGTGATTCCATGATAGTATCAAAGACATCTGCTTTTATATAATTTTCAACCTTTAACGATATTTTAGTAGAGATGAGACTTGAAAACTGAGAAATGCCAGTATTTAAAAGAGTTACTGTAAACATTAATATAAATGTAATCATTAACTCTCCAGTTTTATGACCGGTAATAATATCAACAAGGTCCCTTGATACCAGGCTTCCTAGCAATCCTAATACTGTTCCAGTTAAACCTACTAAGGTATAGATTACAATTCTAATAGTATGTGGCTTGGCATATGCATATATCCATGCAAGCTGAGCATGCATGGCTTTTAATCGGCCTTCTTTTATTCTTCTGATAAGATGTTTGAACTTATTTTTCAATGAAATAATTCCTGTCAGCAAAAAATTATAGGCACCACAAAGTGGTGCCTATATTATACACTATCATTTTTAAAAAATTAACTAGCAACATAGCTTGTACATGCTACAAAGGCAGGACAAGGTACACCAGTAGTTCCAACAGCTCCAGTATGGATGTTAGTATTATAAGGTGTTTCAGAACAGGTTAGTTGAATAACAAATTCAAAATTTTCATTTGAATTGAAATGGTTATTTCTAGTAAGTGTAAATCCATTTACGCTTTTATCGCTTAATACCAGTATATCGTCACCTGGTGTAACAGTGTCAAGCTTGAATCCTCCTACAGAGAATACCATCTTTATGCTATCACCACTATCCTTACCATAGTTGTGTCCTTTTATCTTAAGTTCAGAATGCGATCCTGTGTTGTGGTTGCACCACTCGGTAGTAATTTTCCAATCACCAAGGGGACTCATAGGAACAATAGGTACTGATGGAACAAAATTAACTCCGCTTCCCCCGTTTGTCGGTTCAGCAGTCAAGCTGAAGTCTAACATTGTAATGTCAGGTGCTGTAAACTCTTTCATTCTTATTTTCCTCTTTTCACATTTTCCTTAATCTTTTATAGGGATGGTAATACCAAAGTACTGGTATGTCAATCATTTATTAACAATTTATTAAATTCTAACAACTTTGTTACACAATGAGAAACCATATGTTCCACAGTTTCTTTTTCCTCTTCACTAGCTTCATATTTTGCTACCATCTCGTCAACTAGTTCCTGAAAAGTTTTACCATTTTCAAGGCTCAAAACAATATCAAAAACAGTGCTATTGACCTCAATTGCCGACATGCCTTCAGCAATCATCTGACCTACCGGAAACACAAAATATCTATCGCCTATTTTTCTAGGAAAGTACTGTTTAGAAAGCCTAAGCATAAGCACCTCCATCAATTGTATACTTTACAGCTCTAGCTGCATCGGTAGATTTCGTGAAATAAAGCTCATAAGTCTTAAATTGAGGCACCAAATGCTCACATATACTAATCGTTTCATCTACCTGCTCTCTATTCCAGTTAGGTAAAAAGCTTCGTGCATTCACCGATATGATACCATTAACAGTATCGTACTCTGCAATCCTATTATCAGTACCACGCTTCAAGAAAAATATGCCTCCAAGCTTTGCAATGTTGTTACTCGAAGCACCAGAAGTTCCACTCCACGGTATACTAGAAGCATAGATTGAGCCGTTTTCCTCATATATCATTGCAACATCGTCATTTAAGTCATTATAGGGATATCCGCTTTCTTTCCACAAATTAACTATTGTAGTCTTGCCAACACCTGATGCTGCTGAAAATAACCATGCCTTGTCATCATATATTATCGAAGAAGAATGAACTGGTACTCGCCCTTTCTTTCCTGCATAATAGTAAAATGCAAGCTGAATTGCATATACCAGTTCTTCAGGACCTGAGATATTAGTATAGTCCTTAGTAATGACTACGTTCTCAGTATCCATTGTTTCTGATGCAATAGGATCAAGATAAATTGTTGCTTCTTCCTTGGTTGTATCTATGATTAGTGCAGTAACGAGCTTGCGACTATGATAGGTAATGTAAAAACGCTCACCTTCATCATAAATTGTGTTAAACATGTTATTAACTAACGGTTTTATCAAAATTTCAGGAGGAAGCATATCTGATATAAGCTTAATCTTCATATCTATATATGAAGTTTCATCTATCTTAAAAGCAACCAATTCTTTTTGTAGTTTAATAGGGCCATTGTCAATTTCAACGATTAGTCCTGCGATTTTGTATTGTGTCATATTAGGTTCTCCATAGATTAAGACAAGTAATGGTTGCAATACGGTCCAAAAATGTTAAATTCTTCAAATAGTATTTCTTTGGTTGCGAATTATTATATTAAAATCATATCGTGATTTCCTATGACTTAAAGACACTTTATTTTATCAAACAACTTGTTCATACAGTTACACCAACGCTAGGCGTCGGAACATTACATTTCGGACATTTATTCCCAGCTGTATAGTATTTAACAAACAGACTATTAATCGCATTAAGATGCTGTGGCCTTCCCATCAGGGCCAAAAGAGCATACGCTAGAATAGTATCTCTAAATACTTCACCTGTATTTCTGAAGCTTCTGTTCTTTCTGTCATAGATATACAATGGAAGATTTATCTCTTTAAATGAATAACTATCTGGTATTTCAAGAATCCCATTAAAATGGTCCTCATCAAAATGTGTAATAATCAATTTTGTGTTGTCATCGAGCTCACTTTTTATCTGATTATACGCATATTTTCCCTTAGTTCCATATTTTGCACCACAGTCAACTAACACTTTTTCATAGTTTTCCTGATAAATGATACACTCACCAAAATTCACTTCGAACATTGATATATTCATATATTATCCTCTTATTCTAGCTCAGACTGTTTAACAAAATATATTGTTTGATACTTTCCTGCTGTGCGTTTAATCAAATCATCTTTACCGAGAACCTGAATCAGATTAGCCACCTTTTGCGCGTAGTCTTCATCATTGTAATAATATATGGTTGTTCTCACATTATCTTTCTTTATAAATCCTTTGAGTACGTCTGCATCAGTTTTGTCTAGAGAATGACCTATTATGAATACTCGATTCATTGTAATAAGCTCCCTATATCTATCATTGTCACATTCATCCTTATGTACACGCTCTAAAACATCTGCATGTAGAGAATGATGCAAATTCTCTACATCAGAACTTATTTCATCTATCCAACCTAAATATTGAGGATCAGCCATTTTTCTAATTCGTTGATAATATTTCTTAAATGCAATAAACTCTAATTCACTGCTAGCTCGATCATCGTTCAGGTATTCATCAATTCCTAAGACCATATTATCGCTTTTAGGAGGATGTTTTCTGTCAGCCACACCATGAATATAGTTAACCTCGCATTTATCATTATAAAGTTTTGAATATGTATCTGTGTAGTTGAATGAAACTACTCGATCAATTGCTATATTAAATAAACCTGGAAAAGGGGTTTTCGTTGCATTTCTCTTCGAAAAATACAGGAGATATATTTCAAACAGTCGAATCAGCGAACTTAAATCCTTAGAAAATCGGTCTATCATATCTTTATATGTTGTGACTTCTGCAATTATATATTTGGTAGGGTCAACACTATTTCGGATATGAGTACTATTAGCTCTCAAGAATTCAGACATACAATTCAGTGCGGTACTAGAAATAGGATTTATGTACCTCTGTCCCATATTTTGACGCATAACAGAATCAAATCTCTGTATCACAAGTGAGATTTCATTTTCAAAACCTGTCCAACCATCTTTCATTTTATCTAAAGAATAGATAAAATATTCCAACCAAAAATTGCAATTGATACATTCCCATATCTCTTGCTGAATATTCGGATAAGTTTTTCCGACGGAATCATTAGTAAATAATAAATCTGAATCAGCATTAAATAACAGCTTTATTCCCATGCGCGCAGCTGTGTCTAAAGAATTGTAAAGATTCACTTCCTGCTTAACCCAATACAGGAAATCCTGATATCTAGTTTTGTAGCCATGCGCTAAATCAAAGCCATTTCCTAGAATAAGATAATTCATGAATAATATCCCCCAACCAATGTAGTATTACTAATTCCCTAGGGAATAATATAGCAGACTTTCTCCCTGATTGCTATAAATTGACAGATTTTTAATCCTATTATCTAAGAAAAGCACATGCAAAAGAAATTGCTAACGCTGCTCTATCATTCTATATTGCCTATTGCCTAGTATTAATATATTTGAGTTATCCCTATTGCAAACATATGTTCGAAATGTTATAATCGTTCACGAGCAAAGGTGCTACTAAATATGGTAGGCGGTCAGTCCTTTTAACAGAGGGACTGTGACTCTCTGATTACATAGAAACCCGAAAGGGAATCCAAATAAAGGAGGGCTCTGCAATGATGATAGCTTTAGAGATTTTTGGTGCAGCTGCAGCTGCGCTTTCTTTCTTCTCAGCTGGAGTTGCAGTTGGAAGATTTATCGAACGCAAAAATGACCGCCATTAGTTTTTCCAATACACATGGCAGTCATTTCAACATTATTATGAATAAGGGCTGACCATCTAGAGGTAGCACCTTTGTGTTTGATTAATTATATTATACATGATTTACCTATTTTTTCAAGGCGGATTTTACTACTCGCGACCAGTTGCTATAGCATAATGTAAATCACCTTTTCATTATATAAATTGAAGCACATGCAATACATGTGCTTCCAAATAAATTAATTCAATTCATGCTTTTCCTTATCATTAACTGAGATTTCTTTTCCTATCTGAACCTCGATTAATTTAAGCTCGGATTCAGCGAATACAGTGTGCTTTACGCCTGCTGCCATGGTGATGACATCGCCAGTTTTAACACGTTTAACCTCGCCGTTGATGATAACCTTACCGACACCGTCAAGCACTACCCAGACTTCGTCGCGGTGGTTGTGGCTATGGTAGTTCATGGAGTGACCCATGTGAAGAGTTACGTTTATGGTAAGTGCGTTCTTTTCAACGTCAAGCACTTTGTAGCTACCCCATGACTTTTCAGCGAACATAATCTGCTGTTCGAAGCCGTCGACGAAGGGTTTGATGTATGAGCTCTGTTCTTTGTCAGAAACCAAGATACCTTCAGGAGAGGCTGAAATTACTACGTCGTGGAGACCCATTGCAAGAACGGGAACATCCATTTCATTGACAATATGAACGCCAGAACATGTGTCGTTCATCACGCCTTTACCGATGATAGATTCTTCCATAGCTTCGGTAAGTGTGTTCCAGGTTCCTAAGTCCTTCCACTCGCCGCTGAATCTCTTAACCTGTATCTTGCTTTCATTTTCAACTACAGCGTAGTCAAAAGAAATCTTGTTGAGAGTTTCATACTTTTCATATAAGTCATTGTAATCCGTAAAATCTATGAGCTCGTGAGCTTTATCAAGTACGTATTTTAGTTTGTAAGCAAATACACCGCCGTTCCATAAAGCGCCCTGCTTGATGTAATCTTCAGCTACTTCCTTGGTAGGCTTTTCCTTAAAGCATGATACCTTAGAGACATTGTCAGCTGATTCAGGGATGATGTAACCGTACTTTTCAGATGGATATGTAGGCTCCATTCCTAGGAGTACAAGGTTAGCATCGCCTTCTTTTGCAATATCAGACAAATCCTTTAAGGCTTCGAAATACTCTCGTTCTACGTAAGGGTCAACGGGGCATACTACAACTACCTCATTGGGGTCAATTTTAAGTACGTCTGTAAGGTAAGCGGTTGCAAGAGCTATTGCGGGGAATGTGTCCCTACGGCAGGGCTCGATTGAAACACTTACGTTCTGACCTAACTGATTGGTGATTGCAGAAACCTGGCTACGAGAGGTTGCGATTGTGACAGTAGCCTCTTCGTCAACCGCCATGATCTGGCGATACATTCTTTGGACCATTGACTCGTAGCTGTCATCTTCTTTTTTAAATATCTTAATAAACTGCTTAGATCTAATATCGTTGGAAAGTGGCCAGAGACGTTTTCCCGAACCACCTGAAAGCAAAATAATATTCACTTTGTGCCCTCTCTACTATCTTTCTGCGCGCATAGGATTGTTCAAGAAATCCTCGTAGCTAAGTCTGATACCATCTTCAAGTTCTGTCATATACTTCCAGCCTAACTTCTCAGCCTTAGATACGTCGAGAAGCTTTCTGGGAGTGCCATTAGGTTTAGTTGTATCCCATTCGATTTTTCCTTCATAACCTATAACCTTGGCTACAAGTTCAGTGAGTTCCTTGATAGAAAGTTCTTTACCTGTACCAGCATTAACTGTTTCGTCACCTGAGTAGTTGTTCATTAAGAATACACAGAGGTTAGCTAAATCATCTACATAGAGGAATTCACGAAGTGGTGAACCGTCGCCCCAGCATGTAACAGAAGGAGCGTTATTTTCTTTGGCCTCATGGAATCTTCTGATGAGGGCAGGAAGTACGTGCGAATGTGTAGGATGATAGTTATCGTTAGGTCCATAAAGGTTTGTGGGCATAACTGATATGTAGTCGGTTCCATACTGCTTGTTTAAGAATTCGCAGTACTTAAGGCCGGAAATCTTAGCAAGTGCATATGCTTCGTTAGTCTTTTCAAGCTCGCTTGTAAGTAAGCATGATTCAGGCATGGGCTGAGGAGCCATTCTAGGGTAAATGCACGAGCTACCTAAGAACTCAAGCTTCTTGCAGCCGTTCTTCCATGCTGAATGGATTACATTCATTTCAAGGATCATGTTGTCATACATAAAGTCTGCTAAAGCTTCAGAGTTAGCGACAATACCACCAACTTTAGCTGCAGCTAGGAAAACATATTCAGGCTTTTCTGTAGCGAAAAACTCTTCTACCGCTGCCTGATTGCATAAATCTAATTCTTTGTGTGTTCTAGTAATAATATTTGTATATCCCTGACGTTCAAGTTCGCGTACGATGGCTGAACCAACCATTCCGCGGTGACCTGCAACGTAAATCTTAGCGTTCTTTTCCATATTTAATAACCTCTATTTAGTGAATGACATCTTGGGGACGGGGGTGGAGATGTCATTATTGTATGCGACGCGTTAAGAAAATGACATTTCCAACCCCGTCCCCAAGATGTCATTTTTCTGTTCTCAACGTGTACAAATAATTATGCGTTCTTGAATGCCTTTTCCTTGCGGGCAAGTTCACGGTCATGCTTAGCCATGATGTCAACAAGTTCAGCGTATGTTGTTTTCTGAGGATTCCATCCTAAAACTGTTTTAGCCTTAGTAGGATCGCCCCAAAGGTTGTCAACGTCTGTAGGTCTGAACCACTGAGGATTAACGCATACTAACATCTTGCCAGTTTCAGCGTCATAACCCTTTTCGTCAACGCCTGTTCCTTCCCAGCGAAGCTTAATGCCGTTAGCTGCGAATGCTCTTTCTGTAAAGTCACGAACTGTGTGCTGTTCGCCTGTAGCGATTACGAAATCTTCTGGTGTTTCGTGCTGTAAAATCATCCACATACATTCTACATAATCCTTGGCATAGCCCCAGTCACGAAGTGAATCCATGTTTCCAAGTTCAAGGTGATCCTGGAGTCCCTCTGCGATACGGCCTGCGGCAAGTGTAATCTTACGTGTTACGAAGTTTTCACCACGACGCTCTGATTCGTGGTTGAAAAGGATACCGCTTACTGCGAACATGCCATAAGCTTCACGGTATTCCTTAGTAATCCAGAAACCATACTGCTTAGCTACAGCGTAAGGTGAGTAAGGATGGAAAGGAGTTGTTTCTCTCTGAGGAACTTCCTCAACTTTTCCGTATAATTCTGAAGTTGAAGCCTGGTAAACCTTTGTTGTCTTTTCAAGGCCCCAGATACGAACTGCTTCAAGTACTCTTAATACGCCAAGTGCATCTACATCACCAGAGTATTCAGGTACGTCAAAAGAAACCTGAACATGTGACTGAGCTGCAAGGTTATATATTTCATCAGGCTTAACTAAACCAACGATTCTGATGATTGCTGATGAATCGCTTAAGTCGCCTTCATGAATTGTGATTTTGTCTTTAATGTGATCAATACGAGAAGTATTAGAAATAGAAGCACGACGTACGATACCGTGAACTTCGTATCCCTTCTCTAATAAGAACTCTGCTAAATATGAGCCATCCTGGCCGGTTATACCTGTGATAAGTGCTTTCTTCATAAAATTACCTCTTCCTATTTTGTCTTATAATATGCGTTTATGCAGTCCTCTCATAAAGAGTCTTGCATGATATTAGCTAACTCATAAACGTATAATATCAGCGTTTTTTAAGCGTCACAATCTCAAATATTGATATAGTGTTGCACAATATTGACTTTATTGTTATAGAAATCTATGGTAGTATTTCTTGTATGGATAACATGTTCTTTGGCCTAATGCAGGCTTGATAAGAGGGGGATTTGAATGTCAGACGCGCTATTTCATAGTGATATTGTTAATACCAAAAGAATAATTTATACACCATCCGAGTTCGCTAAAATGTCGCTTTTAAACATTCAGGAGGTTGGGTATCTTGAGGCCACTAAGCCACATAAATCAACGAGAAACAAGCTGATTTCGTATCTTTTTTTCGTGGTTTTGGGAGGTTCTGGTACGCTTTCATATGAAGGTACGCTTCATGAGCTTCATGAGGGTGACTGTGTTTTTATTGACTGCAAGAAGGGCTATTATCACGAGACCTCTAACGATTTATGGAAGCTTGCATGGATACACTTTAACGGGCCATCGCTTCCAAACATATACGATAAGTACTTAGAGCGAGGCGGCTTGCCGGTTTTCCATCCCGTCAATATTGGTGCCTACGAAGGGATAATTGCAAATTTATACAATATTGCGAGCGATAATTCCTATGTCAGGGACATGAGTATCAACGAAAATCTGTCTTCGCTTCTTACAAAGCTCATGGAAGACAGCTGGCGTGAGACTTCGGTTGTGCAGTCGACCAAGAAGCAGAATCTGCTTGAAATTAACAACTATTTGAATGAGCACTTTGATGAGCGGGTAACTCTAGATGATTTAAGCAGCAAGTTCTATGTAAATAAATTTTATTTAACTCGCATCTACAAAGAGCAGTTTGGTGTTTCCATCAATACATATCTTACCCAGATTCGTATCACAAAAGCTAAGCAGCTCTTACGATTCTCAGATGATTCAATTGAGAGCATCGGTGAGAATACCGGTCTCGGAGCGATTACGTATTTTAGTAGGACCTTTAGGAAAATCGAAGGAATCACTCCATCGGAATATAGGAAGCAGTGGCGAAAAAAGTAAGCTTGCGAGCTAGGTGGCCCGTTGGGGACGGAGGCGTTTGGACCGCAGGACTGTCCCTAATGAGCCGCTGGTGGAGTGGATCCGTTGGGGACAGTTCTCCGGTCCAAACGCCTCCGTCCCTAATGGGCCAATTGCGAACAATTAAATTGTTACAACTTTGTAATAAGGGTTGCAACGCAATTGTTTATATGGTACTTTAGTCTCAGTTAAGGGCACAACTAAAAATTCATGATGGAGGAATTTAGATAATGAAGAAATGGAACACACCTGCAATTGAAGAGCTTGCTCTTGCTGCAACAGAAAAGAACGATAAGAATAATGGTAACAATGACACAAATAGTCACTTAGGATGGTGTTCAATGCACAAGCATCCTGAATTAGGAATTTGTACTTGTGGAGCATTAAATAACCCTTCATAGTTTTCTGTGAAGAAATAATTATTGAAAGAAATCACCTTGGTTAGCTAGACTAACCAAGGTTTTTTTATTGCCATAAGCCGCTCTATGCTCGTTTCACATAAAGAGGCAGCTCAACCTCTGTCCCTAAGAGGTGTCACGTCGTGACCGATATCCAGATGCTATCAACAAAAAAACGCTGCTGCCTACATTAGGCAACAGCGCTCATATTTAACATATTCTCTATTTGGTAAACGAAATAACCTCGTACAAGTCTGCAAACTCATCCACCTTAACCGGCTTGACTCCGTAATGTTTGTTTAGGTACTGGGTCAACGGTAGGTCTTCATAGTTACCTATGGTAATCAGGTAAACACTATCATTTTCCGCAAGAGTTTTAAACAAATTATACTTATCTCCGTAAGGCTCTATCAAAGAGGTATAAATAGGTGCGGGTATCGGCCAGCCTCCGCTTATGACCGCGTTTGTTCTTTTGCATTCATGAATATGATCCAGAGGGCTAGAGCAATCATATGAAAAAAAGCTCTCGTAAAAAACGGTGTAAATATACAAATTGTCGGGATGATCATTCAGATACGCATAGAACGCATCTGAATAGGTTTTGACGTAAACTATGTTAGAAAATTTATCTTCGATTTTAGCATATCCTATGCCGTAATATGCATATACTCCGATAAAAACAAGCACCAGTGTTTCTACAACTTTTGTAAACCCGTTTGTAAGTTCACTCATAAAAAATACTATAAGTAGCAGACCTGCTACCGCAGCAATATAAACCGATCTTTCCGGACTTCTGCCGATTATAAGTAGTCCGAATATTTCTCCAACTCCTAGTAGCATAACAGTAAGCTGATACCAGAAAAGTTCCTTTCGCGGGTTTATGCATACCGCTAAAAATAGAAACAGCAATATGTATATCGCTCTGTAGGTATCCGCTTTATGTAAAAAGTCATCAGCCAGCTCATTTATACGTTCGTCAAGCGGCAGCTTTTCTCTGCTTTGCTCTCTAATTTCTACAATCTTTTCAAGCATGTCTATAGAAAAGACGTCTTCATCGGCATAACACCACTCATCCAGCATTCTATACTCAATTTCAGATATGCCGATTGCCTCATAGGCTTCTTTATTTTCCTGAAAGTCCGCTAGTCCGTAATCAAACGCAGCGGTTCGTGCTTTGTTGTATTCAAGATAATGCTTCCATTCAGGATTTAGGTTATATGCTAAATCATTGCCTAGCCAGCTCATCGCAAGAACACCGCCTGCAATAAAAAATGGAACCAGTCTTCTAATCGAAGCTTTTTTATACTTTATGGCAAAATACACAACCACTACCAGCGCAAAAGGCACTATTGCATATAACGAATCTTTCCTCATAAGCCCGCCTACAATAGTAAATACGACACCCATAAACTTAAACAGGCGGTTCTCCACGCTTTTGTACTCATCATTGTCAATTGCTTTTCCCATCAAAAATATACCTACAGCAATGGAAAATGCCCCTGTTTTAGAATAATTCATATTACAAATCATCGTATTAAGAGTCGCTGCCAGAATGATGAAATTGGTGATATATCCCTTTAAAAGCTTGTTTTTATAGATATTGCAGACACCGAATACAAGTAGCGCTATAAAATACAGCATATACTGGACGATTGTATACCAGTTATGAGCCGATGACACAGTATATAAAACAGTAAGCAACCATCCATATACAACATTGTTGTATATATTCATTGCATACTTATGTCCCAAGCTCCCCCCTGAAATTATTCCTAGAAATGCATCGTCATTCGATTCATATGAAATATAGCCCTTTTGCAAAAATGTAATCGCTATGACAACTGTTACAATTATCCATGGCAATGAGGCTATGCAAAAGAAAAATCTCTTCTTACTTACATTTTGATACATATTGTTAATCTTTGAAATTAACGTCACTCAAACACCTCCGTCCCTAATGTGTCATTTTAATATTCGATTGAAAGTCCACTGCTCTTTATGAGGCGTTCAAGACGCTCTCTTGCCGAGTCTGCTTGTTTTACAAGACCTAGCGATTCATAGACTTTCATGCATTCACGAGTGGTGAGTAGATCCAGGTATGTATCAGACTTTTTATAGTTATAAAGACAAGAGAATTCTTTTTTAGCTTTAGCGTAATTCTTGACCTCGAAATCAGTCTGAGCAACCGTATAGAAATGCTCGAAATCAAAGTGTATCGTATTATCAAAATATCCATAGTCATCATACATTCCAAAACTTCTATCGCTTATGCCGTCAAGAACATCAATTATAACCTGATCCTTGTACATGACTATAGCACTCTCTACATCTTCAATGTCCCTTAAGTCTGCGTCAAAACTAAGCCAGCATAACCATTCATTCTCAATCCAACCTTCCTCGTCAAGGACACAATAAGGGTAGCCTGTGAGTACTGTACAATAGTAAACTCTATCGTAATTTACTACGAGTTTGACCCGCCTACACATTTCTAGCCAAGCATTATCCATAATCTCGGAGAAAAAATACTGTTCCTCCCAGTTTGGATCATAATACTTTCCTAAAAGATCGTCCCTAAAAAAATAAAGGGAAATCTTTAGCTCATCGGAATCATTATAAATTGCAAGAGGTGAGTATGTTGTACCTGAATCATCAGTAAAATTTACTGGTACTATACCATTAGGACGTGACATATAGCTAATATATAGTCTAGTTTCCGGAAGATTTATCTTATCCGCGAAATGATAATATGCTGCTTCATCATTGCCAAATTCATACTGCGATTTCGCATAATCAAATTCCAAGTAATTGCTCTTGACAGGTAATCCGGCGTTTGCACGCACTTCTTTGGCCATATCAAGGGCACCTAACGCAATGAGTCTACTACTCAAAATTTCAGCACTTTTCTTAACGCACTCTCTTGCTAAAGCCTTAGAATCTTGAAACGTACCAAGCGTCTCAAAAATTTCGTTAGCTTCATCATATTGCTCGGCTTCGTAATATTTCATGGCGATATTGTATTGTTCTTCATAATTTATTACATTAGGAGTAGACTTTTTATTAGGCGTATTAGGCTCTACACTTGCTATTTCTATTGAAGTTTCCTCGACTTCCTCTGTAGGAAGAGCGCTAGCCAGTACTTCTTCTACAGAAGAAATCACATCATATACTGTTTTTTTACCGCATCCTGCCAAAGAAAAAGTAATCAAAAACACGATAGCTACGAGAAAAATATTCTTTTTCATCCATATTCCCCTTCGAAAAATGTATAGTTTCCATTAACTGTTTAAATTATAGCACCAGTCATTGAGCAGCTGTAGGATGTTTTTTACGCCTTGGGAAACATCTTGACTCAAGAAACTGCTCATTACAAAACCTTTTTAGGAAATTATAACCCATATTTTAAGGGTATTCATTCTATTATTGGCGTCACTACAAAAAAGCTCCGAGTCAGTTCTCGAAGCAATCCTTGCATTAGTATATCTTGCAATTTTAGTTCATACTATTAATCTGACTAAAACAGAAATTCGCATATGACTGAGGGTGTAGATGACTCTTCTTTGGCCAAAGAAACACCGACTGAATTAGGCGTAGTATAAACCGTGGGAATGAGAGTGTCACCCAGGTACGCTGACTCCTTGTACTCAGTGCGCAGGCGCTTGATTGTAGCGTCGGAAGGGACGTATCGAAGCGCAAGCTCTATGTACTGCTGGTTGTTGACATGCTGGTTAGTATCGATCATCGATGTGGTGATTTCAATGGGCTCTCCTGTTACATAATCGCCCTCTAGGATGATTTTACGGTCCGTGTACTCCATGTCGAGCTTTTCGCCTATCACGTAGCCCTCTATCATCGCAGGTGTTGCCTTGACAGGACGCACTTTGTTTACGTCGATAAGTGTCCAAATAGAAGTTGCCTTCACTAGGAACTCACCTGTGTTTGTGTCCTTTATATAGAAATTTCTGTGACCCATGAAGCCACGAATTGCATGAGGAATCGTTCCAATAGTAATATAGTCGCCAAGCTTAGGAAGCTTCAGTAGATCAATCTGCCAGTAGTTAACAACCCACGCCATACCCTGGCTGAAAAGATAATGAACTCCGAGTCCTAGGTCCTCAGACTGAAAAGTGGAGCAATCCTGAAGATAGTTTACCAGTGCGCTCCACTTAAGCTTTCCATCTGCCGCCACCTCACTATATCTCACTCTTGAAGTAAATTCGTACATTTTTCTCTCCCCTTTTTATTACACTATGGGTATGATACCACGAAAACTACGAATAGGAAACAAAATGACATCCTGGGGACGGGGTGGCCCGTTGGGGACGGAGGCGTTTGGACCGGAGAACTGTCCCCAACGGACCCACGCCACCAGCGGCTCATTAGGGACAGTTCTCCGGTCCAAACGCCTCCGTCCCCAATGGGCCACCCCGTCCCCAAGATGTCATGTAAACGTGCGAGCGATATAAGCGGCAACGGGGCCTATAAAGCCCTCGGAGCCAGATAACTCTGTGTATAGGATGCGCCGCTCTGTAAGAGACGCATCGTATGATGCGACAGCGTCAAGGAATTTACGACGGATTGCATCTTCCTTGAAGAGAAAGCCGCATAGGATGACGCGGTCTGGGGCCATAACGGTAATGATATTTACGATGCTTGCTGCGAAAAGGTCGATAGCTTCATCGAGGGTTGCTTTTTCTTTTGCATCCGCTCCTTGGTAGGCGCGAGTGAATTCACCCTCATCAAAGGAAACAATCTTGTTAAGAGCATTGTATGAAACGACAGTTTCAAGACAACCTAGTCGACCACAGTTACATCTAGCGCCGTTTTTACGTACGATGAAATGGCCTATTTCAGTGGCTTTCCCATGACGACCGTCGTAGACCTTGTTGTCAATTAGCATAGTGCCACCGACACCAGGTCCCCACTTGATGACTAAGATGTTGTCGTAGTTTCGACCCACTCCGTAAAGGGATGAGGCTTCGGCAAAAGCATCGACGTTGTTGGTGATGATGCATGGCATATTTAGGCGTTTAGTCATAAGCTCGCATACGTTTACGGGCGAGTTCCAGATACCGTATGCGTGAGTTGCGATTCCATTCTCTCGATCTACGATACCAGGAACACTTACTGAAATAGCAGCGACCTTCTTTAAAATCGCGGGCTTAAGCGAAGCTAACATCTCCTCGATTTTTTCAGATATCATATCAAGGAACTTTTCAGGCGCTACGCATACATCAGTTGGTATCTCATCCATAGCTAGTTCATTGCCCTTCATGTTGCAAAGCGCAATGATGGTGTGGGTCTGCTCAATATTGACAGACACAACATAGCGGCAATTATAGTTTATCTCTAAGAGTACTCGCTTACGACCAGCGCCCTCTCCGTCCATAGTACCTAGTTCATTTAGGATACCTTCTTTTATTAGACCCTGACTAATCTGAGTCACGGCTGCTGCGGTAAGGCCTGTTGCATCAGCGATTTCCTTTCTAGACGCTGAACCCTTTTTGTTTATGTAATTGAGGATTGTTACACGGTTCCTGTTACCTACAAGAGCCATATTCATGCCTGAATCTGACATACTTCCTCCATCCTGTCAAAATTTTGATTAGCTGAAGTTATCAGCCCTTTAGCTAAAAATGTCCTTATATTGACACAATAATCTACATTCTGAAAACTTCAATATTAAGCATCTTAGCCACAGTTTCCAGTGCATCAGCCACATCCCCATAAATCACTACAAAGTGAGGTTCGAAGCCTGCGGTAACTGTTTTTTCTACAATTTCAGGAGCACATCCATCAGTCTTTACTACTACTGATGTGCCTAAAAACTGCTTAGGCTTATCAAGTGCTGCGCCTGTTGAAATAAAGAAACGAAAAGCCCCTTTAGCATCTTTACCTATCCTAAATATAGTCACTTTAGGATACTCTTTGCAACCAAATTCTAGTGTAGGACCGATTTTACGATTGCAATGTACTCCTACCTCAGCGCCTGTATCAGGTCTTGCAAGCGAGCATGCAGCAGTACCACAATGCCAGAAGGTGATTGTATTCTCGCCTTCGTCCATTGATACGGGGTCGCCAAAGAACGTAGGTCTGCCTGTGAGCTTACTGCCTAGATACATTGACAAAGCGCCGTAAGTGTCGGCCTCGCATGAAGCAACAACTCCCATATCGTTAAGCATAGCGAGAACGGCGCACACTGGTGTGCCAAAAGAAGTGAAAAAGTCGGGCCAGCAACGTGAGGCGATGGCTCCGATGCGATTAGTAGTAACGTATTCTTCGTAGGCTTTCAATAATCTTGCAAAGTCAAGGCGATTCTTTTCAGGTGTATTTTCAAGGCCTACCATTGATTTACTTGCTTTTTCTAGGTAAATTAAGGCTTCTTCGTCAGAAACTTCTTTGGCCTTATCGATAAGCTCTCTAGCCTCGATGGATTCTAGACGAACGCCGAAGGTTTCAAGCATTTCAACGTCCATTGCACGGCCAAAGCCAAATCCCTGAGGTGTGTGACCGATTGCTGCAAGCTTAAGGGATTTTAAGTCGTGAATGAGCGCTGCCGCCTTTACAACATTAGCGATTTTCTCCTGAACCTTAAGTTCACTTGGTGCGCCGAAAACGTAAGAAAACTCTTCGTCTCTAAACTGCTTGATTGTATTAGCTGCTGAGTATGCGCCGGTGAGGGAGTTAAGACGTAGTCGCCCCCCGTCAATTACTGGCTCTCTAAGAGTCCAAAGTAAAATAGGCGCTTCCTTGAAACGGGTAAGGACTTCACTTGCATACGAAGCATTGGCGAATGTAACGTTCTGAAGCACGATGAGGTCCGGATTAGTCGTGTCTAAAAATGCATTTAGCTTGTCGATGCTTAGTAGCATTTCGTTTGGAAATATTACGTTGTCGCTAAGTGTCTTTAGAAACTCTATTGATTCATCGAAGAGCTTTCCCGCGCTTTCAAGGTGGAAAGTGGGAACTCCGATTGGTATATATGCAATTTCAAATTTTTTCATAATTTTTTCCTTTTTACTGCCAAAGAAAATGATCTGTTCTTTGGCCTGGCCTTAATAATCTACTTTACAAGAAGCGAGATTCCTGAAATTAGTAATAGTACGTATGTGAGAATCATAAAGGCTTTCTTGCTCATTCTTTTAAATAACAGGCTTCCTATGAACATTCCGGCTAGCAGGAATGGAATGGCTGCTGCGCCCGTAATGATCGTGGGTTTGGTCCACTTGCCAGTCACGATGTGAGTAATGAACATGATACCATTTAAAAATATCCACACCGTTGAAATGGTCGCTCTGAAGGCTTTGTTGTCCTTGATACGCCCCGTTAGGTAGCTTACAAGCAGCGGTCCCCCACACACAAACATCCCGTGAACCACGCCTGATGCAACTAAAAGCAAGTACTCGAAAATGCCTTTTGCATGCTCTGCATGCAAAAATGACATTTTCGACCCCGTCCCCAAGATGCCATTTTGTAAAAATGACATCTTGGGGACGGGGTTAAAGATGTCACTTTTATGTAAACCAACTACGGCAATCAATATCACAAGCACTCCGAGTGCAATATATATTGCGTGGTCGAACCTGGCTAAATACGATTTTAAAAAGAGCCCCACGAAAATCATAGGTGTCATGACTCGCAGGATTCTGCCTAGCTCTCGCCATTCAACGTCTTTTCTACTTTGGATAAAAATGTAGATACCAGATAGCAAGCCCAGGAAATTAAGGACTGGAACTGCGGTATCAATACCTACTAGCATCAGTGAAAATGGCATCGCAAGGATCGTCCCGGCAAAGCTTGTAACTCCCTGAATGATGTTAGCAAGTAATATTATTACAAAAAAAGCAATGCGTTCTTTCATGATTATTTCAAGTCTCTTACTACCTTGACGGTTGCCGAGAAGTCTTCTTTGGCATAGCCTGCTTCAAGCGCTAGGTCGTAGACGTGCTTGGTATTAGCCTGTCCTGGCATTTTAACGCCGCACTCGTCAGCAAGCTTCATGCAGATTCCTAAGTCCTTGTGCTCGTTCTCGACAGAGAATGCAGTTGCGAAATTGTTGTCATTGATGACCTGCTTCTTGCTATCAAGGTAGAAATTTTGTCCTCCACCATATGAGATTGCTGTGGCAAAAGAAAGAATATCGATTCCATTAGCCGCTGCAAGAGTTGAAGTTTCGTTTACGCCGTTCTGAATCTGTGCAACAAGTCCGTTGTGACAGATTTTCATGACAAGCCCCTTGCCGTTTTCACCCATGCGGATTACGTTTTCACCCATATAAAGTAAGATGGGCTTCATTGCTTCGTACACAGTTTCGTCGCCACCTACGTAGATGCCAAGCTTACCTGCAATAGCGGCTGGCTTAGATTTTACAACGGGAGCATCGATAAACTGAGCGCCAGTAGCCTTAACCATCTTAGATATTTCAACTGAAACAGAAGGATCAATTGTGCTCATGTCGATGCATGTCTTTCCTTCTTTTAAAACAGGAATGATTTCCTCGTAAACTGAGCGTGAATGCTCGCTCTTAGGTACCATTGTGATGAAAACATCCACATTTTCAGCCACTTCCCTAGAAGATGAACAAGCAACAGCACCCTTAGATGCTAAAAGCTCTACCTTTTCTTTTACATAGTCGAATACATAAACCTTGTCGTCGTGCTTATTAATGATGTTTTCGCACATGGATTCACCCATGATGCCTAATCCTACAAAACCTATTTTCATAAAATATACTTCCTTTTAAATACAAATAAACTTCACAAAACTTCACTCGTTTGACTGTGAATCGCGCTGAACGTTCGAACTAAACATTCACGCTGAACGTTCGCGCAAAACGCTCGCACTAACTCTCGCGTTTAGTCAGTAATCGTACTATCCCAAGCTGCCTGGAACTTAGAAAGGCCGTAGTCTGTGAATGCGTGGTACATGCTGTCTTTGTATACCTGAAGCCCTGCTGTTACGATATCAGCGCCAGCTACTGCGCAGTCTACAATCTGCTTTCCGTTTCTAACTGCCGCACAGATAATTTCAGTCTTTCCTAAGAATCCGTAGTTTTCGTAAATTGTCACGATATCCTGGATATACTGAGTGCAGTCTTCGCCGCTGTTTTCCTTCCAGCCTATGAAGGGCGAAACAAAAAGCGATCCGTTCTTGGCTGGTAAAATAGCCTGCGAAGGTGAGAAAATAAGTGTAACGTTTGTACGTACGCCCTGCTTTTCAAGCTCTCTTGCTGCTGCCACACCAGCCTCTGTACAAGGGATTTTGATTACAAAGTTAGAGCACATATCCGCAATTTCCTTGCCCATCTCAACCATCGCTTCCTTGGTATCAAGATGAGGATTAATTTCAACTGAGATAGGGAAAACGTCTGAGCCCTCGATGCCCTTTTCTTTTACAAACTCCACTAAGTCCTTCAAAACTTCCTTAAAGGGCTTTCCTGAATTCATAATGTGATTGGGGTTGGTAGTGATGCCATCTATTCCAAAGGTGTCATATGCCTCTCTGATTTCGTCGATTTTAGCACTGTCTAAAAAGTACTTCATGTGATAATTCCTCCGTTATTTAAAAATGTAAGCTTTGAGCTTATGTTCTTTGGCCAAAGAACATGCTTTACCTTTTTAAGCTCTTAGCATGATTTTTGTTCCATAAATCGTTATATTTAATACCTGTGATTTGCTCGCAGATAGCGATTTCTTCGTCTGTAGCCTGGCTTGAATCCTCGCCCTTACGACGAGCGATTTCTTTCTTTATTACTTCGAACTCAGCTTTTCCAAGAGGGAACTTAAATGCAAAGAGCAGAGTCAAAAGCATAAGAATAATAGGAAGCCAGACATATAAATGTGTGATACCTCTTTGTACTGAGATTGCCTGACGTAGTCCAGCCTTGGCTGATACCTCGCTGTATCCGATGATTGAAAGCAAGATACCGATAACAGTTGATGAAAGACCTGTTGCAATTTTACGGATAAATGTTGCCATACCTGAAACTGTACCAGGGCGGCTAACTGATGTGATAAGCTCATCTACGTCAGACATATCTGATAAAATTGCGTAAATACTTGTTGAAGAAGCAGCCATTCCGATTCCCACGATGAAAGAAATAAATAACATGATATGGAAAAGAGTGAAAGGTCCGATTGCCTTGATGCCAGCGGCGCCTTCAACAGCTACGAAGTATAAGCATATAGTTGCTACGATTCTTATAGGGAAGCTTAACAAAATAGGGAATTTCTTGCTGGTCTTAGGCATAACAATTGAGAAAATGATTGTTCCTAAGAACTGAGAAACTAGCAAAACACCCATTAATATAGTGAAGTTTCCGCCACCGTATGAATTCAAAACGTCGTCTACAAAGTAAATTGCAAGTCCCTGTACGAAGTCGGCTGAGCCCTGTCCGCATAGGAAAATAGCGATAAAGTATCTAAAGGATCTAGATTTATAAACTGAGAAAGACTGTGAGAAGCTTTCTCTTACTGGTATTACGATAGGCTCCTTTTCTTTCTCCCATGTACCAAACACTGTGATTAGAATTGAGATCGCAAATATCACTGCAAAGAGAATCGCAACAGTGAAATACTGGTTCGCATTGGTGTTGTCTTTGATAACGAGTGTAGGAATAAGTCCTGCTAAAATAGCACCAAATGTCGAGCACACGGTTCTAACTGATGAGAATCTTGCACGCATTGTGTAATCTTCTACCATGTCAGGCAGTAATCCGTTGTAAGGTACCATTACAATCGTAAATCCTGTCGAAAACAGCATATACATCGCTGCATAGAACACATAAAGCCCTACCATCGATGACGAATGAAGTGGTATCCACATAAGTGCAAATGTAATCGCTGAAATAATCGAACCTATCAAAATGTAAAATCTCTTAGGTCCCATCTTAGATCTAGTTCGATCCGCAATATTTCCCATTATCGGATCCGTCACAGCATCCCACACCTTACCAATCAGCGGAATCGTTCCCGCAAGTGCTGGCGACATTCCAAGTGCCTTAGTCAAAAATACTGTAAAAAATGTGCTGATGATGACAAATGCACCACCCCCATAAATATCCGCAAAGCCGTAAGTAAAGCGTGAATAAACCTTGTTTTCTCTCTTCTTCATTTTTTTAATCCCCATTATCATATAGTTTTTTGCTGGTCCATTAGGGACGGAGGCGTTCGGACCGTAGGTCTGTCCCTATCGGGCCGCTTCCGTCCCTGGTCCGTTGGGGACGGAGGCGTTTGGACCGTAGGTCTGTCCCTATCGGGCCGCTTCCGTCCCTGTTGTGATGTTTAATTTGTGACTTTGAAGTCTTTTAACTTCTCGCTTGCTACTCGTATGAATACCGGCGGCGTACCTATCGGCGCAGACACGGTATGCGTGCCACCCCTGTAAAGAGCTCCTGTGAAGAGATGTCTCCAATTGTCTTTAGGCAAAAGAACATCTCTTGAAGTCGCCCCTTCTTCATAGATGGGTGCGACCAGAATATCTGCCCCCAACAGATATTCGGTCTTGATGCTGTAGCATTCAGGCTCGTCGTAATGATAAAAAAGTGGTCTCATTACGGGAATTCCACTGGTGGCTTGTAAGGAGACTAGCTCTCTTATATAGTCACCCAGGCTTGCATGAATCTCAGAAAACTTAGCAATCTGTGCTAAGAGCTCGTCATCATCATTAGCCTGTACGTTTCTGGATGGCTGATTGCCTTCATGGAAACGATACAGTGGCGTAAATGCGTTCATCTCTTCCCATCTTAGTAGTAACTCCCTGCTTCTTGTCATGGACATCACGGTCGTGTAGCCCCCTACGTCGGAATGTGTGATTCCGTAACCGCTCATCGCAAGTGACAAAGTCGCAGGAATTGTTGAAACCAAGCCATCATCAACTGACCAGTCAACATGCTGATCGCCAGTCCACATCATAGATGAGTACCTGATGGTGTCGGTGTGTCCTGCTCTTGTAAAGAAAAAGATTTCGTTTTCTTTGGCCGCCTCATGAATAGCTTCATAATTAAGCTTAGCCCAGATTGCAGGCCATTGGTTGTGAAGCTTAGCCGGATTCTCGCCGCTATGAAGGACGGCGTCCATGGGTAGGTACTCGCCAAAGTCAGCCATCCAGCCTCCCATTCCTATGCCTATCATGTTTTTCTTGATGATTTCTTTGTACCAGTCGTAGGCTTCAGGATTAGTGAAGTCCACCATGGCGGCCGGGAAGGTTGTGATGGTAACAAGGTAGTCCTTGCCTTCCTTATCCTTGACGCAGTAGCCCTTTTCTTTGGCCTCGGCGTAAAGATTCTTTTCTAAAGCTATAAATGGGTTGATGTAACCTAGAAACCTGACGCCCTCTTCTTTCCACCTTAAGATGTGTTTCGGAAGGTCCTTGTACTTTTCAGCGTCATATTCCCAGTTCCACATTACCTGGTAGCCAAACTTCGTACAGCGGCATCCGCACCAGTCCTGGCTCCAGACGCCCACGATTTTGGCGCCATTATCTTTATATACCTTGAGCTTTTGGTCAATGTTTGCGATTCCATCTTTTTTAGAAATCGTGCCATCAGCAGTAACCGTCCAGTCCTGAGCCGCGATAATTGCTCCATCATATATCCAATCCGGAAGCTTTCGTTGCCTGCCCAGTAGCTTAGATAATTTAGTCGAAAGAACAGGAAAACTGTCCGCTTGCTCGATCGTAAGTTTAGGAAGCTCCTGCGTGTAGAAAGAAATTTTTCCTGGCTTAGTGAAATCAAACTCGCTATATTCATTCAAATCGGCGTGCACGTAATACTTTCTACTACTTGTAAAAGTAGGTTGCGCGTAATACGATTCGTATTTATCAAAGGCCAATGTGCGATCATAATGCTTGCCAGTCAGCTTCTGCTTGATAAGCTTCATTCCAATCCTCTTGGCATTTTGATGCTCCGCGACAAATATTCTCACGCGCTTGCCCTTTAAGTCGAATTCAGAATATGTCTCACCACATCCATAGAAGTGCTCATCGGCTTTTGCTGGGATTGTAAGCTTGAATCTGTTATATTCTGTTGTGTTTTCAGTTGTGGATTTTACAGTGAAGATTTGTTTATCGCCGTCAGTTTTTACCTCGATGTAGTAAAGCTCGTCGCCTTTCATATCATCAAAGTGCAGCCTTTTTGTGCTTTCATCTACCGTCTCTACCATTGTAAGCTTTAACAGCCCGCTCCATATGGTTTTCTTGCGATATTTGAAGCTTCCTCTACTCATCGTAAAGGAGTTTGTCCCCTTCCCTGCGACAAGAGAAATCTTG
The DNA here is from genome assembly GCA_045639565.1 of Lachnospiraceae bacterium. Classification (GTDB taxonomy): domain Bacteria; phylum Bacillota; class Clostridia; order Lachnospirales; family Lachnospiraceae; genus UBA1258. The sequence continues at coordinate 58,562 of JAZUDH010000134.1, forward strand.
TCTAGATCTTTTTCATTTATTACCACGTAGCACCCCCATAAAGCTTAGTGAATAATTAATTAATCAAGTTAATTAATTATATCATGCATGTAAGAAAATGCAAGATGTAAAATTGGTGATATATATGAAATGACATCTTGGGGACGGGGTCAGAAATGTCATTTTTGTATGTGTTGCGTTCTTAAAATGACATTTCTGACCCCGTCCCCAAGATGTCATTTTTCAGTCTATAAAAAAAGCTCTCGCTACAAGGCGAGAGCTGGGAACTTGTTCTTTATGCTAATTATTCTGTTTTATCTGATATGTAACGGCATTCAGCAAGGTGACATACACCGTCTTTTTTTATAATAAATGTACCTGAACGGAAGCTTGGCGAAAATTCATAGTATGAAGCTGCAGGCATATAACTGTCACATTCGATAGGAGGCGACAAAATATCATACGTTCTATCGATAACATACGAGCTGTCACCATATGTAATCATGGCAAAATCGCCTACAAAGCTCGAAAGATTATCACAATCTATGCTGTTTGGAAGCATCGCTTCATCTAAATAAATTACCTGACCGTTTGTCCTGTGGGCAATTGATTTATCATTTCTCATAAGTTGAACATGTGAATAAAGATTTTCATCCACAAACTGTTCTTTGGCCAAATCAAAAATCCTATAAACCATGGCACCGTTTTCAGCTACTTCGACCGGAACCGATGCAAAATGATCCATTACAGTGCAGGTGTTGCATCCGTTCTCTTCTATCACATACTCGCTCATTCCGATTCCTGGTGATTGCACAAACCGACCAGTCAAGACGTTATAAAATCCAGGAACCACTACTGAGTCAGATCCTGAAATGGCAAAAGAAGCTGCTGTGGGAGTCTGTTCTTCAGTTATGTTAACCAGTTCGTCATCAGAATTGCTTATAGCTTCATCAGTTTTGTCATCGTTGTATTCATCATCATCTAAGCTTGGAGCAACAACTCCTAAATATGCATATATCCAACCCTCTTTGTTGATGGCACTCTTTGAAAATATGATATCAAGTCCCGCAAAATGTACGGACTCTTGAACTGCCTTATTATCCGAAACATCAATCATCCATGAAGAATTATTTATTTCGGTCCCACTTATGAGTTTATCAACATATTTTGAATTTATGTTGACAATTTTCCCGTAACTGATAGGACTCACATAAGTAGAGCCTCCATTGTTTATGTTAAGAGATAACAGTAAATCTGCATCATCAATTTGGGCATAAGTCATATACCCATCGTCCCAAGTTATAGTAACTATCCCATCTTTGTAATCTGAAATAAGCCCATCTGAATTCATCATAGAATAAAGAGCAACGAGCTTTTCGTTAAAAATGACGCTAGACTTAGTTCCGTTTGAATTATAAACATACGCAATAAAGCAGTTATCCTGCTTGTACATCTCAATTGCGTCAAAGCTATTAACTTCTATTGTATCTGTTACGTTATTAGTTTTTGTGAAATTATTAGCTGAAAGCTTGATGTTATTTCTATCTATTAAAAAGTATTTGCTTCCATCATAAGCAAAAAGAAGGTTATCCGTATACGGAATCAGATTTTCATAACCCCAGTCTGCAATCTTTACTTCTACCTGAAGCTTGCTATTCACCTTTCTTACTGGCACCTCAGCCGCTTCTTCGGCAGTGTCATAATTCACAATATTGGATACTTTCAAAAAGTCATCTGGAACTTTAGGCGCATTTTCCATGCACGATGTCAAGGAAGCTGTGAAGAGCGCAGACACTAATGTAAATAAAAGTTTTTTCATACCATTTCCCCATCCTCGTATCGATTATACCAAAAAAACATAAAAAGAAAACCCACGAAAAGCAATTAGCATTTCGCAGGTAATTATGGTAGCCAACGTCTGATACGTGCATAGCGTACAGCCTTGACTACAAAATTGCAAGAATTCATACAGTTTTGTTAATAATATGTTTCCTCCGACTTACCTCGGCAACCCTGTGCTCTTTGGGTCGCCGCATAAGTCATATCTTTAATACCCATTCTCTTTTGAAGTTTTGATACTATTTATTACATTACATTACTTTTGTGCTTTCTTCTCTAATATCAAGCTCTTCAAAATTAAAGACTTAACGAATTATTAAAAAGGTCCAAAATCCTTTATTTTTTTCTTCTCGGCAGGCGGTCCGTTGGGGACGGAGGCGTTTGGAACGCAGGTCTGTCCCTTTCGGGCCGCTTGCGCGGCCGGTCCATTGGGGACGGAGGCGTTCGGAACGTAGGTCTGTCCCTTTCGGGCCGCTTACGCGGCTGGTCCGTTGGGGACGGAGGCGTTTGGAACGTAGGTCTGTCCCTTTCGGGCCGCTTACGCGGCTGGTCCGTTGGGGACGGAGGCGTTCGGAACGTAGGTCTGTCCCTTTCGGGCCGCTTGCGCGGCCAGTCCATTGGGGACGGAGGCGTTCGGAACGTAGGTCAGTCCCTTTCGGGCCGCTTACGCGGCTGGTCCGTTGGGGACAGACCTACGTTCCAAACGCCTCCGTCCCCAATGTGCCCACAAACAGACCACTAACGAGCCATGATAAAAAAAGAGCAAGATGTGAACAGAAGTTTATGGGAACAATTAATATACTCTACTAATAGGAAACAATCTTACAAAGGAGACTAACTATATGAAGAAAACAATATCAATGTTACTTGCAGTTGTGATGACTTTTTCACTTGCTGCATGTGGTACAAAAGAAGTTTCTGTAGCAGATGATACATCTTCTTTTGCCTCTCAAGAAAGCATCGTTGAAAATTCTGCTGATATTGAAGGTGCAGTAACTGAAAAAGATGATAATAATCAAGAAGATATTGAAGAAACCTATAGACTCAAAGAACTTTTTGCTGAGCACGGAATGAAGGTTGGAACATGCCTTTCAATGAATATGCTTGCAAATCTTGATCAAAGGCTCATTGTGACAGATCAATTCAACAGTATTACAATGGAAAACTCCATGAAGCCTGATTACATATTCAATAAGGATAAAAGTATTGAAACTGGTGATCTTGTAGTTGAATTTAACAATGAAGTAATCAAAATGCTTGAATTTGCCAGAAAAAACAATATGGCTGTTCGTGGTCATACTATTATTTGGCATAGTCAGACTCCAAACTGGATTTTCTATGAAGATTTTAAAAATCCAAATAAATTCGCAAGTCGTGAATTAATGCTCGCTCGTATGGAAAGCTACATTAGACAGATTTTTGAACAGCTTGATGAACTAGGATACACTGACCTCTTCTACGCTTATGATGTTGTAAATGAAGCCTGGATGGAGGATGGCTCAATGAGACAAAGCTTCTGGCTTTCGACTATTGGAGAGGACTATTTATGGTATGCGTTTTCTTTTGCCGACAAATATGCCCCAGAAAGCATTGATTTGTATTACAACGACTACAACGAACAAATGAAAACCACTACTTTGATCAATTTCGTTGAGTCTTTAAAGGATGAAAATGGCGACTATCTAATTGATGGAATTGGTTTCCAGGCTCATCTTTATACTAGCGACAATCTTGAGAATTATTTCAAAAATCTCGATTCAATTGCTAAGCTTGGCCTAAAGGTTCAGCTTACTGAATTAGATGTGTGTCTGGGCGCATATCAGAGTCCTCAAACGGCCGATGAAATGCACCTTATGTCTCAGGGACGCTTCTATTACAATTTGCTTAATGGAATTTTCGAACGTGTAGACAGCGGCGAAGTTAAGATGGATGCCCTCACTTTCTGGGGTGTTTCAGATGCTTCATCTTGGCGTTCAGAGTACAGTCCTCTTCTTTATAGCCTAACGATTAAGCCTAAATATGCTTACTATGGCGCTATGCAAATTAGAGAAAAAGCTGGATTTAACGATTAATCCATTTTGTTATTTTGTGGTCCGTTGGGGACGGAGGCGTTTGGACCGTAGGTCTGTCCCTAATGGGCCACTTTTGCAAGTGGTTCACTGGGGACGGAGGCGTTTGGACCGCAGGTCTGTCCCTAATGGGCCACTTTTTATATCACTCTGCTTTTGCAGGATAGCTAGTTGTACATTATTTGCTACTTTTCTTTTAGGTGCACCAGTAAGTCTAACTATCTGCTTAATTGACATTCCTCGCAAATAAAAACGTTCATAGGCTTGCTCTTTCTTTTTTATATCTAGTTTTTGAAACTCTGTAACGTTTGTGCACCCAGATTCTTGGAACATAATTTCTTTTGCATAAGTATCATTAAAACGTCTGGTTGCATGATCGTAATCAAGAAATGTCTGGTAAACCTCCTCATTCATTGCCTTCCCAAAATCTTTTTCTGGCAATAGTTGCAAAAGTTGATCTCGATCTATCAGCAAATGCTTATCAGAACAGTATTCGTGAATACTATTCCACTTGTACGAATCACCCGGTGCAACCTCTAGTCCTGCCTTATATGGATTTCTGTGCACATAACGCACTGCGTTAACGAAGTATTCTTCCGTCTCTATTGGCTCACTATAATAGCGGTTCTGCTGAAGATGGCCACTACGACCATATTTTTCGTTAAACCACATCGCATAAGCTGTGTTTATTTTTCTAAAAATAGCATCAAGTGGCTCATCCTCCGTCTGAAGCACTAAATGTATGTGGTTAGACATTATGCAATATGCATAAAGAACAAAATGGCATTTTGACTTGACTGTAACGAGGATTTTAAGGTACATACGATAATCCTGCTCCTCCTCAAACATCAGTTGTTGGTTTAATCCCTTGATTACAACATGGTAAATGCCTGTTGATGACATGCATCTTTTCTTTCTCACAAAGATACCTCCTATGAATTTTTTTTTGGAATGTGAAGCAAGATAGTCAGAATGAATTGAATCTATAGAATAGTAAGATAATATGAATTTTTGCTTCAAAATGGATTATACCACTCTGCGTACCCATTTGCAACACGTCGAAAAAGCGGGCCCGTTAGGGACAGACCTGCGGGCCGAACGCCTCCGTCCCTAATGGGCCGGGATTGTTGTGGCACGTTAGGGACACTCCTGCGGGCCGAACGCCTCCGTCCCTAATGGGCCGATTATTAATAATAATTTAAATACTAATATCTAAAGAATTGTAGTATGATAAAAATGACTAATATTAGGAGGCCGTAGATATGATATCGGTCATAATTCCGACGCTTAATGCTGAGTTCTACATGGAGGATTTGATGAATGCGCTGCTTTCACAACTTTATGTAGGACAGATTGAAATAATAGTAATTGATTCTGAATCAGACGATAGAACTGTTGAAATCGCTACTAGAAAAGGTGCGACTGTTCTTTCTGTCAAAAGAAAAGATTTTGATCATGGCGGCACTAGAAATATAGCATGGAGAGCTGCTAAGGGAGATATAATCTGCTTCATGACACAGGATGCTATTCCTGCTGATGAAAATTATCTTTATATGCTCACAAGGAATCTCTCGGATCCAAACTTTCCTGAGCTTAAGATGGTTAGTGGCAGGCAGGTCGCTGATGAGACAGCAAGACCTGTAGAATATTTTACTAGAGAGTTTAATTATCCGGAAGGCGCGTTCTTTAGAACCAAGGAAGACATTCCTAGGCTTGGAATCAAAGCTTACTTTTTCTCAGATGCTTGCTCCGCTTATAAGAGAGAGATTTTAGAGGAAATGGGCGGTTTTGAGGAACCTATTCTTACTAACGAAGACATGCTGATGGCAGCAAGAGTCATTAATAAGGGGTATACAATTGGGTACGAAGGAATGGCGATGGTTTTCCATTGTCACAACTTTAAACTGAGGTATCATTACGCTAGAAACTTCGATGTGGCAGCGTTTCTAAAGATGTATGAGGACGAGATTGAATCTAAGGCCACTACTGGCGAAGGTATCAAAATGGTCAAATACATTGCTAAAAATTTGTTAAAACACGGTCTGGTGTTCAGCTTCTTTCGCCTGATTAATGAAAGTGCTGCTAAATATTTAGGAAACCGAGCAGGCAGCAAGTATGATATAATGCCGCTCGACAAGGTTCTAAAAAAGACCACGAATAAGGGTTATTGGATGAGAAAGGGTACTTCAAATGACTAAAAAGAACCAAGTGTTTCTAAACTGGCTTAACGTTTTGTCAGATGCACTTTTGATTTTTATTTCATATTTAATTTCAGTTTTTGTTCGTTTCTATATTTTTGACGGTGAGAAATCGCTAGAACTTACCGGTCCGCTCTTCATGGCGATTGCTATTCTTTACAGTATGTTGGTGTCGTTTGTCTATTATGTTGCCAAGCTTTACCAGTCGCAAAGACTTCGCAAAATGGGCGGCGCGACCTTCAAAATCGTAATTATCAATGGCATAGGCACCTTGTTCTTCATGTCAGGTTTGTACTTGTTCAAGGTTACAGACTTCTCACGTTGGACTATCGGTTTGTTCTGGGCTGCTTCTTCGGGATTGGTGTTCTTCAAGCACGCTGTTGTGCGCACAATTTTACATTATTATAGAAAGCGCGGCTACAATTTAAAGCACATCGTAGTCGTAGGTAACGGACATCTTGCTCACCAGTATCGTGATGATATCAAGAAAAATCCTCAGTTTGGTTACCACATCGTAGGTTTCTTTGGCAAGGAGCCCAAAGAAGAACTCGGCGAACGCCTGGGCTCTTATGAAGAATTAGGAACTTATCTTGAGAATAATGATATCGATGAAATTGTAATAGCACTCGAAGCTCACGAAACTCAGTTTATGAAATATGTTCTAGAAGCGGCTGACAAAGAAGGCGCTAAGGTCACTTTGATACCATTCTTTAATGACTACTATCCTGCTCACCCTTCTTTTGAAACTATAGGAAACTCAAAAACAATCAACTTAAGAGCAACACCTCTTGATAACATCGGATGGGCGATGATTAAGCGAGGGCTTGATGTCGTCGGAGCTCTTCTAGGTATCATAATTGCTGGAATTCCTATGATTATCGTGGCAATCGGCGTTAAGCTAACAAGCCCCGGTCCCGTATTTTTCAAGCAGGAGCGCGTGGGGCTTAACAAAAAGCCATTTATGATGATTAAGTTTAGAAGTATGAAGGTTAACATCGATCACAACGGTTGGAGCACTAACGATGATGATCGTAAGACCAAATTTGGAAGCTTTATTCGTAAAGTAAGTCTTGATGAGTTGCCTCAGCTTTTCAATGTTCTGGCGGGCCATATGAGCTTAGTAGGTCCCAGACCAGAGCTTCCAGTGTTTGTAAGTCAGTTCAAAGAAGAGATTCCTCTTTACCTCGTCCGCCAGCAGATTCGTCCTGGAATGACTGGCTGGGCCCAGGTAAACGGCCTACGTGGTGATACTTCTATCGAAGAACGAGTTAAGTATGACATCTACTACATTGAAAACTGGAGTGTTGGTTTAGACTTTCAGATTCTATTCAAAACAGTATTCGGTGGAATGGTTAACGCCGAGAAGCTAAAGAAATAGAAGAAGCATTAGAAGTAAATGATTAAGCCCCTATGTAAACATAGGGGCTTTTGTTTAGCGGTTCGTTAGGGACGGAGGCGTTTGGACCGTAGGACTGTCCCTATCGGGCCACTTGCATGGGTGGTCCATTGGGGACAGTCC
>JAZUDH010000135.1:0-24641 GCA_045639565.1 Lachnospiraceae bacterium
ATGAGGACATTCATAGAAACTTGCCGCATGTGCATGTTATTAAAGGCGGCGATAATGTGCGATATTTGTTAGCTAGCTTGGAACGTATAAAAACAGATAAATGTAGTCGAAATATTCTTAGGGATGAGAAAAAAATAATAATACCTGGAATAAAAAGGAATATAAAAGATCTGTGGGCTATGTGGAATGCTTATAATGATGGGTACGTGTCGCCTGTTATCGATTTTGATGGAGTTCAATACTACCCGGAGTCATAAGAAAGACATCATTTTTGACTTCTGCATGTGAAGCGTATGAGGACAAGAAAGATACAATTACAAGATTCGTTGCTATAAGAAGTTGTGCTTAAGTGACGTATGGGGAGCTGGTGCAATACCAGAGATAATTCTTGCACCAATGTGTACGCAAAATAAGGAAGGGTTAAAACGCTTAAAAAACGAATGGATCTGACAGGACAAAAGTTACAGTCTCGGGGGTGCCTATTAAGTAGACGAATTAGAGTGGATTTTATAGGAACTATTTGATTTAACTCAATTTTAACTCGGTTTTAACTCGACAACCGAATTAAAACGAATAAGAAACAATAGAATAGCAGAGAATGTGAAAAAGAATAGCGAATATGATGTTTGGATTGGTCAGAAATAATATATATTATTTCTGACCAAATTTTTATCTAAGATATTTAAAGTGGCATTACATTATTATTTTATGATAGGCAAATATAGGGATTGATAGGTAATAAGGTGCCGATGTGGCAATAAAAATCCTTGAGGTCGAAACTCAGAGGTCAAATGAAAAACTAACTTCTAGTTCGAAATGATTTGACCTCGTATTTTCGATTTTGAGCAAGTTTTTTGAGGTTAGCCTATATAAAAGTACCCTGAAAAGTGCTATAATCCGTTATACAAAATCTGTTTGTTTGCATAGCAAACAGACGGCTGGAACAGTTTGAGAAAAAATAAATTCCACCCGTCTAACATCAAAAATGAAGTTGGATTGGAGAGATTGGTGGTCTCTCCTGGTGGTTATCTATCTGTTCTATTTATTGTTATACCGGTTAGCAAGGGTCACAGTCTGGGGAGACACATAACGCCTTGCCCTCCGGTATTTTTTTGTTTATAAAGTTAGTTTTGGGAATGGTAAATCTTCATCATATTTTTCGGATGCATTCTTTTTGAAGTAGATATATTCATCCATAAGATTTTTCCATTCGATAAATGATTCCATATAGTGCAACTCGGATTCATAGCGTTTATTATCGGAGAGCAAATCAAGTATGGTATCAGAGTATTCGCTGTATTGTTCCTTTAGGCATAGATATTTTTCCTTATATTTAACCATTGCTCTCATCACCTTCCTTAGTTGATTTGCTTCTTTTGGAAACATTGTTCTCTATAAGAGAAGGCTTAAGACATACATCATCGGCAGCTATTCTAAACTGACCTGCAAGTGCTGGAATTCGTTTGTCCAACAGTAATTCAGCCAGGTCAAAAGGAGTGGCACCATTTAAGCCATCTCTGGAAGTGGAGTTGATATGGCTAGCCATAAGGTTTATATCGTCCTGAGTGTACTTATACATGCTGCGCCCTTTTGGAATAACATAGCGTATGTACTCGTGATTTTTTTCAAGACGGCCTTTCTGATTAGAAACATAAGGATCGCAGTAAAAGACATAGGTCCTATGTGTACCCGATTCAGTCTTTTCGATATCCCATGGATTTTTAAACTCTGACCCATTGTCGGTCAAAATCACGGGGAAATACTTCTTGAAAGTTCTTAAACCAATAGCGTCTGTGAGATTGTTAATAGCGGTGATAACACTATGTTGAGTGCAGTCAGGCATAAGAATTACAAGCATAAAGCTACAACTTCTGAAAAGAAGAGTAAGCAGGCATTTTCCTTTATCCCGGCTACCTTTGACTGTATCCATTTCCACTACGTCTAAGTCAGAATGGGCCTCCATAAAGCGTTCGAAATCTTTGAATGTACGACGATTTCTGTATACCTGTTCAATGTTTCTGGATTTAGGAGATGTTTGGCGTTTACGCTTTTTGTAGCGAACTCTTCGAGGCAAATCGATATTTCTTGCTTGAAATACTCTCTGATCAAGGTAATTGTAGAGCGTTCTTCTACAGACAGGAATCTCATCACTATGTACTGCAAAGATGTGACTTAATGGCTGGCCTTTAAGGATAAGGGGAGATATCAAATCGTTGAGTTCTTGTAGTTCATCTGGTGTCATATTGATACCTGCTCGTGAAGCCGTAAGTGCTTCTTCATAGGCTTTATGAGCTTGTTTGGCATGATAATACTTTTTGTGATCATGACACTTTGATAATTCTTCGCATCCATTGCAAACATAAGGAGGCTTATACAGCTTAGGACAAGAAAAAGGATTGTAATCATTACAATCTCTGGCAAGCTTAAGTCCAGTAGAGCACCCCCAGCAAAAGCCTCTGCAGGTTCCACATAACATAACGGTGTCCTTGCATTTCTTGAAGTTATTACAGTGAACACATCTGGGAGTTTTGTAGCTGCCATTAGGTGCAACAGTGCTATGAAGCTTTATCTCCTTTGAAATAGTAGAAGGATCTTTTCCAAGAGCAGAAGCGATGCTTCGGAATGAACTTCTTAGGAGCAATTCCTGTTCAATATATATTCTGTCAGACATGGTCAAATGGCGACCATTACCTTTGATATTTTTACTCATAAGGGTATCCTTTCTGACAGATAGATAACCAATTAAAAGATAAAATATCAAAACTACCCTGTGCAAGAGTAACTTCTAGTCGAGGGTAAAAGGGATTGAATTTTGAAATTCACTTTACGGTCGAAACTCAGATAATAAATTGATATTGTTCCATTCGTGGCATATAATGTAATTATATTTTTATGAGGATTATTTATATGAACGAATACATGACAATTAAGGAAGCAGCGGAAAAATGGGATATAAGCATCAGAAGAATAAATACATTGTGCAATGATGGTAGAATTCCAGGCTGTGTTAAGTTTGGTGTAAATTGGGCTATTCCCTCTAACGCAGAAAAGCCTGCGGATATGAGAATAAAATCAGGAAAATATGTGAAGAATAACCATAATGAGTAAAGAAGGTGCTTTAACAATGGATGCTATAAAAACTAGTGAAAAACAAGAATCTCAAACCATAGAATGGAAATGGGCATGGCAGGAAGATTATCTGAAATGGCTTTGTGGATATGCTAATACGGATGGTGGCATATTGAATATTGGCGTGAACGATGATGGATATGTTGTCGGTATCGAGAATTCAAAAAAGTTGCTGGAATCATTGCCAAATAAAATAAATGACAAACTAGGAATACTGGCAAGTGTTCAAATTCATTCCGTAATTGGTGCTGAAAATATCCGCTATGGGGAAAACATTCCGGAGAGCATTGCTAGTAAGCTTATAAATCGATATGCAACGGGTGAACTTAGCACAGCGACTACTCCAACAGTGGATAAATTATATAACTCATTATTAAAAATAGAACAAGAAAACAAGATATGGGAAGATGAAAATGGATGTAGAGAATATGTTTCAATAGAAATTATCAAGTATCCATTTGCTATCTCCTGCGATGGGAAATATTACAAAAGATCTGGTTCAACTTTGCATGAGTTGAACGGTTTTGAATTGCAAAACTTTCTTCTCGAACGTGCGGGTAAAACATGGGATGCAGTTCCTATACCGGGAATTAGTGTAGATGATTTGAGTAAGACTGCTCTAGAAGAATTTCGTAAGAAGGCTGTGAAGAGTGGAAGGATGTCGGAGTCGGAAGTAGATATTGATGATGAGACGCTTCTTAGAAATTTGAAGTTGTTTGATGGACAACTCCTTACAAGGGCTGCTGTATTACTGTTTCATCCGGAACCGGAGCTTTATACAACTGGTGCATATATAAAGATTGGTTACTTTTCAAAGGTTGGAGCTTTTGGTGGAGATTCGGAGATTATTGAGGATTTACAATATCAGGATGTAATTGAAGGACCTTTGATGTTGCAAGTTGATAAGGCAAATGAACTAATTTTTTCTAAGTATTTTAAGGGATTAGTGGATTATGAAGGTGTTCAGCGTACAGAGACTAAAATGCTGACTAAAGGTATCGTTAGAGAATTGCTTTTAAATGCTATAAATCATAAAGATTATTCAACTGGGGTACCGATTCAAGTATCTGTTTATGATGACAAGATAGTTATCTTCAATATGGGTGAGTGGTCTAAGCGTGTTCCTACGGATGTTAGCGTTTATGAAAAACATGAATCTGTACCGCATAATCCTAAAATTGCAGATGTATCTTTTAGATCAGGAGATGTGGAATCTTGGGGAAGAGGTTTTCTTAAAATAAAGGCCGATTGCAAGAAAATAAATGCAGAGTTACCCGTGATAGATGCTACTGGTGGTGGGGTTTCTGTCTCCGCAAGTGGATGTGAAAAATATCTGAAATTGTTGAGATATGGACAGTATGGACAAGTTGGTGCAGATGGTGTATGGCGTAATCAAGGCGATGATAATAGAGAAGGTGATGCACTTGAACACTCCGCAGTTAAGTCAGATATTGGTTTAGAGTTACTTGTAAGATTAAGAGAATATACGAGAGAACCTAGATCGAGAGCTGAGTTGCAGAGCTTTTGTAAGATTAGTTCGAGGGATTATTTTAGAAACAAGATACTTAATCCTTTGGTTGAAACTGGAAAGATTAAACTTACTATTCCAGAAAAGCCAACTAGTTCTAAGCAAAGATATATATGGAATGATGAAACTTGACTTGACCACTTGACCTGACCACTTGACCTATGGGTGTTAGAAAAGTGGTCAGGTCAAGTGAGATAATTGAGGATTAGAAAATAATTGGAAATTTAATGGAAGTAAATGGATTTAAGCGATTTATTTTCCAAGATGAGGAAAGGTGCTTGCGGATATGAACAGATATGTCTGAGGTTGAACTATCAGTAAAAGAGGGTATAAACTCAAAGTATTTGTAAGCTTTTTTGAAATTCAGAAGAATGGCTTCTTAATACTAGTCGTGAACTGACAGTTTCAGCTTAAGACAGAACTATGCGTGGATTGTTAATCAGATTAAAACAAGGTAACCTTTGAAAATTAAGGAATTGGAGAAAGCACTGTGCAGAAATTTTAGTAAATATGGAATTTACTAGATTATTTATGGAGCAATATATGTAGTGAGGTAATTACATATGGCATGGACAGAAGAAATATATAATTTCAAGGTAGATGATGGATCTACGGGGAAAATAGTCATATTAAGTATAGGTATTATTGATGCGGACATTGAGAAGATGATTAATGATGAAATAGTCTCAATTTGCTTTGGGGATTCAATTTTTTCAGTAGAATATGCAAAGGAATACATTAGGGAATATTTGAATACTACGGATGAAAATAGAAAAAAAGGCGCAATTTCAGAATTTTTTGTTCATTTGTATTTGAAATCTAAGGGTTTGAAGCAAGAATGTTTGTATACTAATTTAGAGGAAAATTCACCTAAGAAGGGCTTTGATGGAGTATACTCAACAAACACGAAAATCTGGTACATGGAGAGTAAGTCAGGGTCTAATTTATATGCAAATCATAAAGATAAAGTGAGTGAGGCGTATACTGATTTAAGAAATAAATTTGCTGGAAATGTAAGTAATAATCCATGGTTAAATGCATATAATCACGCAAAAAGGGTTGATACTTCAGAAGATGTGTTGTCTATTTTTTCAAGCTATGCAATGACTTTTCGCAGTGAATCGCATGATATAGCAGATTTTAATATTATACCAAGTGGCACCATTTTTTTAGATGATGAAAACATAGTGTGCGATTCTACTGCTATAAAAGACACGGTAGCGAATTATTTAAAGAATAAAAGCTTTTCAAAAGTTGTTAGCATATGTGTATCACAAAAAGCAATGAATGAATTTGAAGATTTTTTGGCTAGGTGAGAAAAATGAATGAATTATTGAAGTTGAAGAGATCAGAACAGTTTATTAATACATATCGTTCTTTATGTAAAGGAGACAATATTAGTGAACTAGATAAGGAACTTCTTTTAGGATTTGCTATGTTACTTTTAAAAAAGTACAGTATGAACGAAGCAAGTATTTCATACTTTGAATTGGCTTATCATATTGTTCTTAAATATTCTATTTATACTAAAGATTATGCACCACTAAATGACATCTCATATAATTATGGATTTTTTCCAATTGTTCGCTTGATTAATATGCAAGGTTTGCTTAATAAAATATCTATTAATGATATTCTATATGATTATTCGTTAGAAAAGTATAAAAATGAATCTTATATAGAAACACTTGAGCAGAACACCACAAGAAATAATATAATGAAAGCAAAAGGAGATGTGTGTTTTGTAGCACCCACATCATCTGGAAAGAGTTCAATTATATCAGAACATATAAAGAGCAATGTTAATAATAAGCGAACACTAATAATTGTTCCAAGTAAATCTTTGCTTTCGCAAACATATGTTGATATTAGGTCCCAAATATATGATAGAAAGATAATTTGTCATGACGAAATGTATAATGGTGAGGATGTTTTTGTTGGGATTCTTACGCAAGAAAGAGCTATGAGACTCATTGAAAGAAATGAGAAATTGCGAGTTGATTGTTTGTATATAGATGAAGCTCACAATATATTTAGCAATGATGGACGTAGTGTTATATTAGCTAGAATGATAAAAAGGTGTATGTTAAATAATACTAATATTAAGATAATATACCTTTCACCATTCATTGAAAACATCAATAATCTCCTATTAAAAGAGCAGGGGAATTTTGATACAATATCAGAACAAAGAATTTGTCATAATATCAAAGAACCAGATATATATGAATTGAAAAAGAACGGAGAAGTTTTTTTGTATAACAGATTCATAGACGATTTTTGGCAAATAGAAGATGGATATGATTTGTTTTCATATTTGGCGAAAAATTCTGATAAAAAGAATTTTATTTTTCTAGGTAGCCCTAAGAAAATTGAACAGTTTGCAAAAGATTTATATGCTAAAACTAGCCCAATTGAAGAAACAGATGAGATTAGGGAATTGGAAGGTATAATTGCAAAATATGTTCATGACAGTTTTATGGAAATAAACATGATAAAGCATGGTATTGTATATTTACATGCTAAAATACCTGATAATTTAAAGGATTATTTAGAATACCAATTTAAAACAGTTAAGGGAATACGTTATTTAATAGCAAATACCGTTATTTTAGAAGGAATCAATTTGCCGATTGACAGCCTATTCGTTTTGGATGTAAGAAATCAAAGTAATAACAAACTGTTAAATTTAATTGGGCGAGTGAACAGATTGAATAATGTTTTTGATACAAAAGCAGGATCGATAAATAAATTAACGCCAAGAATACATTTTGTTAATTCAAAGTATTATCATGGTGACATGGGAAACAAGATTGCAAAGCTATATAGTGGAATATCTGACGAAGTAACGAATCCATTATTGCTTAATTGTGACGTCAGTAGAGTTAAGGCTAGTTCAAGTAAAAAAGAAAAAATAAAAAAAAGAAACGAGGAAATAGTACAATTAGAACATATTTTATACGAGGAGTCGACCGATGAATTTCTAATGCTTAAGAAGAGCTTGATTAAAAGTGGAATGGATCAACTAGTTTCGATGAGCGACGATAATGTTATGAGAATTAAGAACAAGATTGCTCAATACAGGACACAGAATGATATGGACGTTATTGATATAATTAAAGGAGTTCTAGTAGATGGAATAGAGGTGAATGATAAATCTTTTAAGCGATTAAATAATGAAGCAGCTATTAGATACTACAAACATTTTATTAATGTTTCTAGAAGAGATAATTTGAAAGGACAAATAGAATCACAGTATGTATTCTTTAGAAATCAGCAAAGAATTGGAAATACATATATGTATATCGGTCAAGGATTTGGCGAATGTAAAGGACCTTATGCAGGTGAAGTGAACTTTGGAAATGTGTATATCGATGTATCAACGAAGACGGATGAAGAACTTGTAAATTTATTGGTTGTAAAAACTAAAATCGAGCAGGATTTTTTGAACTATCAATATATGCGAGCAGTAAATTTTTTATATGATATTGATGTAATAACGTTGGATGAATACAATTTAGAAGTTTATGGAACAACAGATAAGTTAAAAATAGAATTGCTCAAGCAAGGTATAACAGTGGGGTTATTAAAGTTACTAAGTGAAGAGAATCAGATAAATAATATCGAAAAGGATATATATGGAAATATACAAGGAAATGTACAATTTATAGATTTTTATAAAAAATCGGATGATTATACAAAGTTTGAAATCAGAAAGTATATAAGAGTAGATTTTTGATTGATAGTTTATTATGGTATGTAAATGTATAATTGAAGTGAAGTGGTACAAGTTTTTGCCGAAAGGGAATTTTAGATTAGTAATATAACTTAGTATGGCAAAATTGGTAGAGAAAATAGCCCTTGGCTCTAAAATGGCTCTAAAAATTCTGAAAACCATTATTTTTTTATGATAAACAGGCGATATAGATGACATATGCGACCTATATATAATAGGAAGTAACACATTTTACATACCTTAAAATCGTGAAGGTGGACGTACAGTAGGTTCTGGTAGAGTTGCTACTATTATTGAATAATCTTCGATAATAGTTCAAATATCTAGTACAATCAAGGCTTCCGAGGATTTCCTCGGGAGCCTTTTTTTGAGAAATTTACAGTGTCATTTACAGTGACATTTTAAATAAAAAAATAATTGGCTTAATAATGTTTTTTGGTTGTTTTTTGTCCGATTTAAATAACGATAAAGTTCCGATTTGAATAACAACAAATATCCGATTCAAAATTGAATAATCTTCCGATTTGTGATATATAATAATTATACGGAGGATTGACTATGGAAAAGAAATATATTCCAAGATTATTTGATCAGATTATAGAATTTTCATTGAAAAGTAAAGGTGCCGTTGTAGTGGTTGGTCCAAAGTGGTGTGGTAAATCGACAACAGCGGCAAGATATGCTAAAACATTAATCGATCTTATGCCACTAGAAAACAGGGAGGACTTTGTTAATCTGGCTAAAATAGCACCAAGTAGTCTGTTGAATTATGGACCTAAACCAATACTGATAGATGAATGGCAACATATTTCATTTATATGGGATCAGGTAAAGTATGAAGTTGATAAGACGGGAGAGTTTGGGCAGTATATACTGACTGGGAGCGTGACGGATAAATATCTTTTAGAATCTGCTGGGGATAGTAGTAGGCATACTGGCAATGGAAGAATTATCCGTAAAATGATGAGAACACTATCTTTATATGAAACAGGAGATAGCAATGGTACTGTATCATTAGCGGAATTAAAAGAAGGAAAATTCAAATCTACATTTTCTGATAAGACGATTTATGATTATGCATATTATATTTGTCGTGGTGGATGGCCGCTGGCGATTAATAAAGATCGAGAAATAGCTTTGGCGCAGGCAAGGGATTATTATGAGGTAGTAGTTTCGGATGACATTTTTTCATTAAAAGAAATTCCTTTAAGAAGAGATGAGCAGAGGGCAAGAAAACTGATGCGGTCGTACGCAAGAAATGTTTCGATTCCAGCCGCAGATGAAACACTTAGGGAAGATTGTACTTCCGGAGATGAAACGTTTGACAAAGATGTATTTGCAAAATATCTCAATGTACTTAAGAATCTTTATGTGATTGAAGAGTTGCCTGCATGGAATCCAAATCTAAGAAGTAAAACAGCTATCAGAACGAAAGAAACGAGACATTTTATAGATCCTTCAATTGGAGCAGCTGCTTTAGGAATAAATCCTGAAGGTATATTTAAAGACATTACTACATTTGGATTTTTATTTGAGTCATTAGTTGTACATGATTTGAGAGTGTATGCTGATACAATAGGAGCGCATGTATATAAATATCGCGATTCAAAAAGAAGGGAAGCGGATGCGGTAATACAGTTTAATGATGGTTCCTGGGCATTAGTGGAAGTGAAATTAGGTAATGAGGATGATATTATTCAGGCAAGCAATAATTTGATTAGTATTGCAAATGATATTGATTATGAAAAAACTGGTAAACCGGCATTTTTGATGGTAGTAACGAAAAACAAAGTTGCCTATAAAATGGATAATGGGGTATATGTTGTACCGTTATGTTGTTTGAAGAATTAGAGCAAAATGCTGATTTTAAAATATCCCTAAAAAGTTTTGTATAGTCCTGGAACATATGCAAGTAGTTATCAGCCAGAGGACTACATCAATCAGAATTTGCCATCAGCGATCCGTAATGCGACAATTTCTAAAATATTGTATTTGAATAAATCAATTGAACAATTTGGTAGTGGATTAAAGCGAATTAATAGTCTGTGTAAGGATGCAAGAATTAGGTACTCTTATGAAGTCACTGAACTTGGATTTACGTTTATTGTATACAGAAAAGATGTGACAGTTGCGGATAACGAAAAGAATGTCACTGCAAATGTCACTGTAAATGTCACTCTAAACAAAACAGAACAGGCTGTTTATAATTTGCTCGTGTTTAATCAGAATTATACAAGGGATGAATTGGCAGAGGCAACTTCTAAGACTGTAAGAACAATTCAGCGAGTTTTAGATTCTTTGAAGTCCAAGAAACTTATTGAAAGGGTTGGAAGTGACAAATCTGGTTATTGGAAAATTATGTAGTAGGTGTATATGGAAATATATTTGATATGAGTAATAAATAATTTTTTATTGTTGAATATATAAAGGTAATATATGCACAATTCTTATGTTTAACCTATATGCAACTACTAGTTGACATTATTATAAGTCGGATTGGTGGTAAAGCAACCGTTAGCATTGATAGAATTTACGTATCAAAGAAGAAAGGCGGGTTCAAAAATGAACATAGCGGACAGAATTTTAAATCTAAGAAAGAGCAAAGGAATTTCGCAGGAAGAACTGGCAGATAAGATGGGAGTATCTCGTCAGTCCGTTTCAAAGTGGGAGAGTGAACAGAGTACACCTGATGTTGAGAAAATTATTTTGATGAGTGAATTTTTTGAGGTTACAACGGACTATTTGTTAAAAGGAATCGAACCCATATCCAATGAAATTAAAGAAAAAATAGATGCGAAGCTTTTGGCTTTGATAGGGACAGGGGTTAATTTTATTGGTCTTATAGTAGCGATTATGGTATGGATAGAAGTGCAAAGACCAGTATCTGTTGCGATAGGTCTAATTATAATGGCAATAGGGTGTACGATTTTTGGTGTTGGTCAATCTGTAGGCGAGAATAAAAAGCCTGCATCACGTATTTTTTGGATTGTAAATATTTGGATTATAACCATTATTCCGATTTCGTGTATTTTTAATGCTTTGCAAGGAATTATAGGAGGATACTCTTGGACTTTCACTCCTATTCCTCAAATTGGAAATTCTATTAGTATGTATGGAATGTGTTGGTTACTTTATTCTGTAATCTGCGTTGTATTTGACATTGTACTGATAAAGTAGATTGTGTATAGTTATAGAATGAACATATTGACTAACGAACGGTTGTTATGCTATCGTGCTAATTGTTAAGCTACAGTAGAATCTATGATGAGGTTTAGTACATGGAAAAAGTTAACACAAAGGATCAGATCCTTGATGTGGCATTAGATTTATTTTCAATTAGTGGATATGAGGCGACCAGTATTTCGCAAATTGCAGATGTAGTTGGTCTTCGAAAGGCTTCTCTATACAGTCATTTTGCAAGTAAGCAGGATATTTTAGATACATTAGTAGATGAGTTGACCGATGAATATGATAAGCATTCCATTTTTGCGAGAGCCAACTGGGATGATCCAGCATTTACAGGGGATAAGAAAGGAATGACGCCAGAAGCAGTTGGTGCAATGGTCAAAGGACAAATTCGTTATATTATCCATGATCCTAAAATAAGCAAGATCAGAAAACTGTTTACAATTGAGCAGTTTCAAAATGATAAATTGAAAGACCTGCAGTCAAAACACAGCTATGAAGATATTCTAAAATATAATGTTGGATTGATGAAGTTCCTAATTGGAGAAGGAATCCTTAGAGATGATGATCCAGAGATTATGGCTGCGCAGTTTGCTTGGCCTATATCTATGTGGATGAATCTATGCGATAGAGAGCCGGAGCGGGAAGAAGAAGTTATGGGACTATTGGATAGACATATTAGACAGTTTTTTAGAGTATACGGTAAATAAGCCGAGAGTATAAGCGACTGTACTGTATCAGTATGGTCGTATATTTTAAATATCAAAACTAACGAACGTAAGTAAGGAAAAAGCGATGGAGGAATTATCTACTTCTCGTAGAAAATGAGTAGAATACGCATACTCCACCTATATTCGACTTATAGGGGATGGTATCAATGGGTGATTGAGCTATGATGAAGGCACTAAAACATAAGGGAGGATTCAAAATTGGGCAACTGGTAGAATCAGGAGGATTAAAATATGAGGAATAATGAAAAAACAAAAATATATTCGACGAAACAAACTTGGGTATTTTTTATTGTGGTAGGTGTACTTAGTATAATTTGTGAAACAATAATCGTTGTCAAACAGGCGATGGGATTAACAGTTTTTTTGATGTGGATTCCGGCATTTGCAGCGTTAGTTGCAAGTTTATCTTTTAGAAAAGAAAATGACAAGAAATATAGATTAAGAGAATTACTCGGGGTAAAAAAGACAAATGTTAAATATTTGATACAGGCAGTCGTTGTACCATTGATTTATATAGGAATTTCATATGCAATGTATTGGATAATCTTTCCAAATAATCTTCATATAGAAAATTATGTGTCACTAATTATTTTAGCAGTAGCAGGAATATTTACATCGTTAATTACTGCATTAGGAGAAGAAATTGGATGGAGAGGCTTTATGCTTCCGGCGTTGTTAGAACGAGTAGGTACAAAGAAGGCATTACTGATTTCAAGTATTGTTTGGGCAGGATGGCATATTCCAATTCTTATCTCAGGATTATATATGCCAGGGACTCCTGTATATTATAAAGTGCCCGCGTTTGTACTTTGTATTATTCCTGTCTCTATAATTGCAGGTATACTTACAATAAAGTCTAATAGTGTATGGCCAGCAGCTTTTTTGCATGCAGCACATAATAATTTTGATCAAGCTGTGTTTGCTAATATAACGTTGGGTGATAAGAAGATGTTTTTTGTTAGTGAAACAGGAATATTTACGATAATTTGTGCATGGATAATTGCAATTTGTTGGATGGTAAAAACAAATATTCATAACGATAATAAATTATTTTATGTATCGAGGTCTACGAGAATTGTACGCGGTTGTAACAAAGGAGTGTAAGCGGTGAAGAGAAGTGAATTATCATATAGTGAATGGAAATGTATAATTAGCAAAAGTATAAATAGGAAATACGTTCAAGCGGATTTTTTTGAAGGGCACATTCAAATTATTGATATAGAGGAAGTGACAAAATCACAAATTTGGAAATTCAACGGTAAAGATATTGTAGTTTGTGATAATGGACTTAAGTGGATTTCAATATTGCCAAAGAATGAATTTTATTGTATTACAGCGATGCTGAACGAAAAAGAAGAAATAATACTTTGGTATATTGACATGATTGCAAGCCAAGGTATTACACAAGATGGAACTCCATATTTTGATGATTTGTATTTGGATTTAGTAGTTTATCCGGATGGGACTATCATTGTTGATGATATGGATGAGTTACAAGAAGCGTTGGCTATTAGGGATATTACTTCTGAACAATATAATCTTGCTATTTTTACAAGTAGAGAACTGCAAGAGGGATTATTAAAGAATATAGACGAATTTACTCGGTTTACATATAAATGCTTAAGTAATTTGAGATAAAGCAAAGACTCTACCAAGTAGAAGAAAAAGTGGAATACCTTTCTTTGGTTAGAGCATCAAAGTCACATTAATGGATTTTGCAAAATAATGTAAGGTCCATTTTTCATTTCATCAACCAGAGTGAACAGGTTGTCCATGTTTTGTGGAAATTTGTATTTAGTATAAGTATTATCTATATGCACAGGAACTATTGGAAGAAAACTTGTACTAAAAATGTAAATAAATTGAAAAGGATGATACTTATGAAGAGAAAATTTGTGAATTCTATTATAGTAATGATTGCATGTTGTTCGTTAGTTGGATGTAATAATATCAGTACTGATGATGGTTCAATTCAGCAACAAGCTGATTATGAAAATAGTAGTGAAATTGTAAACATAACGGCAGATGATTTTTCTGAAAAATGGATCAATAGTATTGATGAAGTCGAGACTACTTTTTGTGACAACCAAGCTATTAATAAGGATATTCCAGTAAATGATATAAAAATGGCTTGCAAAAATTTAAGGAAAGAAATAGCTTCAGGAGCCATAACAGATGATGTAACTGCCTTTTATAGGTTAAAGCAGATAATAGCTATGACAAAGATGATTCACACAAGTTTATATTATGATACTGACAATAATCCTTTTGGAAGCGAGTTCTATCAGATAGATTATATATACAGTGAAGGACATCTAAGGATACTAAAATTACCTACTGACTTGTCAGAGTATCTTGGAGCAACACTGGTTAAGATAGGAAATTGCAGTATTGAAGAATACTTAAATCTAGTTGGAACCGTTATTTCATACGAAACAGAGTCTGGAAGAAATAATTTGATATATGTAAAAGATGTTCCAATGCTACGTTATCTAGGAATTATAGGGCCTGATGATAAGACTATAAAGTTGACTGTTGTTAATGATGATAAGGAGAGCTCTTTCGAGTTACCAATAGAAACAGGTGAGGGTAAAAGTACCAGTAGCTTTTACAATTATGAACAATTACCAGAAACATATCAGTTAAGAATAGATTGTTATGAGAATGAAATGAATTATGGATATAAAGTTCTAGAAAAGGAAAATGCTATTTATTTTCTTTATTTATCATGTATGGATAGCCCAAAAGATTCAATGAATTCTGTTTTTGAAAAGATGATGAAGGAATTTGATGATAACCCAAACTTAGATCGATTAATTATCGATGTAAGATTTAATCAGGGGGGAAATCGTTCAGTACTTCAAGGCCCACTTTTAAGAAACAAAGAAGCATTAAAACAAAAGAAAATTAGTTTGATTTTAGGATCTTTTACTGCTTCAGCTGGTTGCCAAGTTCTAGAAGATTGTTTGGATTATGGATTTGATGTAACAAGCTATGGTCAAGAAACACAAGGCGCAATAGACAACTATACAGAAATTCGTTACAAGAAAATATCATCTGACGGATTAACACTTGGTTTTCCGACTGTACATGATGAATTGCCTAAAATATTTGAAAAATATGGTAAAGTTAAGACCGGAATTATCCCAGATGTTATAGTAGAGAATCGACTCGAAGATTTAGTGGATGGCAAAGATACAACCTTAGACTTGATTTTGGAACAATAAGACTCAACGCCATATTACAGAAGGTTTCTGATAGTATTGAGAAAATATAACTAACCGATTGAAGGATCTTGCATAATGCGAGGTCCTTCTTTGGGCAAAAGAAGCGCAGGAAGACATCTATGAAATTATGCTTGAAGACATGGAACCATATTTTACGGGAAACAAAAACTTGGATTCTGCTTGTGATGCATTAGATAGCAGAGCAAGGTTGTATTTGATGGAAAGGAAGTAGCAAACTAATTTTAAACTATTGAAATATATTGAAGATATTTTTCAAATCTTTGAAATAGCACCATAATAAAAATTGATAAAGTAATAGAAATATTATGTAATCAAGAAAAGCTTGGTGGCCAGTTATTTACTATGACGACTATGTAGATATACAATATTCTTGTGCTGAATGTGGGAAAAGGATTCCTGAACTAGATGTAATAAAGCTAGTAGGAGAACATTGGGAATTCGCCTATTAATATATTAGGGAGAATCAAATGACAGTAAAGAGAGGTCTTAGTCTAGCGCTAATGATATCTATTCTTATGTTCATGTCGGCTTGTGCTAAAACTCCTGGTGTGACTGAGGAAGTAGCTTGCACGAACATAGACAAGTATCGTTGTGTTGCATTTTACAGCATGTTAGATAGTGATGACAGCTCAGCGGTGACGATTGAAAATCTAAACCCCATAGCTGCCTCAAAGTTTGCAATTTTGCAAGATCCTTCTTTGGGCGAAAGAAAAGTCGTGGGTGAAGCGAAAATGTGCGATGGCACAAATGCCAATCATGATGTTTCTTTTGCAGAAGGTGAATATGTAGCTACAGTTGGGACAAGCTTTGAGGGAGACGTAGCAATACTTAAAGAGGTAACCAAGGGGGATGAAAGTAAGTCTTTAGTTGAATTGATTGGAAAAGATGGTAGAACGACTAAGGAACTAACTATTTCAGGCGAATACAGTTTTATTCCAGGGAGTTCTGAAGTATATGTTGATGCGCAAGAACTTGTTCATTTAACGAATATAGTTAAGCTAGAAAGCGATAATCAATACAGCTACATAGTAATAAAGGATGGAAAGGAAGTTTATTGTAGAGAACTATTGGATAAAAGAAATCCAAGTAAACTTCTATTTTTACCTGATATGAGTGTGGCGGTAGATATTGTTGACAGTAAGAGTGAGGGAAGAGTCAATCACGAGATTGTTAAATTTGGTGTAGACAACTCCTCTTGTTTAACTTTATGCCAATATAGTACTGCCGATGTTATCACTGGAGAAGAGATAGTTGCACTTAATATTTTCGATGAATCTCATCTAGTGTATCTGACCTGCTATGGTGTATACATGTCAGATTATAAACTAAAGAAGGCCGAGTTAGTTTTTGACTGGCATAAAAATGGGGTGTCTTTTAACTCTGCTATATCTTATTTTGAAGAATACAAAGTGTGTGCCAACAATACAGGAGATATTCTTATTCTCAAAGAAGGCTTTAGGTGTGATGAATTCTTAAAACTCAGTAAGCTTCCTGAAAATATGGTTACGGTAGAGATAGCAGGAATCGGGGGCAATCGTTCATATAGTCAGGCGGTATTTGATTTTAATATCAAGCATCCTGAATATCATATTTCAATAAGAGATGATATTGATAGGACTAATCTTATTTCTAGAATGACAGCAGGTGACGGTCCAGAAATAATCGAGGCAGGTGTGGTAGATGTACAAGCGCTTGAAAAAGTATGGGAGCCTTTAGAAAGCTTCGTATCTACAGACATAATTGACAATCTAAATAAGGGTGCTGTTACATGCGGTAGCATAAATGGGGAGCTTTATGGTGCGGCCGCAAGCTATACGATAGACACTTTAATAACTGGGGAAGATCTGGAAAGTTGGGATTATGAGTCCTTTATAAATGCTATTGAGACTAATCATGGGCTTGAAACAATAACAGGAACTGCGCTTCTTGATGGCAAGTTTCTTGCTTTTGAATATCTTTTTTGTGATGGAATTGATGAAACGTATTTTATTAACCCAAAAGGAGAAAACGGTGTTATCGACCATGAGAAATTGGAAAAGGTTCTTTCAATAATTGAAAAGTATCAGAATTCAGGAAATTACGAGCGAGAATCTTATGATATGCTTGCTGACAAATCTATGCTTTGTGCAAGGTTCTTAGTGAGCAGACCTATTGATTTATACAGTATCTATTACGCTGCCGGCGACGTTGGTAAGATAATAGGATATCCAGGCAAAGCTGGCTCTAAGCACTATCTGAACAGTTCTGGAACGCTATTTGTAAGGAAAAATATAGCCGCAGAAAAACGAGAATTAATATCTGAGTTCTTTAAATATATGCTTTCCTACGAAGGGCAAAAAAACATATTTATCAACTCTATAAATGAAGGCTTCAGCGCTAGAGACGACGTATTAAATGAACAAATAGATGACCTTAAAAACAGAGAAGGAGAGAGAGCTGGTCTTGGCAGTGTGATGTTTACTTTTGAAAACATAGATACAGAGGCGGCCAAGGAAGAACTCAAAGAAATAATGGATAACAGTCTTCCTATTAGAGATTGGAACAATCCTTTGTATGATATTTTATGGGAAGAGTTCGGTAGTTACTTTGCAGGGAATATAGATGTTAATGCGCTTGAAGATCATTTAAATAATAGGATTAGAATATATATTGAGGAGATGAAATAGTATCTTGACATAAACCATTGGCTTATCGGGTATCAGCGATAATATGAGCCTCTTTACATTTTTTAATCAATAAAGGCGCATTTTGGTATTAGAAAATGATAATGCAGATGTGATATGCTTAGATATAAACTTATATTATGGGCGATTGTGTGATGTAACATAGCATCTTATCAGAATCGGCAATACGATAAAAAGGCTTCTAAGCATGGAGGTATTGAATATATGAATATTCAGGTTGCATTAGGACTAATGATACCGTTTGTGGGAACTGCGCTAGGATCAATGATGGTTCTTTTCATGAAAAAAGAGCTGAATGCAAAGTTTCAGCGTGTTTTGACAGGTTTTGCTGCTGGCGTAATGGTTTCAGCTTCGTTTTGGAGCTTGCTCATTCCGGCTATGGAACAGGCCAAAGAAACTATGGGCAAGAAAGCAGTCATTCCGACTGCACTAGGTTTTTGCCTAGGAATTATCTTTTTATTGATAATAGACATGATAACTCCTCATATGCATTTGGATGAATCTGTGGAAGGCCCTAAAAGCTCACTTAAGAAAAATACTATGCTGGTGTTAGCTGTAGTGATTCATAATATTCCAGAAGGTATGGCAGTAGGTGTGCTATATGCTGGATGGATGCAGGGCAATTCAGTTGTCACAATTTCAGCAGCGATTTCTCTTGCAGTTGGTATCGCGATTCAAAACTTCCCTGAAGGGGCAATTATCTCAATGCCACTTCATGCAAACGGCATGAGTAAATGGAGAGCCTGCTTACAGGGTATACTTTCTGGGGCTGTTGAGCCTATAGCCGGACTTATTACTATTCTTTTGGCTGCATTTATAGTGCCATTTATGCCTGTACTGTTAAGCTTTGCGGCAGGAGCTATGATTTATGTTGTAGTCGAGGAACTGGTTCCTGAAATGTCAGAGGGTGAGCACTCTAACTGGGCGACGATCTCGTTTATGTTAGGCTTTGCTTCAATGATGGTTTTAGATGTAGTGTTTGGATAGATTGAGCTGACAACATAGATCAAAGATAGCACACTTTCATAAAATCTTAATATGTTCTTTTGCCTATTTATAATATAGTTAGTCTAGACTTACCGTGAACGATGAGAAAAGAGGTATAAATCATGGAAGGACTAAAATTTAGAGTAGAGACAGATGGATTTTATGGAGTTTACTGGGGAAGCATGAATAATAGTGTTGAAGATGAGAATGCTATTATTTTGTTGATAGGTGACGACCCGGAAGATTATATGGCTAGATGCGGAGTTAAGTGGCTCCAGGAGAAGGGTATAAACGTGCTCACGATGTCACCTGGAAAGAAAGATTATGCGCATCACAATTATCCGCTTGAAAGAGTTGAAAAAGCGATTGAGTGGTTAAAAGAAAATGGGATGAGTAAGGTTGGTATTGTAGGCGCTTCTACAACAGGAACTCTTGCGTTAACTGCAGCTTCATATTTTGAAGATATATCGCTTACGATTGCTCTTACCCCTAGCGATTTTATATGGCAGGGATTTGAACGAGGCAAGAGAGATGGTGCTAAAGAATGGCCTGCTGATGGTGAATCATTATTCACATATCGAGGTGAGCCTTTGCCGTACCTTAAGTTTAAATATCAGCATCCTGATTACTGGAACATAATGATGGATGAGGCTAAAAAATCAGGAGACTTTATTAATTCTAAAAAGGTATTCGATGATTCGGAGGCGGCTTATCCACTTAGCGAAGATCAGATGATCAAAATCGAAAACATTAAGGGAAAGCTTTTAGTAATAGGTTCAGAGGATGACGTATTATGGGATACAGCAAGATATATAAGGCGCATGGAGGCTCGCATGAATAGTCATGAGCATGAATGCGAGTTTGAACCTGTAATATATGAGCATGCGACCCATTTTGTGTTCCCAGAGGGACTTATGAAGAAAATGCTTCCTGTAGGCTCGGGACTTTTCCCTAAGGTGTGTTTTAAATCAGCAAGGGAACACGGCAAGGAAGGTAAGGCTGCAAGAATAGATATTGATAAAAGAATAAATAGTGCTATAAAGACGTGGAAGCGATAGTTTCCACGTTTTCTTTCATTAATTGGTGATGTATAATATATATCATAAGGGCAATATGTAATATACATGAATTAGAAGATTTTATTGTGGGAACAACAAACACATATTTTAGGAGGATTAATTATGGCTAAATGGGTTTGCCCAGTTTGCGGTTACATTCATGAAGGAGATACAGCTCCCTCAGAGTGTCCAGTTTGTCACGTAAGTGGAGACAGATTTACTAAGGCAGAAGGAGAATTAAAGTTAGCTGCTGAACATGAATATGGAGTTTATGACAAGACAGTTAAGAATAATCCTAATGTTAGTGAAGAAGATAAGAAGTACATCTTTGAGCAGTTAAAGGCTAATTTCACAGGCGAATGTTCTGAAGTAGGTATGTATCTATGTATGGCTCGTATTGCTCATAGAGAAGGCTATCCTGAAATTGGTTTATACTGGGAAAAGGCTGCTTTTGAAGAGGCTGAGCATGCTGCTAAGTTCGCAGAACTTTTAGGTGAGGATTTAGAGCCTAATATGAAGGCCACAACTAAGGATAACCTTAAGTGGAGAGTTGATTGCGAGTTTGGCGCTACACAGGGTAAATTCGATCTTGCATTATGCTGTAAGAAAAATGACCTCGATGCACTTCATGACACAATCCATGAAATGGCTAGAGATGAGGCGAGACATGGAAAAGCCCTTCAGGGACTTTTAAACAGATATTTTGACTAAATATGCATAACTAACAATTAAGTTATAATTTAACTAAATCGGATATTTCATGCTATAATAGAGTTTCAATGTTTTGCACTTGGAGTTTTATTACATGATATTATCCGATTTATTAGTTTACGACGATATATTGATTCAGTGCCATGACAACCCAGATGGAGACGCCCTCGCGAGTGGTTATGGCATTTACTATTACCTGACAAAAAATGGGAAAAATCCTAGATTTGTATATGCGGGAAAGTTTCCATTACACAAAAGCAATCTTGTGTTAATGGTCAAGGAACTAAATATTCCAATCGAATATCTTTCGTCTAGTGAAATAAGTGAAATAGAAAAGACGGGAGGACCAGAACTTCTAATCAACGTGGATTGTCAGTACGGTGAAGGAAATGTTACTAAGATTCCAGCAAGGAACGTCGCTGTAATAGACCACCATCAGTTAGGAAAGTCTGAACCACCTAAGCTATTTAGAATAGTTCCTGGTCTGGGAGCCTGCGCGACACTTGTTTATCAGATGTTAGGTGAGGAAGGAATAAATATAGGCGATGACGAAACTTTATCTACAGCGCTATATTATGGATTAATGACCGATACAAATAACTTTTCAGAGGTCAATCATCCTTTAGACAGAAACCTTCAGGATGATGCTAATTATCGAAGAAATCTAATAAAGATATTTAAAAACGCTAATGTTTCTTTGGAAGAAATAAAGATAGCTGGAAGTGCGCTGTATAATTATTCTTTCAACGAAGCTAATAATTATGCCGTTATCGAGGCTCAACCTTGTGATCCTAACATTTTAGGTCTTATTAGCGACATGATACTTGAAGCAGACGTGGTAAATTCATGTTTGGTGTATTGCATTCAGCCTTTTGGAACCAAAATTTCAGTTCGTAGCTGCATTAAAGAAATTAAAGCGGATGAGCTTGCCGATTATATAACAGATGGCGTAGGAAGTGGCGGTGGTCATTTAGACAAAGCTGGCGGCTTTATGAAATTAATCGGTGATGATGCCAGAACACTTATCAACGAACGTATGGAGAAATATTACTCTGAAACAGAAATTATCGATGTGGAAGATTATGTAGCTGATATATCGGAGTGTAAAAAATATACTAAGCTTCCTTTTGAATTAGGCTATGTACGAGGCCTTGATGTGGCCAAAGAACATCAAATGGTAGTAGTGCGTACTCTCGAAGGAGACCAGGTTATCAGCATCGAAAAAGATACTTATATAATGATAGGTATTCAAGGAGAGATATATCCCATCACAGAGGATAAGTTTAACGTTAAATACAATAGATTAGATGGTGAGTACTTATCTCATTTTGAATACAATCCTGAGCTTATTGATGGTGATACAGGAACTCGAATTAACCTGCTTGAAAAAGCTCACAAATGTGTAAGCACAGGACTTGGAAATATTTATGCAAGAGAATTAGATCACCGCGTGAAGATTTTTACTGCCTGGGATAGAGAAAGATATTACCTTGGCAAACCAGGTGATTATCTTGCTATAAGAGAAGACGATTTAAATGATGTGTATATAATTGCTGGTTCGATATTCCCTGTTACATATAGAGAGATGTAAAGCGAAGAACAATATAATGGTGCACTGAACTAATGTGTAAGTAGAAGTGATGTCTAAGTGATAAATTTAGCGTTAATATAAGCGATTATAATGTTAGTTACGTAGGATAGTATGAAATTAGAGTGGAGTACTAGCCTAAAGGAGTAGCTACATGAAAAAAATCATTATTGCTGACGACGTAGAAATAAATAGAGGTATATTAAGAGATATCTTAGAGGAACAGTTCGAAATACTTGAAGCCGCTGACGGAGCTCAGGCAATAGAACTTTTGGATAAGCATAGAGATTCTATAGCGTTACTGTTCCTTGATCTTATTATGCCTAATAAAAGTGGTATGGATGTATTAGTTCATATGAATGCAACAGACATGATTCAGACTATTCCTGTTATCATTATTACAGGAGAAGCAACCACCGAATCGGATGTCCATGCTTATGAGCTAGGTGCTGCTGACATCATTCACAAGCCTTTTGCACGCCGTATAGTATTAAGACGAACGCTTGATATAATTGAATTATATGAACATCGACTAGATATAGAAAGAAAGCTTGCCGAAAGAACAGTTGAGCTTAATAAGACTCGTGCAGAAATTGAAAAGCACAATGAGTTCTTAATTAACGCCTTAAGCTCAGTTGTTGAGTTTAGAAGTCTTGAATCCGGCGAACACGTAAATCGTGTTAAGAAGTTTACTGGCATTTTACTTAAAACCTGGAAAACACTTCATCCAGAGTGTGAATTAAGTAATGAAGATATTGCTTGTATTGTACAGGCATCTGCACTTCATGATATTGGTAAAATTGGAATTCCTGATAGTATCTTACTTAAACCAGGGAAGCTTACTCAGGAAGAATTCGCTGTTATGAAGACACACACTACACTTGGTTGTGAAATATTAGAACGATTCAAACAAGATGAGAGTGATTTCTATAAATACAGCTATGATATATGCCGCTATCACCATGAAAGATGGGATGGAAGGGGCTATCCAGATGGGCTAAGTGGAGATGATATTCCACTTTGGGCTCAGATAGTATCAGCGGTTGATGTATATGATGCTCTTGTAAGTCCTAGAGTATATAAGGCCGCATATTCACCACAGGAAGCCTTTAAAATGATTTATAATGGCGAATGTGGTGCATTCAATCCACAAGTTCTGGATTGTATGTCGGCGGCTAAATTTGAAATTATATTAGAAACAAACATTATTACAAGCCATGATTATGACACATTGAATGAAGAGTTGTGCTGAATACACCCCTGACAAGTAGTCAGGGGTTTTTTATGTTATAATGACAAAAGAACATGATTAAGGAAAGAATTTATGGAACTTCAAAAATTATATAGCCGTGTGAGACAGGCAATCGAAGCATATGAAATGATTGAAGAAGGCGATAAAATAGCCCTTGGTATATCTGGTGGAAAGGATTCGCTGGCTCTTCTTTATGCACTCGCTGGGATTAGAAAGTTTTATCCTAAGAAATTTGAGCTTATAGCAATCACAGTAAATCTAGGATACAAGGA
This sequence comes from Lachnospiraceae bacterium, assembly GCA_045639565.1. Lineage (GTDB taxonomy): Bacteria > Bacillota > Clostridia > Lachnospirales > Lachnospiraceae > UBA1258. The sequence goes on from JAZUDH010000135.1 coordinate 24,111, forward strand.
ATTCGACTTAACTAAAGTAAAAGAGCTATGTGAGAAGCTGGATGTTGAATATCACGTTGTCGATACTGAAATATATAAGTATATCGAGGAGGGCGGCTGCTCGCTTTGCGCAAGACTTCGAAAAGGGGCTTTATATGATAGAGCAAGAGAACTTGGCGTCAATAAAGTAGCCTACGCTCACAACATGGATGATGTAGTTGAAACTATGATGTTATCTTTGATATACGAAGGTAGATTTCATCTTTTTGCGCCAGTAACATATCTTGAGGATACAGGCATTACATTAATCAGACCCTTTGTATTTGTGACCCAGGCCGAGGCGATAGGGGTTATGAATAAATATGAACTTCCAGTTGTCAGCAATCCGTGCCCTCATGATAAAACCTCTGAGAGAGCTTATGTCAGAGAACTCCTAAAGGGAATCAACCAGCATGCTAAGGGTTCTAAAAAACGCATGATGACGGCAATAATGACCATGCCTGACTGGATACCAAAGAATAAGTAGAAAGTGACATCTCGGGGACGGGGTTG
>JAZUDH010000136.1:0-2494 GCA_045639565.1 Lachnospiraceae bacterium
GAGAAAGTTTTTACAACTCCTCCTCCCGTGCTTTGTAGTATAGCTTCTTGCAAGCTATTTTAAGTCACAGAGTTGAGTTGTGGAATACTTTCATCACTATTTGTGCCGCGGCTTGCCCGCGGAATGGAGATTATCATGAAAGGCGATAAATTCCTGATGGTTGGAAACCAAAAGGATGATTATCTATATTCGGTTGGCGGGCGTATTCAGTTCGGAGAAAGCGCCGAGGAGGCAGTTGTTCGCGAGGTGTTTGAAGAAACTGGAGTTAAGCTGGAAGTGGATCGCCTTGGTTTTATTCATGAGAATTTTTTCTACGGTGATTATGGCAAAAAAGAAGATAAATTGATCTATGAAATTTCGTATTTCTTTTTTATGAAAACACCGGACGATTTTGAACCTGTATGTGATAGCTTTACTGATGATGAGTCAAAAGAACGACTCATTTGGGTTGATGAAAAAAGCGATATTGTTTATTATCCGACATTCTTCCGAGAAGAACTAAAATGCCCTAGCAATATAGTAAAACATATTGTAACTGATAATAGAAGATAAAATGAAATGTGTAGGGCTGAATGTAGGATAAAGATTATGTAGGAGTGAGGAAAAGTATGAATTATAGAATTGCAAAAGATAATGATATAGTTGGTTTAGCTAATGCAATGGCCTTAGCGTATTCAGAAGCACCGTGGTACGAGAATTGGACTGAGGAACGTGCCGTAAGGCGTGTGAAAGGTATACTTGGTAATTATCAGGCGATTGGACTCGTTGCCGAGGAAAATGAGGAAATAGTAGGTGGCATGCTTGGATACATTGACCCATTTGCAGAGGAAGATTTCTTTTATGTATCGGAGCTATTTGTTGTTCCAAAGAAAAAGAAGCAGGGCGTTGGCAAGGCACTTCTCGGTAAACTTGAAGTTATCTTGCAGGAAAAACAGATATCAGTAATACAGTTGATGTCTATAGAAAATAATGAAGCCTTTTACGCAAAATGTGGATTGGGCAAGGATGATGTGTCAGTGCTGTTCAAACGATGTTAATGGGTAATGTCGAGGGCGTCTTTGCCATGCGGAAAGTGACGAGTAAGTATTTTCGGAGGAAGTATGTTAAAAAAATAGAAGCGATGAACTGAATGAATTCAAAGGAAATGGAATTGGAAAGTATGAAGACTGAAATAAAATATGTAACAGAGATTGACAAAGAATTCTGGTATTCCTTGGATAGGCATTTGTCCGAAAAAGAATTTAATAAAAAGGTACGAGATAGGCAGGGATATGTATTGTATGCAGATGACAAACCTGTGGGTTTACTTCGATATAATCTGTTCTGGGACAATACGCCTTTTTGCACCATGTTATTTGTGGATTGGTCTTGTCAAAAGCAGGGCTATGGTCGCAAGCTGATGGAATACTGGGAAAAAGATATGAAAGAGCGGGGCTATGGTATGGCGCTGGTATCAACTCAGGTTGACGAGGAAGCTCAACATTTTTATCGTAAGCTCGGATATAAGGATTGTGGCGGTTTTATAATTGATATTCCCGGATATGAACAGCCAATGGAAATGTTTATGAGTAAGGAATTGGTGTAGGACAGACTTGAGAATAAAAAATAAAATATATGTTGACTCTTCCCTTGGGGAATCCTTTAAGGTAGGTATATGAACGTTCAAGACACCTATAAATTAAGATATGGAGGACACCAAAGTGAAAGATAAAATGACATCAGGGGAAATAGCAAAAAAGGCTGGAATATCACAGAAAACAGTAAGACTGTATGATGAGAAGGGATTACTGAAGCCTTCTGATTATTCTGAAGGTAATTACAGATTATATAACAATGAATCATTACTTGTCCTGGAGAAAATAATAGCATTAAAACAGATTGGTTTTTCACTGGAGGAAATCAGAGATAATCTTATTGGAAGTAAGAACACCGATATTTTAGGAACGCTTCAAGAACAGATTGCAATGATGGAGGCAAAACGTTATGAATTAGAGCGTGCCATTATAAGAATAAAGGCAGTGATTGCAAGAAGCAATGGCGAACCTGATTGGGATGATGTTGCTGATATTTTAAAGAGTATGCAGTCTGACCAAAAGAGCGATGACGGTCATTTTTTTGCACTCGATCATACAAAGGAAGAACTTGACTGGTATGTCAAAATATTCCGTTCTCTGAAGCTAAAAGAGGGTGAACACGTTCTTGATCTTGGCTGTGGCTATGCCAAGGTATGGAGAAACAATTGGGAAGATATTCCGGAGAATGTTCATATTGATGCCTATGATGTACGTGGTAGTTGGGCAGATGATTTTGAAAAGTTTATAGATGAAAATAATGGTCAGCTTGCAGATGGTAGTGAGATTAATCTGTATTTTGCAGATTTAGAAGAAGAGACGACATGGAATATAATTAATTCCGAAAATAAGTATTCTATGATACTTGCACACTATTTGACTTATGAGTTGAAGGATGCTGAGACTGTTATTGCAAGGGCTTC
>JAZUDH010000137.1:0-4944 GCA_045639565.1 Lachnospiraceae bacterium
TTGCTGTTGTCCGATATACTTACATTATTCATTACTCTACACGCCTGCAAAACATTTTCAATTTGTAATCCTTTAAGTGCATCCACAAAGATTAAATGCTCTTGAATCCTCTTATCACTGCTATAATCATCCCCATAGCAATCATCAAATATTACGTATCTGCGAATCGATGGATTCATATTTAGATATTGCTTAATTTCCTCTGTTCTATTTTTGAAGTTTTCATCCCATGGAGTTACATCTGATATGGTTATTTCATACTTTTTAAAAGCAGCTGATAGCTCGTTCCAAAGAGCAATTTGATTATTATACCCAAGTGCTATTGCTTTTTCTCTATATTTAGAAGCCCCATATCTCCAATCAGAGGCAATAACTACTTTAGCCATTGTTCTATCGACAAAAGTCTTTAAGTAATCTATTGCTTGAGGTAATAATTCCTGTATATTCTTATTAGGATTATAAATATCCAGAACTCCATCTATATCTAAAAAAACAGTGAATACATCATCTTTAATCATTGTTTCTGCTCTGTTCAATATTTCAATACAATATTTCTCAGTTTTTTCAATATCAGAAGCTAATTCTCTAATTATCTTTTCCCCTTCGAGAATAGCATCATCATACTGTTTCTTACTCAATTCGCCGGACTGATATGCTGAATCCAATTCATCTCTATCCTTTACACATATGTCCCCTTGTGGTGTAAGCATAACATCAAGATATTTGTCTATATAAAAAAGAATCCCGTCATCATCTATACCGATTTCTTCAATAACATCAATGTACCAAGTACTTACACGCCTATTGGGAAGTAAATATGTTCCAATACATCTTGACTTTCCATCAGGAATAATAGTAAGCCAAATCATATTTTTTCCACATACTGGTATACGACCAGCCTTCTCATACTCCCAATATCTTGTTTCTCCATCAGTCAGATAAATAATTGAAACCCACCCAGATAATAGTTCATTATCCATTCTCATTTGATGATATGGATAATTCTCAAAATACCATTTTTTATCTCTTGTCAACCTCATTTTATTCATATAAAACGCACTTTCATCATCATTTAAACTGGAATTTCACAACATGAAACTCATCAATTAAACTTATATTCTGTTAGCATTTTTGCCACAGCAATATGTGTTCTCACTTCTTTAAGAAGCGGTACCTTTATATTCAACCTATTTTGCGTAATCACCTTTTCAGTATCAGATATTATCTGCTGAGGAGATGCAGCAGATATCTTAAATAAATCTGTATAATTCGCAGACGCATAAAGCCTTGCTCTAACTGCTTTTACTCCGGGTAAAAGATACAACTGCTGAAATGAAATCTTTTCTTCTTCGTTTTCACATACTTTCACGATTTCTTTCATTTTACTTGTTTTTACGTCATACATGCACAAAAATGAGCGGAACAAATGTACCATATCAGTGTCAGGCAGACCCATTTGAATCAATACATTATCCGAAAGGGATAAGCAATCTTCCTTTGATAAATATCCGTTATTCAAAAAATTATGCATCAAAATTTTTTTATACTGAATCAGCGGATAAAATCTTTGCAATATACATTCTTCATTAAGCAAAAAATCTATAGCTTCAATTTTGTAATTCATTCTCTTCGCCTCGAAACTCTATCAGTTACACCGAAAACTGGAATTAGTCGATATCTTTTCTTTACTATTCATTGCAATTAATCCAATAATAAACTCTTTCATCGGTTTCATCTGTTAAGAGTCCACCATTTGCACGCGCAACAGCCTGAGAAGCAAAATTGTCCTTATGAATTGTTATCAGACTTTTACTAATCCCTGCCTTATTCGCCTCAAGCAGCAGCAATCTCAACAATTCTTTTCCATATCCTTTTCCTCTATAAGAAGGCGCAATACCGTATCCTATATGTCCGCCGACTTTTCTTAATGCTTCTGTCAGATACTTTCTAACACTTCCATAACCAACGGGGACACCATCAACGTACAACCAATAAGTTGTAGACGGAACTTTCCATCCATCAACAATGCCTTCTTGTTCCGATTCCGCTTGTTTGCCTATTAGCCACCCTTTGAATTCTTCAAAAGTTAATCCATTTGCCTTGTTCTGCAAACCATTTTCTTCTTTCGGAATTTCTTGTAACATATTATAAATATCTGTACCATCATCAGGAGATAGTCTCTTTAACTCAAACATAATAATTTTTCCCCACATTCAAAGTATTTAATTCCAACTCAATTTATTGAAAAAGAGCTCAGTAAATAGGAATCTAGCAGTTCACTAGATTTCAATTTCATTGTCTAACATCGTTTCGACAAACTGGGATTTGTTGCTCAGATTATCCTTCTTCAAATAATTCATCACAAAATTTATTCCACTTTACGTCATATTCCTCATGTTCTAGCACTTCCATATCATATGGTGTTTTTATACCTCTTTTCACAGCCTCATTAACAAATATATCTACCCAATTTCCACCATCTGCAATAAATCCTTTAACACATTTGAACCCCCTGTCAATTGCAACAGATAAACGTGTGTGGCCATCTAGGGAAACGTAATTTCCATTACGCTTTACTAATGGAATTACGATATCTTGGGGATTATTTATAAAATCTGAGACCGCTGCCTTTTTTTCAATATCTACATAAAATTGTGACGGCTGAATTTTTATTATTTCAATATCAAAAACTTCAAGAGGCGCATATTCAGCGACACATTCTTTCTTCTCATTATAGAACTTCCATATATGTTCCGCATAATATCGAAATTCCTCGATTATATCTTTTAAATACTTATTTGAACCTCGAATAATAGCTTCAAAGTCCGAAATAATTTCAACCTCATATGTCAAACCATCTATCTCAAAAGCCCCATGTTGTTTCAACACTTTTGGTGAAAAGCGAGAATCACTATAACTGTCAATACGCTTTATTTCCATTCTTACTACTCCATCAAATAAATTAATCATTATACTTTATACCAAAGTAATCCATATATACCTTGAATCTATCTTGAGCAGTTAGACAGGTATCCATTAGGTAACCCTTTTCATTTTTCCACTCTTTTAACCCTCTATAGTAAAATTCCTTAATATCATCTTCTATAATAAATGGCGTAATTCCATTACGAAGACATTCTTTAAACATAATCAACCTTCCAACACGTCCATTACCGTCTTGAAAAGGATGAATTTTTTCAAACTCATAATGAAATCCAATAATTTCCTCTAATGTTTTCTCTTTTGTCTCATTATATCTTCCTAACAATTGATTAATTTCTTTAGCAACATTTTCTGGCCTTGTTGTCTCTTTCCCACCAACTTCATTTTCGTATCGTTTGTAGTCGCCTACTGCAAACCACGCCTTTCGACTATCTGAAGTACCAGTTTTGAAAATAAAGTGCAACTGTTTAATAAAGGATTCACTTAATCTATAGTTTGCTAATTCAATAATTTGATCAATGCACTTAAAATGATTTGCAGTCTCTACAATATCATCAACATTTAATACATCATCTTGAATTCCTATGGTATTTGTTTCAAATATATATCTCGTTTGATCATGTGTAAGGCGGCTTCCCTCAATATGATTGGAATTATATGTTAATTCAATCTGTACTTTATGATATATTCCTCCTGTAATGCCAGACTCTTTCTCAACTTTCAGCCTTGAAAGGATATCTGAAGGTATATTTCCTTGTCTTTTTTTCCTTGCAGGTTTAATCGCATCAGAAGGAATAATCCATGTTTTTCCATCAAGAACTGCTCCAGGAACTTTTCCTGATGAACAATAATTCCGTACACTTCTTTCGGATATTCCCCATTTAGCCGAAATTTCTACTACACTGCTATATTTCATATACACCCCCGAATTCAATAGAATACCTCTAATAAAAAGTTATAATGTATAAGTTTTCGGAACTATTATACTATTATCGGCAAAATATATCAATAATACGTGTTTCAAAATCGTGGTATATTTTGCCGATAATATATTTCTACATTGCACGGGAAATTCAAATTCGTCTAATTCTAAAAAACGTAATGATAATATAATCTTACTCTCTCCTTAATTTCCCTCAAGCTGTGCATACGCACAGCTTGTATAATCAATAAGGAACTGATGACTAATTACATCTTCAAAAATATTTTGGTGCCATATTTTGCCATTTCTACCAATTCTGTCATTTAATAGTTTTCCCAAAAGAGCATAAAAATACTCCCAAGAATCCAAAGACTCTTGGGAGTAGAAAAACTATATAATCACTATACAGATAGATGAAAATTATTTACTCTGATCTGCAATAGCTGCCTGTGGAGCACTCCAAAGAGGGCGTAGCTACCGCTTGAATAACTATGGACATTTCTCTGTGAACGCTATGAAACGCATAGTAAGGATGCACTCGGTACTATCCCTTTTTCAATCTCCAGAACCCTTCATCATGAAATACCTTAACGCTACCTGCAGATAACAACTTCTCCAGTCCTTTTCGAATTTTTGATTCATTATTTTCCAAAAAAGCTTTATGATTCGGAATACATTTTTCAAGATCTTTAAGCAAATCTTCCACCTTATCGTAAGTAAATGTACAGGGAATTATAATCTCGTCAATTTGTAAAAAGTATTTCTGAAGTATCTCTGTGCAAACTTCCTTCTTATCATAACAATCAGCTAGCTCCTGCTCCAATGCTTCGGTATCAACATCCAATTCTTCAAGGGTTTCAACCCACCATTTTAATCTTGACTCCTGCATATTACCATAAGCATTCAAGGACATAATACCATCATCTTTCAGCAGCTCCGAAGCCCTTGCAATAACAGTCTCAGCATCCTTCAACTCATAAGTCAAATAGTGTGCAAGTATCATAGAATACTTATTTTCGGAATTAATTATATTCCATGTCGTCTCTTCTTCTAAATCTGCAAAATACAGATTAATCTCA
>JAZUDH010000138.1:0-4228 GCA_045639565.1 Lachnospiraceae bacterium
ATTGCTTATGCGTGAGACATACCGTTCTGAGGTGTTTCTACTAGCGGACATGTGCGGATACGAGGTTTTGGATATCTATCGTGGATATAAGGGCGATAAGGAGGACTTAAGTGATCCTTCAACAGCGTGGAAATACCGAAGTAATCTTATTTGGATATTAAAGAAAAAAGACTAAGTTTTGAGAAAAGGGATAGACTATGAAAAAGAAAATGATCGAAATCATGGATAAATTCCATCAGTATAATTCCGATAACATGGCATATCTTGCTTTTGGACTTGATAAGAATGAGCGTTATGATGCACTTGTGGTTGCTCCGAGCTTTTCGCCATACAAGTTTAAAATGGATGAATACTGCAAGGTAACGACCTTAAAAGAAGGGGCATATATTGCGGGATACCTTGTAGAAAAGGATGGTCTTAAAATTGCCTGGATTAAGACAGCCTCTTCAGATTCAAATCTAATAGATCATCTGGCAGTATGTGGTGAACTTACCTTTGACAAGGTTATTTTCATAGGTGCAGTGGGAGCACTGAAGCCTGAGTTTGAGCTGGGTGATTTGTGTACCCCAACATATTCAATCGCAGGAGGTTTTGCTCACACCTGGTTAAAGGATTCCATAAGGGATTATGTGCCTTTCGAACGCGTGGAGCCTGACATGGATTTTATAGATGAGGTTGTGAATATCGCAAAGGACAATGGATATGGGCTTAAGAAAGCATCTGTATTCTGTACGCCTTCTATTGCTACAGAGTATTATCATCTGGATGAAATCAAGGAATTTAACACAGACCTTATAGAGATGGAAACAGCAGCGTTATACACAATGGCTGGCCTGTTAGAAGTACCTACGGTTGCACTTCTCGTTGTATCGGACAATTCTGCAACAGGTGTCGCGTTGGTAGGAAGGACAGACGAAGAACAGGAGAAGTATGATTACGGCAGGAATGCAGTTTTGCCGGATATGATTCTGAAAGTTGCTGCAAGAGAATATTTGAGGAGAGAATACGATGAATAAACCTATAGACATTTCAAACCTTGTATTAAAAACAGAAAGGCTCATTTTGCGGCCATGGACATTGGATGATGTCGATGACATGTATGAATATGCCAAGGTAGAGGGGGTTGGCATATGGGCAGGCTGGTTACCTCACAAGGATAGAGAAGAAAGTAAGAATATTGTTGAAGGCTTTATCAAACATAAGAAGGTTTTGGCAATTGAATGCAAGGGAAAAGTGATTGGTTCACTTGGAATAGAAACTTACAGAGAAAAAGATTTTCCTGAACTTGAAAACCTGCAGGCAAGAGAACTGGGATTTGTCCTGTCCAAAGACTACTGGGGCAAGGGACTTATGACTGAGGCGGTGACAGAGGTTATCAGATATCTTTTTGAGGATGAGTTTTTAGATGCAATTACTTGCTGCTATTATGTTCAGAATAATCGTTCTGCCAGAGTTCAGGAAAAGTGTGGTTTTGAATTTATAAGAGATTCTGTTCATGAAACTACATTTGGAGAAAAGAGAGATGCAAAATGTAATATCTTGACAAGGGAGAAGTATGTAGGAATTAAACTTGTTTCTCCCAGCAAAGAATATGCAAAGGATTTATGGGATTTTCGCCAGGAAGTAATTGACCATGATGCAAATAATGAGAACCAGTTTGCAGGTTGCATGGGGCTCGAAGAAAGTAATACACCGGAGGAATGGATTGAATTGTGTGCAGAGCGCCAGCTTGAAACCTGGGGCAAAGACGATAAATCTAAAGTACCGTCTCATTCATTTTTGGCTGTTCGTATCAGTGATAATAGAATAGTCGGTGTTATTGACTTACGGCATCATATTGACCACCCGATTCTCAGCACTTGGGGAGGACATTCAGGATATACGGTCAGACCTTCTGAAAGAGGACATGGCTATGCGAAGGAGATGCTTAGGCAGAATCTTATTAAGGCGAAGGAAATGGGAATTGAAAGGTTCCTAATTACTTGTGATACGACAAATATTGCAAGCGAAAAAACGATACTTGCCAATGGTGGGGTATTTGAATGCCTGATAGATGCAGGTGATGGTAATATGATGAAGAGATATTGGATTAGTAAATTTACTAAAAACAATGAATAGTATTTAATGAATTAGGGGATATGCTTGTTATGAGCATATCCCCATACTTCTATTTTTTCTTGCCTCTGCCGTTTCCCTTTGGCGCTTTAAAAGCAGTTGAATATCGTTGGATGATATCTGAAAAAGTTTTAAATTCATATGGATCCATCTTAGTAAAATTGATTTTGAACATTCTACTTCATGTTGTGAATCTGCATAGCGGCCAGCTTATCAACATAAATCTCTATATCAGATAGGAAATTAGCAAAAGCAGGATTGCAATCTTTTTAAGAATTTGTTTGAAAAGGAAAGGAATTTAGACATATGAAAGAAAAATATTATGATGATCCAAAAGAAAATGCAGCTTTTTTAAGGCATGTTGCTGAGAGGTGGAAATATTAATGGAAACGATTATGACATTAGCGGAAGCTCTTAAAAGAATTGCGGAACTAGAAAAGGAAAATGCAGAGCTTAAAGAAGAAGTTGAGTATTACAAAAATAGAAAAGCCAGCGGCCGTCAAAAGCATAACGCTAAGTGGATGGCAATCTATAATGATTTTGTTGTTTGCTATGAAGGTGGCATGACGATGGTAGAAATTGCCAAGCGTAACAATATCAGTGAGCGTAGCATTTATAGGTATAAGGCTTACTATGACAAGCTAAGAGAAACTGCTGATAATGATTCGGGTAATTAGTTTATTCCCGTAGAATTCGACGGAATAGAAACTTGAGGTGAAAAAATTGCACCACAAAATATTTTAATTTGTGGTCACAATTTGTGACCACAAGATAGACGGAGGAGTTTATGGGAGATACTACGGAATTACAATCAGTAGAATCAATTAAAGACCATGTAATGATTATGTTGGCAGATCCGCAAATTTCGGTATCAAGATTTTTTGACAGACCTGATAGTGAAAAGCAGTTTCTTTATCAGCTATTATTAAAAGAAAAGAATCCCGATGCGGCAATTGCTAATTTTCGATCTTGCTTAGAGAAAGTGAATTCTCAGGAAAACTATGATAAGTTCCTTTACGCTGGATTTAATGTTCTATTAAAGGATGAAAGCAGAAGTATTGATGAAACTATGCAGATGGTAGAGCTATATCTGAAATTATAAAAAATGATTGACAGTGTTAAATTATAGGAGTAATCTTAACGCAATATTTTAAAGTGAGGAAGGAAAACAAGCGGCATTTGTTTTCACCCGAGCGCATATGAAATAAATATGAAAGTCACGAAGTGACGCCTCTGCGAAGCAGTGGGTATTTATGAATAAGAAAGGAGTTTTCTCATGAATAGATTTGCAGTCGAATATTCATATACTGAAATTTATGCTATGCACATTGTGAACGTGTATGGTCTTAATTGCGTATGTAAATATTTGAATTGCTAAGATGAGAAAATGGTTCAATAATTAGATTATAGTATATGCTGACCACTTATCTTTGCAGGTAGGTGGTCTTTTTTTATCTGGATAAAGAAAAAATAATATTTTGAGAGAAGGAGAGAATGCTATTATGTTACAGAGTGATTTTTTTTGACAAAGAAGTGACGAAAGGCAAATTTGTTATCCCAACTGAAAGTTATAGAGGTGAAGGGTGCATAGCAGTAGAAATGGAGCTTGCAGGTGTTCAGGCAATATGTGATTTTTACGGGTTAGAACTTTATGATTTTCTGGAAGCAGGCGATGTATTGGAAGACAGTGGGTATGAGTTTGAAGGACTGCATGATGCAAACCATAATGTTGGGAAAGTATTGATAGCTCTAGCGGCTGCAACATATTTGTAGATTAATTATTGTTTTGTACGGAGGAAGTGATAAAAATGAATCTTATAGTACTAATAGGAAGTGGTGCGGTTGGTAAGATGACCGTGGGACAAGTCGGAGGCCAAGCGGTCTTAGGAAGACAACTCTAGGTTGCACCTCCTTGGCTCACAGACGACATGGCTACGATCCGACTTTTTATGGTTTAGAGCTTTATGATTTTCTGGAAGCAGGCGATGTATTGGGAGACAGCGGATATGAGTTCGAAGGACTGCATGATGCTAACCATAATGTTGGGAAAGTATTGATAGCTCTAGAGGCTGCAACATATTTGTAGATTAGTTATTGTTTTGTACGGAGGAAG
>JAZUDH010000139.1:0-11764 GCA_045639565.1 Lachnospiraceae bacterium
TAAATAAAACGGGAACAAGTCCCACCCAGTGGAGAAAGAGATAAAGGAAGGGGATAAAGAAAAGGACCCAACCAATAAAACTAAAACCACGAAAAAACGAGAAACACCCGAGAGCACAATCCACAAGTGCATCGTCTATGGTTTTATTTTACAAATCCGCGTTAATCGAAAATAAACCCAGAATTATACGTAAATTAACCCCACCTGTTATCTTAAAAAAAGCGCGAAAAATAGGCACTTCCGAGGTTCGAAAGTGCCTAAAAAAATTTTTATTTTGTTGTTTTTTGCCGGTTTCTAATTAACGAATTGCTAAAATTATATACATAATTCAGTTATTTTCAACTTTTTTCTTTTGCAGCCACGTTAAAATGAATCCGATTAGGAAAGAAACTACCATAGAAAGGATGAAAATCAGGAATCCTGGGCCTACATATGCAACAGATGTCACAAAGCTTGGGAACGCAAAGGATGTACAGTGAGTGCCAGCCCATCCTGTCATCGCACCGCCTACTGCTCCAGCAATGCAAGCTGATATCATTGCGCGCGGAGTTACTGCGTTTACAGAAAACAGTGCCGGCTCAGTTACACCAAGCGCGGCTGACAAAGATGCCTGGAAGGCAACTCTTCTCTTTTCCTGATCTTTTCGATTGATGATTCCCATTGTAAGTGCTGCGCCGGCCTGTCCATAAACAGCACCACCTAGCAACGGCATGATTGTATCGTATCCTATTGTTGCAATGCTGTTGATGCTGACTGGCACGATGCTCCAGTGCGCGCCCACTACAACCATAGGCTGAATTACAAAGCCCATGAACGCTCCTGCAAGGATGGGATTGAATCCATATATAATATAGAAGATATTTGTAAGGAAATCCCCTATAAGGGTTCCTATACGGCCAAAGAACAAGAACGTAACAGGCAACACTACTAGCATGCATATAATCGGTTTTAAGAAGCCTTTTACTGACTCGTGGATAAATTTATCACATGGAATTTCAACCGCCTTTAAGAGGCCTACAGCGAGTAATACGGGTATGATACTTGAATGATATATAGACGCCGGTATTGTTAATGGTCCCATGCTAAGTGTCATGTTATGTTCGAGAATGGCAACTAAATCCGGGTATAGCATTGCCACCGGTATTAATAACGAAATAAATGTATCGGTCTTCCACTGCTTGCTTGCGGTATATGCAAGAAAAATTGGTAAGAAGTAGAAAAAGCCATCTGAAACTGCGTAGAAAATCATATAGATGCCTGATTCTGTAGAGAGTATTCCTGCAGAAGCGAGCAATACTAATACGCTCTTTATGATGCTGGCTGCAGTAAGACAATTAATAATAGGTAGAAAGAGGCCGGCTATCTGAGAGATTATTCTTTTGTAGAGACTTTTCTTTGGCTCCATATTACTCCTTAGGCAAGTGTTCGATTAGTGTTCGATTGCTGTTCGATTGGTGTCAAAATGGCACTGTTCTTTTCTTAAGATATAATAGCATATAGTATTGAGATGTGAAGTGATTTTTCTTATACTAATAATATAAAATTCTTTTTGGGGGAGTTAAATATGAGTAAAAGATCTTCAGACGGGGCTAATGGCCTCAAGCTCAATGTGAAGCGTACCGCTTTTATCGGTTTTGCTTTCTTTGGCATACTGCTGTTATGGCAGATTTATGATTCATGGTGTCCCACTTTTTTAACAGACATATTCGCGCGCAGGATGTTTAATATGTCAAGCGCCGAGCTTCAGGTTAGTAATCCCGACAACATTTTAAAGGTTCAGTGGTTAGTTGGTATTATTATGTCGTGTGACAATCTTGCAGCACTTATTCTTTTGCCTATATTCGGAAACTTGTCTGACAAGACTAAGTCGCCCATCGGAAAGCGTATGCCCTATATTCTAACGGGTACGTTCGTGGCTGCGATTGCGTTTCCTTTTATACCACTATTCTTCCACTACAATAATATAGTAGGAATGGTTATTTCGATGGCGATTGTGCTGATGTTTATGATGATGTATCGTAATCCCGCTGTATCGCTTATGCCAGATATTACGCCTAAGCCACTTAGAGCCAAGGCTAATGGTATCATCAATATTATGGGATATTTTGGTGGTGCGAGTGCTACTGTTCTAGGTATTTTCTTGAAGCTTTCTGATTATATTAATGCGGCTGATGAAGCCAGAAAGCTTATGACTATTGAAATTCCGTTTATTATTGCTTCAATTCTTATGATTATTTCAGCGCTTGTGCTGTTCTTTAAGATTAACGAGCTTAAGCTTGAGGAAGAACTTGCTGACGAAATTGCTCTGGGCGAGAAGCTTGCCGCGGTTGAAAATCCGATTGATGATGACAAGCCCATGTCTAAGGCTAATAGGAGAATGCTGTTCGCTATTCTTGCGGCTGAGTTTCTGTGGTTCATGTCGGATAATGCGATTGGTACTTATATAGGAAACTACGTAATCTATTACCTGCACTCTTCTTCAAGTAACACAATGTTCCTGATTATAATCGGTGGTGTAGCTTCGGTTGTTGGTTTTGCTACTGCTGGTGTAATTGCAGATAAGATAGGTCGTAAATGGACAATTTCGATTGGTCTGGGTATCACGGTTGCAGCCTTGCTGCTTATGTGCCAGGTTAAGGGTGTTGAGCTACTTACTACTGAGGGGTATGCGCCTTTCCCTATTCTACTGTTTGTAGTATGGGCAATTAAGGGCTATGGCATGGCGCTAGTTCATAACTGTTCTTTCCCTATGGTTGTTGAGTTATGTTCGTCCAAGAAAATTGGTAAGTTCACTGGTTTCTACTATACAGCCAGCATGTCAGCGCAGACGGTTACACCTATTTTGTTAGGTTTCATCTTTACTCGTACCGGAGTATGGAGCGCGCTTCCTATTTACTCAACTATACTTGTGGTTTTAAGCTTCGTGGTATTTACTTGCCTGGTTAAGAATATTAAGGCCGTGAAGGTTGAGAATGTTAAGGGGTTAGAAGCGTTGGGGGATGATTAATTCTTGAACGCTAAAGGAGCTTAAGCTAGATGATGAGTCTGGCTTAGGCTTCTTTTTTTGTGTGAAGTGATAGAGTGACGTCTTGGGGACGGGGTTGAAAATGTCATTTTTGTATGCAATGCGGTTGCAAAATGACATTTTCAACCCCGTCCCCAAGATGTCATTTATCTACTTTTTTAAAGAATGCGCCGATTCTTTCATACACGAACAAAGTGTTCTCCTTTTTAGAAACATTGAGCTTAGTTTCATTTATTACTACAAGGTATCGGCCTCTGAAATAGTTTACGAAATTAGCGGCTGGATAAACGGTTAGGGAAGTACCTCCGATTATAAGCATATCAGCATGAGCGATAGCTTCTAAAGCGCCTTCTACAGCGTCATCTGGAAGTCCTTCTTCATATAATGTAACCTCTGGCCTTATTGCACCACCGCAGTCGCAATGAGGAATTGCTTCCTCTGACTCATAGATGTACTCATCAGGATATTTCTTTCCACATTTCATACAATAATTTCTAAGTGCATTTCCATGTATTTCATATACATTCTTACTTCCGGCTTTTTGGTGAAGACCATCAATATTCTGGGTTACTATAGCCTTTAAACGGCCCTGCTCTTCTAGCTTAGCCAGATAAATGTGGGCATAGTTTGGCTCTATGTTTCTAGTATCCATCTTCTGTCTTTGAAATTCATAGAATACCTTAGGATGCTGTATGAGGCATGAATGACTCAATAGGTATTCTGGAGGATACATATCAAACTGAACATCATGCTGATTGTATAATCCGTCTTTACTTCTAAAATCTGGAATACCGCTTTCGGTTGACACTCCCGCGCCACCAAAGAATACTATCTTGCTACATTCACTAATCCATTTTTTGAATAACTGTGCTTCTTCCATTTGCGATCGTCTCCCCTAATGCTATGTATGATGCTTTGTTCGATGACTTGTTTGGTCAAAATGACGTATGTAACCCCGTCCCCAAGATGTCAATGACATTTTGGGGACGGGGTTATAGATGTCATTTATTTAATTTTATAAGATGATACAAGTTCATTCAAGCGATTTGAAACATCTTTAACATCTTCAGCTGCACTGTCAATATCGGTTAGATCATCAGCAAGATGTGTGGTGCTGAGAGCCGATTCAGCAGTGCCCTTTTCACAGTCGCCCGCGATTGAGATGATGTTACCTGATTGTTCAGATAAGATTGCCACGTTATCTCTGATTGAATGGATGTTATCAGCAAAGCCATTAATGAGAGTTTGGATTTTATCAGCATCTTCTGAATAATTGTCAGCCATATTTAAGAAGCTTCCGTAATCGGGAAGTATGTTTTCATTAAGAAGTGCGATTATTTCATTGCAACTTCCCATAAGTTCTTCTACGGCGTCGATAACCTGCTTACTGATATCCTGAATGGAACTAGCGGTCTCACGGCTATCATCAGCAAGTTTTCTGATTTCATCAGCTACTACCGCGAAACCCTTACCAGCTTCGCCAGCTCTAGCGGCTTCAATACTTGCATTAAGTGCTAGTAAGTTTGTCTGTGATGCAATACTTAAAATGTCCTGAGTTAAATTAGAGATTGTTGATACGCTCTTGCTAGCTTCAATGCTTGATTGCATCTTGGCTGCTGATTTTTCAACATTAGCTTTGATAGCCTGTTCTTTATGCGTAGTATCTGCTCTCATATTAGAAGCTCTAAATTGTATATCTTTAACTAGTTCATTGCCACTATTTACTTCAGATAGAGTGTTTTCAATAGATTCAAGCATTCTAGCAGATGAATCATTTAAATGAGCAATTGATTCTGTCACCTGTTCCATCGACGCGTTTATTTCTTCGGTGACTGCACTTATGTTCTGCGCATTTCCAGTTGACTTTTCGATGTCATGGCTTACAACCTGTGCGGCTTTGTTAATGGTAGTGCTTGATTCAGTCACCTCTTCGACCAAATCTCTAATAGAAGTGATGAATTTATTCACATTGCCAGCAATAACTTCGAACTCGTTACCTCTATTTTCATCGACTGTTTTAGTCAAATCTTTAGAACCATTAGTAAGGTCAGCTATTTTATCATTAATACGAGAGAATCCCCTTGATAAAGATCTTGCCATTACAAACAAAATCACGATTAGTAGAGCAATCGCAACTAGAAATACCGTAATGATGAGCTTGATGATTCGAGAGCTTACCTCACTGACTGAATCCATGTTTAAATCAACACCTACAGCAGCGATAATTGTGCCATCCTTTTTGATAGGCACATATGTAGTTAAATGAGCTCCCCATTCATCCGTTGCTGAAATTGTTTTGATTTCTTCCTGTCCTGCAAGTAAGCGAGAAGCATAGCCATCATCAGTCATGCTTTCTCCGAACTCTGCGGGCTCATCTAAGTCAGCATCAATAGCATAGAATAATCCATTATCTGTTTTAGCTATGGTATAAATATATTCTATTTCAGCTCCATCTCTAAAGCCTGCTAAGATGTTATATACTTCGTCATAACTTTCAGCGTCAGGACCATTTAGTAAGATATCCTGCATCTTGTCAGCGTCAATAAGCTGCGCGGCTGCGCTTGCCACATTTATAGCACTCTGACCAATCTCTTTTTCAATTGCACTTTCTACTCTCTTGCTGATAGTTACTCCCATTGCAACCATCACGAGCAGAAAGAATGCGAGCATAGTAAGCACTAATTGCCTAGTTATCCCTAATTTGCGTGTTTTCATCTTTATAATCTCCTCATCTATGCTAGACTCCACCTAGCTTAGTGATTATATCACGCAGAGCATAACCATTAATTTGATGATATTCTTCGATTCACTCTCCGAACTGGGTAGGTAAAAATGACGTCTGCAACCCCGTCCCCGAAATGTCATTTTATGCGGATGGATTTGATGGATAACTTGTTATGCTAAGTGTGGATATACTGTGGATAAAGCATTAATGACAGGTAATTAACCCTTTATCCACAGTATATCCACACTTAGCATGACCAAACAAGTTACCCACAAGCTCCACCGCAACGATTATGACTGCTAGATAAATAATGATATACGCGGTACATATCATTTTTTTATAGATTTATACCCCAGCTGGTGTCGTACTTGTCGGTATTTCTTTGTTTTGAAACTCTATATGCCCCGCGGCTTCGCTTTTTTCTCGCCGCGGCGGTATATATCATGTTTCTACGTATTTATACCCCTGCTGGTGTCGTACTTGTCGGTATTTCTTTGTTTTGGAACTCTATATGCCCCGCGGATTCGCTTTTTTCTCGTCGCGGCGGTATATATCATGTTTCTACGTATTCATACCCCAGCTACTGTCGTACTTGTCGGTATTTCTTGATTTTGGAACTCTATATGCCCCGCAGTATGTCATTTTGACGCAAAATGCAAAATGACATCTGTAACCCCGTCCCCAAGATGTCATTTCGAGGATGCATTGCGTAGAAAAATGACATTTCTAACCCCGTCCCCAAGATGTCATTTTGTGGTGGTGAGCATAAAAAAATGACATCTGAAGTTCCGAAAGGGATGGTGCAATAAGATGTCATTTTGAGTGATGTATTTAGTTAAAGAGTTATTCGGCGAGAATGGTGACTGGATATTCTTTTCCGTCGATTTTGAGAACGGTGATGCCTGGGTAGCTTGAGAAGATTGATTCGTCGACGAAGCAGATTTTTTCAGGCTTTAGACCATATTCGAACATACCGATTAAGACATTTACTCTAGGACCGTGGAGGGGATTACACTCACCGATGCAAGAGATTTTACCTTCCATTGCATATTGTTTAGCGGTTTCGCCTACTCCGTCGAATGATACGACCATGATCTGTCCGTTAGTTATATCGGAGCCTACACTTAGGCCAGCGGCTTCGATGGCTTCGATAGCGCCTAAGGCTTCGTTGTCGTTTTCACAGTAGACTACGTTTAATTCAGGATAGTCTATTAAGAAATTTTCCATTACTTCACGTCCCTTGGCCTGAGTGAATTCACCAGGGACTTCATCAAGAAGAGTCCAGCCGTACTTGCTGCAAGCATCTCGCAGTCCCTTAGTGCGGCCTATCTGTGCAGATGCGCCTATGTTACCCTGAATATTTACAATCTTTATATCACTGTTAGGAATACTATTTAGATTGAAATAGTTATTCATCCAGGTTGTAACCTTTCTAGCCTCTAATTCAAAATCTGAGCCTACAAAGCAGGCAAATAAATCATCGTTATTAACATCTACCATTCTATCTACAATAAGTACAGGAATATGCGCATCCTTGGCTTCCTCAAGCACTGTATTCCAGCCTGTTTCAGTAACCGGCGCAAGTACTATATAGTCAACATCCTGCTGTATGAACTTACGGATAGCGGTAATCTGGTTAGACTGCTTCTGCTGTCCGTCATCGAATATAAGCTCATAGCCATTTTCCTCAGAAAGCGAAGTCTTCATTGAAAGTGTATTTTCACTTCTCCAGTCAGATTCAGCGCCTAATTGAGAAAAACCTACTACTATTAAGTCTTTATCCACATCATCAACAATAGCCGGGGTGGTTTTTCCACACCCGGCTAAGCATATCATTATTAAACTTGAAATAATCCATAGAATTGTCTTTTTCATAAATAACCCCATCCAACTCTATTTTCTATTCAAAATCCCCTTTTGTCAACGCGTAAAACATAGAAGCTAACTGATTTACTCACCAAAGCTGCCAAATCATTCGTAGAACACTTATAGCCCTTCTCATGACCTTATTATCTATACAAATCCAGTCTAAGATACAGCCGCTTGTGAGCATGACCTGTTATGCATCAAATTGTTGTTTTGAACGTTATTCCTTATCTTCTGTAGGAGTCTTCTGCACACTTTCGGTGGTCGCAACCACATCGGCCTCTGCGACAGCCTTAGGAGCCTTAGCAGGCTTCTTCTTGATAGCCACGATAACACTCTGGATTACTAGGAAGATACATAACATTGCAGCGATTGTGATACCTGTCCACCATGCCTGATCAAGACCAGCTGATGATACGATGTTCTGAATTGTTGCAAGTGATAATACACCAAAGAATGTACCAATAATGTTACCAACACCACCAGTTAACATTGTTCCACCGATGATAGCTGAAGCAATTGCATTCATTTCTGCACCAGCTGCATGTGTAGGAGCACCTGAACCGATGTGTAAGAAATAAACGAAACCACCTATACCAGCAAGTAATCCGCATAATAAGTGCGAAAGAAATTTTGTCCTACGAACATTAATACCAAGCATTAGTGCACTCTGTGCGTTGCCACCTACTGCGTAGAAAGCTCTACCAAGTTTAGTAAACTTAAGTAAAAGGAACATTAATATTACAACAAGTATTGCTACGACAACACCAATTTCAACATATGCATCTACGTACTGTCCACCCTTTGTATAATATCCCATAAAAGGAATAGTAATACGAGCATTCTTAAGTGCTACAAAGGCTTCATGCTGTACGTTGAAGGGTTCTCTGTGCACGATAGTCGTCATACCACGGGCAAAGAACATACCTGCCAAGGTTACAATGAATGGCTGAATATCAAGGTAAGCTACCAAGAATCCCTGAACTGCACCAAAGAGCAGACCTACTAAAATAGAAATTCCAATTGCTCCCCATACTGAGCCGCCCTTGTAATCAAGGTGTACTGCTGCACACATACAGATTAAAGCTGTTACACCACCAAGCGAAATATCAATTCCACCAGATATCATTACCATCGACATACCACAAGACAAAATGATAAGTGCAGCATTTGTGTTTAAGATGTTAAAAAATGTCTGAGCTCGTAAGAATCCCTTCCCCTGGAAAATCATAGCCCCAATGTACATAAGGAAGAAAACTACGATTGTAATTACTAATAAAAGGTTTGTATCGCTAATGTTTTTAATAGAGAATGGCTGCTTTAGAGCCTTAGCTTTTTTAGTCTTGCTCATTATGCCACCTCCTTAGCTTTCTTGTTTGTAAGCTTCTTAAATAAGTTAGAAACTGCATTTCTAACTGTAGGAGCTGAGAATACAACAAGTAAAATAACTACAACTGCCTTGTAAGCTGAAAGAGCATCTGAGCTTACCTGCATCTTGTAAAGTGTAGTAGTAAGTGCCTGGATAACGTATGCTCCAAGGATTGAAGCTGCCATGTTGAACTTACCACCGCTAAGAGCGTTACCACCAAGTGCTACTGCAAGAATTGCATCCATTTCAATATCCTTAGCGATAACTGAGTAGTTAATTGTAGAAATACGGCTTACCTTGATAAGACCTACAACTGCTACACACACACCCAAGATTACAAAGGTTAAGAACTTGATAACCTTAGGATTAAGACCATTTAACTTAGCTGAGTGCTCGTTGATACCAACCGCCTGTGTGTAAAGGCCAAGTGTTGTAAATCTTAAAATAAGTGCTGTTACGATACAACATACGATCATTATAAGTACTGGTGTAGGAATCGGGATTCCTGGAATGTATTCACCATAAACCTTGAATGAAGGATCCTTTACAATAGGTAATACATTGTTGTTAACCCATGCTGCGATTGAACGACCAGCAGTAAACATGATAAGAGTTGCTACCATAGGAGGAATGTTAAAGAACGAAACTAGCGCTCCGTTAAATGCTCCCACAGCCATAGCCGCAAGACATCCTACTAAGAAAGCTACGATAACTGGAGCCTGCATTTCTTCAGCTCTAGCTGTAGGTCCGGTAATAACACGTAAGATTACACTACCCGCAACAGCGATACCAGCGCCAACTGAAATATCCTGTCCACCAGAAGCAGCTGTAACAAGTGTCATACCAATTGCTAATATAGCAAGTTCTGAACCAAAGTCTAAGATTGTAATTAAATATCCTGATAATACAGGGTAGCCTGCACTATTATGTCCTAACGAAATTGTAAAGAACGAAGGATCAAGGATTAAGTTAAAAATGGCAAGTGCTACTAATGCAGCAATCGGAATCCAAATCTGTCTTTTAAATATGAAAGAAAGAACATCCTTGGCACTTTTTTTAGATACATTTTCTTTTGCCATTATGCCTCACCTCCTGCAATTGTATTCATAATCATGTTCTGGTTAAGGTCCTCACCCTTTAACTCGCCTACAACCTTACGGTCGCGCATTACGACAAGTCTTGAACATGTTCTGAGCATTTCATCTGTTTCAGACGAGATAAAGGTAATGCTCATACCTTCGCTTGCAAGCTTTAATACAAGCTTCTGAATATCTACCTTGGTTCCTACGTCAATACCACGTGTGGGCTCGTCGAGGATCAGGTATTCAGGATGTGTGAGAAGCCATCTTGCAAGGATAACCTTCTGCTGGTTACCGCCTGAAAGAGACTTGATAGGTGTGTCTGCTGAAGCTGTCTTAATATCAAGAAGCTTGATATATTCGTCGGCAAAAGCATATGCCTGCTTTTTAGTGAAGGGTTTAAAGAAGCCCTTCATAACCTGTAAAGCTAAGATAATATTTTCTCTAACTGAAAGATCACCTACGATACCGTCTCTCTTTCTGTCTTCAGGAAGATATCCGATACCAAGCTTCATAGCCTGAATAGGTTTAGTAATCTTAACCTTTTTACCATTCTTAAATACTTCGCCACCTATAACCTTGTCAGCACCAAAGATTGCTCTTACGCATTCGCTACGTCCTGAACCAAGCAAGCCTGTGAAGCCGTTAACTTCACCTTTATCAATATAGAAATCGAAGGGCTTAATGTTCGCATCTGATACAAGGCCTTTAACCTCGAACACAGCTGCCTCGCCTTCTTTTCCTTTATATTCAACTTCTTCGGAACGAATATCTGATAAATCATCGAATTCCTTACCAAGCATCTTAGATACAAGCATTTTTCTAGGTAACGCTTCGATTTCGTATTCGCCTACTAATTTACCGTCACGTAATACCGTGATGCGGTCACATACTTCATATACCTGCTCAAGGAAATGTGTTACGAAGATAATACCTACGTTACGTGCCTTTAAGTCACGCATTAACTTGAACAGCTTCTGTACTTCCTGATCATCGAGTGAAGATGTGGGCTCGTCAAGGATTAATACCTTACAATCCATATCTACCGCTCTTGCTATAGCAACCATCTGCTGAACTGCGATAGAGCAGTTAGAAAGCTGCTGTGTGGGACGTGCGGGGATATCTAAAGATTCAAGAATCTCACCTGCTCGTCTATTCATTTCCTGCCAATCTGTGAAAACCTTCTTGCTACGACCTATGAACATGTTCTCGGCAACAGTCAGGTTAGGACACAGAGTAATTTCCTGATAAACTGTACTAATACCATTGTTCTGGGCGTCTTCTGGCGAATGGATAGAAACAGGACCTTCATGCCCCTTTAAGAAAAGATTTCCTCCATCCTTAGAGTAAACTCCCGTTAATACCTTAATCAGTGTAGACTTTCCTGCACCGTTTTCCCCCATGAGTGCGTGAATTTCGCCTTCTCTTAATGTGAAATCAACGCCCTGAAGTGCTTTAACACCCGGGAAACTTTTCCATATGTCTCTTAGTTCCAATACGGAATTTTGTCCATCCACAATTGATCCCTCCAATTTCTAAATCCATTATTAACATTTCAAAGACTATGCTGGTACGTTGGGGACGGATGCGTTTGTACCGTAGGTCTGTCCCTAATGCACCAAAATGATATCTCAACCCCCGTCCCCCAGATATCAAAATGTTTGGTTCATTGGGGACAGACCTGCGATTCAAACGCATCC
>JAZUDH010000140.1:0-2276 GCA_045639565.1 Lachnospiraceae bacterium
ATATAAGATGAAGAGGAATGAAGTTAAAGCCATTATCTTCAGGTATGTATTCATCTATTACAATCAGATGAGAGTATATACATCAAATCCGGGAGGCCTTCCTCCTGTGGTTTATAAGAGACTGTACGAGGAGGGAACTCCACTTGCAGCCTAGCAACTATAGGTTAGTGAGTTTAGGGACTGTCCAAATATTGACAATTCCACATCAAGTGGACTCTTGATTCCCATAAGTGCTTTATTGGCTACATGTACATATCTATGAGTTGAAGCTGGATCTCTATGTCCCATCATTGCCTGAATGAATTCCAGACTTTCTCCCTGCTCAACCATGTGGCTTGCAAATGAATGGCGAAGAGTGTGAGGTGTCACATCCGTCATACCTGCACTTGCTACAACCTTTCTAAGCATTATCTCAACACCACTGGTTTTAAGTGGATTTCTTTCGCCTTCACCCTTTGATGCCACAAATACATACTGTCTCTTCACTGGATAACTTCTCCAGTACTGCATAAGAAGATCCTTTGATGTTTCTGAAAGAATTGTCCAATGATCCTGATGATTCTTTCCTCCTCTTATATGTACCTGATTTGTACTAAAATAAATATCCCCAAACTCAAGACGACAGAGTTCACTTACCCTAAGTCCTGATGAATATATAAGGGCTATGATAGCCTTGTTTCTAACTAATTCAGCCGAATCAATAAGCTTCTTTACTTCATCTAAGGTAATAACTTTAGGTAATGTGATATCATTTATCATTCTTGGAACTATGTCCTGATCCCAAGGCTTTCGAAGTACATATCTAAAGAAAAACTTCAGTGCTGAATTAACTCCATTACAATGCTGAGTAGAAAACTTGCAAATAACGCGAAGTTCCCAGATATATTTTTTGCAATCCTCTAATGTAAGCTCTTCTGGCTTCTTATTAGCCCAGTTAAGAAACTTATTTACATTTGCTGTATAAGTTCCCATTGTGCCTTCTTTACGATTTCTTATAAGGCACTCATCTTTTAATTTATTCAAATATTCTTCGTACATAAAAACCTCCATGATAGTAGTAATTAATAAGCTCACTACCACCATGGAGGTGCATGAATATAAAACAGCCTCTTGTATATAAGGGCAACAAATGTTAATCTTTTCATAGGCAGTGGCTTTCTGTGTATTCAGTTTTTTCTCGTCAACTAAACTATAAATACACGTAAAGAAATCTTCAACTGCCTTTTTAATTGTAAATCTTTTAGAAAAATAAAAACTGCGCCACGTACCTAAATCAGGCCGTCGCGCAGCGACTTAGTTCAATCGGAATTTTCATAACAAAAGTGGTTTATAAATATTCCCATTCTGGCTTTAACAGTCGATATTCCACTCGTGTTTTTAGCTTTCCATCATGCCATTCGTAATCGATATGTTCAGCTTCCTTAATAAGGCCATTTTTTTGCATAACCCTCTCCGAGCCCTTATTCTCTGCTAAACACCCTGTTGTTACTCTATATACGTCATTATCAGCAAACGCAAATTTCAATACTCTTCGCATTGCCTCTGATGCGTAACCATTTCCCCAAAACTTTGGATATGTAAAATATCCCAAATGAACAATCTTGCCAACTGGTGTTTCATCAACAACCGTATAACCTATACTTCCCACTTGTTCATGGGTATCCTTTAGTACCATATGAAGAAAATAGAATTGGCGTTTGTCAGATTCTATATCTGATAGTACATTAGCAAAATCTTTACAGCCTTCCTCAAATGAATGTAATTGTATATCTTGAAGATAATACATAGTTTGTGAATCCATTTTTAATCTACAATATTCACTTAAATCATCTTCGACATAATCCCTCAAAATGAGTCTATCCGTTTCTAAATGAATCACTTTTGATTATCCCCCTGTTACTCTATAGATAGGAATTTATCTTATTCTTCTTTCTTTAACTTTCTTATTAATAGCAAAAAAAGTTAGTAGCAAAATAATTATACCAATAACAATTAAGATGGGTTGGGAGTTTCGTATTCCGAAGAAGAAACATAAACCAATTAATCCACCATAAACAGCTAAAACCAATATGCCCGCAAAAATTCTAATAATCAAAGGCACTTTTTTATGTGTAACTAACTCAAGTGAACCATCAATGATAATCTCAAATAAAAATTCAAGAATCATATCCATAATTATATCTCCTCCACAAATTCAAATTTTTATTTTTTCTTAATCGGATGCCTAATAACCGTCTTCCATTTTTCAGGAACTACTTTTCTCGCATCCGAAAGAT
>JAZUDH010000141.1:0-103572 GCA_045639565.1 Lachnospiraceae bacterium
TGTGCAAACAAGCGACTTTCGTATAACGGATTATAGCAGATTTTAGGGTACTTTTATATAGCCTAACCCGAAATAACTTCCTTAAAATCGAAAATACGAGGTCAAAATCTTAGAGAGTAGAAGTTACTTTTTCATTTGACCAATCGGAATTTTTATCATCCCTACAAACTGAAATTTGTTTCAGCCCTCAAAGTTACTTAACTGCTATAATTACAGAAAATTTATGATAAGAATAGATACATTTGACTTCCGAAAACCCACATCTGTTCAACATTTTTATCTCTGCTTCGACAGAACTCTCCTTATCTAATTTTCTGCGTTCCTTCCATAATTCAATATCTCTTTCTGTCAATCCACTAGAATATAACTGGCTCTCCCAATATGTATTAAACCAATCATTCATCGCAGGTGTATCAGCACAAAACTGATCATAATTCGCAAATATTCCACCCTCTGGCAACATGTCATAAATCTTTACAAATAATTTTTCTTTTTGAGCATCATCCAAATGATGAATAGATAATGCTGATATTACAGCATCAAAATCATCTTCTGGAAGTGCCTTTGTATAATCCATTATTCTATGCTGAACATTATTCAATCCGGAAAATCTTTTTCTCGATACATCAAGCATTTCGTCAGCTATATCAACCAACACATATTCCGCTGACGAGCATTGTACATACCAATAATAGGACAGTAACCCTGTTCCAGCTCCTAAATCCAACACTTTCTTTGGCTTCTTTATACTTGAAATTATGAATTTGGTTGAATTTTCATAGTAATCATCAAAACAAGGAATAAATTTTCTGCGATTACAATCATATTCTTCAGCTATCAAATTAAATTGTGCTTCTATATTCATGGTGCTATCTCCTTCGACAAATTCTAATTACTCTTTCTTAAGATATTTTGCATTCACATATTTTGTAGCACGTGCTTGCCCTAACTTAACAACAGATCCCGTCTTAACCATTTTACCTAGTACAGATTCAACAGTTGTTGGACTTACATCTTGCAAAATATCACATATTTCCGCCTTTGAAACCGGTAATACGCTATTTAACACAGTTTGTTCAATTCTTTCCGTTTTACTAAGTCTTTTACCATTTACAGTGGAAAACCTTTTATCCAGTTCCTTATAACACTTATATAAAGTTGATAAGAAGTTCTTCATAAATTCAAAATATGAATTTTCATTCGTATGCCAGCCTTTAGAAGAATCCTCAAGTGCGCTATAATAATAGTCCTTAGACTCATTTATTTGTTCTTCATATGAAACATATTTTCCTACATCGTAACCGCTATTATACAATAGTAAAAGCGATAACAATCGAGATACCCTTCCATTTCCAGCACCGAAAGGATGTATACATAAAAAATCCAAAACAACGCACGGTATAAGTAATAACTTATTTACTCTTGGGTTATCCCTAGCCTCCATATATGCAAAAATCATCTGTTCCATAGCATCTTTTGTTTCTGCTGCAGGGACCGGAGTAAAACGCACCTTTCGTCTACCGTTTTCATCTATCTCCAAAATAAGATTATCTTCTTCTTTATATTTCCCTGATAAATCATATCCAGCAATGCTAGTCATTACTTCATGTATATGAAGTATCAAATTTTCTGAAAATGACATCTGCATATGAGAGGTATGAATTTCATCCAATGCATCTCTATAACCTGCAATTTCTCTTTCGCTATGATTTAGAGGCGCACTATTACCATCTACGATTTCCTTAATACGTGCATCTGTCGTTATTATACCTTCAATAGCATTAGACCCCTTTACCGACTGTACTCTGGCAATCTTTTCTAATTCAGTATAAATATTCTTATTGTTATCTTTTCGTGTTCCGGATATTGCATTAAAAGCTGCAATCGCAGATGTTAAATTTACAATTTCTGCCGGGAGTAACCCTTCATCCAAAAAAGAATAATCGAAAATATGCATAATCTTCCTCCATTATCTGCATGTATAGTATCATATTATATGCAGATAAACAAAGAAGAATCTGCATATAATGTACACAATAATATGCAGATTCTTAATATTTCGACTATATATTTATTTGCTTTAGTTAAACAAAGCTTCCACTTTCTTTAACTGTTCTCTGATTTGTAAGTGCTGAGGGCATTTTCTTTCGCAGAAACCACAGTTGAGACATTTGTCGCTTAAGGCGCCGCCCTTTTCTACATACTCGTTGAACATGTGCTGAGCATGGTCTTTAAGGTCGTATACGTTTTTATATGTAAACATATTGAAGATTCTGGGAATCTCGATGCCTGCGGGGCAAGGCTGGCAATACTTACAGCCGGTACAATAAAGGTCGCTAAATTTCTTGAGCTTCTCCATTGAGTCGCCTAATACCTTCCACTCTTCTTCTGAGAAGCTTACATCGCCAGAAGCAATCTTCATATTAGTCTTAACCATATCAAGTGTCTGCATACCAGAGAGTGCACAGCTTAAGTTAGGATTTCCTAAGCAGAACTTAAATGCAAGCTCGTAGGTAGGAAGTGTTTCATTTCCTGTAAGCTTACTATATAACTGAGTAGGTGCTGCCAAACGTCCACCACCAACGGGTCCCATTGCTACAGTTCCAAGTCCCTTAGAATGAGCATATTCAAGCATTTCCTCGTTGCTTCTATCTAAGAGGTTATACTGCACAAGCATACTTTCCATAGGAACGCCTGCTGCCTCAGAAGTATCAATAATGTATTTAATTACATTAGCATCATCATGGAAGGAGAAAGAAATGTGGCGGATAAGCCCTTCTTCTTTGGCCTTACGAGCATCCTCTAAAAGATTCTGAGCCATGATAATATTATCAAATTTATCCTTGCTGATACCCCAGAAATGATAGAAATCAAGATGATCGGTATCAAGTCTTGTAAGTGTAGTTTCAAGCTGTTTTCTAAAATCGCCAGGCTTTTTAGCTACTTCTGTAGGAAATTTAGAAGAAAGTAAAACCTTATCTCTAAATGCCTTAACGCCTCGTCCTAAAGCTGCCTCACTGTTGCTGTTACAATAATAAGGAGCGGTATCAAAATAGTTGATTCCACCTTCATAAGCTGCCTTTAACATCTCATCAGTCTTGTCGACATCAACAACCTTTTTGCCATCTACCTCAATTTCAGGAAAACGCATACAGCCAAAACCAAGAGCCGATATTTTCTCACCTGTTTTTCCAAATTCACGATATATCATAAAAAGACCCTCCTTTATAGAATTGTTCCCCATTTCATAGGTCAATTATACAAAAGGCGGGCTCTTTAAAATATAAATTTCTATTCTGATTTTGTCGTTATTTCACGCTACACATCTACGCCTACAAGCTTTACCTTAATCATGTCATGATGCATAGCTTTGATTAGTGGTCCGAATATGTCCTTCGTATAAAGCTTAAGGCTCGTTGTGTTAATGCAAGGATGACAACCTACAAATTCACCTTGTAAAACATCTTCATCAACAATTAGCTGTACTTTATTATCTTTGTCATTCATAAGTCCCAGTACACTTACTGAACCAGGAGTAATATCTAAAAGTTCCTCCATATATTCAGGTTCTGCAAAGCTTAGTCTGGCACATCCTAATTGACCGCTAAGTTCTTTGGTCTTAAATACCTTGTCTCCAGGCATCATAAGTAGATAAAACTGTGTGTGCTGTCTGTTACATAAAAATAGATTTTTACATACCAAAGCCTCTAATATACTGTCTATTTCCAGGCAATCTTGCATAGTATTAGCATTAGCATCAGGATGATCACATCTCCAATATGTAAGCTTCAAATCATCCAAAAGCTTATAGCATCTTTGTTCCTTTGTAAGTCTGTCAGAATAGTCCTTAGGGCTTCCGCTTTCTAAAGTAAGCTGCATTCCTTTTTCTCCTTAAGCTATAATCCAATATCGTAACTACTTTTTATTGTCACACAAAAGTTATTACCATCAAGTATACTACGATTTTCATGCACTCGCAGCTACATCCTATTGGATTTTAGCATTTTGCAATCTACAGAACAAATAGTCATCTTCTTCATAGATTTCAAAGGTTCCTATGACGGTAATATCCGTTTTAAGCTCTGGATATCCTTCGGGGTAAGGTGGATTTCCTTCAAGTAGAAATTCTATTCCTTGTGAACAGCAAGCTGTAGCATCTTGTATTATTACCGCTGGATAAAATTGAGTTTCATCCTCATTAAGGTATATAACAAACGTCCCATTCATTTTTACTATTTTACCGATATAATCTTCGGGTGCATACATCATATTATATACTTCTGAATAAACCATTGTGCTGCTAAGCTTAGTTAAATCCACATCTATATCATCATCTGTTTGGCTTGTAGAGTTTTCCTCTTTAATTACTTTTTCAGAAGCTTTTATGGTATCAGGTTCCTGTTCTTTTATCACTTCACTCTTGTCTTCTTTACTATCTGCCTCAAGCATCTGGCTTATTATTACATCATCCACCTTAGAATCAAGGTTTCCACAAGCAGATAAAGCTATGACAATACCCATTATACCGACTATTTTTATCACATTCTTTTTCATGCAAGCCTACCTCCACAAACTTTTCCTACAACAAAGCTAATAAAAAATGCAACAACGTCAACTGCAACAATAGTAGAACCAACAGGTGTTCCAGCCAGAATTGATATAACTATTCCTGATAATGCACATATCACTGATATAATTGCAGAGCATATAGTCACACGCTTAAAACTATTAAAGAGGCGCATAGCTGACAGCGCAGGAAAAATAATCAAAGCTGATATCAACAATGATCCTACCAGATTCATAGCAAGAACAATAATAACTGCTATTATCACTGCTATTATTAAATTGTATAAATCAACCTTCGTTCCAGCTGATCTTGCAAAGTTTTCATCAAAGGTCACATCAAAAATCTTGTTATAAAAGAGTATAAAGAACAGTACAACAATTATAGATAAAATGACACACAACCATACCTCTCCCTTTCGTAACGTAAGTATTGAGGTTGATCCAAACAATGTTGAGCATACATCTCCTGACAGGTTAGATGATGTAGAAAAAATGTTCATAAGAAGATAGCCAAATGCCAGTGCCCCGACTGATATCATTGCAATTGCTGCATCGCCTTTAATCTTAGTATTCTGTCCTGTCTTTAGTAATAGAATCGCTGAGACTATTGTGATAGGAAGAACAACAAAAGTATCATTAGTGACTCCTAAGATTCCAGAAATAGCCATCGCGCCAAATGCTACATGTGATAGCCCATCTCCAATGTAAGAAAAACGTTTTAACACTAATGTTACCCCTAAAAGTGATGAGCATAGCGCAATGAGAACCCCAACAATAAGCGCATATCGCACAAATGGATATTCTAAATATAAAATTAACTTATCTATCATATAGCGCTCTCCATTTCCTGTAAGATTAGAAATTTCTTTCCAGCATCACTCTTTAAATATTCTTCTTTAGTGCCAAAGAAAGATTTTTTATCAACATGAAGTACATGACTAGCGTATTTAACTGCCACACCAATATCATGAGAGATCATAATAACTGTTATTCCTTCTTTATTCAGACTCTCAATAACCTCATATAGCTCTACCATTGCCTTAGGATCTAATCCTGCAACAGGCTCGTCAAGAAGTAAGACCTTCTTAGTCGCACACAAAGCTCTTGCTAAGAGCACTCGCTGCTGCTGTCCACCAGACAATTCTCTATAACATCGTTTAGCAAGATGAGAAATATTCATTTTCTCCATATTTTCTTTTGCCAACTGCTTTTCTTCTTTTCTATAAAACGGTCTCATGCCCATATGTCCCTGGCAGCCAGATAATACTATTTCCTCTACAGAAGCAGGAAAGTCCCTCTGTACTATTGTCTGTTGTGGTAGATACCCTATTTCATTTTTATGAAATTCATCACTAAAAACAATTTCTCCGCCAAATGGCTCTATCAATCCTAAAATTGTCTTCATCAATGTTGATTTACCTGCACCATTTTCACCGACAATACAAAGATAATCCCCTTTTTCTACTTTAAACGATATATCCTTTATTATCGCTTTTCCCTCATATCCCAGGGAAAGACTGCTGCCAGTTAATATAGACATAGCAATTTACCTCATTTATATATTTTCAATCAGCTCATTCTCTGGAGCTTCCACTCTTTTGTATGAATCAACCTTTAACACGGGATACCACAAATCATACTTTTTGGCATTCCTCCAAAAATCTTGTTAGTTAATAGCTTTCTTTAATACTTCTAGATTGCTACGCATAATATCAATATATTTTGCACCTTCTGCAACATCCTTAGCAGTAACGGACTGCATAGAGTCCATAGTAAGAATCTGCTGATTTTTGTCCTTAGATGTTTCCTTAATAGTCTCAGCAATTTTGCCATCAGCACTTTCTATCTGAAGAATTGCTCCTAAACTAAGTTCATCAACCTTGTCTGCAAGGAATTTAATAGTTTCAAAGCTTGCTTCTGATTCAGCAGAGCATCCTACAAATGCTGCATAATAGTTAAGACCATAATCATCTACCATGTATCTAAAAGGGAATCTATCGCCAAAAAGAATAGTAGATTTTAAAGCACCGCTTACTGCATCAGCATATTCTTTGTCAAGTGAGCCTAAAGCTTTTATATATGCACTAACATTTTTGTCGTAAGTAGCCTTATTAGCCTGATCTTTTTTGCCTAGTTCATCGGCGATATTTTGGCATATTACAGCAGTGCTCTTGAGTGAAAGCCATACATGCTCGTCATATTCAGGACCTTCTTCTTCCTCTTCCTCGCCTTCTTCTTCCTCTTCTTCGCCTTCCATACCTTCAACTAGCTCTTCTTCTTTTACTAAGTCTCCTAATACTTCAAGAAGATTAATAACTGTCATGTCTTTGTTAGTAGCCTCTGCTAAAGCATCCTCTACCCACTCATCAGACTCGCCGCCCACATAGATAAACATGTCGCAAGATGCCACCTTCACAATATCATCAGCAGATGGCTGGAAGCTGTGTAGGTCCACGCCTTTATCTAAAAGCATGGTAATGTCAACGTTATCTACACCGTTTGTAATTTCACGAACCCAATCGTATTCTGGGAAAATTGTTGTCACAATAGATAATTTTTCTGAAGTTTCTGTTCTTTTGCTAGATGCTCCACATCCTGCAAGAAGAGTAAGTGACAAAGCAGCCACTAAGATAAGAGATAATAATTTTTTCATTATAGAATTTCCTCCATTTTTCTTTGTAAATATGAAAAAGAACAGAATCCGCCACCAAACGTCTGTGTATAGCAAATAGACCTTAGCCACAGCAAGGTTTCATGGTTAATTCTGCCTGGAGCAAAAAGTGTATTCTCGATTTGTATTCATGTTGAAAAGAACACCTACTGCCCCTAGGAGCATATTCAATTATTCATTCTTACCTTTTGAGAAATTAAAGAATAGTCAGTGTATACAGCAGTAATATGCTGCACACCTTTAAGAATAGATATACATAGAATGAATGCTACGGATACTGTAATCACAGTTCCTAAACTATGGATATTGATAGAGCACTGTTCCATTACTGCACAAACTGGACACTCTGCCCCTGTACAATCATGGTCAATATGTTCTGAAACAAAAATGACAGAAAAGAGCATCACAAATAAAACAGCTATCACAGCTATCCATGCAGTTAATTTTTTAGTCTTCATAGTCTGCATTATGTAATCCTCTCCTACTATTAAAATCATCTAAGTGCAGATGATTTAGTTTATCGCAATTTTATGTGCATGTGACAAAAAAGTCAATATGAAAATGATTTTCATATTGACTTTCTATTTACACATATATAGTTGTTCTATTTTTCGCGATGCGCAGTAATAATGGTATAGCTATATGCATTAACTGTAATAATGCATTTTTCAACCTTTATGTACCAGTTTTTCCCGTTTCTGGTAATAATTGCTTCTTTAGATAGTATTCTTTCTTTACACCATTCAACCACATCATCAGTATCTAATGAAAGATTTCTTTTTATCCTGCCTACTCCCATTTCAGTCGTATGAAGCTTATCAATATTAGTAATAATATCTATATCCAATTTCCAAAATCTCCAATCCTACTTTACACTTATACCGTTGCATATACTGTAGACTCAAAGGTTCTGCTGCCATCTCTTTTGCTATATGAGCTCTTTTCAATAGGAGTCATGCCTAACTTCTTCATTACCTGGCAGCTAGCAATATTTTCGTCTGCACATTCTGCCCAAAACTTGGTCGCGCCATTTTCTTTTCTAAGATATTCCATCATAGCCTTAACCATTTCTGTACAATATCCTTTATTATGATCTTCGTACCTAACGAGCCACGAAATCTCAAAGCCCTCTCTAGGAGTATTTTCATTGAAAGCTACAAGCCCTACAGCGAGCTTATCCTCTTTACTCCTTGCAATCATAATATAATGACTTTTAGAATTTGGATCGGCATTGTCAAATTTGTATAGTTGATCTTCAAGACTTGGAATTACGCCACCTATCATGTATACTAGGTTACGCTCATCTTTTCCCCAGGCTTCATAGCTTTCGTAGGCATCAGCAGGCATTCTGCGCTTTAAAATCAAGCGTTCACTTTCAACGCACTCTTCTTTAAGTGTTATCCAATAACGCTGCTCAAGCTCACCATCATCAAAAATTTCTCGTTCGAAAACGCCGCCATTATTGATAATAGATTTAGCTGAAGCTATATTGTCCTTATCACAAGTCATGAGCACTTTATTCATACCAAGTTCCCTGCACTTTTCAAGCGCAAGGCCTATCATTGCAGTGGCATATCCTTTTCTTCGTTCAGATGGCCTGATTCCATCTCCAATATGTCCTCCTGTATGGCAGTTATCAGGTCCTAAATAGTGCCTAATATTTACGGCGCCCACAAAAATATCTCTATCAGCATCTAGGCAAAAGAAAGTGGATGTAGGAACATACTCTTCTCCATCTTTAGTTGCATCTAGATTATCCAGATAGTAATCAAAGTCTCGATAGTCATTTTTTCTAATAGCATACGGAGAAAATTTCTGTTCAACTAAAAGCCACTCTTCCATCATTTCAAAAAGGTGTCTCTTGTATTCGTGTGTAAGCTTTACAAGTTTAATATTCATTATTCTTTCTCCCCTTTTATTACTTAATCCCAATAAATAGTCTATCTTAGTGTATAGTAGAATAATTTATATGTTTTTTAAACTATCTTACTATTTTATTAATCTTCAGCAACTTGTTGCTTATATTCATCACTTTTAACTTATGAGTGGGTTCTCGAAGTCCTCTCTACTTCATAGGCGACATATTCGTGCGCATATTCATAGCCTAGTTTCTCAGCTAGGTGCACTGAAATCGTGTTTTGCGCATCCCAGCTTGGATACAAGCCTTCCTCTAAGCATTGAAGTATTAATGAAGCGCATACAATAGTTGCTAAATTTTTTCTTCTTTCATCATGTAAGGTATCAACTTCTATTTCAATACCCTCAAGATAGCGGGTATATGACGATGCACCAGCAACTATCTTGTCACCCTTTATTATTACCACTCCTCTTCCAAGCTCTAAATACTGTTCTTTATCAGCAAAAGAAGAAACAAAATCTGCCGTAAATGGATCCTCTAAACATCTATCGTATAGGTCTGAATCTATCTTCTTAAGTTCATACCCTGCTGGCAGCGTAGAGATATAATCCTTCAAAAGCTTAGTGTCAAATTTTGTATCCTTTTTAATTGCATATCTAATTACACGCTTTGAATCAGGGAAACACTCTTCAATTAACTTAGCCCATGCTTCATTTTGTGGTGTCACGATGACAAACCCCTCCGGCTTATTAATAACCAGCTCTCTATCCGGTTCTCCCGCATAAAAGCCAAAGCAACCCACAAAAGCAAACGCAGATTTAGGGCTTTCTAAATCTGTAACATAAATCTTTCCCATTACTTTTTGAAGGCATGAATAGATTAACGTCTCTTCCCATCCTTCAAAAATGTGTTTCACCTTATTTGTATCCTTTAATTCATATACCATCTTATAACTACTCTCTCCCTAATAATAAAATCAGTTTTTATTATGCTAGCTATGTTTGTTTTGTCAACATCATAAATGATGCTTAGTAGGTACATGTGATAACCCGTAGATTAATTCCTAAAATAACAATATCCCCATCAACAATGAGGATGAAATGCTGTGACTTTAATAATACAATAAGCGACAATCAGAACATATGTTTGGTATAGTATTATTTGAGGCTACACCTCGGGTGCTACCACGCGTTGACGCGTAATGGCGGTTCGCTTTTGCGGAGAGTTTATAGCTCCGATTACATAGAAATCCGTATGGAAATCTTGTAGAAAGGAGGGCTCTTCTGATGCTAACAATTGTTTCATGTTATGTCAAAACATATATTCGAATTGCTATGCCAATTTAGTCATAACAACATGGTCCCATATCCTAAAGCAGATTACTTTTTTACGCGTGTTGATCCCGAGGCCAAAGAACATGCTACCAAATTCGCGCATTTATCTTTGCAATATGTTAGAATATTGATATAACCATTCTGTGAAATGAGCATGAAATAGTCTGATTCGAGGAGGTAGTTTCATGGATAGAGATTCATTTATAGAGTATATAAAAGAAGCTGAGCCAGAAAAGCGTGACTAAGGACAAAATCGCGATATATCAAAGCAGCCAAAAACAAACTAATTCTGATGATCAGTCTCAAATATTAAGATAAGTTTTACGGTATTTCAAAACGTGGGGGCAAAAATGAAAACAAAAAATAACACTAAGGTTTACTTTATCTTCTTAATAGTAATACTTACTTTCGTGTATGTGGTAGACGAAATAGCTTCCAATATTAATAGCTCGATTCAGCCATATGCAATCATTGATCTATTCAAAATTCCAAATGGTGATTTTCTATCAACTGAATACACTTCTGCTGTTGGATTCATAACCACATTCTCTGTGTTAAGCTATGTGCTAATGCTCATAGCACCTTTTTATAAAGCTTTAGCAGATAAGTATGGTCGCAAAATCTTCCTGGTAGTGAACACCGCAATAATGGGTGTCGGCATGGGGGTAATGTTAGTAGCACCTAATGTATGGATTTACATTCTAGGCACAATCCTCATCACTTTTGTGATGAGTAACGATATGCAGGTTATGTATATAATAGAAACTGTACCGGCAGAACACCGCGCAAAAGTCTGTAATTTCACCAAAGCAATTGGCCTTATGGGAGTATCAATAATTGGAGCCCTGAAAGGTGCTTTTTACGACTCGTCAGTACCTGCTTCATGGAGAAAAGTACTAATTATCCCTGCGCTAATGGGTATTGTGATTGCGCTTCTTGCTCTTATTTTTATTCGTGAGACTCCTGTCTTTTTATCTAAAAAGACTTCTGGCAATAGTGAAGGGGTTGAAATAGATTCCTCTAATACCTCCAGCAAAACAGGTGTAATTCCTGCTATCAAGTTTATCTTCTCAGATTCACAGATGCGTAAAATTGTAATTGTAGGCCTTGTTTTTGCAATAGCTACAGGTATAACTAACTATTACACAACAATCCTTGAAGCTTCACGTAGTACTGGTGTTATTACAGCAGACGCTGTCACTACCATAATGATAGTTTTTCCGTTTGTTAATGGCGTTATGACCTTAATCTGTGGATTTATTAGTGACGCCTGTGGGCGCAAGAACGGTGCCATCATATTCAGCGTAATCGCCACAATCGGACTCACGGTCTTTGTTCTAGGTGCCAGATACGGTACAAATCCATTTGTAATAGCGATTGCTTACGGATCTTTTATCGGCACTTTATGGTCAGTAACTGACACCCTAGTGCTTGTTATGACTGCTGAATCAACACCTACAAGCATGCGTGCTTCTGTTATGGGTGTTATGAGCCTAATACTTTCATTCGGAATGATGCTAGCTATCATCGTCTTTGTAGTAGGCTTACAGTTTGCTGGATCTGCTGATATTGGTTTAGTCAGCCTGATAATATGCCTTCCATTCATGATTGTATCCTGCTTTTTGCTTAGTAGGCTTAAAGAAACCAAGGGTGCTGATTTGGATTCGATTTAATGGACGATAGCAAATATTGATTTGATGTGGAGATAATGCAAGGCTACAGCCATTGATACATATTGAGTTCTACTGGCATTTTCCTTATACTAATCATAAAGAACGTGTTACACGAATACTAATATGGAGGGGTTATGGAAATTAAGAGGAAAGAATTATTTAACGATACTATATGCGAAAATCAGGAAGCTTTAAAAAGTCCAGAATACTATCAGGCGGTATTAGAGCAGTGGAAAACAGCCATTTCACTGTCAAGCGATATAAGTAATCGC
This sequence comes from Lachnospiraceae bacterium, assembly GCA_045639565.1. Lineage (GTDB taxonomy): Bacteria > Bacillota > Clostridia > Lachnospirales > Lachnospiraceae > UBA1258. Next base: position 12,375 of record JAZUDH010000141.1, read on the forward strand.
AAAAAGAGCACAAACACCTTTTACTCTAGCCTTATTTCTCTTCTTCTTACTGCAGCATTTACAACCTTTGAGCTTAGCAATCATGCTTGGTATATCTTAACTACGTTTTCCGTTTTAGGAATTATTTTCACCATTTTATGGTATCGTACAATACGAAATTATGCCATTTTGAGTTCAATTAAATTTGACATTATTAATGAGCTTGAAACGCTACTTCCTGTTAATCTTTTAAAATATGAATGGAATGTAGTAAAAGAAAACAAGAAATACAAAAAGATTGTAAATAGCGAAAAATGCCTCATCATCATCTTTTTGATAATATTTATCGCTCTTGCACTTTTATCTACAGTTATGACTATCATTAGCCTATTATAAGTTTTAAAAATCTCTTGTTATGTTCTTCATCCATTTATTCTTTTTGAAATGATGAACAACCACAGGCATCTTATAAAATTCATCAAGACTCATTACTAGATACACTATTAATGGCGGCAGTTTGAAAATATATGCCGCTGCTGCCATAAGTGGAATCGCAACAAGCCACATAAACACGCTATCTATGATCATTCCAAATCTTGAGTCCCCGCCACCTCTAAAGCAGCCACATATCAAGCAGGTATTAATGCCCTCTCCCACTAAACGCCATGTAGTCATAATCATTAGATACCCTAAATATGTAATAGCAGTTTCAGTCATTTTGTCACTGTAATAATACATCATAAATGGTCTGATTGCCATGATAACAGCGCATCCGACAAGGCTTACCACTATGGTTATATTTAGCATTCGCTTTCCATATATTTTAGCGTTTTCAGTATTATTTTGCCCTAGTTCCTGGCTGACAATAATTGTGGTTGCATTAGCAAATCCACGACATGCAATAGCGCCTATATTTACAACCATGACTGCAACGGCATTAGCCGCTACCATATCATCTCCTATGTGTCCTAATATCATCGCAAACACGGATGAAGCAAGTCCCCATATAAGATCATTAGCTACAGCGGGCACACTTAGCTTCATAAAGTCGCTCATAAGAACTCCCATGCTTGAAAATAGATACTTAATTCTAATTTTAAGCTCACAGAACCAGATCGAATAAACAAAGCATATAGCTACTTCAACCGCTCTTGCAATTACAGTTCCAAGGGCAACGCCAGTTACTCCTAGTCTAGGCAGTCCGAACAAACCAAAAATAAATGCCGCATTAAAAAACACGTTAACCGAAAGCGAAACCACATAAGTAATGGAAGGAATCACAACCTTTCCAATGCTTCGAAGCGAGCTCATATATACCTGAGAAATTCCCATAAATAAATACGAGAACGAAATAACCCTTAGATACTCCTCGCCTGCCTCTATCGTTGCAGCCTCATTACTAAACAGTCTCATAACAGGACCAGCAAAAAAGAACGAAATCGCAAATGAGATTACAGAAATCACAACTGCAAGCCTAATAGCTAACGCAGTTACTTTTTCGGTTGTATCTACGTCACCCTTACCATAGTACTGCCCGCATAAAACCGACGTACCCGTAGCCATCCCGTAAAAAAAACAGTACAGTACAAATGTAAACTGATTTGCAAGCGACGATGCCGACATAGCAGTCTGGCTTACATTTCCAAGCATTGTTGTATCAGCAACATTTACAAGCGTGCTAATCAGGTTTTGCACCATAATCGGAAATGCAAGCTTAGAAGCTAAATTTATAAAGTCCCTTCTGGGTAACGTGATACTCTTACTCATATCTTAAATTTTCTATCCTTCTTCAATCGATATTACTATAGTCTTTACGCATAATTATAGCTGTTTTTTATTCGGAAAATCAAAATATTTTCCCCATTCTTAGGCAAAAGAAAAAGAAATTCTCCTGCTCAAATATTGAGTTTTCGTCATGTGAATCCTGTTGACGGCGAAGTACTCTTCCGTATTCTTCAATAGACTCAGGGATGATCTGATATCCGGTTTCTTCTTTAACCTCACGTATCAATGCTTCTTCTTTGGCTTCACCCTTTTCAATTCCGCCACCAGGGAATTTGTAGTAATACTATTTTTTAGAGTATACTAGTAAAACCTTCCCATTATTGGATATGATTGCTCTTACCGAGGGACGTGAAAATACTTTCCTTCCAGATTATAGTTTTTCATATCAAGGTCAAATAAGTCTCTCTTTTATACTCCCTCTATTTCAGCATCAAGTACAGGCGCCCCGTCCACGTCAAAGAACACCTGACGGATTGCGCTGCTTCGTGGTGCAGTTGCCCCGAATCTCGCATGATATGCATTCCATACGCGCCCTTTGGGATCAATCACATATGCATTGTGGCCTGTGCCATATTCTCCCTCGACACTTCTGGCCGTAAGAATGGGATAATTGTTCTTGTACCATGCTTTGGGATTTAATAAATCCTCACCTCTATTTATCTTTAGATAGCTGATAACATAGCTCTCATCAACAGCAGCTGCTGAAAATGTGATATATAAAACATCTCCTCTTATAAGCGCAAATGGGCCTTCCTCAACAAAGGTATGATTGTTGCCCCAGCCATAATCAGGCTTAGATAACACAACAGGCTCAGATGCAAGCATCCATGGTTTTTTAGGATTAAGCTTAGCAATATAGAGCCATGCACCAAGGTCTTTAGGCAGGAACTGTCTCTGAGACCAGATAACATAGTATTCATCTTCCCACTTAAAACAAGTCATATCAAGAGTGATTTCCTTGCCCTCTATGGCAAGCTCAGAGCCATCCATTTTTACTATTCTTCTAGGCTTGCTCCAATCTGAAGCGTTTATGGGGTTACCGCCTTCTTTAAGCTCCATCAGTCTACTTTCTTCGGCAAAAAATTCGCCTCTTGTAGCTGCATGGAAAATATACAGCTTCCCATTAACTTCATGAAATTCCGGAGCCCATAAAAGTCCCTTAATATCCTCATACATATCAGAATCTAAGATAAGATGTTCTTTGGCCGTAGGAATATCCTCAAGTCTATCGGCCTCTCTTACATAAAGAGTATGATTTTCGTCTGCATCGTTTGTAGCAATGTAATAGTATTTTCCATTGTATATGTACACATCCGGGTCAGCTCTATTTATGGCAATTGGATTGTTAAATATCGGTCCATCCGACTGAACCTTCATAGGACAGAGTTTCTTTTTAAGGTAGTCCATCACCTCATCAGGAACCTCTATTATCTGCGAAAATACACCACCAACTATCCCCGAAAAATCAACCGGGCATGCCGTAGAAGCTTGTGATTGTCCACAAGCTGCGCCAGAAGCGGTGTCTGTAGGTGATGCCACGCAAGCTTTGCTTGTAGGAAGCTCAGCGTATGCATCACTGCAAGCTTTGTTTATAGGAAGTTCTTCGGTTACGTTACTACATGCTTTGCTTGCAGGAAGCTCTTCGGTTGCGTTTCTACATGCTTTGCTTGCAGTTAGTTCTTCGTATATCTCTCTATATTTATTACTCATAGGTAGTTCTTCGTAATGAATAAAGTCTTTTGTGGTTGCTACTAGTAGCTTATCTGTATCTTCGTAATCAGCCTCGCCATCTCCTGCTATTCTTGTTGCTACTACTATAAATGTTTCATTTTCCTTAATCACAATTGGCTTAATCAAGCTTTTAGGATTAAGTGATCCATCCTCATTTTCTGTAGCCTTAGCAAAAAACACACCTGAATTATGGTTAAATGCAATCGCCTTTCCATCCTCTACATATGCAAGATGCATACTATATGCAAGCCTCGGATCATAATATAATTCCTTACTAGGCTCTCTTGTATAAATAACTAATTGTTTTCCCATTTCTATACCCTCCTCGCTCCATTCTATCATATCAATCCCCAGTTTACGACGAATTCTCACTATTTCCCGGTTTGCGCTGTATTAGATTGCTCGCTTTACGCGGATTTCCCAGCTTTCTTCTCCCAGCGCCGTATTCGCCTTCTTTCTTTACGGCGCTGTTCCGCATTTCTCCTTCCAGCGCCGTATTCACCTTCTTTCTTTACGGCGCTATTCCGCATTTTTTCTCCCAGCGCCGTATTTGCCTTCTTGCTTTACGGCGCTATTCCGCATTTTCCCTTTCAGCGCCGTATTCGCCACCTCCTTCGGCTCTGGCGCTAAGGAGGCGATTTTCATGCACAAAAAAAATCCCGAAAACATCAAAGTTTTCGGGATTTCTATTCAGTGCGGAAAAAGGGACTTGAACCCTCACGACATTGCTGCCACAAGATCCTTAGTCTTGCTCGTCTGCCAATTCCGACATTTCCGCGAACCGCTGTGTTTCGTAACACGCAAGATGTATACTATCAGACGGAGCATCTAAAGTCAACACTATTTTGCAAAAAAATACAAATCTTTTTTATAAATAACGCATTCCATACATTATTATTAATAATGCATCCGCAGTGCCTAACAACATTTCATTCGACAAAGCGCTTATCATACTGTATAATCTAAATGATTTACTGAGAATGACGAATCAAGAGGTGAAAAATGGGCAAAAAATCTATCAGAGAAAATAAGAACATCTATCAGCTTAGTCGAGAGGAAGCTGGACTTACAAGAGAAAAGGCTGAGGACGCTATGATTTTTGTTTCAGCTGAAAGAATTGAAAAAATCGAGAGTGAAAAATCCTTACCACATCCTGATGAAGTACTCGCAATGCAGGAAGCTTACAAGGTTTCAACGCTTTGCAATTATTTCTGTTCTCATCAGTGTCCTATCGGAGAAAAGTACGTTCCCGAAATTAAATTCAAGGATTTATCACAGATTACTCTAGAAACATTAGCTTCATTAAACGCTTTGGAAGAAGCTAAGAATCGTTTTATTGAGATTACCGTAGATGGTGTTATCTCTGAAGATGAAGTAAAAGATTTCATCGCTATTCAGAACGAGCTTAACAAAATATCATCAACCATCGAATCACTTAAGCTTTGGGTGCGCGACACCATCGCAACCGGAAAGCTCGACAAAGAATGGTTTGAAAAGAACATGTAATTATGAACAATTTAGATTTACTTAGAGAGGACGCTATCCGCTCCTCTCTTTCTTTTAATTTAAAGGACCTTCCTATCTTTGTTTATGACGAAATTGACTCAACTAATAATGAAGCCAAAAGAAAAGTCACTAACGAAAACCTAGGTCATGCCCTATACGTAGCCGACAGACAAACCGCTGGTCGCGGGCGAAGCGGCCGTTCTTTTTATTCGCCATCTAACACTGGCGTTTACTTTACCTATACTTTTACACCTAGCGAAGGCATTTCTTTGGCCACACATGTAACCACTAAAGCCGGCGTATGTGTAGCTAAAGCAATTGAAGAGCTCTATCACGTCACACCCTCCATCAAATGGGTCAATGATATTTACGTAGGCTCGAGAAAAGTATGTGGCATATTAGCCGAGGCTGTAACCGGTCAGGTTCTAAATATGGGTTCAATAGTTGTAGGTATAGGAATAAATATCTCAACAGAAGATTTTCCCGATGACATTTCTAACCGTGCGGGATCAATCTCTAAAGATTCAAGTGTGTCAAGGAATGAGCTTGTAGCACGGATTATTTCATATCTTGATGAAGAAATCAGAAAGCTTACAGACGTTACCTACCTTGATTATTTTAGAACCCATTCACTTCTTGCGGGATTAGACATCAGCTATATCGAAGGCGATGTTACAAAAACTGCTACAGTAATCGGTATAGATGATGAGGCAGGATTAATCGTAAAAGATTCTGCGGGATTTAAAATAGTACTTCGAAATGGCGAGGTTAATACAATTCGCCCTATCTAAGCTACAGTACAAGTACCTTGTGCTGGCTTAGGCAATATATATGGATTAGGAGAGAGAAAATGAAAAAAATGTATCTTTTGGTAGGGATTATCACCCTATCTATGCTTGCTGCCTGCGGTAAGGCTCCAGCAAGTGTCGAAGTTTCGGTTTCTAGCGCCGAAGCTGTCGCTTCTATCGAGGAATCAGTTCCAACAGCATCCTCTATAGATGAATCCGTTTCATCTACTGAGGCAAAAGAACAGGAAGTTGCTTCATATGATGCAGCGCTCAAAGACCTATGCTCTAACTATTTTTCACTTGGAGTAGGCATCAACGGAAGCTCCCTTGAAAATCAGACATTGAATATTCCTGAATACATGGAGCTTGCAAGCAAGCATTTTAACAGTGTTACTATGACAAATCTTATGAAGAGCTGCTACATTCTTGACCAGAAAGCATCAATAGATAACCTTGCTAATGGTAGCGAGGAGCCTGCACTTTCTTTTGCCTCAATAGACCCCACACTCAAGTGGTGTCAGGAAAATGGCATGAAGATGCGTGGACACACTCTTGTATGGCATACTCAGGCCCCTGAGTGGTTCTTTAGAGAAGGTTATGATGAAAAGAATGATTATGTCAGCAAGGAAGTTATGTTAACTAGAATGGAGAGCTACATAAGACAGCTTCTTACTCACGTTCAGACAGAATATCCCGGTGTTATTTACTGTTGGGATGTTGTAAATGAAGCGGTAGATCCAGACAGTGCTGACAAGAATAGTTTTTTTAAGTGCCGTACCAAGCTAAATAACGATCCAAACCCCTGGTATGAAACCATCGGACCTGATTACGTTGAGATGGCGTTTACCTATGCAAGAGAGTATGCTGACCCCGATGTAAAGCTTTTCTACAATGACTTTAATACCTTCCAAGATCAGAAATTAGCTGGTATCTATGCTCTAGCAGAGTATTTAAAGGAAAAGGGACTCATCGATGGAATCGGAATGCAGGGCTACTATGGTCTTGATTATCCTAGCAATACCGCCATCGAAAACGCAATTAGAAAGTACGCTGAATTAGGCCTTGAATTACAGCTTACTGAGTTTTCAATTTCAGTTGACAAAGAGGACGAAGCTTCTTTTGAAAAGCAGGCCAAAAAATACGGTCAGATTTTCTATATGCTCTCAACTCTTGACACAGCAGGTGGTGGTCCAGCTAACATCACAAATGTCACACTCTTTGGCTTAGTAGACCATTACCGAGAAGGTGATACCACTAATTCCCGTCTCTTTGACAAAGATTACGAGCCTAAGCCCGCCTTTGAAAAAGTATATAAAATAATGGAAACAAATTATACAAAATAGTGAAAACTGATTATAGAAAATAGTGAAAACTAATTATAGAAAATAGTGAAAACCAATTATAGAAAATAGTGAAAACTAATTATAGAAAATAGTGAAAACTAATTATAGAAAATAGTGAAAACTAATTATAGAAAATAGTGAAAACCTCTAGTTCAAAGTGTTTTTTTAATTTTTGTAAACTTATTTTAAAAAAAAATTCGTTTATTCAATATTGCACTAAATAGAAAGACGAAAATCGCTAACCATCGATTTTCGTCTTTTTATCGTTTCTTCATTCAAGACCAGTTCTTTTTATCGTTCTTTCTTTCAAGACCAGTTCTTATTATCGTTTCTTCATTCAGGACCAGTTCTTTTTACTTTCTTGATTGCATTATTAATGCTTATATCAACTTAATTACCATCAACTTATTCATAACTAAGATTATTGAATGCATATACCTTAGAAAAAGGCCCTCATTTTGTCCATAGCTACCTTCAGATTCTTCACATTATATTTTTCTGAATGTATCAATCTGAGAAATCACTGTTCTTTTGCCTTCAAAATAATTAGTCCGTGCATATTTGAAGGACTACGACACTCTATTTAGCCCTAAAAGGACAAAAAACAGATAAAAATCAGACCAAGAGCGGCCTTAATTGACCTTAATTGACCTTATTCGACCTTATTCATCCACAGATCCACGCTAATTCCTACTTCACTATCTACTAGTAATAATCCATGGTGCGGGCTGGGTATCATAGGTATGCTTACCAGTTAGCTTTGAAACGGTAATCTGGATGACCTCAGGATCAGCAAGTCCCATTTCACTAAACATTTTAGGGATAGAACCTGCAGTTACAAAATCAAGAGTGTAGATTACAAATTCCATGTTGGGGTTAATAGAAAGCATGTACTTCATCTCCTGTTCCATGCTTGCAGATGCAACTAACATGGTAACATCTGGAACCGGAAGATTTTTCATGGTATCTTCACCTACGTGATCAACAATTTCTACGTTTTGAAGACCAAACTGTTCTATATTTTCCTCTAAAGCTTCTCTATCTTTGTTGCTGTATTCAACCGCAATGATTGTACCCTCTCCATCAAGAATAGCGGATTCAATTACGATAGATTCCCCACTAATTACACAGATATTCTTGCCTTCTTCAATCTGCATTTTAGAAAGCAAAATAGCTCTTATTTCGCTTCCTACATACTTAACTGAACCAGGAGTGAATACACTGTTATCCATACCAAATTTAACGGTAGTACGAGCATTAGGATTTAGGATAAGCATGCCTGCAGAAGCATTGATGCCTCTGTCAATCATGTTAGCAACCAAGCTTTCCTTGATTTCACCGCTAGGCTCACTACCTTCGTTGTAGATAACCTTGCATTCACCTAAACCGGCGTTATACATGCGGTAGAAGATGTCTGGGTGCCCTGCTTCAGTAAAGACAAGAACACATCTATGAGCCTCTACTGTAGGAATAATATTCTTATTTTTACGTGTAATGTCTAAAAGCTTAACATGCTCTAAATCAACTTCTGTATTGTCACTAAAATACTGGAGCCAGGAAATAATCGATTTGTTAGTAAAAAGTCTATCTGATGACATATATTATTCTCCCCCTAATTATCTTGCACACTTATACTGTAAATCTTCCCATCTTCTGTCTACTTCAGCCTGGAACTGGGCTATCAAATCCTCGTTGCCAGGTTTAAATAGATGCTTGAAACGACCCTGTTCACGTAAGAAGTCTTCGATAGGAAGCTTATTCTTAGGAGTATAGTTTAGTGTCCATTTACCATGATCCACTTCGAATAAAGGCCAGTAGCAGGTATCTACAGCAAGCTGGCATATACGCATAATATCTGCGGTTTCGTATCTCCATCCGCGAGGACAAGGAGTCATAATGTTAAGGAACGATGCGCCTTCTGTATAAATTGCCTTTTCAGACTTAATATGAATGTCTTTGAAATCCTTAGTAAATGTCGTCTGAGCAACATAGGGCACATCATGATCTGCAATGATGCTTGCAAGGTCCTTGCGGTTTTGCATCTTTCCATTAGACTGAGTTCCTACTGGCGTTGTAGTAGTATCTGCGTACATAGGTGTGGCCGAAGAACGCTGAATACCAGTATTCATGTAAGCTCCATTGTCATAACATACGTATACCATGTCATGACCACGTTCCATCGCGCCTGATAATGACTGAAATCCGATATCATATGTACCACCATCACCACCAAATGTGATGAATTTGAAATTAGCATCAGCGGGAAGTTTTCCACGCTTCTTTAATGCTTTATAAGCAGTTTCAACGCCACTAAGTGTTGCTCCTGCATTTTCAAATGCATTGTGGATGTAGCTATCTTCCCAAGCTGTATATGGATACATATAAGTAGATACTTCAAGACATCCAGTAGCATTACCTATAACTGCATAATCGCCTTCATGAAGAGCTCTAAGTACTGCTCTTACGCCTATTGTTGCGCCACAGCCAGCACACATACGATGTCCGGGTGCTAAACGCTCAGGCTTGTTCATTACCTCTTTAAGATTATATCCTGCCATTTATTTGTCCCCCGTTCTAAGTCCGATATATCTATGCTGTTTAACCTTCTTGCCATTTTTTACAACATCCTCTAGCTCATTAAATAATTCATAAGCAGTTTCAATTGTAAAGTCACGGCCAGCAAGACCATATGTATATGCAACAGTTTCAATATTTACCTTGTTTCTATATAAACCGGCAAGAACTTCACTTGCTAAAGGACCACCATGGCCGTTGTAGCTTTCAGTACGATCCATAATAGCTACTGCCTTGCAGTTCTTTAGAGCATTAGCAATTTCATCAGCAGGGAAAGGTCTAAATACTCGTAATTTAAGTACGCCTACCTTCATACCCTTTTCGCGTAGATCATCTACTGCTTGCTTCGCAGTACCTGCTGCCGAGCCCATGATTAACATGATGTAATCAGCATCCTCTGTTTTGTATTCTTCGAATAATTCAAATCCACGACCTGTAAGCTCTTTGTATTTTTTAGCTACTTCGACAATCACTTCTTTGGCCTGCTCCATAGCAAGCTCCTGATTGTATCTAGCTTCCATGGCGTAGTTACTGATGGAATAAGGTCCTACTGCAATGGGCTTGCCAGGGTTTAATAAGAATTCTTCGGGTTCATACTGTCCTACAAATTCTTTAACCATTGCATCTTCTTCAAGCATAATATTTTCTACAGCGTGGCTTGTTATGAAACCATCCTGACACATCATTACAGGAAGATGCACACGCTTATCCTCGGCAATAGGATAAGCCTGTATAAAATTATCATACGCTTCCTGGTTGTTTTCAGCGTAAATCTGAATCCAGCCTGTATCTCTTGCGCCCATACTATCAGAGTGGTCGCAGTTAATATTGATAGGACCAGAAAGTGTACGGTTTACAAGTGCAAGTACGCATGGCATTCTGTTAGAAGCTGCAAGCAATAATTCCTCCCACATAAGGGCAAGACCTGCTGATGATGTTGCAGTTAAACTTCTGGCACCTGCTGCCTCAGCACCAATTGTTGCACTCATCGAAGAGTGTTCGCTTTCTACAGGGATAAACTCGGTATCACACTGTCCATTAGCAATATAAGTTGATACCATCTGCGGAATTTCTGTAGATGGTGTTATAGGGAAAGCAGGCATTACATCCGGGTTAATCTGGCGGATTGCATAAGCTACTGCTTCGTTTCCTGACATACGATCTTTTCTAGCCATTTTAATCCCTCCTACTGTCCTTCTCTCATTGAAAGAGCTCCAAATGGACATGCCTTAACGCATATTCCACAGCCCTTACAATGGTCATAATCAAATTCAGCGCGCTTTGAATCCTTTACCGGAATAGCGCTATCTGGGCACACTGGTGCGCATAGTAAGCACTGCTTACACTTTGTAGCATCAAATACTGGTGTGTTAGTACGCCATTCACCTGTATTGAAGTTTTTGCTAGTTGCTGCCGCAAACATCATAAGACCTTCAGTAAGCTCATTGTATGCGGACTGCTCATTAATCTTTGTAACATCAGTTCTCATTTTAACAATTCCTTCCTATAGCCTTATTTAGATAACGCTTCTAGTGTAAGAGTAAGCGCCTTCATATTTCCATCTATTACTTCGGGCTTCTTAGCAAATTTATGCTCATAAGAAGCTCGCATCTCACTTATAAATAAATCAGTATCCATAACCTCTCCTACAGCAACTGCTGCCGCAAGCATAGGACTGTTAGGAAAGTACTTACCTAGAGCCTCTACTGAAATTTTCCTAGCATCAACAGTAACTACCTTGCCCTTGTATCCGTTTAGAAATGGCTTAATCTCTTCTGAGCTTTTAGGTGTATTTACAATAATAGCTCCGTCCTCTTTTAGTCCCTTTGTTACATCAACTGCAGTAAGTAGCGTCTCATCTACAACAACTACTAAGTCGGGAGTGTATATATTAGAATGTACTCTAATCTCTTTGCTGCTGATTCTGTTATATGCTGTAATAGGTGCTCCCATTCTTTCTGGACCATATTCAGGGAATCCCTGGACATAAGCTCCAGTCTTGAAAGCAACGTCTGCAAGTAGTAGTGCAGCAGATTTAGCGCCCTGGCCACCACGGCCATGCCATCTTATCTCAATTCCTTTCTCTTTCATCATAATCCTCCGTTTACTTTGCTAATAATGGATTATACACTATTACTGTGCTGTTTTAAAGTGTTAAATTTTCTTTTGCATAAAAAATCCTCCTTACTGAAGCAAACACTGTCCAGCAAAGAGGATTTGTATTATTTTTCTTTTGTCAGGATTTATACATAATCGGTAATTCGCTTAGTATAATGTGAAGCTTTCTTTCTCCTAAACTTAGACTTTACAAAAAGCTCAGGATCCTTTACAAAGCTTCTTACGATAGTACCGCAATCCCTGCATATAAGATGATAAAGCGAGCTTCCGCGAAGAGAACTGTCTATCGCATAAATGTGAGCATATCCACCCTGATAAGCTTCAATCATCTCAGTTCCATCACAGTATGGACACTTTAAGACTGCCTTCTCAGTTTCGCCTGCTTCTGTAGCAGCAGTTTCAGCCTTTTCAGCCTCAGTCTTCTTAGTTTCAGCTTTCACGGTTTCAGCCTTGTTCGCATCTGTACTATTTTCTTCCACTCTATTATCTTCAGGCATATTTCCCTCGCCATTTGGATTCATGTTTTCGTTTTCCATTGCCATGCCCCTTTCAAAATCTATATTAAAAGGATATGTATAGCGCCCTAATCTGTCAATAGTTTACTGCTTTTCCATTAGATATAAGCTTACTCTTGACTGCATAACCTAGGCAGTTTCCTTTCTTTTGCCGTTTACTACAAATCATTTGACATAAGTTCATGCTACGTCATGTTTTCATCATAGACTTTATCGCTACAGGCAGCAGTATAACAAATCAAAGATGAGTGGCTTGAATCATCCAGAAATACGTTTTTCCTTTTTTAATAAAAATGACAAAAAAAGACACCGAAAGCTTCGTTCCCGGCATCACATTTTCTGTACCAAGAAATCAGGCTATCACTAGCCTGATTTCTAGTAATCTCTAATGATTTATCTGTTTAAAATAGTTCTGATAAAATATCAACAACCTCTTCATACATTGTAAGGAGTTCCTCGTGTCTAGCCTTGACTGCATCAATGTTTCCAGCCTTGCCGTCTAGCTCAGAAGCCTTAGCAAGCTCTGAAAGCTCGTCTGCTCCAATCTGCTTAGCAGCGTTTTTTAAACCATGAGCTTCGATTATGTATCTGTCAAAGTCTCCTGCCTCGAATACTTCTCTCATTAACACAACTTTTTCGCGGCCTTCTTCGTAGGCAGCTTCGAGAACCTCTCTATAAATATCCTCGTCATCAATACAAAGCTCCATAGCTTCGTCTACGTTAAAACCATGATCTCTTAAATCCTGAATTTCCATACTGTCATCCTTTCGTACCATCCTCCGAACGACAATTTATTTTTCGAATTTCGCAGCTTCCTTTTCAGCTCTGTGTGCCTCTTTTTCAGCTTTCAAAGCCTCTTTCTCAGCCTTTTTGTCAAACGGAATATCATACTTATTTACTTCGAGTTTTTTGTGCTCTTTAATAGAGTCTACTATTTTCTCTATTAACAGTTTCTTAACGAAAACCTCGCACCCTAAATTACACACAAAAGCAAATAATTTAAGGTATTCCTGACTGTTTCCCGGCGCTTCTGAAAAGGTCTTCATAGCCTCTTCGTAATCATGGATAACGTCCTCAGTTATTTTTCCAAGCTGATCGTATTTATTAGAAAAAATCTCATTATAAACTTCTTCAATTCCGTAGCCTTCCTTGCCAAAGAACACGTCTGATATTGGGTCTAATAGTTCCTTGATATCACTTATCTGAAGAAAGCTTTTGTAATAATATATCATTATAAGAAGCAAGATGTGTTCACGATTATATTTCTTCTTTTCAGGAGGAGGAATAACATCATTTTTAGCATAGTTATTAATCATGGTTTTAGTCATGAGTTTGTCATCTGTTTTTATTCTGGTAGTGGCTTTTAGATGTTCATCTAAGAATGTAGTAACCTGGTCCATATATAAATCGATATTAGGAATATCATCTGGTCTTATATATGTCATTTTGCTAAAGCTTAGAGAAATACTCTTGAGCAAATCCTCTGTATCAATGGTCATTGCCATACCTCCGCTTGGAATGTTTAAACCATATTATACGGTATTTAAAACTACTTCACAAGTGTAGGACAAACATAAAGTAGTACTTACACGTCCATACATTGCCCCTGTGATTCTTCATCTAAATTAATCTAAGGGATACCATCTATTTTTTCTTAATATACTCTAGCATTAATTGCTGGATTTATTCTACTCTTAACAACAATCCTTGATTAATCATCCACGTCCCCTTGTAATAGAATTTTTGGTGCTTTACTTTAAAACTTTAGTATGATAAAATACTAATGAATTAATGATTCAGTTTTCTGACTAGGGGGTTCATGTAATGAACAAAAAACTTAAAACAGAGACAGTTGATCAGCTATTTGACGGTATTCTATGCCTTGAAAACCGTGATGAATGCTACAGCTTTTTCGAAGACCTTTGTACAGTAAACGAATTATTGTCGCTTTCACAGCGTTTTGAAGTTGCCGCAATGTTAAAGGCCGGCAAGACCTATCTTGAAATAGCAGAAAAGACCGGAGCTTCAACTGCTACAATCAGCCGTGTTAATCGTTCACTTAACTATGGTAACGATGGATACGACATGGTATTCGGACGCATGAAGAAATAATTCGTACACTAACAAAACAAACGTAAAGTATAAAGTCACCCGTAAAGGGTGACTTTTCTACGTTCAATTCAAATAATGAAACTTAAAAACTGCGATGCAACGCACCGCAGTTTTTACAGTTTATAATCAATCATTCATTTATATAATAAATATGTATCAAAGCTCAGTTCTTTTGCTATGATCTATGTTCATACTTATCTAAGCTCAGCCCTTCAGTTATATCTTTATGACTCGCTAGCTTTAAGATCATCTAACATAATACATGTTCCCTGGAAAATGGCTTTGTCATCAACAATAAGACTTCCTGTCTTAATATCTCCGAAGACCTTACCACCTGCATTTACTTCAATACGTCCAGTTGCATGAATCTTGCCATGAGTCTCACCGCCTACAGTAATGTTAACGGTTTCAATGATTCCATCTACATATCCTGTATTTCCAATAATTAATGTACCTTCAGAAATAATGTTTCCTTTTACTTTTCCCTCAACACGGAATGTTTCATGAGTTTTGATGGTTCCCTCAAACTCGCTTCCCTTGCCGATTACTGTGTTCACTCTGTTAGAAACGTACTCTTCTGCTCTCTTACCCATATCATAACCTCCTAGCCATTAATAGCTATAATGTGCATTGGATCAACATACTGACCTTCGTATGTGATCTGGTAACCCAAGTAATTGTTGTCATCGCCACCAACAAAAATTATTGCGCCTCTGACTACTTCATCACCGACAAAAACTTTAGGATCGGCAATATTTTTATAAATAGTAATGTAACCATTTTCGTGGTCTATCATTACACTATTTTTATATACAGGATCATCTACAATGGCAATAACCTTACCATCAGCTGCAGCAACTACGTCTGATACTTCAGACATTACAAAAAGCGTAAGTGGATCGGTCTGAGTCTCCTCAGCGTTTTCCTTTTCTTTTTGCGCAAGAATTGCTTCAAAGTACGCTGTAGTGGCATCCATTTCTTCGGCAAAAAAAACAGCAGGATCAGCAATAGTAGCTGAACCAGTTAATGGAAAGCTTGTGGGAAGATGCTTTTCAGCATCTACAGCCTGAATTTCAGCTTCTTTTTCAAGATTCATGGCTACAGTGTTATTTAGAACCTGGTTCTGACTGGCAAGCTCGGCCTTTTCATCTCCAAGTGTCTTAATCATCTGTTCCTGTTCATAAATAATACTCTTAAATGATGAGAGCTTATCTCCCATAACATTTAGCTCATAAAATTCAAATGCAGTAAGCGCAACTCCTAGCAATACAACTAGAAACATTGTTCTGTACATAACATTAAACAGATTGAATCTTGAACGATAATATTTTGTTGAATCTGGAGCATAATCCGATGTTACAGATATCGTATAGTGCTTTTTTATCTT
The DNA here is from genome assembly GCA_045639565.1 of Lachnospiraceae bacterium. Classification (GTDB taxonomy): domain Bacteria; phylum Bacillota; class Clostridia; order Lachnospirales; family Lachnospiraceae; genus UBA1258. The sequence continues at coordinate 28,213 of JAZUDH010000141.1, forward strand.
TCTGCGTTTCCTAGACATTGTGTCCTCTTACATGAAATTTTGATTCAAAACATAGTCAACTTATTCATTTTATCAGAATTTCAAGAATATGGCAACCTTGTCACTATTATAGTCTTTTTTCATAGTGTCAACCTTTAATAATAATAGAGCCAGATTAGCCAGGTTTGAAATACACCTTGGTTTTCGAAAGTAGATTATAGATTGAAATCGCATTTAATGTTTTGGAATGCAGTTTCTTGTTCAATATCTCTTCTTTGGCCTAAATAAGCATTATCTAGAAATGTATCCCTTTTCATGTAGTGCTCTTTGAACTCGGATAAGCACGACATCAGATATGGCTTCAACTTTTAGGAAATATACATTTCCTGTTAGTGCGTATAGTGGAGCGTGTGAGCTTTCAAATGTCCGCTCAGTAAGTAGTCTAGCATCAGCACGGCTTTTAACATCCACTTTGGTGCTTACAACACCGTACACATCATGTTCTATGTATAGTTCTGCAATAGAAGCACCCTCATCAACGATAGTGCATAAGACATCAAAAAAATCCTCGGGTCTATGCTTAATTCTAATGCTTGAACTTTTTGCTGACTTTATTTCTTCTATTATATAGCCTGAATTAGTTGCGACGATATTTATGCCCTGCGCCCTGATAAGAGCAATGTCTCCTACGATAATCTGACGACTTACATTAAACTCTTTAGCAAGACTTCGACCTGAAACTGGCTTAGTATTTTCACTAAGTTTTTCAATTATTTTTGTGCGTCGATTTTCCCCTTCCATCACACACCTCCAAAGTGAATTAAAACACCTGAATATAGTTTAAATTCCTAGGGTTTTTCTTGTCAAGACACCTCTTTTGCGCTTTACATTTGGAAAGTAATATGGTAGTCTATTTCTATCGGTGATTTAGCACCGATGTACATTATTTTGGAGGTATCGGTAATGAACAAAGGTACAGTTAAGTGGTTCAACAACCAGAAAGGTTACGGATTTATCTGTGACGAATCAGGCAAGGACGTTTTCGTTCACTTCTCTGGATTAAACATGGAAGGATTCAAGTCACTCGAAGAAGGCGCTTCTGTAGAATTCGATGTAATCGATGGAACAAAGGGTCCTCAGGCTGTTAACGTAACCAAGTTATAATTCGCTCTTCTTAGCGTCTTATACGCACAATCAGCATCACGATGTGCCTTTTCTATATATAGCTATACAACAGTAAGTTTTTTTAGAATTAGCAATAAGTTTTTTTGATTAAGTGTGGGGAAATGGAAAACCAAAACAGAATTAAAAGCCTCCGATAATTCGGAGGCTTTTATATTTGTATAAATTAATATCATTTCATTTCCTTATTTTAAACTTCCAGCGTATTCCTTACTGCTTAATCATCTCTATCATTTCTCAAGCAGTAAAATTACACGTAGGCTTGCGCGTTTCCATGCGCTCATGCTAATCATTTCTCACCTAACGAGCATTCCTTACTGCCTATAGTGTCTCTACCGTTTTCAAGGCAGTAAAATTACACGTAGGCTTGCGCGTTACAACGATTCTCTTTGTGTTATGTAAACCAAACCATTTCTTGCTTACTGCTTATCCATTCCTCATATGTAATTAGGCAGTAATATTCATGCCCTGGTTGTCGAAAACTATTAGGAGCTACTGCTGCTTCCAGCCAGAGAGTGTCCTAAGCAGTAGTTGATTCGCATTCATGTTTACATAACAAAATTGTCCTACTGCCTACTTCCTCCAATACCTTCATCAGGCAGTAACAAGTAAGCGAATGGTTAACATAACCAAGCAATTTCTTCCCTTATTTTAAACTTCCAGCATATTCCTTACTGCTTAATCATCTCTATCATTTTCCAAGCAGTAAAATACACATATGCTTGCGCGTTTCCATGCTCTCCGGCTAATCATTTCTCACTAAACGAGCATTCATTACTGCCTACAGTGTCTCTACCGTTTTCAAGGCAGTAAAATTACACATATGCTTGCGCATTACAACGATCCTCTTTGTGTTATGTAAACCAAATCAATTCTTGCTTACTGCTTATCCATTCCTCATATGTAATTAGGCAGTAATATTCATGCCCTGGATGTCGAAAACTATTAGGAGTTACTGCCGCTTCCAGCCAGAGAGTGTCCTAAGCAGTAGTTGATTCGCATTCATGTTTACATAACAAAATTGTCCTACTGCCTACTTTCTCCTAAGCCATCATCAGGCAGTAACAAACAAGTGAATAGTTAACATAACTAAACAATTCCTTGCCTTATTTTCAACTTCCAGCATATTTCTTACTGCTTAATCATCTCTATCATTTTCCAAGCAGTAAAATACACATATGCTTACGCGTTTTCATGCGCTCATGCTAATCATTTCTCACTAAACGAGCATTCCTTACTGCCTATATCAGCTCCACCTATTCCCAGGCAGTAAAAAAAACGCGTATGCCTACGCGTTTCCTTATATTCCATATGTTTCCTTATATTCCATATGTTTCCATGCATTCCCATGCATTTCCATGCCCTTTAGGCCGCCTATCTCCCGCAAAACCTATCTCTCACAAAGCTTTTCAAAGCTTAAATCGCCACCAAATATGTCAAGCGCACTGCCTATAGTGAAATTAAGCTTGCCACCGCTAATCTCTTCTATCATTTTAATGTGATCAGTATTAGCGATTCCTCCGGCATATGTGATAGGAGTGTTAACCTTACTAGAAACGTCTGACAAAATCTTTATAAGATTCATATCAGGACCTTTTTTAAGACCTTCTGTATCTATGCCATGTACTAAAAATTCATCGCAGTATCTGCTAAGCCGGATAAACAGCTCTGCTGTTATGTTAACCTCTGAATATTTTTGCCAGCGATCGGTTACGATGACGTATTCGCCATCCTTTTTGCCAGCACTTAAATCAAGGACTATGTGTTCCTTGCCGACAGCTTTGACAAGAGCATCCAAATTTTCATATTGTATGAGACCATCTTTAAAGACATAACTTGTAACAATCACATGGCTTGCACCATTTTCAATAAAAAACTTAGCATTCTTATCGTCAATGCCACCGCCCACTTGAAGAGAGTCCTTATACTCAGATATTGCAAGCAAAGCCTGCGCCTTAGTGGCTTCGTAATACTCAGAATCCTTAGAGTTTAGCATTATCACATGAGCACCCTTAAGATTATGCTCTTTATAAAGCCTTGCATAATAAGAAGCATCATAGGCCGCCACAAAATTCTCGGTGGCTTCGTCTCCTTTATCTTTTAAGCTAGCACCTACTATTTGTTTTACCTGTCCGTTGTGAATATCAATGCATGGTCTGAATGTCATTACTTTTCCCTTAACCAATTACCTGACTCATATCGTACATTCCTGCAGGTTTACCATTTAAAAACTTAGCAGCTTCAACTGCACCCTTAGCAAATAGTGATTTAGAATATGCGGTATGAGTAATTGTTATTACTTCATCGTTTCCTGCAAAGATAATATCATGCTCACCTACAATTGAGCCACCGCGAACTGCAGAAATTCCGATTTCTTTTTTCTCTCGCTTTTTTCTAACCTGCGAGCGGTCAAAAGTATAGTTATATTCATTATCAAGTTCTTCATTAATTGAATCAGCAAGTGCAAGTGCTGTTCCAGAAGGTGCATCAAGTTTTTGATTGTGATGCTTTTCAACGATTTCTATATCAAACCCTGCAGGAGCTAAAACCTTGGTAACATCCTTTAAAACCTTCATAAGAAGATTAATTCCAAGTGACATGTTAGCTGATCTTAAGATGGCAGTCCTAGTCGACTGTTCTTTTGCCTTACTTAACTGCTCCTCTGAAAGTCCTGTAGTACATAAAACTAAAGGAAGCTTTCTTGCGTCGCAAAAAGCTATAAGTGAATCGAAGGCTTTAACAGATGAAAAGTCGATAACTGCATCAGCCTCAACATCACACTTTGTAATATCAGTAAAAACTGGATATGTGTTAGTGGTAATATGATCAGAAACGTCAATTCCTGCTACAATTTCAACGTCGGGATCGGCTGCACAGATATTCGTGATAACCTGACCCATGTGGCCATTACAGCCATTCATAATAATACGTGTCATAAAAACTCCCCTTAATCTCTTGAAAGATCATTGAACTTAATAACCTGGTGTTCAGAAACCTTGATGCCATAGTTAATTAATGATTCCTTTAATCTTTCAGCATTAGAAGCTTCCATTTCTGTAAGAGGTAAACGTAAAGGACCTGCTTCCATTCCCATAATGTTAAGAGCAGTCTTAACAGGAATAGGATTTACCTCACAGAATAAGCTCTTAATTAAGTCTATTGCTTCTAACTGAAGTTTGCAACTTGTCTTAACATCTCCAGCAAGGTATGTAGCGACAATATCATGAGTCTGCTTGGGAGCTACATTACTTAGAACCGAAATGACGCCTAAGCCGCCGAGCGAAAGAATAGGTACGATCTGATCGTCATTTCCTGAATAGATTGCAAAATCCTCAGGCATAATCGATGCAAGCATAGCAACCTGTGAAATATCACCGGATGCTTCCTTAATAGCTACTACGTTTTTGCTACGCTCAGCAATCTTTTTAACGGTTGCTGGTAAGATGTTGCAGCCTGTTCTAGATGGAACATTATAAAGGATAACAGGAATACTTACTGCATCGGCGGTTACTGCGAAGTGCTCGATTAAGCCCTTCTGAGTTGCTTTATTGTAATAAGGAGTTACAAGTAATAATGCATCTGCTCCTGCTTTTTCAGCTTCTTTAGAAAGATAGATTGCTGTTTCAGTGCTGTTAGAGCCTGTTCCAGCGATTACGGGTACACGCTTATTAACCTTTTCAACTGTGTGACGGATTACATTGATGTGTTCCTCGTGTGAAAGAGTTGATGCTTCACCAGTTGTACCGCAGGCTACGATTGCATCTGTAGAGCCTGCAATCTGAAACTCAATTAACTCATCAAGCTTATTAAAGTCAACCTCTCCGTTAGCCTTCATAGGTGTTACAATGGCGACAGCTGCGCCGGTAAAAATAGGTGTGTTCATTAGAAAAATCCTCCATTTGATGTTGTTGTTTTACACGGCGTGATTATCAAAAAAGGCTGAACGAATACAAAATCCGGTCAGCCCATCTAAATCAAACTAATTGATAGCGCCCCACCCTGCAATCATACAGGATGACAGTCATACACTTATTAAATGCATGCCCAAGAATTTTACCAGCGGATGATAAAACCTTTCGGCGTCGTTCCCTTTCAACTCGCTTAAACTGTGTCCGCCACATACACGAGTGTACTGATGAAAAACGCAACCTCTACCGTGCTTTATTTACTTGCCGTTATATTAGCACTGTAAAGTGATGCTGTCAATACAGAAACCATTATTTTAAAAATAACTAAAGAATGCCTATTTTACGCGATATTTTGTGCCATTTTTATATTGTAGGGTTAATGTCAGAGTGATAAAATGTCAAACGTTGGTTTATGAACTTTAAGTATATAGAAAGAGGTATTTATGCTTCAGAAAAGAGAAGACATTAGAAACGTTGCAATCATAGCTCACGTTGACCACGGTAAAACCACTTTAGTAGATGAACTTTTAAAGCAAAGTGGTGTTTTCCGCGAGAACCAGGAAGTTGCTGAAAGAGTAATGGACTCTAACGACATCGAGCGTGAACGTGGTATCACAATTTTAGCTAAGAACACAGCGATTTTATATAAGAACACAAAGATTAACATCATTGACACTCCTGGCCATGCTGATTTTGGTGGTGAGGTAGAGCGAGTACTCAAGATGGTAAACGGCGTTATCTTAGTAGTTGACGCCTTTGAAGGTCCTATGCCTCAGACAAAATTCGTATTACGTAAGGCAATGGAGCTTAAGCTTCCAGTTATTGTATGTGTCAATAAAATTGACAGACCAGAAGCTCGTCCTAATGAAGTAATTGATGAAGTATTAGAGTTACTTATGGACCTTGATGCTACAGATGAACAGCTTGACTGTCCTTTCGTATTTGCATCAGCTAAGGCTGGACATGCTTCAATGGATCCTGATGTTCCTGGAACAGACATGATTCCACTTTTTGATACAATTTTAGATTATATTCCCGCACCTGAAGGTGATCCTGAAGCAGGCGCTCAGATGCTTATCAGTACAATTGATTACAATGAATATGTAGGTCGTATCGGTGTAGGTAAGGTTGATAACGGTGTACTTAAGACTAACCAGGAAGTTATCATCGTTAACCACCACGATCCAGAAAAGCAGAAAAAGGTTAAGATTTCTAAGCTATATGAATTTGATGGACTTAATAAGGTTGAGGTTAAGGAAGCAGGAATCGGTTCAATCGTAGCAATTTCAGGTATTGCTGACATTAAAATCGGTGATACACTCTGCTCTCCTGACGCACCTAATCCTATTCCTTTCCAGAAGATTTCTGAGCCCACAATCGCTATGGACTTTATCGTAAATGATTCTCCACTAGCTGGCTTAGAAGGAAAGTATGTTACATCAAGACATATTCGTGAAAGATTATTCAGAGAATTAAATACAGACGTTTCATTAAGAGTAGAGGAAACTGAAGATACAGATCGTTTCAAGGTTTCAGGACGTGGAGAGCTTCACTTATCAGTACTTATTGAAAACATGCGTCGTGAAGGTTTCGAGTTCCAGGTATCTAAAGCAGAAGTTTTATATAAGACTGATGAAAACGGCAAGAAGCTTGAGCCTATGGAACTTGCATACATCGATGTTCCCGAAGAATACTCAGGTGCCATCATTGAAAAGCTTTCTATGAGAAAGGGCGAACTCAAGGAAATGGGCCACGCAGTAGGCGGCTACACACGTTTAGTATTCTCTATCCCTTCACGTGGACTTATCGGATACCGTGGAGATTTCATGACAGATACAAAGGGTAACGGTATCTTAAATACAATGTTTGATGGATATGGCCCTTACAAGGGAGACATCGCATACCGTAGCCAGGGCTCTCTCATCGCATTTGAGTCAGGTGAATCAGTTACATACGGACTCTTCAATGCGCAAGAGCGTGGTATCTTATTCATCGGTGCAGGTGAAAAGGTTTACGGCGGTATGATTATCGGACAGACAGGTAAGTCTGAAGATATTGAAGTTAACGTATGTAAAAAGAAGCAGCTTACTAACACACGTTCTTCTTCAGCCGATGATGCATTGAGACTTTCACCTCCTAAGATTTTAAGTCTTGAGCAGGCTCTTGATTTCATCGACACAGACGAATTGTTAGAGGTAACTCCTACAAAGCTTCGTATCCGTAAAAAGATTCTTGATCCTACACTACGTAAGCGTGCAGGCTTCAAGAAAGGCTAAAGAACAAGAACACAACAACCAAAAGGGGCTGTCAGACCAAGCAAATACTGAACAGCCCCTTTTTTTATTCATATTAGAAAACTCTAGTAACCTTAATAGAACGTATCCCATACCAGATCAATTGTATTCATTTGCCATAACATACGACACCCATTCATGGTACAATTTATCATAATCAGTCGAAACAAACTCATCAAAACTCTTTGTTCTGTAAGTTAATTCTACTATTTTCTCTTTTCCATATTTCTCCATCAGAAAATGAAAGAAACTACCATTAACTGTATTCGGAAGATAATCCCACGGAATAATAAGATAATATATTACTTTTAATCTTATTCAAAGTACTTTTCTAAAAGTGCTCCCAATACTTCCATCTTAACTGGCTTTGTCACAAATTCATCCATGCCGTTTTTTATAAATACCTCGCCTAGATTCTTTTGAGCGTTAGCAGTGCACGCGATGATTTTCACTTTTTTATTGTAGTCCTTATCGGATTTTCTAATTTCTACAGTAGTCTCTATACCATCCATCTCTGGCATCATATGATCCATAAATATCATATCATATGCTTTTTCATCACATTTTCTGATTGCTTCTTCACCAGAATATGCTGAGTCTGCTTCGATTCCAAATTGTTTTAAGAATGCCACAAGAACCTTAACATTAACACGGTTATCATCTACAACCAGAACCTGCTTGCCCGGATACTGCTTTTCCTCAACGATGATAGCTCCATTCTTAGTACGCTTCCTATCATCTACTTTAGCTATATCAAAAAGATAGAAGTTATCATATTTATCAACTATAACTTCCCTTCGATATTCTTCACCAGCCAATGGCTTCCAGTCATTAACTTCCACCGGAACCTCGAAAAAGAACGTAGTTCCCTGGCCGTATACGCTTTCAACACTATACTTCCCGCCCATAAGTGTGATAAGCTCAGCTGAAATAGCAAGTCCCAAGCCTGTGCCTACAATCTTTCGGTTTTCCTTGCCCTTTACCTGTGAGAAGGCTTTAAAGAGCTTAGGAAGGTCGTCTTTATCGATACCTATTCCAGTATCAGAAACCTGGAATTTAAGTAATGCTTTATCGGGATCGTCCATCTTTTCTTTGGCCACCTTGAGCTTAATGTAACCCTTCTTAGTAAACTTCTCAGCGTTTCCTAAAAAATTAATCAATACCTGTCTTATACGCACATCATCAGCGGTAATGCTCTTTGGAATCGAAGGATCAATTTCAACCTTAAAGTCTATCGGCTTATCACCTATACGCATGTTTATAACATTTATTACGCCGTTAAATAGTTCAAGCGGATTACATTCGATAGGAAGAATATCAAGCTTTCCAGATTCAGCCTTGGAGAAGTCTAGAATTTCCGTTACTATATCAAGAAGCATCCTTCCTGCCGATTCAATCTGTTCGATGTACTCTCTTACTTTTGCAAAAGAATCTTCACGCTCTGAAAGCTCGGCCATTCCAATGATTGCATTAAGTGGTGTTCTTATTTCATGGCTCATGTTAGCAAGGAACGTACTTTTAGCTTGGTTAGAGTTGTCAGCCAGGTCTTTTAAACGGGAAAGCTCATCGAGATTATGCTGGTAATCAGTGATGTCTGCAATATATACCATAAAGCCAACCTGTCTCTTACCTTCAATTAGCGGTGTGGACGTAGAACCATATATTCTATTATTAAGGAAAATCCTGGGATTTTTTCCTGAAACCACAAAATCATATCCTAAGTTTCTAATAGAGGTTCCTACCTCGTAACGTCTTAGTTCTGGAAATATTTTATATGCCGCTTCATTACACTCCAAAAATCCGCCTTCGATATCAGAAATGATTACTCCGTTTTCAAGGTTAGAATATAGCGAAGCCACAGCCATTGTCACAACGTTTGTATGTTTAAAATGTGTTATGTTATAGGCTATTGCAGCAAAGCATACTGATGTAATAAATGAAGTCGGACTCCATCCTGATTTAAGACCGCTAGGCGCAGCCAGTAAGACAATAAACGGAGTTGAAGATACCAAAATGAGCATTAATATCCTGATTTTCTCGCTCTTGCGCTCAATTACGCGATTTCTTCTGATTAAGAAAGCAAGGCACATAATGTATAACAGTAATTCAGACGCTATAAATATCCAATATAGTATTCCATGTGAAAAGGTAAGATACATAAACCGCTCATCACCTTCATATCCTATAGATTTATAGAAAAGATGATGTACACGATTCGTTGCTAAAGCAAAAAGAATAAATATATCAAAAGCATAGTACGCATTCCAAAACCAGTGCGGAACTTCCTTTTTGCAATACTCACAGATAAATCTTGCTAAAAGAGTTGCAGAAAAAACCAATCCCAAGTACTCAAAAAGCACGCATGCAAGCGCCACATCATAGTTATGAGTGTTAATCTCATAAAGATATCCAAAGCTAAAAATAAGTACAGTTATATTGGTTAAAATTAAGAATCTGGAATCTAATCCACTTCTGAACTTAGCAAGTTTTCCAAGACTTATCAGACATAGCAAAACTGCTATAAGCTGAAGTACCACAATAGTCGTAAACATATTATCTCCAATAATAAAAATGGTCTATACCAATAAAAGTATAGACCACTAAACTTACTAATTTATTAACTTATAATTCTAAGAAGCGACTAGCTATCTGGAAGAATGCAATAAGCGACAATGCATCCACAATTGTTGTGATAAATGGGCTTGCCATAACAGCGGGGTCGAATCCTATACGTTTAACAATTAAAGGTAATGTACAGCCTATAAACTTTGCGATAAAAACTGCAACGATTAGTGTTAAACATACAACGATTGCAACCGAAACAGTTACCCTGTCAACCAGCATAAGCTTTCCGAAATTACATATTGCGAGGGTAACACCGCATAAAAGAGATACTCTTGTTTCCTTCCAAAGAACACGATACCAGTCCTTAAACGTAATTTCTTCAAGTGAAAGTCCACGAATAATCGTAACGCTTGCCTGTCCGCCGGCATTACCACCAGTATCCATAATCATAGGAATGAATGTAGTCAGTACTGCACAGGCCTGAAGAGCACTTTCAAACTTACCAATGATTCCACCTGTAAAAGTAGCTGAAACCATGAGGAGTAATAACCATGGAATACGCTTACGCCAGGTCTCAAATACACCAGTTTTCATATATGGTTTATCAGATGGCACGATAGCGGCCATCTTTTCGATATCTTCTGTAGCCTCTTCGGTCAAGATATCGACGATATCATCGACTGTGATAATACCAACAAGTCTGTTTTCGTTATCTACAACAGGCATTGCGGTAAAGTCGTATTTCTGGAACTGTCTTGCTACCTCTTCCTGGTCCATAAGAGTGTTAACAGAAATAGCATTTTCATGCATAATCTCTGTAAGCTCTACATCAGGCTTATTTAGCAAAAGTTGTCTAAGTGTAACTGTACCTAAAAGCTTACGCCCTTTATCAAGTACATAACATGTATTAATGGTTTCCGAATCCACTCCGACTGCGCGAATACGTTCTAGCGCCTGAGAGACATTTAAGTCTTCCTTTAAATCAACGTATTCCACGGTCATAATACTACCAGCTGAATACTCAGGGTATTTTAAAAGATGATTAATATCTCTACGGGTTTCGGGATTAGCTGCAGCAAGTAACTTCTTAACTACAGTTGCAGGCATTTCCTCAAATAGATCGGCAGCATCATCGGCCATCATGTTATTAATAATGTTAGCCGCATCCTTTTCAGAAAGGGATGTAATGATCATCTGCTGATGTTCGACTTCAAGATAAGCAAATACATCTGCTGCCATATCCTTAGGCAGGATACGGAACATTTTAAGCAGATCCTCTTCCGGAACCTGTTCCATGATAGCAGCGATATCAGCGTCGTAAAGTTCTACTAACTTCTGGCGTAGAATTGTGTATTGCTTAGTTTGTAATAATTCTAAGATTTCTTCCATAGCAATATCTCCTGATAGTGGTTTTCATTTTATTTCCCGTAGGGGGAAGAGGACTGTCTGACTGTTTATGATCATTAGACATTAAAACCACCACCTTTCGAATTGCTTTTTTCCTCACTAAATATAGCTTTATTTAGTGCATAATGTCAACACATATTAAGACTCTTTTTCCAGAAAATATGCTTCGTTTAGTCTCTCTAGGGATGCTCTGTTTGAAGTAATTGAAACCACCTCGCTAGAAAGACTTTCAAATCGCTCAAATCCCGTTCTGATATAAGTACTAACCTTGTCTGTATAAACGGTATCTGCAATCATAATCTGTTCTTTTTCAAGAAATCTTCTGATACGCTCTCCATCCGGATAATCACTTGTGATTACCCCCTCAACTCCATACTTCATCGTACCTATCACAGAAGCGTTAAGTCCTTCTTTTGTCGCATCAACATACATCCTGGCTAAAGGACCTGCTCCTAAAAGCGTGCCGCCAAAATATCTTGTCACGACTACGCAGACATTTCTAACCTTGGTTTCCTTTAATACATTGTACATAGGAAGTCCCGCAGTCTGTGACGGCTCACCATCATCTGAAAACTTAACCTTGTCACCATCTTTTCCTAGTACATAAGCATAGCAATTATGTCTTGCATCATAATATTCTTTTTTTATTTCATCGATAAAGGCCATTGCCTCTTCTTCGCTTGTAACTGGAGCCACATGCGCTATGAAGCGTGATTTTTTAAGTTCTATTTCAGCCTCTCCACCTGCCACCAGCACTCTGTAAGGTTCGTTCATCTTCAATCTCACATTCGTAATATTATATTTATATGGTGATGGGTAAGCTTCAACTTGTCAATCTTAATCTTTATTTAATATAGGAAAGAAAACTTTTAATTGTTATGATTGTTTGGTATAATCATGTAATTGATATAACTATGCTCATATGCAGATTATTAGTAAAAATCTTATTTTTATATAGGAGACTCAAATATGAATTATGGAAAGAGTGGCATTAAAAAGCGACAGGCTGAAATAAATGCCCGCGGGCCCAAGTGGTCTAGAAAGCTTCTTTTGTGGTTGCTTGAGTTTGTGCTTGTAGCAATCATCGGTGTCGGCATCGTAGGAGCTTCTTTTGGAATAGGTGTATTTAAAAGTATACTATCTACTGCTCCTGATATTTCGAAAATAACGGTTACTCCCACTGGTCGTTCAAGTTTCGTTTATGACAGCGAAGGTAACCAGATTCAGAAGCTGGTAGCAGCTAATGCGAACCGTATCCCGGTATCATCAGACAAAATACCTGAGGATTTAAAGAATGCATTCGTAGCTATCGAAGACAAACGTTTTTACGCACATAATGGTATCGATATTGAAGCCATTATGAGAGCAGCTATGATGGCTGTCAAAAAACGTGGTCTTGCTCAGGGTGGTAGTACAATCACTCAGCAGTTACTAAAAAACAACGTGTTCACAGAGTGGGCAGCTGAAAAGAATAATATTGAGAAGATAAAGCGTAAGGTTCAAGAACAGTATCTTGCTGTACAACTTGAAAAAGTAATGAGCAAGGATGAAATTCTTACAAACTATGCTAACACCATTAACTTAGGTCACAACACCTTAGGTGTTCAGTCTGCAAGCTTAAGATACTTCAATAAAGATGTATCCGAGCTTAACCTTTCTGAATGTGCACTTATAGCTTCAATTACCAATAACCCTTCAGCTTACAACCCTATTCTTCACCCCGAAGCTAATAATGAGCGTCGTGAGATGGTGTTAGATGAAATGTATTCACAAGGATTTATTACCGAATCTGAATACAAGGTTGCATTAGCTGATAATCCTTATGAACGAATCAATCAGGTCAATGAAGTATTAAGCGATCAAGGTCCTACAACCTACTTCGTAGATGCCTTAACTGATCAGCTTGAAAGAGACCTCGCTGCTGCAGGCTATAATAGAACTGAAATTTACACACTCCTTTACAGTAGCGGTTTAACCATTAACTCAACCCTGGATCCTAAGATTCAGGCAATCTGTGACGAAGTTTTTGCTAATGAAGAAAACTACCCTGCTAAGACCTACTGGCAGTTAAGCTACAAGCTTTCTGTAACCAAGGAAGATGGCAGTGTTGAAAACCACAGTACCGAAATGTTCAGACGTTTCTTTAGGCAAAAGAACAGTAAGTTCAATATGCTATATCGTTCTCAAGAAGACGCCTATGCTGCGATTGAAGAATATCAGCAGGCTGTGCTCGAGGAAGGCGATGAGATTTTAGCGGAATCAGTTACACTTACTCCTCAGCCTCAGATGTCGTTTACTGTTGAAAATCAGCATACCGGCCAGATTGTAGCAATGATTGGTGGTCGTGGAGACAAGACAGTAAGTCGAGGCTTTAACCGTGCTACAGACGCAGCAAGACAGCCAGGTTCCTGCTTCAAGGTTCTAGCAGCCTTCGCTCCTGCTATTGATTCATGTGGCATGACGCTTGCAACAGTATATAATGACGCTCCATTTAATTACTATAACGGAACACCAGTATCTAACTGGTATGGTGAAGAATACAAAGGACTATGTAACTTACGATATGGTGTTTACTGGTCACTTAACGTAGTCGCAGTTAAGACCATCACTCAGATTAGTCCACAGCTTGGATACAATTACTTACAGAATTTTGGTATTTCTACATTAGTAGATAGCAAGTTGATCGGTGATATGATTTATTCAGATATCGGACAGCCTCTTGCTCTTGGTGGTATCACAGATGGTGTACTAAACTATGAATTAAATGCTGCCTATGCTTCTATTGCTAATGGTGGTGTTTATATCGAGCCTAAGATGTACACAACTGTTGTGGATCCAGAAGGTAACATTATCCTTGATGCAACGCAGCCTACCGTAAGGCAGACAGTATCACCCCAAACTGCATACCTGCTTACTAGTGCCATGAAAGATTGTGTAACAATCGGTACTGGTACAAATGCAAGATTCCCTGGTATGTCAATTGCTGGTAAAACTGGTACGACTTCATCAGGTGTAGACGTATGGTTTGCTGGGTTTACTCCTTACTATACAGCAACAGCCTGGGCTGGATATGACAACAACAATCCACTTACTAACGAGGAACAGCAGCTTCCTCAAAAGATGTTTGCAAGAGTAATGAGACAGGTGCATGAAGAGCTTCCTGATCCAGGATTTACAGAGCCTGAAGGAATTGTAAAAATGCAGGTATGTAAGAAATCTGGTAAGCTTCCTGTTCCTGGTTTATGTGACGGCGATTTATATACTGAAATATTTGATAAAAACAATGTTCCTACAGAAAGCTGTGACGTTCACTATATGGGTGCTGTTTGTGGTTATGATAACCTTCCAGCTGCCCATCAGTGTCCTTTCATGTATGACGGCGTTGTAACAGTTAATCCAGTTGAGGACGAATCATTATGGCAAGGTTCACAGGTTATTACTAATGAAATTGATCCTCTAGCGGTAGGTACTAGAATCAATACTACAGGACATTGTCAGCATGATGAAATATTCTTTACTACTCCTGGATGGGAAGCCCTTCTTCAGCAGCAGCAGATAGAATATGAACAGCGAGTAAATGCTGTACTAGCTGCTCAGGCTGCAGGGCAACAATAAAAAAATAAGCTCCAGTGCTTAAAATCACTGGAGCTTTCTTTTATTATGGCTTATTTAAGGCTTTATTCCGAACTCATTCTGAGCTCTATTAAAGGCATTTGTTTAAATCTATTAAGCTATATTTGCTCTTTATTTATGCTACTTCCTGTCTTACTGGCATCAACTTATGCACATCTATTACCGGAACGATATCATTGTCTTTCTTTATAATTCCCATGATAACATTGTCGCTATGAGCAACTGAATCAGGAACCTTGTTAAGTTCTCCATCTAATTCAATAATGTCTTTAGCTAGATTTATTTCCATAGCATAGCGCTTTTTGAAACTTTCAATTACTAGAATCATGTTGCCATATTTCTTGTCAGCATACTTATCTAAATCAGTCACACCTAATCTATTAGCAATGTCGTATACTTGAATAACCTCATCTCTTATAACAACCATGCCTGTAATATATTTAGAAGGCATCGGGACATTAGATATTTCCTTCATTTCTTCAATTGAAACTACATCCTTTACAGGAATTGCATATGACTGCTTACCTACTTTTATTTCTAAATACTGCATAATTTAAATCCCATCCTCTTATATTATGCTCTTACAACTCTTGCCTCTGACAGCTTAAACATATTCAATTCATCTGTCATTAAACGAGCATTCTTAAATAGTGTTTCACTAATCGCAGAAACTTCTTCAGCTAACTGTGAGTTGTTTTCTACAGTAGCAGCTATTTCTTGTACTCCACACATTACTGAATGAAGAGTATCAGACTGGTTACTACAATCCTCTGAAATATTCTTTGTAATCTGAACATGTGCCTCACCACTTGAAACAATGCTATCAAAAAGATCAGCTGTGTCTGTTGCAATTATAGAACCCTTTGATACAGCCTCAAGGCTAGAATCAACTAATTCAGTAATCTTATGAACTGCGTCAGTTGATGCCTCAGCTAAAGATCTAATTTCAGAAGCAACAACGGCAAATCCCTTACCCTGTTCTCCTGCTCTTGCTGCTTCAATAGAAGCATTCAATGAAAGCATTGAAGTCTTACGCGCAATCTCTTCAATCATATCTACGATTCCAGAAATCATCTTAGAAGAGCTTTCAATATGTTTCATAGCATCAACTAATTCGTTCATCTTCTCGTTTCCTGCAAGAAGCTGCTTATTGTCTTCTAAACTATTATCAGACATTGCACGAGCCGCAGCAGCCACTTTTTCAACATTGCTATTTAAGTCTTCTATGATTGCTAATAACTCCTGAACTGATGCAGCCTGCTGTGTTGATGCAGAAGCAAGGTTCTGGGATGCACTTGACATATTATTAGCAGCTTCAGATACATCAGTTGCAGAATCTCTTGTTGATAATAAGAATTCATTATATTTAGCTGAGATATCATTTACTGCATCTCTCATAGGAGCAAAGTCTCCAGAGAATTCTTCTTCAATATTAACAGTTACATCTTTTTCAGCCATAAGAGTCAATGCAACTTTTTCTTTTTCAATATATAACTTAATATTCGAAATAGTATTCGAAAGATTTTCAGCTAAATGAACAAACTCATTATCACCTGAAAGATTAATTTCTGTATTCAAATCACCTTCAGATACTTTTTCTAAAGCATTAAGCATTTCATCTAATGAGCCATCTAAAAATGCACATAAGTTACGGACTATAAATACAGCTGTTACAGTACATAAAGCTGAAATAAGCAGTAAGATAACTCCAATTGCAGCTATTACTCCATTGATTCTAACAGCATATGTCGCAGTTTTAGTTTCGACTATTTCATTTATTTTAGCGTAGCTATCATCAACCGCTCCGTTTGCAACTTTCTTGTACTGGTTGAAGATTTCCTGAGCTCGTTGAGTCTTTCCTTCACTTATAAGATTGCATAGCGCTAATCCAAAGTCACCATAATCAGTTACTGCATGTTTTAATTCAGCAACATAGTCAAGTGTAGTTAGAAGCATTGGATCATTAAACTCAACTATAGTCTGTTCTAAATCATCAATTCCATTTTGTATTTTGTCCATATTTACTACAGCTGCACCTGCAAGTTCCTCGGCAGTTATGTTTCCTATAATGGCATCATAGTTAAGTACATCCGTTTCAGCGACGCCCGCTTTAATTGCATTAAGCTTAGCCGAAATCACCATTGGTCCATCTACTAATCTCTTATTTAAATGACTTACAACCTGAAGCCCAGCAAAACAAAACAGCACTAATGCTATCGCAACGAAGATTAGGCTTGCAAAAGTATGTCGCAAGGTCTTCTTAATTGAGTTGTTCGAAAGTCTTTTGTGATATTTCTTAGATAAAATTCCTCTTCTCTTTGTATTCATGTTTACCTCTTCTAAAAAAACTTAAAAATTTTCTCTGGTTTCCTGAACCGTTCTGAATAGTACTATCGTCCTATATATATGTCAATAGATTGTGCTCAATTAATCAAAAGAAGCTACTATATTGTTATTTGTTCTCAATATAGTTTTATTTTAGTGCAAAAAAATTGCAACACTCGAAAATGTTGCAATTTTTTTTAGCTTATTTTACTTGCTTATGAGCAATAATTCATTTTTAGCTTCTGCTACCTCTATCGATAAGTCTTGCAAGAATGAGTCGAGGAAGCGTCTTATAAAATCAATATGTTCACTCTTAGCGGCCATTTCAAAAATCTCCGCTTCATTAGCAATTTCCTCATGTCCAATCTGACGAGCTGAGCCCTTTATTCCATGGACCTTGGTTCTAAATGTGGCTATCTCGCCATCTTCAAACAGTTGGTTAAGCTGCTTGGATATCTCTTCTACATCCTCTACAAACGCTTCAAGAACTACCTGGTACATCGGATCACCAGCAGAAAAGCTCTGTGATTTTTGTTCTTTTTCATTCAATAAAGGTTCCTTCCTCTGTTCCTTAGGAATTACTCTAATCAACGTATCTTCAAGCTGTTGCAGGCTAAGCGGTTTAGAAAGATATCCATTGAGGCCATGCATCTCACACTGCTTAAGCATATTGTCAGAAAGGTTTGCAGTAAGTAAAACAATAGGTACACTAGAAAACTCGTGTATTATATCTGAGGTCTCAAGACCATCCATTTCAGGCATCATCTGATCCATGATAATAAGGTCATAGGTTTCATTTTTTACCATATCAATTGCTTTTTTACCGCTTCCTGCTTCGCTAACCAAAAGCTCAAATGGTGTAGTTTTTCCTATGAAGATTTCACGGTTTACCTTCATATCATCCACTACCAAAACTTTAGTAGTAGGATAAATCCATTTAGGACTAAATGACTTGATATTATCATCTTTAGCTTCATTAACTATATTTTTATTTAGCTTAAATCCTTGGAATGCTGTTCCCGCTTCAATTTCCTGTTTAACAGTAATTGTAAAGGTTGACCCTCTGCCCACCTCACTTTTAAGGTCTACAGAGCCACCCATAGCCTCGCATAGTTCTTTAACAAGGTACAATCCTATTCCTGTACTTTCAGCTATCTCGTTTTGGAATGTAGTATACCTCTTAAATGCATTGTCAATCTGTTCCTGGCTCATTCCCATACCGGTATCTTCAACCTCAATGCGAAGCATACACTCTTTTTCAGATTTCTTACTTGCAGATACTCTTACTTCAACGTAGCCTGATTCAGTATACTTTATAGCATTACTAATAATATTTTGAAGGACAATCTGTATACGGTTTTTGTCCCCTCTCATATTTCTAGGTACACTGTCATCTGCTATAATCTGAAAGTCCACGGGTCTATCCTTTAGGAGCATTAGGCTTGCAGTTGCATTGGTACACATCAAATCTTTAACATTGTATGATACTTTTGCAAGTTTTAATTTTCCTGCTTCTATCTTAGAATAATCAAGAATTGAATTAACTATTTCAAGAAGTGTATTGCCCGCATTTCTAATATTATTAACCATGACTCTGTTTTTAACAGACAATTCATCATTAGAAAGAACAATGTCACTTCCCCCTATAATTGCGTGTAAAGGGCTTCTAAGTTCATGACTCATGTTAGCTAAGAACTCGCTCTTTAGCCTAGTCTGTTCTTTGGCATTTTCTATTGCTTCCATTTCTGATGAAATATCAGAAGCAGTCACAATATAGCCGTTAAGATTTTTGTTTCTATGAACTTTAGTTACTACTATTTTGTAATATTTACCGTGATATGAATATTTTAAAGATTCTTCACCTTTTTCAATCCATTCAAGCATTTTAATGCGTTGCGGGAAGGTCATTTTGTTTTCTTCCATGTCCTTTACTGCGTCTGCAAATACTGTTTTAGCAGAATCCGTAGCATCGATAAAACTAAAGTTTGAATCGAAGATAAACATCATTTCTGTGACATTCCTAAACAAATCTTCCATAACATACTTATATGTTTCAAAGAACTGTCCTGTAATCATCAGATACAAAAAGGCGGTTACAAAGATCATTAATGCAACTGGCATAACTATTCGTTCCGGAGCGGAGGTAATTAAAATCAGCAAAACCGCTAGCAACGGATTTAGCATTGCGGCATACATAATCTTATATACATTATGAATACGCCTTATCTTGCTACGCCGTACAAGTTCCTTGGTTGCAACAATTGTAGGAATCAGCAAAACTACAGCAGAGCTACCAATAATAATGAATCTAAACAGCTGTATGCGCTCCATAAAAGCAACTACTAGGATATTAGCGATTCCTAAGCCGCTGAACGTTATGAGATTAATGAGCCAGTGCAATTTAATATTGCATATATCCATGATGTAATAGACCATAAGATATGAAGCATTCAACAGTAATAGATACTTTAATAGTCTGAATACATCCGTTGCACCAGTAATATCTTCAACTATCAGATAGAAATAATATAAGCAGATTAATCCTAGAATAAGTGGAAGCAACCGTTGCTCATGTGTATATTCTTTTTGAACAACCAGCAATTCAATTGTCGAAATCGTAACTAGTAAAAAAACTACATATAAATAAATCATATTAATCCTCTGCAATCACCACGATCTGTTAATAATACGCTCTATTTCAGTCTTAATATATCCTGCCTGATAAGGTCTACTCACATATCCCGCTGCATGAAGATTTCTACATTCGATTACAGTTTCCTTGTCTCTGATAGAGGAAACAAAAAGCACAGGAATCTTATTTCCGGTAAGCCCGTTAATCTCTCTTGTAGCCTCGAGTCCGCTTATTCCTGGCATTTCAATATCCATAATAATAAGGTCATACTCTTGATTCTTAGCAACAGCAGCGATTGCAGCTTCGCCATTAGAAAGGATTTCAAGCTCATAATTATCTTCAAGTATCGATTGAAGAATAGTTCTGTTCACCCTCATATCATCAACAATCATAATGTGTTTACGCTTTTCTAATCCCATCATTATGTTTCGCTGTTTTTCTCGTTCAGACTGCATTTTTTTAACCCATAAATCGCCTGAATCAATTGTCACGTTAACATATTGCCTGTCGTTTAAATCTATCTCTTCTCCGGTTTCAATCACTCTTACAATCGGTCTGGAAATATGCTCCCCTCTATTTTCTATTACGATTACCTTTTCACCAGTGCTTAATACCAGTTCCTTGCCCTTCTGATAAATGGGATACTTTTTTATGAACACAGAGACTACATCCTGATCAAACATAAATCCACTGGCTCCCATTAAATATTCAGCAGCCTCAGCAGGGGTATATCCCTTCTTGTATGCTCTATCTGATATCAATGCATCATAGGTATCAGCCACGTGCAGGATTCTTGCAAGAATCGGAATCTTATCTCCAATCAATCCTAATGGATAACCGGAACCATCAATATTCTCATGGTGCAAAAGAACAGCCTTTTTTACCTTGTCACTTATATCGCCTCTATCTTCGATAAGATCGTACGATTTCTGAGCATGCGTCTTTAGAAGCTTATACTCATCTTCAGTTAGTCGTCCCTGCTTATTTAATATATCAACAGGAATCTGATACTTTCCTAAATCGTGAAGGAGTCCTGCTATCATAAGATTATCAATATCTTCAACATCTAAGTTCAAAAGCATCCCTAGTATTGACGAGAGAATAGCCACATTTACAGAATGAACATATGTATAGTCATCATAATTTTTGAGCGAGTCAAAATCGATTGCTTCTATCCCATTCTCTAGGATGTTTTGAACCATTTCTTTGGCTATATCAATTGCAGCATCGACATTTTCATCCTTTACACACTGTAAGGCTTTATTTCGTGAATTAGGATTTACAACCTGTCTTACCTGAATATCACTCGAAATAGGATCATCAATATAGAGTCCATTGAAATTCTGCTCTTTCAATCTTTTTATGAGAAGTTCTGTAAGTGTAGCCCCTTTAGATACAATCATTCTGCTATCTAGATCTAAAAGGTCAGCACCAACTTTATCTCCTACTTGTAATTGATCTATTTTTTTAAATCTCATAATAGTCTCCATTTCACCCACAAAAATGGGTGCTACATTAAAGTGCTTCTCTAATAATATCTATCCACACTCATACACTGTAACTTTATCAAATCTATATAAACGGACAATAAAAAAGCCGTAAGGAATGAAATGATATCCTTACGGCTCTATAAAGTAAATTGATGTTATCCGTCGTTACATATTGCGGGTCTTTCTTTACGACGAAAATCTTGATTTAACTTTTTCTCGTCGTATTCCGCACTTTCCTACGCAGCAAAACATTGCCAGTTTAAATCAATTATGTTAACCAATCAATCCCGCTATACCGCATGCTAATACTGCGATGCCTAGCACGATTCTATAATATCCAAACACCTTGAAGTCATGCTTCTTGATGTAGCCCATTAGGAACTTGATTACAACCATAGAAACTAAAAATGCTACAATCATTCCTACTCCTAAAATAGCAAGTTCAAGGCCTGAAAAATCAAAGCCAAATTTTAAGAGTTTAAGTAGGCTTGCTCCTGCCATTGCTGGAATCGCAAGATAGAATGTATATTCAGCTGCTACTGTTCTAGATACACCTATGATTAATGCGCCTACAATTGTAGCACCTGATCTTGAAGTTCCAGGGAATACAGCTGCAATAAGCTGGAAGATACCAATAATTAATGCGGTATCATAACCAATTTCAGTGATTGAATTAATCTTAGCTGGCTTATTCTTGTGAACTGTTTCGATTACGATAAAAAGAATACCAAACAAAATAAGCATAATCGCTACAGTAGTAAAATTATAGAAATGCTCTTCAATCCAATCATCAAATAACACTCCTACGATTGCAGCAGGAATTGTAGACACTAAGATATGAAACCACAATACAAAAATGTCTTTCTTAATCCAGGCTCCTACCCCAGCCTTAGCAAGTGGCGCATTATTTGTTTTCTTGCCAAATGGCCATATCTTACTCCAAAATAAGATAACAACTGCTAATATAGCGCCTAGCTGAATCACTACCTCGAACATGCTGTAAAACTCAGCGGATACGTCAAGCGTCAAAACTTCATTAAGTAAAATCATATGTCCAGTACTACTAATAGGTAGCCATTCAGTAATGCCTTCGATAATACCAAACAAAATCGCTTTCAAAATTTCTATCATATTTTCCTCCAATGCGAATATTCCTATCCTTAAAACACTCGCTAATTATACATCAACAAGCGCTCCTAAGCCACCCTCTAATCCTTAATACTTTTATAAAAATATCCCCACTAGAATCTAGCTTTATTCGTTGACAACAGTATACCTCTGTGCTATTCTAGACAATGCAGTGCTGATATGGCTCAGTCGGTAGAGCGTCACCTTGGTAAGGTGGAGGTCACGGGTTCGATTCCCGTTATCAGCTGTTCCTAAAAGTGCTCAGAAACGTTGATTTTACTACATTTCTGGGCTTTTTCTTTTTCCTTTAAATTTTGTCACCCCTTGTTACCCACCTGAAATTTCCCTTTTCCCGTATTTTCAGGGTAAACATTTCTTTACTTTACCCTGAAATCACTGTTTTCCTGTATTTTCAGGGTAAACAACTTTTCCCTTTACCCTGAAATTGCTGATTTCCCGTATTTTCTGGGTAATCATTTCTTTCCTTTACCCTGAAATCGCCGATTTTCCGTATTTTCAGGGTAATCATTTCTTTACTTTACCCTGAAATTACTACATCTCCGTATTTCCGGGGTAATCATTTCTTTACTTTACCCTGAAATTACTGCTTTTCCGTATTTTCTGGGTAAACTACTTTTCCCTTTACCCTGAAATCGCCGCTTTTCCGTATTTTCAGGGTAAACTACTTTTCCCTTTACCCTGAAATCGCTGCATTTCCGTATTTTCTGGGTAAACTACTTTTCCCTTTACCCTGAAATCACTGCTTTACCATATTTTCTGGGTAAACTACTTTTCCCCTTACCCTGAAATCGCTACTTTCCCGTATTTTCTGGGTAAACTACTTTTCCCTTTACCCTGAAATCGCTGTTTTCCTGTATTTTCAGGGTAATCATTTCTTCCCTTTACCCTGAAATCACTGCTTTTCCGTATTTTCTGGGTAATCATTTCTTTACTTTACCCTGAAATCGCCGATTTTCCGTATTTTCAGGGTAATCATTTCTTTCCTTTACCCTGAAATCGCCGATTTTCCGTATTTTCAGGGTAATCATTTCTTTACTTTACCCTGAAATCGCCGATTTCCTATATTTTCAGGGTAATCATTTCTTTACCTTACCCTGAAATTACTACATTTCCGTATTTCCGGGGTAATCATTTCTTTACTTTACCCTGAAATCACTGCATTTCCGTATTTCCGGGGTAATCATTTCCTCACATCCGCTTGTGGTATTACTTATTCTCAAATATTCAAGAGTTTTTTATCCAAATGATCATTCAGATATAAGGAGAACTGCCAATTATGTAGTAAAAATAACTCTTTCTATACCCCTTTATCTTTTAATAGGCGCATTCTCCATCAAATACAGCATTGCCCGATTTTGTAGTATATCACACATCTCATCTAATCCTTTTGTTCCGTCAATATATGTTTCCATCTCTTCTAGAAGCATTGAGAAAATAATACGATGAGATTTAGTATCAGGTACAGCGCTATTAATCAATAATCTAAGTTGCTCGTTTTGTTCTGGAGTATAGAAAAAACTATAACCGTTAATGCTGCAATAAGGCCTCTCAGAATTATAGATTAATTTGTCTAATATACTTTCATATACAGAAAATCTAGCAGTAGTTGTTCCGCCTTTTCCATATGCACTTTCAGTGTCACCTAATCCCAAATAGTCTTCTAACGAATTGTAGTACATTATGAAATCAAAAGCCGCATTCTTGCATTCTGATGTATTTAAAATGCTCATAGGATAATCTAATATAATATAAACAATATCTTGCCCATCTACTCCAGGTATACCCCTTTTGTGAGCATTGCTCTCTGCTAATTCTGGACACCTGTATGTTGCACGCCACGTAGGTCCACTTGCAATTTCATAAACAGTATATCCCAAATTAAGTGTAATATCATTTGAATTGGTTCTTCCATAGTTATCTGCTATCAATTGCTTATATTTTGACATAAGCATTTTGAATTCACTATTTGTAAAATAGGCTTCTGCTTTTTCCTCATCAAAAAAAACTCCAATATTAGCATATAGAAAGTCTTCTAAATTACCTATCCCTGATATATCATTATCATCTATATAATTGCTGTACCAGTCTAAATAACTATATGCATCACACTGCCCATTCGCATCGTATTCCGTTCCATCCGACGTAAGTAAAAGCAATCTGAAGTTTGGCGCCATTGTCATAATACTAGCTCCATTTTCACTTCCTAATATTTCTTTAGCCTTTGGAATAATCCCTTCTAAAGAATATTTTTCTTGCTCTTCAAATAGTGGTGATAAATCAGCCAGCATATTTTTATCAACATAAGGTTTCATATCAGTATGATTTACAAACATTATTACATCTGGCCGGTTCCCTTTTCCAAGATATAGCTCTAACGATTCTTCTAATCGCTCTATCTCAACATAAGTGTTATCACTAATCTGATTATATTTTTTTGCATGAAATTCTACCTGATAGGGGCACCATTTTGGTATCGCTACATGCACAATCTGCCTTCCGTCTTCAGTATATTTTCGCTTATCTGCATTTAGCTCGCTTTTGCTGTTATCATTTTCATCCTGCTTACTAAGTTCTATGAAGAAGCCATCTCCATCATAGTTCAAAGTAACTACATCCATTCCTTTATCTGTACTGAATATACCTTTAATCTCTGCTGATATTATTCCTTGCCTATCTAAGTCTATAATAGTTTGCTCATTTTTAAGGCTAATATCTAAAAGAGTAACCTTGTTCCTATACACAATTGCCACTTGATTATCATAAAGAAGAAAATCTACAAACTCCTCTTCCAAAGAAATGTCACACACTAACTTGTTGTCTGGAATTTTATATTCTGCTAGTGTTCGAACATTCTTTTCAGCAATTCTGCTTTCTAATAGGATATATAGTTTATCTTCTTTCAGAATTATTTTGCTAACCATACCCTCTAATGTAGCATTATTCGTAACATTTCCATTCCTATCGATTATGTATAGCTGCTTTCCCTTGCTAACTATATATCCATTATCTGATGAGGCTTGAACACGCACAATATCTGTAAATTCCCCAAAGCTCTCTTCAAGCTCTATTCTATTAATTTCCTTACCATTTTTGTCAAATTCAATTAGATAAGGACATTCTTCACAAAACAATACTACCAGTTTCTTTTCATCTTCGTTATACGAAAAATCACATACAATACCATCTGATAAAGTGCTGAGTAATTTTGTTTCTTTTCCATCGTATGTTTGATAGTACAATTTATATTGAACATGCTGAATATCACTTTCCTTAGCAAATAAATTGTCTGCAACGTAATATGTCAACCCATCTTTATCAAAGTCTACAGAATACAAGTTAGCATCTTTTTCAATGTTAAAAATAGAAGTAGCTTTCGAATAATATGGCACCTCTAAAGTTTCTGTATCTGTATAAGTTTCACTATTTTTTTCTTCATTTACTAATGAGCAGCCATTCATAGCTATCATTAACAAGATTGTTAATAATACAATACCCCATCTTTTCATTTTCACTAAACGCGACTGGGTCAATTTTACCCAGTCGCCCTTTCTAACAAATTGCTCTATTTTTCCCTCTAAAACTGACCATGAACAAAAAAATCTTCATAGCCACAATTTATGCACTGATACCAGTCTCTAATGCCGCATGTATCTTTAACATAACACTTTTCATGCATAAAATGCTTACGATGGCGCAATTAGTGGCTGAAATGGCGAGATTCGCATAAAAAGGACCTCAAACACTTCCATCTGCTCTTTTTACGCCATCATCTATTATCGCAACCTTTACTTTTCTATTACTCTTCAATCAATAGGCTCCCCGCTTTCATCTGATATACACAATCACATAATGGCGGTACCGACAAATCGTGAGTAACAATAATTACTGTGACATTCTTTTCTATTGCAAGCTTTTTAAAAAGTTCTATCGTTTTCCTTCCATTCTCAGGATCCAAATTTCCTGTTGGTTCATCAGCAAGCATTATTTTCCCGCCAAGTGCTAATGCTCTTGCTATAGCTACTCGTTGCTGCTCTCCTCCTGATATTTGTGACGGATAAAAATCCCATAAATCGTTGTCTATACTCATCTCAGCAAGTATTTCGCCTGCTTTTTTTGCTATATTTTCACATCCATCGTTTTTAATCTCTAAAGGGTATATTACATTCTCAAGTACAGTAAGTTTAGGGAACAATTGATAATCTTGAAAAACATATGAAACACAATTTTTTCGATAACCTTCCAAAGTCTCCTTATTAATTTCATTGTCTTCGTAATAAAGCCTTCCGCCGGTAGGGACATCAAATCCTGCAAGAAGTGAAAGAAGCGTTGTCTTTCCACTTCCAGACTTGCCAACAATCGCATACACCTTTCCTTGATCAAAAGAACAAGTAACACTCTTCAATATATCTGGATGATTTTTCTTGTATCTATATGATACATTTTCAACTTTTAATATACACATTTTGTCCTATTCCTTAACCTTTAATATCTTGATTTCTCGTTTATTAATAATTGCAACGCTTACTATTATGCCGATAATCATTGTTACAAAAATATATACTACTGACCGCAAAACAATATTATCTACCTCTTCTATAGAAAAGCCTTTATTATATAATCCAGACAAAATCAGCGAAATAATCAACCCTCCTAAAATGCCATAAACTTCCGTAAGCCATAACTGTATCAGCACTATTAATCTTCCTACATAAATACTATTGCCAATTGCAATAATAAGTATTCCATCACGCCTTCTTAAGTAGGTAATCAGCATCGCCAGTACACATATTAATATAATTGTCGCATACTCCATAATTACGCTTAGAATTTCCAAAACTTCTATGACTGCTTTAACGTGATTTACAGAACCCGTTAATTCTTCGTCCCAAAAAATAATTTTTGCAAGTTCCTGATTATCAAATACATAATCTGATTCTGTTTTAACTAAATCTATTCTAGTATTAAATTCATTTTTTACTTCAGACGAAGCAAAATAATACAATAGCTCATCACCCATCAATTTTTTTAGTGTAAAAATCGACGAATAAATATGTCCAACACCTTCGCTATATGTACCAGCAATCACAAAGGTATTTATTACTCTTTTTTCTCCCTTTTCGTAATAAATAGCAACATGCGTGGAATCTTTAGACCAAAGTTTATTGAAATAAAAGTTAGGTACCAATATTGGATACTCTTCGATTTTTGGATTATCAAAACGCTCTCTATTCCAGCCATCCTTCCATTCAATGTTGGCAACTTTATCATTTACTAACATATCGTCGAAATCAGTTGATGCTTCGATAGGCGTTTTAAGCTCCTTATGCTCATTCTCTATATATCCAGTTGATTCGGATATCTCATAAATATCTATTACAGGTAGTTCTGATGACAAATGAAATTGCTCATAATATCCCAGTTTTTCTAGAATATCTATATTTCTTTTACTGATAAAACCTCTCTCATCATCTATACTAGAAAAATAGTTATCTACTTTAGCAATATCAACTTGAATAGTGATTGATTCATAAAGATTTTCAAGTCTGTTCTTTTGACTCTTTATAACCGAAGACAAGAATGAATTACACACAATGCACAGGCACATAATGATTGATATCCATATCCATCCGTCAAAGCTTCGCATATGATTAACATATGCAAATTTAAGAATGTAATGATTCTTCTTTGAACTACCATCTATCGCCTTAGTTTTCCCTACTATTTTCTTTTGTATTTTTCTATGATAGGTTTTCTTGAAAGCACTAATAAGTGGGACATTTACAGAAAAACAAGCATATGCAAAAATTATTATAAGCAGAAGAAAAATTAATATTAAAAACAACATGCAAGAAAATATACTAGTCCTAAAATCAAATACTTTCTTATTATTCATTGTTCGTACATAAGCAGCTGCAGAACTAATCATAATAGAAACAATTCCTAATACTGAAATTGGAAACATGAAACTTTCAACACATTTCTTCTTAGAAATACCAAATACACGGAACAAACCTACTTCTTTTCTAAGACTTATGCTATATAACTCAACCGAAACAATATACAAGAATAATAAGATTGCCCCATATATTCTTAGATTTGTTCTGTCATCATTTAAAATTTTATCAGAGGTTTTCTTAAAACTTTCATATCCATTCTCATAAAAAATGACAGATGCATTTTTTGAATCAAAATATTCTTTTGAAGTTTCGTAAAATTCATCAATCTCATCATTGCTATTTAAAACAAAGGTTCCCGCCATTCTTGCTATACTTGTTTCACTACTAACTACTTCTAACGTTATTCCGTCATTTAACGCTGATACAGTTCCTTGCATGTATATAGGTAATGTCGGTGATACCTGAAAGTTCTTAGGTACGATATCTATAAATGCATAAATAGTATCATAACGGTATGCTATCTCTGAATTTTCAGCAAATATTCCAGCAACCTTAAGCTCCATTTTTTCTTTGGATATCTTCTCATATTCAGAACAACTATTTATATCAATATAGCCCTCTCCATAAGCTGGCATCACATCTCGTAATGAAATCTCGATACTATCGCCAACAGAAATTGCTCTTGAACTGGCTAGTTGTTTTGATATTACGCATAAGTTTTTATCATCTTCTATAGAAGGCCAATATCCTTCCTCGAGATACAATTCATGCTTAGCGCCCTGTAATTCAGACATAGCACTTATATCTGAATACGCTTCAACATATATGGACCTTCTGTTCTCATCCATCAATAAAATATCATTGCCGATTTGTTTTTCATATTCTGCCGCATTTTCATATTTAATGAATAATGGTCCATCCTCGCAGATTGATTTCAACTCAAAAATTGAAAACACAGGCACTTTGCCTGCATATTCTGGTTGTATCATCATATTAATTGCTGAATTATCGAGGATATAACTATAGTGTCCTCTTATAACATATTTACGGCCTACTTCCAAACTACTACCTAAAAGACCTCTGTCGCTGTAGTATAATGCCACTTTTTTACCCGCGAATACATATTCCTCATATCCGCTTAGTACTTCATCTACAGCAAAAAAATAAGCACAGTCTTTCCTCTCTGTTATCTTCCCTGTATATGTTCCTACAAAAATGACATCATGAGCACTTGAATAACCTATTACATCCTGTTCATTTGGTGTCGATAATTGATATCCTACATTATTTCCAACATTTACAAGTACGCCAGAATACGCCCCGTGATAGTTCACAGTCTTAACATACTCTGACCCTTCTAAATACTCAGAAATATCTCTAATATTAACATCCTGATCTTCATTCCACACAATTTCACCGATTGCACGATAAAACTTGCTTGCTTCATTTATTTCAATAGTGGAATAATAATATTCTTGTGCCTTTTCCGTAAAAATGAATGTAAAAATGCCTACAAGAATAAAAATGATAATTGATATAAAATATCGACGATATGCAGATAAAAAAAACAATTTTTCAATCATAAGTGAAAAACCCTCAACAAGTTTGGCAAACCCTCAAGAACTTTGATTATCCCAAAATCCTTTTGTAAATATCAACTATTCTCTGCCAAAAACAGCTGTATTCTATTCTGTATTTTTCTTGCCACGTTCCAAGGATTATCATCTCCCTCAAAATATGTAGCAGCTTCTTCATATATTATGTCTTCTATTTCTGCATATCGACTTCCCATGGGTTTGCTATTTTTAATTATTTCGTAAAATTTTCTAACCTCTTCTTCGTTGTACGCTCTTTTTTCACTAGAAGATTTCAAATTATCATCGTGCTTTATCTCTTTAGCATATTTAAAGAGCACCTTCTCAAGTAAGCTTTCTGTGACTGGCAGAGAACCATCCTGTTCCCATTTTTTAAGCTGTATCTCCTCAGATACTAGATATTCTAAAAAATCTTTAGCAGCTTCTTTATTTTTGGATGAACTATTTATCGAGAAACCATAACACTCAACAAACGATCCATTTCCATTATTAACAGGATAGCCAATATACGTGCAAGAATTACCTAACATATTTAGATAGCTATAGTAATCTTCTAGTCTTCCTCCTGTGCCGCCAACGCTTCTTATTACCATTACATGTCCGTTGCGTATTTCCTCTCCCATATTAATTGTTGTAGCATCACTTTGATAGTCCTTCCATTCTTTAGCACATTCAAGTAATGATATAAATTCCTGTATATCTAAGGTGCAGGTATTATTATTCCAATCAATAAATGATGAATTATCTTCATCGTAGCAAAGCAAACATGAAAGAACTCCGTAAGCATCTGCTCCCATGTATAATGCCTCTACTGGATGTTCTTTTATCACACTCATCATTTCATCAATGTTCCATCCGTCTCTATCTCCCACAATATCTTTAGTAGAGATCAATGTTTGGATAGAAAAGGAGAGTGGCACAACATAGTATTTTCCCTCAACTTTTCCAGAATCGGCTATTTGCCTTAGTATACCTTTATCATTGATTATTTCATCAACTGGTTGAAGATATCCCTTTTTCCCATATGAATACAAATCAATATACATTGAATCAATAATATCTGGACCTTTACCTGTCATTATTTCAGTCCTTAGTCGATCATTCATTGTCGAAAAGTCTCCCAAATAGTTCTCGATAACTACTTCATAACAATCACTTTGTCTATTGTAGTCATTCACAACACTATTAAGATAGGCAGACGGATAAGCGGCAAGATAAATCTGCTGCTTCTCTAAATTTGTTCCTTCTATGGCCTGTACATGAAGGAACCTATTTCCATGAATAGTTTTTTCAAACACAAAAATACTATTTTCTGATTCAACATGAATCATTGGGTCCTCATAAAAAGAATATCCATACGATTCCCATTTCAAAAGTTCTTTTGTATCATCGTCCTTGGTTCTATATAGCCCCTTGACATCTGCGCTGTAACCTAATCCATCGGTGATTTCCTCATCTAGGTCTACTAACGGAAGCCACTCCCCGCTTTTTAGCACTACTGTAGAAATAACATCGCTATCAAGTTCTCCATAATTAAGATAGACATCACCTTGTTTCGTCAATCCACCAGCGCCGATAATATAGTATTCTTTGGAATCAGTTCTAATTTGAGCAAAAACCTTTGAAATATCTACCTCAGTTGTATTCCATTCTTCATAAGGGGATGATAATGTATGCAGATACCAGCTTGTAGAATAATCATCTTCCTGCATAACTCTGTCGAGTTTGTATAGACTACCATCTGCTAAGATAAACTCTATTTCTTCAGTCGCCATAACTGTTTTTTCTGTATCAATTGAAGGTTCAGAAAACAAAATTTCCTCAACAGAATAATATGTCTCCTGATTTTTGTCGTGAAAATCATTGCGTCCACAACCAGCTATAAAAATAAAACATATTATAAGGCCCCCAAATCTGCACTTCATCAAAAAATCATCCCCCTATTAATCTCAAAAATTTCTTATATCTTAGTAATTTTTATTGTGGATTATGCACCGTATGCTCTTCAGTTTATGGCGCTCATTTTTATTCCCTCCTACTAATTTTTCATGCCGCATGTATCTTTAACATAACACTTTTTATACCCTATTCTATGAATGCTCATCCAAATAAATCTTCACTCTGTGAGAAATGTTATCTGCTACCTTTTCTTTAGAAATCTGCCCTTCAAAATATGCTTTGAATTCTTCTGACAAAATTGACTTATAATCATTCATTTCTAAAGAACTTGATACTGCATTTTCTGTTATTGAAAGAATCATGTCTCTAAGATAATCTTTGTCAACATCCTCCTTGATTTCAATATCACCATAATATGGCAACGATACTATCTGTCCCTTTTCTATGCTGTTAATTTGTTGCTCTAATACATCAAGACGAGAGCTGAAACCATAATCTGAATGCTTAGACATTTTGAGCTGAACGTCTCGCGACATAAGGTATTTTAGGAATGTGATAGCAATATCCTTTTCCGTCTTAGTTGCTGAAGCTCTCACAGCAAGTGTCGAGTGACTGTAAAGAAGATTTGTAGCACCATCTTTTCCTGGATGCCCTATAAAAGAAGCATTATCACCATATACCATCTTATATATCACTAG
Organism: Lachnospiraceae bacterium; assembly: GCA_045639565.1. Lineage (GTDB taxonomy): Bacteria > Bacillota > Clostridia > Lachnospirales > Lachnospiraceae > UBA1258. The sequence goes on from JAZUDH010000141.1 coordinate 60,866, forward strand.
TTCTTCAGGTTTAGCGATATATATAGCGCGACACGCGTCCTCACCAGCCCTTACACTGTTTTCTGGATTATCATCAGCTTTGGGCCTGTATTTCTCGACAAAATCAATTGCGTTTATAATGTTCTTTTCATTTACTCTATAACCATTCTCATCCTTATCAATGTAATAACTATCTTCTATTCCGTGATCTAAGAACCAAACGGCCAAAGAATATTCGTCATAATCTGCACTTGCTATTGTCTTTATTTCACTGTGAGATTCAACTGACTTTATAAAGCTTTCATAATCAAAGCTTAAGTCATCACGGCAAGTAACAGCAGTTTCAATAGAGCAATCAGTTACTACCCCGTATACTTCTCCGTCTATACTTCCTAATGTAACAGCCGCGGGGGACATATATTCAGTTAATCCTAACTCATCATAAATTGACTTTAATGGTACAAAGTAATTCTTCTTATCCTCAAATCCAGTAAGATCTGTATCTAATAAAACAGGCCCATTTCCAGCGATTAGCTGAGTTGCAAGCGAATTACCATCATAATCGTCTTTTAATACAATCCTAAATGTAGAATTTGCTTGATTGAAATCGCTTACTATCTCACTATACTTTCTCTTGTCTCCCGCAGAAACCGCAAGTGTAATCTCGCTTACATTCAATTCTTGTGTAGCTTTAGTAAGCTTTCGATATATGTGTTTTCTTTCTTCTGTTACATAATAAACTAAGATTTCATTGTCTTTTAGGCATACTGCTTCTGAATTCATAAAGTGAATGCCATTGCTTTCCCATGAATATAATATAACCGGATTATTCAATGAAATATCCGATATCACAATCCCTTCGTAATTTGCATATACTATTCTTTCGCCATCTGTCAGGTTTACAGCGTATGTGCCAAGTGCATCAGGTATTGAAATCTCATTAAACTCATTGGTATCGCTATTATAGATTCCTATTTTTCTTTCAGTAAGCGGTTCATTAATACTTTGGGATACAAAAATGTCGCATCCTATATGACCATCTGGAAGTACAATAAACCTGGGAACGTAATAACCCTTTGATGAGGTAGAAAATACTAATTCTCCATCAGGAGATAAAACATAGTAATATTCTCTATCGTTATCCATGTTTCTACTTGCGATATGCCAGTATCCATCAATATCCGACGCAACTTCATATCCAGTTTTATACTCTTCTGAAGTAAGAAATGGTAATTCAATAAGTCCAACCTGTGTTCCTATACTATCGTACTTCGCTAGATTATATAGATACTTACCCTCGCTTTCCTCTATAGCAAGACCTACATATCCATCCACATCGCAAGCATATCCTGCACGCATAATCTGATGTTCAAAATCTCTTATAATACTACTAACAAGACCAACTGAATTGCATCCCAATATCTCATCATATGATTGACTATAATCATCACCATCAATCAAATGCTTTTTGAAATAGTAGGCTCCATTCATACCTAGGTAGCGTTCTTCTAAGCCACCCGCAATTTCAGTTAATGAATCGGGAACAACACATTCCATTTCAACTTCAAATTTGCTTGAATATAAATCAGACAAAGGTTCTTCACTTTTTGTTTCTTCTATTGAAACGTCTTGATAAGAAACGCTTTGAGAAGTCTCGTCGCTTTTACCACATCCAGATAAAGCTAAAGCCAAAGTGAGAATTAAGATAACAAGATATTTTTGAGTATATTTAGTTTTCACACCATTCTGAAATTTTTTTCTCTCCATAACCCGACACCTCACCGCTTCATATTTTTCTTACTTGTGCTTAATTTTTTACACTATCAGAAGAACTGGCTGATAAGTAAAGAATGGACAATTCACGTTTGCATAATGCTCGGCTACATGAATTGCACATTTTTTCACAATTGAAGTGATTTCTTTTATGGCACTCATTTTTATACTCCCCTACTAATTTTCATGCTGCATGTAACTTTAACATAACACTTTTCAAGCATTAAATGCTTACGAGGGCGAAATTTGTGGCTGAAATGGCGAAATTCGCATAAAAAGAGGCCTCAAACACTTCGGTCGAGGGCATTTTGTAAATGTCAGCTATCCTTCTAGGAGTTTATAATCATTGATATTTTTACATTGAATTTATCGTTCTCAAGTTGAATGCACAAATCTCCATTGTACTTTTCTAGTGTGCGCTTAACATTGTTTAGCCCTATTCCATGATTATCAGCGTCTTTTTTCGATGAAGTCAAAAAATCTGGTCCACTTTTTTCATTTCCAATGTATGAATTGGTAATATGAATTAGCAAGCATGATTTATCGTACTTTATGCTCAGTTCAATGGGATCTATAGCCTTACCGTTTTCAACACATCGTGCAGAGGCTTCTATTGCATTATCTATCAAGTTTCCTAGAATAATGTTCATATCATATGTAGACAATACAATATCTTCAGGAACTGTGACCTTGGAAGATAAATCTATACCCAAATTTCTTGCCTGACTAATCTTATAATTTAATATCCCGTCTATTCCAGAAACTCCTGTGGAAGAATAAGGAGTTGCATCTATTAGTTCCTCTTCCATTTTATTTATATATTTTTTCAGAGAAACATTATCGTCAATTTCAGCAAAATGGTAAATTAATGCTAAATGATTTTTCATATCATGACGTAATGATTTCACCCTTTTGTCGCTTTCTATACCACTTTGAATTTGAAACTCATATATTCTATTCTGTTCGATAAGCTGTCTAATTTCCTCTTCTTTTTGAAGCTTAACCGCAAGCGCTCCATAAATATAAAAGATCAGAAAATCCGTTATTAAATAGGTACTACCAACATAAACCATGCCTTGTCTTGATAGTGAATAATCTCTTTCCAGTAGTATCATTGATCCTATTCCTACGACTAAAACAATTACCAGCAATGACAAATGTTTGAAACTGATTACTTCATCATGTTTATATCGAAATAAAGCCAAGACTAAAGCTGAAAATAGAAACAATAAAACCGAAATCGAGGACATATAGAAATCGTAAGCCATATCTCCAGGGTTGTCTTTCATAATATATCCGACAATAAAATCAATTGCTACGCTTATTGCTAATCCTATTATTGAATAAAATACTTTTTTCCCAGCAGTTGATTCAAAGAATAATGAGATAATGATAAAGCCAGCAAACGTTACAATAAGATTTATTATTACATTGCTAAATAAAAAATATGGTATTACTACAAGCAACGGTACCGTTAAATATGCAATGGCAATAGACAATTTAGTCTTTTTCTTTCCTAAAATGGTATGAGCATAAAAGATTTCAACAGATATTCTCAATAGTTCTAATATATATGTTCCTATTACTTGATATACATTAGTCACTGGTTATTTTCCCCCTCCAAATAACTTATGAGTTTAGATTTTAATGATAACCTATATGGACTACTTACAGGTATTTTTCTGTCATCTATTAAGGTAACCTCAGTGTATCTGTAGTTTCTGACATATTTTAAATTCACTACATAAGATTGATTTATTCTAGCAAAATTGTCCGGCAGTTTTTCGATTTCATCCTTGAGTTTACCCATAAATCTTATTGTTCTACCATCCTCAAGGTACACTTCAATATGCTTATTATCACTTGCCAGATATTCGATTTTTCCCCATTCAACAAATATGTCCTCGCCTTTGTAACTTATTCTATATAATTTGTGATCATTTTCAGTAATAGTAATTAGTATATCTAAAATGGTTTCAACACTTTTGTTTGTAAATGGCTTAACTAAAAAATCATACGGATGAATATGAAACAATTCCATTGCATAATTGGTTTTAGATGACACAAACACAATTTGCATCATCTGGTTGTTCATATGCTCTCTGATAAAATTGCCTATCTCAATTCCACTTTTTGATGGAATTTCTATATCCAGAAATAAAATGTCAGGAATAAACCCAGCCAGCATATCTTTAATAAATAAATCGCTATCTACCCAAGTTTCGCAATCTATTTGAATACTCCGCGCTTTAGAGTATTCGGTGATAATTTTTTCTATCAGACTGCATGTTGCTATTTCATCATCTACTATTCCTATTTTGTACCTCATTTACCAATACCCCTATAAATAACAGAATATCACATATGCAAAAACTCATAAACATCACAAAACTTATGTGTACATTCCCTATCCCATTTATTATCATAAACAATGAGCTCTCCAAAATAAATATACGTATGCTCTTTTTTTCAAGATAACTTTTCTGTTCTTTTGACAACCTATTATTTGCATTGTCAACAGGAACCAAAACAATGAATAAAATTGCTACAAATACATACAAGATAAAAAGTTCAATACTAGTTGGATAAATCATCTTTTCCATTACCAATACAGATATATAAATCAAGCAAGATACTACCGCGCACCCCCACTTTGTTTTCATATGAAAACCGCCAGAATTTTCACGAAGAGGCATAAGCATAGCGCAAAAGATAATTCCTTCCCACAGTTCATCCATTAATAGTCCCAGTACTATTGCAACCAAAAATCCTACTAGCATAGTACGCATCATATTGATACCAAATCTAATTACTTCATCATCCATTCCAGTTCTCATTTATCGCTCCTTATTAATAGAAATAGCCTTGAAATCACTTACAATCCTCTTTTGCTACTAGATTCTACAAGTTGAATGAACTGTTTTATTTAACACTCATACAATATCATTTTCTTTCATTCCATGCCGGTAACTGGCGAATTTCGTCCTTAAAATGGCGAAATTCGCACAAAAAGGCCCAGAAACGTTGATTTTACTACGTTTCTGGGCTTTTTTCTTTTTCCTTTAAAAAATCGCTGATTTCCCGTATTTCCAGGGTCATCATTTCTTTACTTTACCCTGAATAGATATAAATCTTTTGCATTAATATGAATTCTCAAAACCAGAAGAATAATCTGAGTAAACTTTTCGATAATTTTTATAGAGCATATAACAACGCGCGCTTACTGAAACATCCGACGTTTCAAAGGATGCCTCAACATTAAACCTCGTATTATTTACTCTTGATCCACCCTTCGTCTGGGCAACTACACGTTCATTTTTGTCTATAATACATTGTCCTTTGGGTTCCACATAAAAGCCAGTTTCCTGTCCATCTTTATCCAAAACTGGGAAATAGCTTACCTCGAAATTTTCAACAACATATCCGTCAATCGTTCCGTCAGAAGCTATAAATGCATACACGGTATTTCCCATTTGCTTTGTCATCTCATCCGATTTTTCAATTGTAAAAACGTCCACATCTCCACCCTTAATATGTACAACTGGATTTATGATTCCTTCTTCCACAAGGCTTCCAATACCTATTCCCGCGCTCTCTATGCGCGCATGCATATTTACATTTTCTAAAGATCCTGTCAAAGCTATATTTTCCGCATTTAATATATCTTGCTCTAATGTTTCAGGATTACCACACGAACTAATGCCGTCTGCAAAAAATGCTCGAATTTTAAAATATGCTAAAGCAATAGCGATACAAAACACAGAACAGATGGCAATAACCAAAAAATTCTTAAATGACTCCTTGCGCTTTTCTTTTACACGCTCTTCCTTCGTTAAAATCTTCTTTTTTTCTTGTCGATTCTTCTTCATGCCCACTCCCCTCTCTGTTTTCAAAATAGCCATTTATATTCCCACACATTATTTGATCTCGATAAGAAAATCCGTTAATCAATAGGATAACTTATCGTATCTCCCCAAGACATTACTTCTTCGCAAAATTCAGGAATCTCCAGTAAGCCGTATCTCCACATAAAAGCTCGATCCTTTTCAGAAATTTCGTTCAAGCTCATCCAGCGAACTTCTTTAATTGACTGTTCATCCATCGGTTCTTCGGGATCATATCCCTTAATTGCTTCCTGCTTTGGTGGCACACTTACCCAAAAAGAATATTCTGTTCTATCGTGATTATATACCTCTGCAAGTTTTCTTATTATGGTGCCATCTAGCCCGCACTCTTCTTTAAGTTCCCTAATTGCAGTCTGCTCGGGAGTTTCACCGTCTTCAATTCCGCCTCCGGGAATTGAGTAAAATGTTCTTCCGCCATAACAAAGCTTTTCCATAAGGATTTTCTTGTCTCTTATAACAAATACAACGCTTCTATTTCTCATAGCCCCTCCGTCAACAATTCTTAACTTATAATATCATATCACCACATAATAATAAAAGACTCAGAAATGTTGATTTTACAGCATTTTCTGAGTCTTTTTGCTTTTTCATAATAAGAATAGTCGTTAGTGGCAGCATTACTATGACACCTATAATAGTATAAAATAATGGAACATAATAGTTACATCCATTAATGGTTGATGGCTAGAACAAATGAATTCCAAATGCTGGCAAAATAGTAATAAACATTACCAGAATAGAAACCACAAATGATACAATCGAGAAGATAATTACATTATTAAGTCTCTTCTTAAGTGAATTAGATTTGCCATCGATATCAAAAAGCGCGTGGTTCTGCTTAGCATTTTCCTCGACAATAACGGCCTGAAGATTTCTATAGATTTTAACTGCTTCTACATCCATATGTTCCATTACGTTTTCATACATTGCATAAAAGTCAAGGTTAAGTTTATCGTCAATTACACCGCGAATATAAGCTATATCCTTCTTGAGTGCTTCGACATTGTCTAATCTCATATTTAATGCATCAAGCTTTTCCTTTATCTCGTTTACATCAGAACTAGCCACAGAACTTACTATGGATTTATCATCTTCAATATTTTTTGAAGACTTTAGTATTTCTTCAAAGTCGCTTTTATCAACTGAGTTTACTTGGGCCTCGATATCATCCAATTCTGATAGCATCTTATCAAGTTCTTCTTTATTCATATCAAGCTCCTTTCTCAGTCTTAAATATTTTAATTGTTACTATCGTACCATCATCCTTGTGACTCTTAACTTCAAGGGTCGAACCATTCATGCGCCTTAGTCGCTCGCTTATTCCTGCGATAGACTTATACTTCATCTCATCGCTTTTAAGAATATTAGTATCAAAGCCCAGTCCTGTGTCCTCTATTACAATCCTGTAATAACTTGCATGCTCTCTAACCATAATGTTTACTGTTCCGCCGCCCATCTTCTTAGTGATTCCGTGACGGATAGCATTTTCAACAATGGGCTGAACAGAAAGTGCAGGTATCTTAAACTCATCTGTATCGATGCTATATTTTACTCGTATGTATTCATTAAATCTAAGCTTCTCAAGCCAAATATAATTCTTAATATGCTCAACTTCTTGTGAGAACGGAACATACTCTCTAGCTTTAATGCTCTCGAAATTATGTCTTAAGTACTTAGAAAATATACCTGTAGCTTCGTCTGCAAGAACGCTGTTAGTGCCACATAGGTACTTAATTACTGTCAAGGTATTGAATATAAAGTGTGGCTGAAGCTGTGAAAAAATAAGCTCAACCTGCACCTCAGAATCTCCTCTTTCCTCAGTCTTTTTGTCCTTTTCATCCGTTCCATGAATAGCTAGATATATTGTAAGGTATCCAATTGATACTCCAGCAAAAAGAACAGACACCGATTCTGTTAGATATACTGCTACCGAAGCTATTAAAACTATAAAGATAAACAGGTATAGGCCTACGCATACCCTTAATGGAAACCTACCCTTTACGTGGTAATTAATGACTCTTACCAGGTTAAACAGCATAATCGCAACAAGGAATGCAGCAAATAACCAGCAAGCCTTCGTAAGTGTTATGTTTCCAGATGAATCTAATGAGAACATAAACTTATTGCCAAGGGAATTAGCCCATATAGTTAAAAGTATGGATGCAATTATAAATATCACAAACCTAACAGGTGTTTTCTTTTTTAAGAATTTAGCAACCATATTGTCTACATAGTAGCTAAATCCCGTAATGCCATACAAAGAAAAGGTTACAATCAGTATCACGGTAATTTTAATAAACAAAAGATTGCCATGTTCCTTTTCAAGCACATTATATGCAAGGTCAGATATAACCGTCAGCACATGGATAATAAGTGCTATCGGGTATTCCCTGTTTAACGAGGTATCCTTGTCAAACACCAGACTTATGAAAATCACAAAGGTCATTAGCATACTAACTAAATCTAACCCTATGCTGAATAAATTCATAAATTCCTATTCCCTTTCAAAACGAATTGCTAAACGTTTAGTTTCTGAACGTGTACAGGTAAATACTGTAAGATCCCAGTCTCCAGTAATCATCTTTTTAACATCGCCTGGCTCTAATTCCTCGAAAGAAACTGACTTGTAGCTTTCTATAGAGCCATCTGCCAAAGTAAGCTTTACGGTAAGATCACTATTGTTTTCGTTTAACTTACCAAACTGGCTGTCATAGTTATGACCTACTATAACTAAATCATTACTGCTTGCAGCACCGTTATATACGCAAGGCGATATTTTCATATCAGTATCTGAGTAGGTCGCAATTACAGGAAGCTTTATTCCGATTTCAGGAATCTCGATAATACAGTAATAATCTCTTGAATCCATGGGGAACACTGATTGAGCAGTTTTAGACTTAGGAATTTCAACTACCATTTCATGTTCTAAAGCCTTGTCAGACTGGCTCACGATGTCAGTGATAAGTGGTTCCTCTACAATCACGAATTCTTCTATCGGCTCATTATCTTCAGTGTTTTTTAACACAAACTCACTCATTGCTTTAACCACTTCGCTGTTCTTAAGTGCTGCAACAAGTTCTGTATTGATATTAAAAATTCCTATAATCGTCCCTAAGGTAAGACACAAGGTTGAGACAAAAGAAATGTATCGTCTTAATCCAGTTTTACGGCGTCTAATGCAGATAGTCCTTACGATGAGACCTAAAAATCCTACGAGCAAAAGAACAATTTCCCATCTGTATACACCTGCTGCCGGTAGATAAGCTGCCTTATAATCCCATATAAGCTTATTTCCTATTGCATCAAAACGTACATGATGAGAAGGCGATGCGTCCATGAAAAACTGATCAAGCATCGCATCAATATCAATTAACTCAACATCCTTAAAACGATTAACAAGCGCTGTGTAGTAGCTATCTGAAAGAGTTCCTAATACTTCTGTATCCTCGTTAAGCTCGTTTTTTAAAGTAATTCCTGCAATCAAGGAGTTCGGATTTTCATTTCCCACCTCACCTAAAAGCACAAGCTTAGAAGGATTAGTAACATCATTAGTAAAGAATATGTTGCAGCCTAGCCTGCATAGAATGCTACTTCCGCTTATACTATATAAATTTGAATTATCTAATACCCTAACGTTTCCTAAAGCGTTTAGTGTTCCGCCATTCTTAAGCCAGATTCCTGCCCCAGGATCATCCTCACTAACAAGGCTCAGATTATGTGAAATAACCGTTCCTGCCTCGCTTGAACCTAGTAAGTTAAGAACCGCCTCATCTCCTACAACAATAGCAGAGCCCCTAGAAGGTGTTTCATCAGGAAGCTTACAGTCAAGTTCACAGTCATTAAGTGTAAGTGCACCCTGAAGTGCTATAAACATTGCTCCTTCTAAAGAAAAATCTCTTTCAAAGGTAAGATTCTTATATTCAATGCTTGGATTTATAGCTCCATCCGTTGCAACCATTACGCTTTTATCAATAATTACAGGCTCCATGTTGTTCTCAGTAGCCCGAATCACGCATTTTGCTCCGGCATTTTCTATACTTATTTCCATCGCCACTTTAGTAGCAATATAAAAATCATAGAAACAGTACTCTTCTATCTCATCCGCTTCAGTCTTTTCTATATAAGCCGCAAAGCTTGCTTCAACCGGTTCAAAACATTCAACCAAATTTTCGCCAATTCTAACTTCTGTAGGCTTAAGGATACGCCCGTCAGGCAAAAGAAAGCTTCCGCCCTCTTGAAAGCTTACAGGATACCTTGTGGCTGGTTTAAACGAAAATGCGCCATTAAATACCCTATACTCAACTTCGGCGCCTAAAATATATGATCCGCCTGTAGCAAAGAATCCATCTGTAATAATTACCCTTAAAACGTCGTCGAGAATACTAGCCGTAGGCTCTGGCTCAGCTTCAGAACCTTCAGTTGCATCGGTGTCTTCAGCTTCACTGACATCGCAAGTTTCGTCAGCGTTACCTAGCGCTCCATCCCCTTTAGCGAATATAACGCCTCTTTCATTAGTAAAATGTCCATTTATTACGGTAATAGAGCCTGTGCCACTAAACATCGCATCACAGTTACAGTTAATGCTTCCGCTAGGAATCAGCTCACCATTTTCAGAAATGCCTGTATATGAACTATCCTGAATAGTAATGTTATTACTTCCTATAAACATTCCTTCATTTTCTGCAAAAGAAAGACTAAAGCCATGTAAATCAATCCACAGATCACATGATGAAGATAAATTAAGAGTTGTAAGCTCACTTATATTGCTATTTAAAACAATAGTAGGATAATAGCTTTCGTATTCGCTTCCTAATCCTCTTACCGCTTCAACAATCTTGGGTAGAGTGTTGAACGCAGTATCCAGATTTTTAAATTCTACTATGACCTCTATTATGCTTTGATAGCTTTCACTTTCTTCATCTTCATCAATCACATATGTCTTCACTGTTGCCACAGTAGGCATCAAGGCTAAACGGTTAGCCTCAAACTGACACTTTGTGTAATCACGTACGCAAAGAGGACATTCCTGGTTCACTAAGTCCGCTGAAGTATCTGAATCTGCGTCCGAATCAGCTTTAGCATCTTCACCGTCACCAGCTGTTTTCAGATCTTCATTGTCACCATCAGCTGTCTGATTTTTTGTAGGATTATGCGAAGCCCTGGTACATTCTTCAAGGCATATACACTCTAAATCCTCGTCATCTAATGCTTCATCTATAGAATTGCCAGATTCGTCGTCTGAAGCAGCATCTTCCGAATTTTCACCGCCGCCAGTTCCAGGCTCTGAGCCGCTCTTACCTTTTGGATCATCTCCTGGGTTTTCAGAACCCTCTTCATTAGAACCTGATTCTAATGTGTTTCCACCCTGGCTTTCGCCACTGTTTCCTGATGTGCCAACGTTTCCAAGGTCGCCCTCAGAATCTGGCTCATCACCATCTGTTTTCTCGGCGTTTGAATCCGTGTTCTTTTGCTCAACGCTTACTAAGCCCTCGGATTCCTCGGCATTAACATATCTTAAGGTTCCAAAGGCTATGAGTGCTACGATTAATAGCACGATGGTACAAACAAACATTATTGAGTTTTTTAGCTTACTAATTAAACTCTTCATATATTTTGTCAGTTCTTTTTGTCACTTTCTTTGTTTACTGTGAAGATGATATATATTTTTGCTACGTTTCTTTATCTTGTCACCTAAGTCCATTTCCTTGTCAAAGTAAGGCTTTAGATCATCTTTTGGAGGATCAAGCTTACCTCTGGCTATGACATTTACGATATCGCTAAACTTAAGGCTATGTTTACTTTTTTCACGGTCAAAGGGTGACCAGTCCTGTTTAACCTTTTCAAGAATAAGCTCGTCCCATTCCCTATCATTAGATTTCCCATTTCTTTTTAACGGATCGTCATCATATGTATAGTCATCCCAGGGTCTGGAAATGTCCTGTTCGCATTCTGAGGTTTTATTAGAAGCATAAGGATTCCACTTCCTAAGGGCTGCCAGTTTGTCAGCGGTTTCTGTTATATCATCTACTTCCCAGTTAGCTCTTGTTGCATACCTTGATACAGTATTAGCGGCAGCCATAACTGTTTCTATATTGTCGTCCCAGGGTCTAAGATTAACAACTTTAGGAGTCGATACCGGAAAGATAATAATAGGTAAAATGATAAACAAAAATACTCCACCCATTCCCAGAGCAATATAGTTAACTAACGATTCTCTAGTAAGACCAACCTTTTCAGATTCATTATTTTCAATAATGGTTTCTATTTCTTCGTCCTCGACTCTTATGCCTCTTATCATGAGTCGGTGGGTATTTTCACCATATGGAGTACAGGTTACAAGGGTGACATAGTCCTGGTTAGGATCAATTGCCAGCGGACTTAAATCGCTAGGTAAAACTGTTGTAATCTGATCTACTATATAATAGTGTTCTTCACCCTGAACGATGATAGAAAAGGTATCTCCTACCTCCATTCGATCAAGGTTAGTAAATAGTACTGCACTTGGTAGACCTCTATGCCCTGAAAGGCCACAATGAGTACCTTTCCCACCAGTAGGCAAGGAAGTGCCCTCAATATGTCCTACGTATTTTTGTAAAACGTCTTCTTCTGTGGAGTGGTATACAGGAAGGTTCACTCCTAATTTATCTATTTTCAGGTAGCACATCATACCCTCACCATTAATATTTAGTAAGGAATTATAAAACTCTTTGTCAGCATCAGACATGTCTGCAAATCGGCCATATGAGTTACGCTCAATGTTTTTGTTGTATGCTACTGCCTGTTGTAAAATCTGAGTTTTCTTTTCTTCACTCATCTGAGAAATTGTTTCATCATATTCCGTTATGGATTTTGAACTGTTTTTCTGATTAAAGTAATCACTGATATTAGGGTATAACAGTACCAGCATTCCTATTAAGAAAATCAAAACAAGTAGCAAATTTGTACGATTCACTTTTCTAATTTTCTTCATCTGCTACCTTTCTGTCCAAAAGACCTAATCTACTACTATGGTGTATTTGTTATTATATGTAACCCTACGTTACAAAGTCGTTACACATAAAAAGCCCCACACAAGTTACCTTGTGTGGGGCCTATAAAGCATTGCTTATTCAATTAATCACATTAGTATTCTTCTTTTCTTCTGTTTCTAAGTACTAACAGTACAAGTACTGCACCCATTAATGAGATGCCTAAAGCAGTGAATATCTTAGTACCAATACCACCAGTATTAGGAAGCTTAATACCTGCAAAGTTCTTAATAGTGATAGGATAAGAACCATTCTTGTAAGCCTGATAATATTTACCATCAACCTCAACGATATCAGCGGCGTTAGCAAGGTCTTCAGGGCTTATTACAACATCTGATACAAAACCTGCAAGGTTACTTGCTTCACCCATAAGTGCTGTAGCCTGAGCTTCTGTAAGCTCTTTGATCTTAAACAATACCGCCTCTGTAAGGATGTTATATCCATCAGGGGCCTTTACTTCGATTAATGCATAATCTCTGGCAGCAAGTCCCTTTACTGTAACACCTACAGCTGTATCTGCTGACTCGAATACATGATCACCATTACCATCTACATCTATAGCTTCATATACATATATATGCTTATGGTCATTTTCATGATCAGAACATGCTTCATATGCACATTCACCAGCAGGCATATCGATGTATCTATAGTAGTAACGGTTATTTAAGTTCTGGGCATTTAACTTATCGAAAGTATTGATAGTAACATTTTCAGGTGCTTCTTCGGTTCCATAAATTATTTCAGGAACACTATCACTTTCGTCAACGATTGCGTCATCGCCCTTAGCATTTTGTGCAAAATAGAATCGTGAAAAATGATCAGTATTGGTAGGATCAGCATTGGCAACTTTAGGAACATATATGTATTTATTCTGGAAAAGAATAAACTGTGCACCAGGAAGTGGTGTATTGTTCTCGCCATCTACCTTCATAATCTGAACCGCATATGTGTACACATGAACCGTTGATGTCTTAGGAACAACATTTCCTCCAAGGTCCTTTTGATAGTAGAAAGAAGCCGAGTTGTAGTTATCCTGGGTTCCGACACTAATATTACTATTTACTGTAGCATCATATTTAATTTCAATTTGTAAAATTCCATTTTCTCTTAGCTTACTATAGTCAAAGCTTATAGCCTTAATATCAACCCATCGGTTCTTAGCTACTCTTGTAAAGCTGCCACTTATTTCAAGACCTGTAGCATCCTTGTAGCCTTGAGATAATCCAGGCAAAGAGGTATCATCAATTGATGCAGTGGGCGCTGTGCTTGTAGTACCAAGTTTCTTAAGACTTCCAGTTTCGATATTATATGAATACCAGTCAACCGAATATGTCTGGCCAGCTTCTGTATATGTTACATCAGCATAGAGGAAGTTCTTGCCATCTCTAACATTGTCTTCGTAAACCATGATACCTGAAGAGCCTGTTGCATCAGTCGCTTTAGACTTAAACAGCTTTGTATAAAACTCAGGATTTAATGTCTCAAATTCTCCATCTGCTGTTTTCCCCTTAATTGTAAAGGTACTGTCATCATAGTCGAATGCAGGTGACATATCATCGGAGAAGTTATATTCATATACACTGTAATCAAAGCTTTCAATCAGGTCTTCGTCTGTGATGAGCACCCCGTCTTCATCAACTGCAGGGTAATCAGGAACATCACCTTCGATTTTAAAGTGAACTGTATCACCAACAGTTACTGTTGCAGATTCCTTGCCATCATTAATTGTTTTAGACACCTTAATATCAGAGAACTTTAGTGTTACTGTAAGATTACTGTCAATAGTCCATGCATCATCTGGTCCTAGTCTAACAGGAATTGCATTAGCAGTAATAAGTCCATAGCTACGTCCTAATGACTCATTTGTACCCTTTACTAAGTAAACACCGTAACTTACATTATTTACTGTAGCAGTCTTGCCACTATATGATATCTTAGAAGATGGTACCTGAGATGTGTTCAATGAGTTACTGCTTCTATTTGTATACAGCCATTCTAAGAACTTATCCTGAACATCATTAGTCTGCTGACCAAGTACAATTGGTGATGTAAGCTTCGATGTAGCCTCGCCAATATCATTAGAAATTGTTGAGAGACGTCCACTGATTGATGACAACCAGTTGGGGCCTACAAAAGCATTCGTAGCAGAATTCCATACAGATTCAGCAAGTTTGAAAACCTCTATTGTATCTGTGCTTTCTTTTAAATCTACCTTAAAGCTTGTATTACCATCTGATGTAATCTTATTTACAGAAGATCCATTAAGTGTAACAGGTGTAACTGCATACGAAGGAACAGCTAGCGCTGAAAATGTTGTCGCAATAAGTGCTAAAATTGCAATAAATGCTGAAACCTGTTTCATTTTCTTTCGCTTCATAAAAATTACCATAGCACATACAGATGCCATAAGGATAATACCAATCACTGTAAATAACATAGTTCCCATACCACCAGTACTAGGAAGTGTAAGTCCTGTGTAGTTTCTTACTAAAAGATTATATACACCGTCATCACATGCATTTCCTGCATCATCTCTAAATCCTGCATATGAACCATCTGATGTTCTTGCTGCTTTAACAAATTCATATCTAAGAGCTTCATTCATAACGTTATATGTAGCTTCATCAGATGTAGGAGCCTGCTTTTCAACAAGCAAATATGGATTATCATCAAAACCGTTCTTTGTAACACCTTCAGCATCAGCTGTAGATGTAATACCATCATAGAAAATTACATAAGCATCAAGATGATAATGCTCTGTAGAACAGTTTGTACATCTTTCAACCTTGTTAGGGATAATATAATATTCAAGTCCTGTGTCCTTAGCGCCAGGTATTACCCAGTTCTTAAGAATATCTAATGTATCATTATCTCCAGCACCAGGCACTTTATTGTACTTATTAGCATATGCTGCTGCAGTTACGTACTCATCAATATTAGAGCCATCGACTCCAGTTTCACCTGCTCCCAGTGCAGCGCCTATTGCGCCCTGAATAACTGACTTATCATATATCATCTTATTGTATGTATATTCATACTTAATATATGTGGCAAGCTCGCCCACCCATGCTTTTTTAGATGCAGGATAAGTATCATTTCCTATACTGTCCTTAAGGAAATAGTAGTAGCTATAATCACTTGATGAAGGTAAAGTAGTACGAACTGTTCCATCGGGAATAGCTTCGCCATAGAGTGCCTCACCTGAATCATTGCTTCCACAATATGTTAAGTCATACTTATATACGTTAAATTTAGCTCCCTCCAAATATGGATCAGGATTTGTTTCTTCATTTACAGGCTTAGAAGAATCAAACTTATCGTACTTATCTCCATCAACCTTTACAATCTGTGTAGAGTAGGTCCAGGCTCTTACCTGATCCTCAGAACAGCCTATATGACCAGTAGGATCATCTACATAGTATAGTCTAACGGTATTTGTGTTGACATCATATTCATTTAAATCACCAACATATGTATTTTCATTTACAACAGCATCATAGGATACATACATTCCTTCGGGAATAGTAAACTCGCCTACTTCATCTGTATTCTGACACACAGCATCGTTTTTTACATATGTTTCTGGATTCATAAGCTTAGTATAGTCAAAAGTAATACTAATCAAAGCTCTTGTGTATTCAGCCTGTACTAAGGTTCCCATAGTATACTGAGGAAGTCCCTTAGCATCTAACTGTTGATTTAAGCTTGTAAGACCCTGTCTAAGAGTAGCCTGCTGTGTAATAGCACCCTGGTTAACCTCTGTTAAAGCGCCATTTACAACGCCCCAAATCTGATATACTCCTTCGGTGCTAGTAGGAGTAGCATAAAGAACTGTTTCATGCTCGTTTCCCTCGATATAGAAAGGATAAGCTGTTTCACAAAGCGTTGATGTATATGTACCAATAATATCTCCAACCTTAACATTTCCATAAACGTCAGTAGACAATCCACTTGACTGAGGATGGTAAACATTTCCGTTAGCATCATAGTACTTTAATGTTGCTGAAGTAGTAATAAGTGTAAAGCCCTGCTGCATATCATCGAATGCGGCAATGTATTCGCTTGCAGTATGATCGTAGTGAGGTAACTGAACATCTACATCAAAGTGAACAATCTCTCCGTAGTGAACAATATCACTCTTCTTGCCCTTACCATTGATGGACTTTTCTATTTTCAGATCTTCATACTTCATCGTAGCTTCGATAGTATTATCAACATACCAGTGTCCTGTAGGACCTGTCTGCGCAGGAACTACATCAACTAATAAAGGCTGATAAGTCTTATCTGAGCTCTGTGAATCTACATAGAATAATCCGAAGTTAACATCTGAGATTTCATAAGCTCCAGCCCAAGTAATATCTGTTCCACCATCAACCCGCTGGACACCAGTCTCAAGCTTTTTTACATTATCAGAATGATCTTTCTCGCCATCACCTTTATAAAAAGCAATCAGATAGTTATCCATAGACGCCTTTAATGTAGGGTCACTATCCATTGCAGCTTTAAGTGCTCTTAATAGCTCTACTGTCTTAGCTTCGTTTGTTAAAGAAGTATCTCCAGTTTTGCTCCAGCCTAGATTAATTGGTGACTTAAACAATGCATAATCAGTAGGATTAGAAACTTCATATGTATCCTTAATCCATGCAGCAAAGGTATCATTCCATGTCACAATTCCGTTCTGAGTGCTTGAGTTTAGATTTACATTCGTAAGATTGTATACTGAAAATGTATCTGATTCTCGCTTGGTATAAAGTGTAAAACCGACAGTGTCGCCATTGATTACCTCTGTATGACCAGAAGCATCGCTGTTAGCATAGTTTTGTCTAGGAATCGTCGTGAAACTAGAACCAGTTCCCGATGCGATAGACACAATCGGCGACCCTATAGTTAAAGCAAGCACTAAAGCCAGACTAACCAGTATTTTTCCTTTGTTCTTCATGGTATTACTCCTTAAATTCAATCATTTTATTCAAAAAATATGTATTATTCCTACAATTATTCATTCCTATAATACACTCTTAAGTATTACAAAATAGTTACACTATTATTTGCAGATAATAAACCGCTTCCTTAAAATCATGATTATACATGACACCATTACAAGCGTTATTCCTAAAAGCTGTAGAATAGGTCTTCCATTCGAGCCAGTCCCTGGGAGATTGTATTCAGGATAATCGAGCCATAGAAGTTCGAAATTACCATTTCCTTCCATATCAGTTCCGTTTTCCCAAGCTGAGTCATTTATTAAAAACGTCATCTGCGATAGCGCATATCCAGATGTTTTTTCTGTCTGCACTATCAGATATGTATGAGGCTCTAATCCGCCAAAAGAAACCTCTCCCTCTGTATTTACTGAAGCTGCCAGACATTTTTGATAGTAGTATGTTTCATTAGTAGAAGCGTCATAGTATAAATACACTTCATCAGATTCTTCAGTAGGTTCCCAAGATTCATCCTTTAGTGCTTTATTTCCAACCTCTGACTTTTCATATCTATATAGAGTAAAAACATCATCAGTCATTCTTTTAGCATTAGCGATTATATCCTCAGGATTTTCTTGATATGAATCCCTTCCACCCTCGCAGGCAGTAATCTTTATTCCATAGGACCAAAGCTCTGAATGAGCTCGCTTTACAGCCTTAAGATTGTTATCTAAAGGGCTTACCGAATAAGTCAGAATGTTAGCTACAGGATATCGTCCAGAATCATCTAGCCTGTCATTCTTAGTTATTTCAAACTCAGTCTTTAGCTCTTTATAATCCTTAGTTGTGTCGAAGGCATATACTAAAACAGTCGTCTTATCGTGTGTAGTAATTTCATCTATTTCAATTTCCGATTCCTCTACTCCTATTGGCACAACTCCGGATTCATCTTCTACTAAATCACCGTCTTCTTCTAAGTCAGTAATATTACTGTCTGAAGATTCAGAAGCATCTGAATCATTTTGCATATCTTCCAGTGCAGCCTTTTTAACATACTCTGTTCCATGTATATGATTGTAAGTGACCAAGGCCTCCTCAAAGTTTG
Source organism: Lachnospiraceae bacterium (assembly GCA_045639565.1). Taxonomy (GTDB): domain Bacteria; phylum Bacillota; class Clostridia; order Lachnospirales; family Lachnospiraceae; genus UBA1258. The sequence goes on from JAZUDH010000141.1 coordinate 79,581, forward strand.
TTGCTGGCAGGTTTTCTCCATCTATCTCGTAAAAGAAGCCGGCATCACTTCCATAGAAAAGCAGATCCCCTTTATAGTCACAGTAAGCAGTTATGTTCTTAATGGCTAAAAGCGTATATTCGTCTCGATTAATAAGCTCATATTTTTCATCCTCGAGCGAATATAACACCGCCGTATCATCAGAGTAATCACATCCGTTAGGAATCGTAACTGTCAGATTAAATAGCCTCTTTCCATCTGAAAACATTCGCGAGTATTCAGGTATTGATACCTTCGTTGAAATCCTTAACGTATCGTCCTTGTAAGCTAACGGGATTTTATATTCTTCCTCGCTAAGTGAATAATCACCTCTGTATATGCGCTCAGAATCTAAACCGCCACGGTTTTTTGTAGCATTAGCGATTGATACTTCAAGTTCAGCCGTTTCATAATCAGAGTCATCGTAGTCCACCCTGACAGTTTCTGAAGGCTTTACCTCGAACCATTTTATGCTGTATATGCGTTCACTGCCCTTAGGCAAAAGAATATATATCCCAGCCTCAATGCTTTGCTCGTACTCTTCTTTCCACTTAGATGCGGTAAATGAAACTCCAGGCATCCTAACGGTACTGTCTTCCTCATTCTTAAGCCCCATTAAAATCTGGCTGCATAGTTCAGTGACCTTTTCAGAGCTTAAAACTTTAAGTCCTGCAGGAATCAGTCCTTCATAAACCTTTCCTTCATAGGTATTTTCCATCCAGCCTGAAACTGAGTCAGTCCAGCTAAAGGCATCAATATTTTCCTCGTAGTTAGCAATCCTATAGATTTCTACAATATCTCCTTCAAAAAGATTACTTAGTACAAGAGTTCCTTCCTCGTATGCATATCCTTTTACTGACGAGATAGAAAAAATCATTAAAACAGTAACGATAATCAAAATCAGTCTTTTTTTCATCATTTGATAATTTCTACCTCCACAACACAATATTTATATTCAAGCTTTCCTGGATCCCAGTACGCGCCCAAAACTGACTCTTCAAGTTCTTCAGCAGGTTCTTCAGTAGGGTCTTCATAAGGTAATGCAATAGGAATAATCGGTTCTATAGCCTCATCCTCTTCTTCTGCCTCAGAATCTAATGAACCCGCCTTAGGTAAGATAACTGCTTCTCCGGAATGTTCTAGGAATCTATTATTTCCTAAACTTGAAATCTGCTTTTTATCTATACCAAAATAGAAATAATAAAGCTTAACCTTATATTCTTTCTCGGTGTTTTCATTAGTTAGTGGAAACAGATATCTGTCTGAATAAATATCCGAGGATTTTACTTTATCAACCTTTATATCAGAAAACAGATTGTTTACTATGATATAAAGCTTTTCAGGCTTAGTATCTACAAGTACGGTAATATCTGATTCGTCCTTTTCAGGATCATTTCCAGATACCTCGCTTTCGTCCTTGATTACGGTGTAAACATTTCTATTTTCAGTAGCAAATTCATATCCATTTCCAATTACATATAAATACGCCACAGGGGCTATAATATCCTCTGGCACAAAAAGTGCAGTTTTTACAGTTCCTAATGACTTATAGCATGAATCTGACACCTTGGTAGGCGTACCCCAGCTTACATCCACGCTTTCTATTCCACCATTTTCAAGGTTGGCATAGAGCTTGTCTGGAAGCACAGTAAGGTATTCAGATGTGTCATTTATAACCGCCCTTGTTGTTGGGTAACCTACTATTTTTATAGTCTGAGTAATAGCTTCAATTCCCTCTTTTAATTCTTCATTTTCAGAAGTGAGCTTCTTTATATTTTTTTCAAGATCCTCAACCTTGCTAAATAGCGATTTTATATAATCTAATATCGATTTATCTGTTGAATTATTACCTGATGGATTATTGCTAGAGGTATCATTTTTAGACGCACTGTTACTGCTTGTATGATTAGTGGTGTTAGTTGAGCTTCCACTACTTCCCGAACTAGGGCCTAAATTAGTCTTAGTATCTGCTGAAACTCCACTTCCAGTATTAGTACGTGTTCCGTTATTGGTGGACGCAACGGGACTGGAGGATTCACTACTATCGCTTTCTGGCTCTTGCTCGATAGAGGCTTCTATTACATGCTCGTCTCCAGCATCAAGCTGCACAGTTTCACCGTTTGAAGGGATAATCGATATCGTTTCGTTGGTATTATTGCTTATTACATTTCTTGCATTAGTGGAATATACATAAAGCTGCGAGTTTTCGGCGCCTTCTAAGAATTCAGATTCAATTCCTGCATAAACATATCCAATCGTCTTGACTGAAGATGTAAAAATAGAATCACTGGCTCCGCTTTCAAAGGTGACATTCGCAAACTGCGCTGCTTTACCTGAAAGGCTTAGATTAGTCTGGGTATAGACAATCAGTTCACCAACCGAGCCATCCATCATGATTGAAGTAATTGAATTAGCCGCATTCAGCATGATAGTATCAACGGTTCCATACACTTCCATTGCAAGGGTCGAGTAATACTGAACATTTTCAATCGTTGAAACGTTCGCTTCCTCGCCTATAATAATGTGCGTAGTTGCAGAATTTATATAAAAGCTATTTCCACTTGCATTTTCTTCCCAGGTATTAGCCGCAATCTGGTTAATGATGATATTGCCAAAGAAAGCGTTGTTTATAACTGTAGTAAACGGAGCATCAACAATCAATAAAGTATCAGGATAGCTACCTTCCTCTATGGTAATCGTCTGTTCAAGTTCAGTTCTAATTACGATATTAAGCCTGTTCTTAGAAAGCGCCTGATCTAATTCCTCCTGTGTAGTTACTATTACCTCCTGTCCGTCTTCTATTTCGGACACAGAGCTTTCAACGCTACTTACTGTTCCTGAACCCGTGTTTGTATTCTTTTTGTGCTTAATTAAGGCAACAAAAGTAAGCGCAATCGTTATTATTACAATCGCGCTGATAATTAGTGCAATAAATATGGACTTTTTTTCATCATTTTCAAATCGTTTATTATTTTGGGCCATAAAAATACACCTTATACTATACAAAGTCATCGTATAGTATAAGGTGTTACAAACTCGTTACATCTTATCAATATGATTTAGAAAGCAATCCGCTCAAGGTATATTCACCCCATGGATACTGGGTCATATACTCACCGTCAAAGCTTTGTATCGCTTTCTTTTTACCAGCAAGAAAATCAATATAATCGCAATCAAACCTGCTTAAATCAATTGAATATCCATCAAAGTTATTAATCAATACATCATTTAACCCTAGATATTCAAAGCTCTTTCTAATATCATTAGCAAGTACTCTTACATAGCCCTTCTTTTCATCGGAGTCTTCTTCGTCCTCCCATAAAATAGCTCTAAGCTCACCGGTCGGAACAGTTGCACCTCTTCTGTCTATTAAATACGCTACCATTTCTTTGCTCTTCTTACGGCCAAAGAAAACAAGCTTATTTTTATAAAATAAATCAAAATTTCCAAAGCATCTTGCTTCAATTTTAGTTTCGCTAACAGCTTCAACCGCTTCAGATGCAGGCTGATTTATAATAACACGATAGCTTTTAAGCTTATCAAGTGTGTTTCTAATATCAAGATCAGAAACCGGCTTTAATAAGAAATCCTTGGCAGCCGTTTTCCATGCATCAAGGCTATAATGAGGATAGCCTGTAGCAAACACTATATCTGCATTAGGGTTAATGGCATGTATTTCTGATGACATTCTAAGTCCATTCATGCCAGGCATATCTACATCTGCAAATACCAGGTCAACAGGATTATTCTTCATAATCTCTAATGCATTATAAGGATCCTGCGCCGTGTATATGGGAGTCTCTTCGCCTACCACACTACGGACGGTTCTTGCTAACCCTCTTAATATGATTTCTTCATCATCAACAATCAGTATTTCCATTTATACCACACTTTTCTCAGTTTTCTCTTTTTTATGTAAGCAAAAAGTTTACATAAATCATTATATACTGTTGCTGATATACAATTATTACACAATCGCAGTCACAAAATACACTAAGAGTCCAAAGGACAAGACAGTCATCAATGCACTCACAATTGCAATGATATTTAAGCGTCCTACTTTTTTATTCATTTTTAGTATCTCGCTATTATCAAACCCTTGCATAATAATCGCGTTCATCTCTTCAATTCGGTCATTAAGATCACTTATGTAGCCAATTGATTCATCATGTTCAACGTACTCAATTATTTCATCAGCACGTTTACTTACTGTCTTGCCTGTCTGTAGATTAGCTTCATGAATACACTCCTGAAGCTCTCTTCCTAGAGATGACAAACCATCGTCAATGCCTTCAACAGAGCCGCCCACCTTTTCAACCAAGCGATAAAGAACTCCTATGGCTTCTTGGGTTTTGACCATTTCTTTATTCAGTTCTGCACTTTCTCGATTGCGATCCTGAATCGTAGCCTTTAAGTAATTAAGCTCATTTCTAAGTCTGAATATCTCGGCTTTTATTTCTTCGTCGCTATATCTATCTAAATCGTAGGGCATCATAATCTATTCCTTTAGGATTATTCTTCCTCACTTTTTCTTCTGACTACCAGCACTACTCCCGCAACAATCATAAGTCCTATGCCGACTAGCACGAACAAGCCTGTACCTGTTCCACCAGTTGAAGGAAGAGTTAATCCTTTAAAGTTCAATACAGTAATTTCTAATGTACCTGATTTATTAATAGTTCCATCAAGCTGCTTAAATGCCTTATAGGTTTCGGTCATAGCAGTATCATTATCAAGCTTTGTAATCGAGAATAATATATCCTCAGCAAGATCGTTGTAACCAATAGGTGCTGATAATTCTTCGAGAACATAGTTTCCTACGTTCAGTCCTGGCAATGTATATGTACCAATATCAGCCAAATCCTCAGCATTTTCACGATCAAGTGTTGTGAAGGTTCCTCCAAAGGAATATGGTGTTGTGCTCCTTCTATTATTGACTGTGTAAACTTCGTAAACATGAACAAGCTTCTCGCCATTATGTTCCTCGGTTATAGTAATTGGAACCAGCGCACCATTTTCGTCCTTAGTAAATGCTGCAGTTACAATTTCCTCTTCTTCTGAAAGAGCAATTGGATTTTCCTCTTCATAGATAAAGAAATCCTGGTTTCCTATAAAATCAGCCGGAGTTGCTTCTCTTGTTTCAGCTTCTCTTGCTTCGCCTTCTCTTGCTTCGCCTTCTTCTCCGCCATCTGCGCCTTCTTCTTCGTTTTCTTCACTATCTTCTATGGCATCTTCCAGGCTAACTACTCTTGTATTAGCCTCTGATCCGACAGTGTCTCCGATCCAGGTATATTCGCCTTCTTCATTTTTTACAAATACATCTGTTTCCTTAAAAATCTTAAATTCGGCTCCAGGTAAGCGTGTAGGATTTTCATCTTCGGCAGTTGAACCATCAATCTTTATAAGCTTTAATGCATAAGTATATGCACGTGCAGCTGAGCTTACAGGACTATCATGTTCAACATAAAGCATTGCCTCATTTATATTAGCATCGCTATTAACCTTGATATTGTCAGTTATTATAGCTTTGTAGCTTATAACTACTTTTCCTAGCGATGCTGGTGTATCCTCACTCTTTAACCATGCTTTAAGCGCTGGTACATTGAATCTTACAGCGAATGAGCCATCATATCCATAAACCGAGTTAACTTCTTCTATTGTATAGATAGGACCTTCTTTGGCAACAGCTTTATAGCCATTCAAAAGTTCTTCATTTTTGCTATCATATGTAAATGATTTTTGATTTTCTCTAGTTATTAAAGTTCCATCAGGATATTCTGTATCAGCTAATTCAAAATACTCTACTACGTAAGGCGCTAACTCAACCTTTTCAGCGCCATCCGTGTAATAAATTTTAATATCACCTGAATCAAGCTCTCCGCTCTCATCGCTATCCTTCAATACGAAAGCCTTGTTCATGGCATCGGTAACCTCTAATCTGTATGGAGTTGAGTTAGGTGTTCCGTCTGCATTAAGAGTTACTTTGGCCTTGGGGATAGGAAGGGTTACTTCAATATCGAAATCTACCACATCTCCAATAGCAACCGTATCGTCGTCTTTTCCATTGATATGCTTGTCGATTGAAGCCGTAGCATCCTTTAATGTAGCCTCATAAGTATATTTTATATAGAAATTTCCACTAGGACCGTTTTCAACGGGGATAACACTCATTACTAGCGGAGCATATGTTAATTCGTCCACATCGCTTGCCATAGCAGCATAAATGCCAAATGGAAGATTCGTATTTTTGTATGTCTTCGTCTCTTCGATAATGGTTCCACCACTTACTTCTTCTAAAGAATCAGATATATTTCCTGAGTTGCTAAGCATTTCTTTATAAAAATTTGCTCTCTGACTTTCAGTGGTAGATGAAGCAAAAGAAAGCGGATTGCTATAAGCACTTGCTGTATACTTTCCCTTGGCTCTCTGTGTTTCAAGCCATGCCATTACAGTGTCATTCCATGTTACATTGTATTTTCCTATAACAATTCCATCCACATGATGTTCAATATATTCAACATTAGCAAGGTTATAAAGCTTGATTGTTTCAGTTCCACTATTTAATGCAATATCGATTTCGGAACAGCTTTCTTTTTTTATAGGATCATCAGGATCATACATTCCTACTACTCGCTTAGCTGTTGAAACTGCTTCGTTATCTTCATCAGATAATTCAATATTATTTAGTGAATCGGAGCCAAAATTAGTATATCTAAGAATTTCAACTTCTTTGGCCGCCGTAGGATAATCCTGGTGGTAAACGGTTGCAACAGCAGCAATACCTACACTGCTTGCAGGAATCTCAATTTCGAAATAGTTGCCTACAACGTTAGACATATCAACAGAAAATGGGACTCCGTCCAAAGTAATCATAAGCTGCTTGGTAGTATCTGTTTCTCCCCAGTAACCTGAGATAATAACATTACCATTTGTGTATGATTTAGCCGAAAGATTACCAATCAGGGTTGAGAAGGTAATATTATCAAGCATATTTCCGGCTGTTGGGTTGTTAGATAAGCTCTGGAAAGCAAATCTTGTAACATTCTGACCCTCAGGCACAACGTAAATACCAGCGCAGGTGTACCATTTTGTACTTTCTGCCTGGGTTACATTTAATTTATCTAGTTCACCGTTTTTATAGTATCCACATTTTAATGCTCCATTAGTAACACCAGTGTTTCTATATACAGCTGAGCTAGCTGGAGTAATCTTATTACTGGTTGTAACACCTGCCTCAGTGTCTGGAGAGGTTTTGTAAGTAGGATATACTATATTACTACCAGACATTACAGGCGCACCAATCTCTACAAGCATATTCTGATTGGTATCGCCACCAGGATATCTTGCAGTATGATCGAGTGTCCATCTGATTACGTCACCGCCTACAGTAGATAGATCCTGGAATAAGGTTCCTGATACAAAGCTGTTCATCTCAACGCAGGAACCATAAGTAGTTTTAAACTTGGTCTGGTAAGAGGACCATGCACAGGCTGTGGACGAACTTGTAAGTGAAACATATTCAAATAGGCTACCATAATATATCTTCTGTTCTGTTGTATTCCAGCCTTTACCAGTTCCGTTAAAGGTTACAGATGAAACTTTTGTACTGTTAGCAACACCTGCATCAATACCAGTACTATAGGTCTTAGAACCGATTTTAAATGGAACCCCCGGATGTGTAGAAAAATCTCCATTTACAATCTGGGTGGGTGTATACCCAGCTGGCTTAGGAACAATCGTAGCCTTCAATGCTTCTGAAGCTACTGCCTTTACAGGTTTTACAGATATTACTGAAAGTAATGGCGCTAGTAGTAACAAAGCACATAGCCATATAGCCGTTATTCTCTTATGCATTTTATATTGTGTGTTCAACTAAAATACCTCCCTAAGGCATATGTATGCTTATGATTATTTTGATGTTAACAAAGGAAGAGTTACAAAGTAGTTACAAAAGTGTGGGGAGGAGAAAGAGTTTTACGAAGCGGTTAGAAAAGTGCTTAGTAAAGCTGGCTCAAAAACGGATTCTAAAATGAGTCAAGAAATACAGCCTGCTTTGAAAAAAACTCAAAACAGGCTGCGATTATGTTTGTTTTTATTAAGTTAATGGGTAAATGCTATTACTCGATTTATTCTACTCGGTTTCTTCTTCCTGCTTTTTCTTTCTTAAGATAAGTGCCATGATTATTACACCGCACATTAAGCATCCACCTATAATGATGAATACATTAGTACCAGTTCCACCAGTTGCAGGTAAAGTTAAGCCTTTAAAGTTTAGTACTGTAAGTTCAAGTACGCCAGATTTATTTAGTGTTCCATCAATCTGTCTAAATGACTTATATGTCTCAGATAAAGCTTCTTCTTTACTTAATTTATTTAAAGAGAACATAATATCTTCAGCAAGATCGTTGTATCCAATAGGTGCATCTGTTTCGACAAGTACATAATTTCCTGCATTTAAGCCACTTACTTTATAAGTACCGATTTCATCAGCTGTCTGTGCTTTTTCAGCATCCAAGGTCTCAAATGCACCGCTAAATTCATATCTTGTAGTGTTGGATATATCCTTAACCTCTACAGAATATAACTGATATACGTGAACTAAAGTAGCTCCATCTAAATCAGAATTGTTAGTATGATCTAAAGTTAAAGGTACTAATGCACCATCCACTGTCTTAAACATAATTGTAGAAACTGTGCTGTCTTCTTCAGAAAGGTCTATTGGTGCAGTCTCTTCATAGATGTAGAAGGAAGCATTTGAAGAAAGATTTAAAGGAGTTCCCACTACTTCTTCATCATTAACAGTTGCCTTAAGAGTATTAGCATCAGATCCGATTATATCGCCTAACCATTCGTATGTAGTTTCGGGATCATCTGGATCAGATTTGTTTACCTTTTTAACAAATAAATCTGTTTCCTTATACAATTTGAACTTAGCGCCAGGAAGCTTTTCCTTAGTTTCTGACTGAGCTGTTTCACCATTAATCTTTGTAAGATTCATAGCATATGTGTATGCTGTTACACTGGCATTTACAGGATCGTCAGCTTCTGTATAAAGCACAACCTTATTGGTATTAGCATCGCTTCCTACTAAGATTTTATCAGTTACTATTGCATCATAACTTATGATAACCTCATTAATTGACGAAGGTGTATCATCTTGCTTAAGCCAGGCTTTAATTGCGGGAACGTTAAACTCTATTTTGGCTTTACTGGGCACACCATAGGTACCACCTGAGACAATTGTTCCCGAATATAGTCTTCCACTTACTAAATATGCCTTTTTGCCATTCAGTTCTGAGCTAGGACTCGAATCATATGTATAATTCGTGCAATTTCCAAGATTGATATCTATACCGTCATCTAATGCGCAATCTTCTGGTCCGATTACATAATAGTTTATAGGCTCAATAGGGAATGTTCCTTCTTTATTCTCACCTGCTTCTGTGTATGTATATTTTACAGTAATATCCTTTACATCTATTTCACCGTCAGTATTATTATCATTTAACACAAAAGCTGCGCTCATATCATCTTCGACATAAAGCTTGTAAGGATGGGTTTCTTTTCCCTTCTGATCAAGAGTTACTTTTGCCTTAGTTAACGGTAAGGAAACTTCAATATTGAATGATACCTTGTCACCAATAGCTACTGTATCACTTGGTTCTCCATTAATAGTTTTATCAAGTGTTGCCGATGCGTCCTTAAGTGAAGCATAATAGGTATAGTTTACATAATATGTTCCTGCAGGACCGTTTTCATATGGAATAATGCTTACAATTAATGGAGCATATGAGTTTCCTGATCCGTTCTCAGCCATTATTGCATAGATACCAAATGGCAAATTATTAATTTCTGTTACATATTTTCCATCCGAGCCGAAAGTATATGAAAGATCTTTCTGTTCTTCCTCGCCTAATGTGAATGGAGAAATGCTATCTGCAGTGATAATATTACCCTCATTGCTAAGCATAGCTTTATAAAACTTCACTCTGGCATTTTCAGTTGTATCCTTACCAAATGTTAAAGGATCCTTGTAAACCCCATTATTGTAATCTGCTTTAGTCGTAATCCATGATAGAACACTAGAATCCCATGTAGTTTTGTATTCTCCTATAGTAACGCCACTAAGTGTTCTTTCAGAATATGTAGTATCGGCAATCTTATAAAGTGTAAGTTTATCACCCTCACCTGTAAGATTTACTACAAGGTTAGCTCTGTTGCTAGGGTCTGTTGTAGGACCACTGACTCTCTTTGTAGGAGTTATTTCTTCGTTTTCAGCTGTAGTTACCTTTATATTATTTAAGCCATCATGACCATAGTTAACATACTTTAGGATTTCAACATCTTTTGTAGCTAGCTGATAGTTTTCATGCCATACAATAGCGTCATCCGCTGTTCCTATAATCGAAGCAGGAACTTCAACTTCAAAGTCATGTCCACCTGCGACATTGCTCATGTCAATTGGATATTCCCTACCATCAAGGGATACAATTAGCTTTTTAGTAGGATCAGTTTCACCCCAGTAACCAGTAATTTTAACGTTACCATTTGTATATGATTTGGCCTCAAGATGACCTAAAAGAGTCGTGAATGTAATATCATCAAGGAGGTTACCACCACTTTCTAAGCCTGCTTCTGTAATAGTAGAAATGAATGCAAATCTGGTTGTAGCCTGTCCATCAGGAATAACATAAACACCAGCGGCCTGGTTCCACTTGTTTCTCGTAGTAGTATCGGTCTTGCTTACGTCCAAAGCTGCAAGCTCAGGAATGTTAGCATAGCCATAAGTAGCACCACCGTTTGTTACACCAGATGAAGTATATGTTGCCTTAGTATTGCTTACCATATTGGTGTTTATACTTGCGTTAATACCACTTGCAGGGCCATTTATTCCACCAATTTCTACCTTCATGGTCTGCTTTGTAGCTCCATAGTTATATCTAACTGCGTGCATCAGAGTCCATTTGATAATATCACCACTATTGGTACGTAAATCCTGATATAGTGCTGCCGAGTTATTAGCATTCATTTCAACAGCGTAGCCAGAGTTGTGGCTTAAATAGCTGTTAAAATATCTAACAGTACCTGCATCTAAGAATTCAAATAATGTATTACCGCTAAATATCTCATTTTCAGTTGTATTCCAACCACCGCCTACACCGTTTGGCACAGGAGAAACAGTAGTATGATCTGCTAATCTGGATGAAGGTTTAGAGGAATAAGTCTTGCCATTATAAATAAAATTCATCCAGGGTTCAACTGAGAATCCTCCATTAACAAGCTGGGTAGCCTGATACGTGTCTCCTGGAGCCTTTGTTGTAATCTTGGCGGCAAGCTGAGGTTCTGCTGCTCTAATCTCTCCTATCTCATTTCTTTCTATAACTGAAGTAGACGCAAGCACAGTCGCTAACGTCAGAATCGTCACTACTATTTTCTTTATATGTTTATTTCGAAACATTATTCAATCAACCTCCAATATTACAAATTGGTATACATAGTACTGTCAATGTAAAGGATAGCAAATTGGCCATTACAAAATAGTTACAAAATAGGCAACGAAATATTGTATCCGCGCATTAAAAAACTGGATGGCAAAAGCCATCCAGCAATATACGAAGGGACACCCCTTGATTTATTGAACCTGTGATTGATTCATTGTACCTATGATTGATTCATCATCCACGTCCCCATGCACTACATGCTCATTCTGTAGATTTCAAGCATGTCTGCTTCGTTTAGGCATTTAGCTGATCCCATAGCACCGCCTACGCCTAGGGCACATTTTCTAGCCATTTCAACTAGATCTGCGTCGGTTGCGCTGATGCCTAATTCACGAAGGTTGGTGGGCATGTTGATTTCATGGAAGAAGGCTTCTAAGGCTTCGATACCCTTTATAGCGATTTCTTCATCGGTTCCAGCGTTTTCAACGCCCATTACGTCAAGAGCGAATTTCTTGAATCTAGGAAGGCAGTTTTTATAAACAAATCTTGCCCAGCTTCCCCATACTGCTGCAAGGCCTGCACCGTGAGCTACGTCGAATAAACCGCCTAGCTCATGCTCGATTTTGTGAGTCATCCAGTCGCCACCATCGTTACCACAGCCTGAAAGACCGTTATGTGATAAGCTTCCTGCCCACATTACTTCAGCTCTAGCATCATAGTTTTTAGGATCCTTTACTAAGATTTTAGCGTTCTTCATGACAGTCTTTAAAATACCTTCAGCGATAACATCTGTAACTTCCATGTTGCCGCCCTGTGTGAAATATCTTTCCATTGTATGCATCATGATATCTGTGCATCCGCATGAGGTCTGATAATCAGGAAGAGTCATAGTAAGCTCAGGATTCATAATAGCGAATTTAGGTCTTGAATAATCACTGCTGTATCCTCTTTTAACAAGGCCTTCCTCTTTAGTAATAACAGAGGAATCACTCATTTCACTTCCTGTAGCAGCAATTGTTAAGATTACACCAATAGGTAAGCATGCAGTTGCTTCTCTCTTGTAATCATAAAAATCCCAGACATCTCCTTCATTAGTAACACCGTATCCGATAGCCTTGGCTGAATCAATTGCACTGCCACCACCTACGGCAAGGATAAAGTCAACGCCTTCTTTTTTACATAATTCTATGCCTTCATATACTAATCCTAAATGAGGGTTAGGAACAGCGCCGCCAAGCTTAACATATGAAATCTTAGCTTCATCAAGCTTAGCTGTTACTCTGTCTAATAGACCAGAACGTACAACACTTCCACCGCCATAGTGGATTAAAACCTTTGTTCCATGAAACTCATTAATAAGATTTGCAACTTCATTTTCTGTGTCCTTACCAAAGACTACTTTAGTAGGAGTGTAATACCTAAAATTAAACATAACCTTCCCTTTCTTTTGCTAGATTTTTCCATAAAAATGGGCACCAAAAATAAATTGGTGCCCTTAAAGAAATTATACTAGCTACACATATTTAGTTCAATCATTTTATAAATACTTAACATCATTCAACCAGGTAATCTGGCAACAACGAAGCTAGCACTTCCTCCATTTTGTCAGCATTAATAGGTTTAGTAAGCAATGCATCAAATCCGGCCTTAATATAAAAGTCATCAGCACTTTCAACAACATTAGCAGTAAGAGCAACTACAGGCGTGCTGCTGTTACATCCGTTCGATGCCTTAAGCTTTTCTAGAGTCTCGATACCATCCATTTTAGGCATCATGTGATCAAGTAATATAATGTTATACTCATTTTGCTCGCACAAGCTTAGGCATTCTTCGCCACTTGCCGCACAGGTTATCTGCATATTGGTACGCTTTAGTAAAGCTGATGCCACCTTTAAGTTAACCGCATTATCATCTACCACTAGCACCTTGGCATTAGGTGCGTTAAGACTCTTGGCCTTGGCAGTATTTACATAATTAGCAGTGCTTAGCATGCTCATACGGTGCTCTAAGAACTCTGTAGTCCTACTCCATTCAACCACGCTTTGTTTAATGGCAAAAGAAAACTTTGAGCCTACGCCAAATTCACTTTCAATTTCAAGATGAGAATCCATTTGTTCCAAAAGTCTTGTTACTATATTCATACCAAGACCGGTTCCCTCTACGCTTCTGTTACTGGTAAGTTCAAATCGTTCGAAAGGATTAGCTATCTTTTTAATCTGTTCTTCTTTTAAGCCTATTCCGGTATCTATAACCTCAAATTTTAATTCAACAGACTGTTCATCTACCTTGGCAAAGTCTACGTTGAAGGTTATCTTACCTTCGTTAGTATACTTATAAGCATTAGATAATAGGTTAAGTAAAATCTGTTTGATTCTAAGATCATCACCTAGTAGTTCATTAGGAATTTCTTTGTTGTAATTAACTATAAACTCAAGCTTCTTTTCTAAAGCTTTAGGCTTAATCATGCTGACAATATCATTTATTAGAGCACCTATCTTATAATTTTGTGCTACTATAACCATTTTACCAGCTTCTATCTTAGAATAATCAAGAATGTCATTGATGATACCTAATAACTGTCTGCCAGCTCCATCAATACTGCTTGCGTACTGTAAAATTTCATCCTCTTTACTTTCACGCATAATCATCTCATTAAAACCTATTATTGCGTTGATAGGTGTTCTGATTTCATGAGACATCGAAGATAGGAATTGAGACTTAGATTCACTATCAGATTTAGCTCGCTTAACTGATTCCTCTAAAACAGCTTTATTACTTAAAATCTCATCATGCTCAGCTCTAAGCTTTATCTTCTCATATAAGCTGGTCTCAATATCTTCTATTCTACGGGCTTCTTCGCTTAATGAATCATAAAAAGCGGTTCTAAGCTTAGTTTCATATTTAAGGATTTCCTGGTAATTATTTTGATGTGCGATACCTTCAATCTTTATGTTAATAAGCTTAGTAAGAACCTCTGAATATTCCTTCTTGCCTTCGCATAGTTCAAGATATTTATCTATTAAGTCTGAGGCTTCCTGCTGCCTTCCCTTCATCGCAAGAAGTTCGATATACATAAACATTTCTTCAGAGTAAAACTTAACTTCATCTGATGTAATATTCTGCTTAGCCATTTCAGCTAAAGCATTTTCAAAGCCAGCTTCGTCGCCTATGTTAGCAGCAAAAATAGCAAGGTATATATTAAGAGGATATATAATAAGATTCTTATCCTCGTTTACAAGCTTTATAATTTCATCTCTTACTATACTTATGTCTTCAACTAAGCCCAACTTAACACAGCAATATCCTCTCATACATAAGTATTGCAGTTTTTCTTCTGCTCTTAGGTAGTTTATATTGCATTTATCAAAATATTCTTTGGCCTTTGCGTAGCTAAACTTAGTAGAAAAGATAACAGCAATATTTAGATAGCACATCGTGATATACTGCTCGGTTCCAGGTGCCTTGCTACTATACCAGATACTTGATAAAAGGTATAAAAGGGCATTATCGAAGTTGCCTCGTACGCTTTCTGCATTTCCTATATAGAAATAGAATTCAACCAAAAATTCATAGTTTCGACTTTTCTTAATGTATCGCTCGATTTCTGCTTCATAACTTAAGCCTTCGTCAAATTTGCCTGTAGCAATTTTATAGAGCATGAGTCTATATAGTGCACGATACCTGGTATCCTCGCTGGCTGCATTGCTAGAAAGATACTCAAGCTGCTTATAATATGGTTCAAACGAAGCCACATCCATGGTTGTTCTAAATTCTTCATATTTAGTAACACAGTCTGCAAGAGTTGATTCTTCATCCTGGGAAAGCTGTATTTTTTCCCAGTTATGATATACATCATAGACTATGTCTTCTCTTGAAACAGTAACTATGTTTTCAATTTCTTTTTGCAACACTTCATTATTTAGAAGCGCATCAACAATTTTACCGTTAAATCTAGTGTTTTTAGCAGATTTAATGCTTAGAAGTAGCGCTCTAAAATTGATGTTGGTCTTTTCAAAATTCCAAAAACAATCTGTTTCTGTTGCAATATATGATGCCAGTGCAAGGATATCTATAAAAGCGTTTAAGTCAGTACTTGACCTATCGAACGCATATTTTGAAACATTGTCGCCATTATAATAAGTATGATGTCCTTTCATAGCGACCGCATACTTAGCAGTGCTATCGTATTCTTCCAACATTAAAGCACCATAGAAAGTATGATTTCTATGACGTTTCTTTTCTTTTTCAAAGCGAGGGCGACTCCTAAATACAACCGTACCAAATATCTGCTCTTTACCTATATCATGGAACATAGAAGCATAATATAAATAATGCTTCCACTCACCTTTTGGAATGCTCTTAACTTCATCAAAGAAGGACATATCTGTTGCTGTCATCTCTCGGTATAGAGCCATGGCTATATCTGTTGTAACCTTAGACTCAATATATACATGAATATCTCTTTGTACGATTAGCTGTGTGATGCACTTTTCTTTGTCAAAACCCACTACATCAAAAGCTAATAAAGACATGCAGACTTTACCTAATAAATAACTCATTCTTTCATAGAATAGCAAATTAGATTTTACCAGTGTCGTCTGCACGAAATTAACGACTTTACTAATAGCCTCAGTAACCATTTTTCGGTCAGATACATGCTTACCTAAGTTAGAAAGAAATCTTATTGCATTTATACTCTGAATAGCTTCTTCCTGACTTAACTCACCTTTTGACTGAAGCAGCCTACTTTTATATGCAATATAATCAACCAGTTGTCCAAAGGTCTCATCTATGTTGTATCGTCCTTCCATGTATTCAACAAAGATATGACATGCATATAATTCAGCTGGCAGCTCATAGTAGCTCTTAAGTTCAATCTTATTCTCACTAAAAAATCTTTTAATATATTTGTAGAAGCGTTCTCGTTCCTCTATACTCGCTTCATCAATAAAGGCGATACAGGTAAACATAGACTGATCAAGATATCCACTAATATTAGCAATTTTCTTGCATCCAGCGTCTAACTCTTTTATTTCAGGCTGGCTGGTCACACTTATAATCTTATCGTATTTATCTAAGGCGTCGCCTATAGAAACAACTCCCATATCAGTCAGTCTGGCGATATGGTTATAGTATGCAACCCAAATTCTATATCTGATTTCTTCATCAAATTCTTTGTACCTATCGATGTAATCCATTATCTTTAAGTTATCCGAGTAATCAAACTTACTACGCAGTCCCTCTGGATTACCTACAAGAATTTTACAGTTATTACGAACAGAATATAGATTGATAAGTCTAATAGTATCTTCTTTTTCTTCGTAGAATGCTATAAGCCTGTCACAGATAAAGATTAGAAACTCTGGATCCTTGCAGTGCTCAAAATACATTGCAAGCATTTCACTTAAAACATTTTCAGCAACCTCTTCATCTATAACATCAAGTATTTTTGTAAGCTTAGCAATAACATCCTTGTTAGAATCATATATTACCTGGAATTTAGCCATAGTACTATAGAAGTCTTCAAACCAGACCTCTCTTTCTTTGGCCTTCATCAACTGTTTTTCAAGTTCTTCCCACTCACTGTAATTTGATTTGTACTGTTCGAATAATCTTTTTATCGTATCTTTCATCGCAAAACCCATTTTGTTGCATATTTTAAAGCCATGCTACAAAAATATTAGCATTTTGTTGTTAACGATTATTTACAAAGGCAACAAAAATAGGCTACGACACATTCATTCTTTTGATGATGTAATCCATCGGCAAAAGAAAAACATACCATAGCCTACTTATAATAATTTCACTTTATTATTTCATAAATACAAATTCATCAAGTTCGAATAAAGCTCTGCCTTTAAACATCTCACCCATCCAGCCCTCATAATCTGTATCAATTTTAAAGAAAAGAGCGTGGCGTCCTGTAACACTTTTAACAGTAGTAGTGAGTACGCCATCAGAATGACCTATATCAAGACAACCGATTTCCTCGCCATCCTCACTGTCAATTAAGATATGCATATGTGAGTCGCAACCAAGGCCTCGTACTTTAGCCGCAAATTCCATAGTCTTGCTACTAAAATCCTCGCCAAAATCAAAGTACTTATAACCGATTACATCACCATCTTTGATATTTGTAATAGGTCTTTCCATTACATTTCTTTCTGTAATAAATGCTGAACCCTTTAATACACAGGCTATTTCCGAAGGAGTAATCTCATAAGGAGAAAGACTCTCAGAAAAGCCCAGTGAAGTCATCTCTACAGTAGGGATTGTACCATCTGGCAATATCTCAATCTTTTCAACGCAGCCTCGTCTAGACATAATTGTGCCATTTGTCATGCGGTGATAAAAAATGTACCACTGACCCTTTATGCAACAGATTGAGCCATGATCATTGCCGCCTGGATAATCTACTCCATTATCAACAATATATCCCCTGTATTCAAAGGGGCCTACTGGGCTTTTAGATGTAGCATAAGCTAATCTGCTTCCCTGCTTAGGTGAGTAAATCATATAGTAAGTGTCGCCAACTTTTCTAGGTGAACAAGCCTCGAAGAATATCTTTTCTCTGGCATCGAAGCCACCTACTTCTGTTTCCTTACAGGGAATGAAATGCTCGATACAGGTTCCATCAAGTACTTCATACATATTTTCGCTGTTAATTTCAGCAAGGAACGAACGCTCGAAGCCACAATATATGTATGTACGACCATCATCATCTACGAGTACGCCAGGGTCAATAAACCATCCATTACAGCATATTTCATCTGAGATAGTGTACTTATATGGAGCAATAAGTTTGAAAGGTCCTTCCGGCTTGTCACTTACGGCAACGCAGCCCTTGCCATTTACAATGTATGCATAAAGATAGTATTTTCCATCCTTTTCAACTACATCAGGAGCAAAAAGTCTGGTATTAGGCGCCTGCCATGTAATATCACAATCATGGTCTCTGTCAGCCTTAGTATGAAATATATCACCATGACAGGTCCAGTGTTCAAGATCATCAACTGAAGCACTCCAGCATTTAAGTACAAAGTCGCAGAAATTCTGACTTCCTGCTAAATCATGCGAACCATAAATATATACTCTGTCGCCAAATACTCTAGGCTCGCCATCAGGTATGTATTCCCATTTTGGTAAATATGGATTAGACATTTTCTCCCCCCCTATAATATGCCTATTAAAGATTCTTACGCTTCAAGCTTTCCTAAGAGCTTGTATAAAAGCTCATACAGTTTAGCAGCATCAGCAGGTGACATATTTACGCATGAACCCATCTTAGCAGGTATATCAATTGCCTTGTCGCGTAGATTCATACCTAAATCTGTTACAGTTACGTTTAATACTCTCTCGTCTTCTTTAGATCTTTCTCTGGTAACATAACCTTTTTTCTCTAAAGATTTAAGAACTGGAGTAAGTGTACCAGAATCAAGATACAGATATTCACCTAAATCCTTTACTATCATTGTCTTCTTGTCCCACATAACCATCATAGTAATGTACTGAGTGTATGTTAACTCAAGCTCATCTAAAAATGGTTTGTATCGCCTTATAACTTCTTTTGAGCAGGCATAAAGTGGAAAACATATCTGGTTTTCCAATTTTAATGCATCATATTTTTCCATAGTATCCTCCGTCCATTTTAATTTTAAAGTGTCTGCCAATTTAAATTGTAAACAATTCTTATTCCAGATTCAATATAAAAATGAAATATCTGTCATAAATATTAAAATGCTCTTTGAAAATATCAAAGAGCATTTAGCGCGAAAAATTATTTCTACATAAGTTCAGCAAATAATCGTAAAAACATCTGGCTAAATCTCAAGCCATTTGTGCGACAGTTTTTGTATAGTTCAGTAACATTTCTTGATTCCTTAAACATTTTGTCAAAATCTGCCTTAATGTCTTTAACTGCATCTGAGCCGTAGATAAAACAACCATTTTCAAAATGGTGATATAGACTTCTATAATCAAGATTAATTGTACCAACAGTTGCCATTACATCATCAGCGACACTCATCTTGCAGTGGCAAAAGCCTGGAGACCATTCGTATATTTTGACGCCTTCTAAAACCAGTGGATGATAGAATGATCTGGTAAGTGAGTATACAATCTTCTTGTCAGGAATGCCTGGAGTAATAATACGAACATCCACACCTCGCTTAGCAGCAAGTTGAAGTGAATGCATCATTTCATCGGTGATAATTAAATATGGAGTAACAAAGTAGCAATAATCTGTTGCCTTGTCTGCCATACTTATGTAAACCTCTTCGCCCACGTGTTCATTGTCCATAGGGCTGTCAGCATAGGGCTGAATAAAGCCCTTATCGGTAGACTCATGGCTTACATTAGCAAGATAGTAATCATAATCCGTATCATTAATATCTCTTGAAGAAACAGCATTCCACATTTCTAAGAACATGGCTGTCATACTTTTTACTGCATCACCGGTTAGCTTAATACCAGTATCCTTCCATTCTCCATAAGGCTTAGTAATACCAAAATATTCATTAGCAAGATTATAACCACCAGTAAAGCCGACTTTTCCATCAATAACAGTAATCTTACGATGATCTCTGTTGTTAATGAATAGTCTGATACCCATTTTAATAGGATTAAAAATTTTACATTTTATGCCTAAGCTTTGAAGTTTTTTACAAAAATCGTGGTTTATAAAGACTAAGCTTCCTACATCATCATAGAAAACTCTTACTTCAACTCCAGCCTTTACTCTATCAACTAGCACATTTTCTATTTTTTGCCAAGCTTCAGCATCTTCTATGGCATGATATTCCATGAAAATGAATTTCTGTGCTTTTGCTAGTTCTACTAATTGTGCATCAAGCCCCTTCCATGCCTCATCATAATACACAACATCAGTGTTTTCATAAACAGGATAAAAAGCGAACTTTCTAACATACGATGAAATAGAAGCAGCGTTTCTGTTAAGGTCTTTGAGCTTATGATATGATTCTTTATCATCTGGAAGTTTGGGAAGGATAACCTCATCTACATCCTGGTAACGCTTAGTCATTTTCTTAGTAGAACCATTTAATCCTAAGAATAGGTATAAGACAATACCAGGAACAGGAAATATTAATAGCAAGAATATCCATGGCATCTTCATAGATGACGTTTTGTGCTGTGAATAAATTCCTAGCGAAAGAATAATTGCCACCAGCTGAAATCCCATTGAAATCCAATTAGCAGCCTTGTTGATTCTAAGGAACGGAAGCACAATAATTACTGCTTCTAAAATAATAGAGAGAGCCACATAAATAGCATGACTTATGCCGTTTTTTCTAGCACCCTTTAACTCGACTCGTTTGATTTTCATTCTGTCCCCTCATAACATTATGTAAACCTATACCCCTGGATTTACATATTATTTCTTATTTCTCAGTTCTTTTACAATAATACCTAACAATGTTTTATTTTCGCTTGAAAGTCTTGTAGCGCTCATAAGCATTCCCAGTAAATGTTTAAGATCAATATTCATTATATCATGAATATCTTCAATTCCATTACTTTCAAAGACACCAAAGAGCTCCTCTACAACACCACCCATGTCTTCTTTAGGGATTCCCTGCATCCACGCATTTACTTTGTTAGAAACTGCAGTGTCTTCAGCATCAACTATAGCAGCCTCGAAGCATTCTCCACCAACGCTCCAGTTAAACATATCATGCTGTTCAACTGTTTTAGAATCACTCTTAACATGTTCTCTAGGCCATGGAGGTGTCATCATATTACCTACTACGCAAAATTCAGGTACATAGGCCTTGAGCTTATCTTTAACCGATAAGTATTCAGGCATATTCGATATATCCACACTAAAACCTGGAGCGTCAAACATATATACTTCACTGATTTTCTTTTTAAGCTTATCTTCTACAAACATTGTCGCATAAGCTGCAAGATTGCCGCCTTTAGAATGTCCTACCACAGTAACCTTTCTAAATTTACGCTCTTTTAATACTGTACTAAGATATTCAGTTGCAACACTCATACCCTTCGTGGGAAACAGATAAAGTGTATAGAAATTTTCTTTCCAGGATACTAGTGAATCTGCTGTTCCTCTAAATGCAACAATTGCATGATGCCTATCAAGCAAAAAAGTCACGCCATAAAAGGTCATGGCATCAACCTCTGAGATAGTCTTGACTGCATCATCAACAACAATATCTCTAAAGCGTCTGCTCATTCCCATTTTAAGGAATAACTCTTCATTTTCTGTAAGTTTTCTATCCTTCCAGTCAGTATCCTTTTTTTCTTGAAACAGCAATGCAGCTTCATATATTGTAAGCTTTCCAGAAGCAAATTCAGTGTAATCAATACTTGAAATCGCTGAAAATAACATTGCGTCAACTTCATTAAAGGGGACTTGTTTAAAACTCAAGTCCCCTCTAAATGTAATATAAGCCATAATATTGTACATATTTTGGACCTCGTCTATCTGCAGTAACCTATCAATAATTTGATGGTATTCTCAACTCCTTCGATATGACTTCTCTCATATCCATGAGAAGCATATACACCTGAGCCGATTAAACCATGTCTAATATCATATCCTGCATCGAGAGTACAATCTACGTCTGAACCATAATGTGGATAAACATCAACTGCAAAGTCAGCACCAGTTTTTCTTGCTGCCTCAATGAGTCTTGTCACTACATCGTAATTATATGGACCATGTGAGTCCTTACAGCAAATCGAAACCTGTCTTTCTGTACATTTTAATCCATCACCTACACATCCCATGTCAACAGAAATCATTTCTGTAACACCTTCAGGGATCGAAGCGGCACCGCCGTGACCTACTTCTTCGTACACAGTAATATAATTATACAGTCGATTGTTTAACTTAATATTATTTTCTTTTAAATATTTTGCTAAGCCTAGTAAAATTCCTACGCTCAACTTGTCATCTAAGAATCTGCTTTTGATATATCCGCTTTCAGTTATGATAGTACGAGGATCAAAACACACAATGTCGCCAGTCATAATACCAAGCTTTTCAGTATCCTCGGCTGATTTAACATTTTCATCAAGCACAACTTCCATCTCATCATAGCTACGCTTCTTGTCGTTGTAATCTCCATTAACATGAATTGAAGCGTTATTAAGCTGGAAGGTTCCATTGTATGTTCCATTGAAACGTGTGATTACTCGGCAGTTTTCAGCCTCAGCATTATTAGGGTTCATGCCACCTAAGTTAGTAACCTTTAAATTGCCATTACCCTTTATTTCTTTAACCATGCAACCAAGTGTATCAACATGGGCTGCGAGTAACAAACCATTGTTTACATCCTCGCCACCTAAGTCAACAATTACACCACCCTTAACAGTCATCTTAGGCTCATAACCTAATTTTCTATACTGCTCCATTACATACTCGGCTGCTGCCTTCGTATATCCGGTAGGTGAATCAATCGCAAGCACCTCTTTAGTTACATTAACCGCATAGTCAACATATTTCTTAATATCCATATCCTAATAAATACTCCTTATAAAATGTCATCCATCTGAGAAGTATAAAGCTTGTAATAAGCGCCCTTTTTAGCCATAAGCTCATCATGATTACCAGCTTCAACAATACCTCCCTCATCAATATACATTATTTTATCACAATTTCTAATTGTTGAAAGTCTGTGAGCAATAATGAATGAGGTACGGCCCTTTAGCATCGCATTCAAGCCCTGCTGCAGTGCTTTTTCAGTCTGAACGTCAATGCTTGATGTAGCTTCGTCAAGTACCAGTATCGCAGGATCTGAGATAAGTGTACGGGCAAAAGAAATTAACTGCTTTTGGCCCTGGCTTAGCAATGATCCACGTTCCTTGACTTCAGTCTGATATCCATCAGGGAATCTTTCTATAAAGTTAGAAGCACATACTGTTTTACTTGCCTTCTTTATCTCATCAAGTGTAGCGTCAAGCTTACCATATCTAATATTATCTTCAATGGTACCAGAGAAGATAAAGCTATCCTGTAACATGATACCCATCTGCGATCGAAGAGACTTAAGTGTAACTGATGAAATATCTACGCCATCGATTAGTACCTGACCCGAATCTACATTGTAGAATCTTGATACCAGGTTAACGATTGTAGACTTACCAGCACCTGTAGGACCTACCAAAGCTATGCTTTCGCCTGGCTTAACAGTAAAGGAAACATCATGAAGAATCTCCTTGCCTTCTTCGTAGCTGAATCTAACATTCTTAAACTCAACTTCACCCTTGATTCTAGGCATTGTAGTAGCATCAGGAGCATCATCAACTGTAACCTTTTCGCCCATTGTTTCAAAAATTCTTTCAAGGTAAGCAATGTTATTTACAAAGTTATTAAAAATATTACCTAAGTTCATGATAGGCTGCCAGAAACGGCTAGCGTAACCAGAAATGGCTACGATAGTACCTACTGATTTGTCACCATTAGCAAAAATGATTAATCCAAACAGGAAAATGGCTGCTCTAACACAAACTGAAATAGTATCAATACCAGGCCATACTAAGTTAGACCATCT
>JAZUDH010000142.1:0-18217 GCA_045639565.1 Lachnospiraceae bacterium
AAGGCATATCGCCTAGAATGTAACGGCAGAGATATGCGCAAAACAGAATAAAATAATTCTATAGCGTCACTCCGTGCCGCTTGAAGCGGAACAGCATGCCGTTCTATCGGAATCGGCATGCTGTTTTAGCGGAATTTGCAAACTTCGTTCAGATCCTCATTTATATTGATTTTGATTTGAAAACGTTGGCTTAATAACGTATTTCCGTATACTAATTTGCTTTCAAAATCTGATAATGATTCCACAGCGCCATTTATAAATGGTGAAGCAGTCTCATAAACCGACAATAACGGGTCTTTATTCTCTTCTTCTGCCTTAAGTTCTTCTATCCTTTCAAGAAGTTCTAGCAGTCTTTCATATGTGTCAGAATTTTCAACATCATCGTCACCGATGTATTCGACTTCATCATCAGTCTTCATTTCCACTCTTGACCAAGTTTTTCCTTTAATTTTTGAGCGGCAGTTATGGCCTTAGGCGTAAAATCAACATTTGTTATAACTAAAGCCAAATCACAGTCATAGTACATCTTCCCTGCAAGAGCCTGTTGAATAGCGTCATTTCCAACAGAACCCTCGGTTCTAAATTTACATTGAACAGCTATTCTTATTCCATCTTTTTCAGCAATAATATCTGCACCTTGATCGCCAGAGGCAACAGTTGATTTAGTAGAATACCCTCTTTCTTGTAAGTACTCACAGCAGTATTCTTCGTATTTGATTCCATCGTCACGCATGTCTGTCTTTCCTCCACACCTACAAATGGGCACTACTAATTATCTTAGTTTCTATCCGTCTTAGCTATATCAAGTAAATCACACATATCCAATTCTTCTTACACCAATAACACCTCTTCTCAATGTGATAAAATCAATAGTGTGAAGTTCATTTTTGTTGAGTTCTATCATTTTGGGCTTATTGTAATTCAATTCATTTTTATTCAATTCATTAATCTTAAGATCAACCACTTTCAATCCAAGACTCTCTATCATTTCTTTTGATAATGTGTAGTCTTGATCAACTATTCCAAACAAAGTAATACCTGTATTTAAGCACAATGCCATTATTATGGTGTTCTTTCCTTCTGCCACCAGTGTTCCAACAACACTGCCAACAAAACTTCCGATCAAACCGCCAACAATAGCCAATTGAGGTAATAATGCTACACCCACTGCTCCTCCAATAAGAGCTCCGACAGTTACAATGGCTGCATCCTCAGTTTTCATGCACATTTCTCGGCTTGTCATCTTACCTATAGCAACAAGAAACGCATTTTTGATTGTATCCATTGCAAGCACAACAATAGCTGCAATAACATCACCCGGGACTTTAATGAAATGCTTACCGAGTTTGCCTGTCTGACAGGCTATAGTCAAAGCGCAAGATACATATCCTCTGACAAAACCGAGAGCAGGACCTTTGACTGCGGCAAAGCCTATCTCTTTTAACTGTTCTGGATCTATTTCTCCATTTTTGATCAAATATATTATTGCTTCACATATTTTAGGAGCTACTTCTAAAACTAAAGACATAACTGCAGCTGTATATCCTGACTTAAGTGCCTGCTGAACTATGTAATCCGTAGTTACTAAATTAGCTAAATCAATACCAAAATCTTCAGCATTAAACTTACCATCCCTACATAATTCAACAATAACTTCGGCAGATTCTTTATCAAGAGGAATAGATTCTACCCCTTCACCATCCGTAATTCTGTCAGTCAGTTTTTCTAAAGTTTCCAGATAGTTTTCATATACCTTAGCTCTATTAGGACCCTCTGCGCCTATCTCGTGCCTTATTAATTCTCGTAAACGTTCTTTTGCGCCTTCAAGTTGGTCGGAAGGAATTACTCTATACTGTCCACTATAAACAGATTTAAGCAATACTTCAGGATTATTCTCAAGTCCATTCTTTTGAAGATATTCCTCAAAAGACATAGCCTCGCCTTTTCTAGGCTTTTTTAAATATTCATAGTAGTTTTCGTAGAAATTCTTCGACTGAGCCTCAGCACTTTTCTTAGCACTACCTATATATTTCATACTGAAATCTCTTCCAAAATTAGATGAGACATCTACAGAACCTAGTGCTGTGCTTTCGTCAACATGTGTTTTGTGACTTGAGCCTTTCAAAGCAGCATCAATATTAAATGTATATGCATGCCACGCTTCTGCTACAAAGCCTTTGCACAGACCAACCCCAAGGTCGCCATGCTTTTCAACCATCTTATACATTTCAGCAGAAAAAGTATCTATTGCATCTCCTACCGATTTGCAGTAAGTTTGTCCAGCATTAGCTGAAACTCCAGCTTGAGAGGCCTTAACAAAAAATTCCCAGCCTCGTTGAAAAGCTCCTGGCATGTAATCAACCTCATTTCATATCAACTCTTCATAAATATATCCAGATCATTCAAATATAGATTTGCGACACCATAAAGTAATTGTTGTTGTTTTACAAGCTTAGCATCTAAAAATGCATCTGTAATTAAATAAGAAGCCAGAGAAACCGGGTTGGTTAAAGCAAATATTGCTGTAGTTGCAACTTCTAAATTAAATGCTTTCTTGTTACTGGGATCAAAACTCTTTGTCGCACGCGCTGTGGGCGAATCACATACTTTCTTCAGATCCTCTATGAATTCATTATATTTTTCCTTTTTGCGAATGGAATCAGGACTCACTATTATGGCTGCTTGTTTTCCAGAGAAACCATATGCAACACCAAATTGATTAAATTTGATATCAAGAGTCGGAATCAACTTGTCCACACCCTTTATATCTCCAAGGAATAGAATCTTGTCATCAAGATGACCATTATTACCTGCTTTTTTATTATCAATCCAGGTTTTTTCATCCCAAGAGATTATTTTTACACTTCCATCTTCTGTTCCAATAATCTTTTCATTCTCCGCATCATCGTCTTTTGTATCAACAAATTTCTTAAGATGGTTAAGGGTAACTTCGTCTTTATTCTTGTATACAACGAGTAAATTTCTAGGTTCATCAAACATATATAATTCCTCCTTGGCCAATGAAAATAATATAGTGCTATGCCAAGTACTTTTCTTTCCAATTCTTTAGATATTCATATCCGCCATCTTCTAACGAGGTGAAATCATAATCAACTTTAAAATGCCCATCGGCAACCAAAACCAAAGTGTAGTTTGTCCAAGGTTCCTTCCCATCAAAAACTAAAACTTCACGCTCTTTTCTCAGTGGTTCATATAACTCTTCAAATATAGTATCTATCTGGTCTTCATCGATATCTGACAATTCAGGAAGATCATAACACTGGATAGGCTTATCGCTTTCAGAAGTAAATACATAGTAAAACATCTCGTAACTATCATCAGTCACTTCAGCATAAAAGACCACTTTATTCCATCCCTGTGGGAGAATATCCTGTAATTTATCAGCTATTAATTCAAATGTATGCATAATATATCTCCTTATCTAGCGTATGCATTAGGTTTGTTTGAAAAAGATTTCTTATATTTTTCACCATTAATTGAATAAGTGACCTTAAAGCTATCTGGTCTTAACGAATCACCTGCATACTTTGGATCGATCTTTACATATACCTTATCTCCATTCTTTACCGCATTTGCCCACTTAGTTTCAAGAGCATTATATGTTCCTTTGTTGAGGATAGCATCCTGCGCAACAAGGTCCATTTCACCTACACCACCAAATTGCCTTCCTATCAGATGACCGCCATCATCGGTTTTCAACCTGTCTTTTCCACCGGCCTCTTTTTGCAACTGCTTGTTTCGACCAGTTTCCGGTTTAAGTTTTAGTTCACCCTCAGCAGATACGGTCCTACCCAATTTATCAGTGGTGTATTTGTATCCATTAATTTCAGTAACACCATTTTTCACCTTGGAAACATCGCGAGGTATCCTTTTATCGAGGTTTACCTGCTTATCAAGACCATCATTAAGTTTTAACTTTTCTCCTTTAGGTCCTATGGCCTCCATTGGTTTTCTTGCGTCCAAAACTTTGGCACTATTTCCCACCTCTTTCACTGTTTGTTTTGCGGTTTCCTTAGCGCCTTCTTTTATTGCTTCAGAAGCTATTTTAGCTATTTCTGCCCATGCCATTACAGACCTCCTTCCACATACCATCTTTCAGCAGAAGCTTGGTCTCGCTGAACTATCCAAACATAGTATGTGATAATGCTCTGAATAATATCCCTTCTAACTTGTTCTCCAAGTCTAGAACCCTCGCCAGTATTAGCAAGAGCCATTTTGAGTGCTTCCTGAGCTGATTCAGTCCATTCTTTCATGTCGGTTGCACCAAGATAGGCCTTGCTGACTTCATTCTTAACCTCAGGAAATAAAACAGACATAACTTCACCAAGTACAGACATTCGAGGTTCCTTGGGCGGTTTTTCAAGGAGTCTCATGATAGCGACTTCATTTGAAGCATCAATCTGAAGGTTTTTAAGAGAAGGCCTGATATCATTCAAAATCTGCTCTTTAGAAAGCTGTGTTCCCTTACTAAGCAATTCGGCTAGTTTTACTCGAATGGATTCGTCAGTTCTCAAATTGCCAACAGGTTCCGGAGTATATGTATATTGATATCCATCTGATTTATGTTTATCAATCTTACAAAGAACAGCTTCTATCCACTCGCTTTGGTATATAGCTGCTATTCCTCTTGGCAATCTAGCTAATTCAGTAATCTGTGTATCATTAAGATTTGCAGCTTTACCAACAAGTTCACGATCACTTAAATCCGGCAAACGGAGAATTATCTTAGTGTTGGTGTTTCTAATGGCAGCCATGTCTAAAAGGCCTGGAGCCTGATCCGCAATTATAAAACCTTCACCATAAGTACGCATTTCGGCAATAGCATTAGAGATCATTTCTACACTCTTACCAACAAGATTGCCCCCTTCAACTGGTTGTTCAGTTGAAGTTCTCTTGAGAAGATTATGCGCCTCTTCAAGAACGGTTATATGGTTCAAATCTGCGTTCATTAACCCCTGGGTCATTCTATATTCCTGAAGTTTAAGCACAACCATACCCATAAGCAATGACTTCGTTTCTGATGAACCAACACGGCTTAAATCTATAATAGAATTACTGTCATATAGCGATTCATTAGGGATCTCATCATAAGTAAAAATCATCGCATTAAGTCCGGTCGACAGGGATGAAAGACGTGTAATAAGTGAACCTTTATATGCACCCTTGTTCTCAACATCATAATCACTAGAATCAATAATTACTCGAACATTTCGTGTAACATCTGTAAAACTTGGATACAAATCTTCTCCATATTCATTCGTAGAACCACACAGATCCCAACCACAATCCTCATAAGATTTTTCAACAGCACGTTTTAGAACTGCAGGCATAGCCGCATACATTGGCCAACAGACATTAAAAATCTCAGTAAGCCTATCAATATGCTCAAGCACATGAATCTCTTTGGGGAAACTGAAAGGATTAATCTTTAGCAGCTTCGAAAGTGAAGGATTGGTTCCATATACCTCAACGCTGGGATCTCCACCAAAGATATGCTTATACTCACCTTTTGTAGGTTCAACTATCAAGAATTTAATGCCTTTTTTGGATGCCTCATCGAGTATTCTATAAATCGTATTACTCTTACCAGAACCAGTACTACCAGTTATAAACGTGTGTGAGGCAAGAGAATTAAGAGAAAGTGAAACATCTGCGCTCTCGATGTTATCCATGTGGAATATCTTGCCAACATCAATACTATCTTCTTGAATCTCTTCTCCACCAGAATAATGAATATTACGGCCAAATCTCGCGCATTGAATGACCGGCAATCCGGCAAGTGATTTCTGCGGGAAGTTCAGAGAGTAAGCAAGTTCTTTTCCGGAGAGCGGAGTTGTTGCGGTTACTATAGTCGGATAGCAATACATTGATTGCAAATCTCCATTATAGAATTCATCTTTTTCAAGATTGTCATTGCTTGTCTCTTCTGCAAGATTCAAGTTGTCAGGGTTAAGACCAAAAACAGGATGACGTAATTGTCTAAGATACTCATAAATACTGTCAGAAGCATCATTTTCAGCTATATCACCTCTCCATAAGTTAATGGCATCAGAAGACATATACGATTCTTCACCTTGAGTAAGTCCAAGATATGAATGAGCCACATTGCTAGCTACATTTTGATTTTCGCTAATGACATATGCAGCGAAATCCCACATTCCCATCGCAGTACTCTTTTCGTAACGCTTCATCTGTTTTTCTAGGAGTTCAAGTGCATGTTTAACATTATAGTTAACATGGGTTTGTGTTATTCCATCATTCTTGCCAACTGAAACTGTTACTGTTGATGATCTTGCAAAGTTAGCACCAAAATTAATGCCAAGGCTTGTCGATTTGAAAACTCCTTCAGCTACAGCTAACCCTGTCGTCACGGCTTTTCCAACTGTCTGAGTTAATGAACTTCCAACAGTTTTTATGGTAGCTTTTCCAACAGTTCTAGCAATTGCCTCTCCCGTTGTAAGAGTTTGAGAATTACCCATCATAGATGAGATTCCTCTATTCCATGTTGACCCTTGAGCAATACCCTTGGAGATAGTGTCACTTGTTCCTTTAGCAATTGCATCAGAAATATTCGTTGATGTTCCGCTAGAAGTACTTGCTATTCCAGGTATTTTCAATCCATTCTTAAAAGTTTCATCTTTAACTTGCTTAGCTTTTCCATGGGTCATGTCGTATATAGATCCATGCCAATTAGCATCAGTTAATGTAGGATTGCTGTTACTTGCACTCGTTCCTGTACCCTCACTGTGAGTATCCGTCAAATTATCAGTGTGAGAGGTCTGCTGTGAAGACTGCGTCGATTCACCATAACTGCTATTTGTTGTTTTCGAACTCTGCGTGCCATCGGCCTGCGATTTACTTGTCGTATTTGTGTTTGATTCATTTTCTTGATTGGCAATGGAATCATTTTTTCCTTCTGCTGTAGAGTTGGAATCTGTTTCAGAGTTGTTTCTTGTCACATTGTTTGTTGTACCATTCTGTATACCAGCACTCGCTCCGATATTTACACCAGCTGTTGCCATAGATGACCTAGCATCTTGTTCAGTGACTGTGTAATTAGTCTGCCAAGACTCATATGGCTTCAATCCAGAATATATTTCTCCCAAACGAAGCTTTCTTTCTTCTACATTTTCAATAGGAGTTGCAAGGAGAATAAGAACATACTCGTCAGCTACTTTTTCAGGCACGATACCATCCAAAAGTTTTTCTATCGTCTGACTGATAAATTTCTCAGATTTTTCGGTTGGTATATTGGTTACTGAAGCAACAGAATAATTCCTGTTATTACCTAAGCAAGGGAGATTTCCAGATTTTATGTCACCAGTTCTCGATCCCGGGAAATTTCCGCGAATAGCGCCTTTGAGTCTTTCAATATAATTCTGGGCTTCTGAATTATCGTCTGCGTTTTGATTATTTGTTACAGCAAGATATACATGAGTTCTCTCTATTTCGCGATGAAATACCAAGGCGATATTGCAATTCTCATTAGACAGAGACTCATATACATTTACAAGTTTCTCAAGATTCTTCTCTTCTTTATCAATAACCCACTTTGTTATATTGAAATAGCGAATATTATGAGATACGTCAAATTTAGCACCTTCAAATTCTGCTTCCGGCTGAACAGGATAGTAGATTGATGAAATGAGAGGTGAATATGCATTGTAAATTTCAATGGCATTGGCTGCCATCAATCGCATAGTTAATGCTACCTCTGCAGGATCTGTCGGATCAGGTTTCCCCTGAAGATATTTATCTCGAGATTCTTCAATTGCCTTGAGATCTTCGGGACTTAATGCTGCTCTGCGCGCAATAGAGCTATTTATCTTATTTTCAGCTTTCTTTAAAGCGCCCTTAACTTTATTTCCGCCTTTAGCTAACAGACCGGTTCCTGATACGACACCCATGATCAGATCCTCCAATCAAGCATTTTTAATACATCGTTTTGATAGCCAACGATTTGTTTCTTCCTTTCGGTCATCTCATTTATTCTTCGAGTTTCCTCTTCAATCAATTCATTGATTTCACGGAGATTAGGATTCAAGCTGACAATGTTCTCTTCTATGTCGAGTTGGAATTTATTGACCCACTTATCAAACTCTTCCACATGTTTGCTCTTTACTGTGAAATAAATCTCAAAAGTTGACTTGGCTAGTTGTTCATTAAATGTATTTGCAATCTTCTTAAGATCTAATCCACCTATATTCAGGAATTTCAGCTTATCCCAATCAATTAGGAACTTTTCAAACATGTCAGCATCAAAAATCTGATCTGCATTGTCTTCAAAATCACTAAGTTCGTAATTTGTTATATACAATTTCAAATCATCTTTTTCTTCCTGAGCTAGTTCAGAGCCCGTTACAATCCTCATTAACAAGTCTTTGTATATTTTTGAGCCTTCAACCCAGTAATCATGTGAACCAGTAATAATATAATTCGTTCTCTCCTCAAAACATTTCTTGTAATCAGTTTTTACTCTTTCGATTAATAACTGGTCTGTCTCAGCATTTGCAGCCTTAACGGCCATTTCATATTCAACTCTTTCCTTGTTAACCTTGTCAGCAGCATCAGATATTTTTACCTGTTTTTTGAAATAGTTAGGAACACCACGAATTGCGTCTTTTCCAGCATCAAAGAGGTCCTGCTTTTCCTTTGCGACATCATATTTTGCATACATATCCGTATGTTTAACTTCTCTAATGCTCTTCAGTTCTTCAGTCGACTTCTTATATCTAGTAATGTCAATAAATTCGTCCTCCAGTTCTTTGTACTTAGCGTTCAAATCAGATACGTACTGATCACCCTCAATTTTGAGTTGTTTAAGGAGGTTCTTCTTGTCCTCTTCCATCGCCTGCATGCGTTCTTCGCGATTCTTAGTCTGTTCTACAAGAGCATTTGAAATTGCCTCTGTTGTTCTATCAACGATTATTTCGAAGAACAATTTCATCTGTTGACACTTGTTGTATGGAGAATACTTATCTGCAAATGTACTTATCTCTTTTTCTACGCAGAAAAGGCCACTATTTGCATACAAAATATCCTCACACTCTTCTGACTCCTTTACATATTTCTTTCGGATCTGTTCCGGCATCATATTAGTAAGATAAAGTTTTCGGTATGTCTTAGATTCAGGATTACAGAAATCATCTCGACCACGATCAAAAATCCACGAATACCCCTCATCAACAAATGTTGCATCCGTCTTATAGCCAAGGCCCATAACAGAAGATACATAAAAAATACCTTCAGAATACAGCTTTTGAGGGATATTTTGCCTTAGAATCCTATCACGCTGAATCTCAGTCATAATAAGGCTTTTAGGATTAATGGCATCAGCTTTATTAACGATGATTAATGTAAATCTATCATCAAACTGTTCCATTGCCTTTATTTCTTCACACAACTTGTCATTATCACAAGTATCAAGAGTTTCAGAGGTCGAAACATATATAGGAAGGCCATTAGACATATCTCCTAACGCCTTCTGAAGAACCTCAGAATGCTCGCCGTGTGTTTTTGAGTTTGATCCAGGAGTATCAAAAATAACGAATTCTTTACTTGAATTTCCTAATAATCCTTTGCGTGCAAACGGGACTTCCACTTGAACCAAATCTGAAATCTCGACATCTGCTGTATTAGCCTCTAAATCCGCAAGGTACAATAAAGTCTTGTTGATCGTAGCATACATGTCTGTTATATCTTTCAGTTCCGGTTCGAGTCGAGCAGCTAAATCGTTGACTGCACCACCTTTAGTAAACTTATAACCTGCTTCAGAAAACTCTATCTCAACATCCTCTCCAAGATATTGAAATGCGATCCTAGCTTTTCCTTCTTCTTTCAAGTCAAGGATTCGATAGATTTTCGCTGTGAGGGGCTGTTCAGAACTTGAAAGAATATCTTTACCGATTAAAGCGTTGATAAATGTAGATTTTCCTCCACTATAGTTTCCAATTACAACAAGAGGAACTCTGTTACTTGCAGTCTCAGAAAACTTGGCAAGATTCTCATTAACCTCCGGCTGCTCGCTTACACTTTCATCAATAAGTGGTCGCATAAGGCGGAATGTATTATCAACTTTAGGAAGAATATCCCTAGCATTTTCAAGCTTGCGTTCACCAAATGAAACAGTAATACTGTCTGCGTATTTATCGGTTTCAGCCAAATCTTTAAGATCATTAAATTCGTCAGGGGCGCCTTCGAAAACTATTTCGATCATGCTTTCTTCAGTCTTATATGCCATAATGATTTCATCCAAGATTTCATTCAGCACAAATGGGAAAAAGGCTGTTGTCAGTCTTTTTGATGTAAGGGGACCATTAATCTCAACATCTTGCCACTCAGAAGTTAATTCTTCATCGGTTTGAAGTTCAGAATCATCCGATAAAACAGGCTTTTCAACTAATCTCTGGTATTGAATCATCTTCTTATACGGATTGCTGATAATCTTAATTTTTGCCATGGTTTGACTCCTACTCTACAGATCACAATCTCTTCAGTCAGAAGAGCACCCTTAGTGATAATAAATAAATTATATTACAATTATTATGTCGATTGGATTTACTCCATGTAAATAAAAATTGACAAGGTGTCAGACTTGGACAGAGTTTTAGGCCCTGCCCCATTAAATAAGCCACGCAAAAATCGTTAAAGCTAAGCCTAATACAGCCAAAATAGCCTTAAATACTAATGCAATTGCCCAAAACGCTACAAAAATCAACCACAATACCTTTCTGATCATATAGCCGTTCCTCCCAATAATCCAAATCTCTTATTCCTTAGCAGAACATGGTTTCCCATCCCTACTTGAGATAATAATATCAGCTAATAATATCAGGACAATATTCCCATTAAACGGACTAAAAACGGGCTTAAACAGGGCTTAAACAGGCTTAAACAGGCGCTCGGAATGGGACAAGCTGTTAAATTGGTGTTTAAACAAAAGGAGAGGTAAATATTCCTCTCCTTCACTAAGTTTGCGACTCAACACCTATGACTTCTATTCAATTATATTTATACTTGTTTTTCAGACTACACCAATACATCATGTTTTACACCATCATCGTGATTATATAGCTGAAAAATAAAGTACATGGTCTTACAAAACCTTACTTATCTTATATAGAACACGCATAAAAGCTGACGCAGAATGCCAAAAGGATACCAAATGTATGCCGGGAATAATTGCAGGAGAATACAGCACATGGTTTTACAAAACTTGTTATATCCTTACTTTTGCCAAACAAAACGCCCTGAATATTGGTATTCAGGGCGCAAGTCTGCGATTTCTAACTTATATTCACTTTTCGTGCCTTTTTGGCATCCTAATTGGCATCCTAACTGCACTTTTATTCAAGATAAGTGAGGATTCGTAAGGATTTGTAAGGATTTGTTAATCCAAGGGGCGCATGGTCGGGACACTATTTACGTCCTATAACAAAAGCTCATTTTTCCTGTATATAACTCTACTTAAAAGGGCTCTGCTCAAATGGTTGCATTAACATATCCTTACAAAAGTCGTTATATCCTATATAGCATTTGGCATCCTAATTGGCATTTTTGTGGGAACTCCCTGTTCACAGCACTTTCGTGGCAAAACCGCTTCATTCGCCTTTCAACTGAAGTCAACTCAAGTAAGAAAGCATACTCATTTAACTCTGGGATCAAAAAGAAATCCGCGGACACAGGATCAAGAAAAGTGAGATTAAGTGAGAAATCGTATTCCGGGGTCTTATTTCATCTATAATCACTGGTCACGCCTAGATCAATCGGCCCACATTAGATTGAAATGCAAGAAATATAGGCTTTTCGCAGAAAAAATCAAGACAAGTTTAGGGGCCTTATATTATAATTAAATATAACATCATGTTTTCTGGGGTTCCTTCGAGGATCTGGAGATATCTGTCCCAATAATGGACATACGGTGCGAGTATAATCACAATAGAATACTATTTTTGAGGTGAACAATGAGTTCAGAAGAAAGATTTAGACTTGGAGAATTATTCTGTGGTCCTGGTGGCCTTGCATGGGGAGCAGTAAATGCAGATGTTCCTGGAATGAAAATTGTACATGCATGGGCCAATGATTTTGATGCAGATACTTGCAAAACCTATACTCGAAATATATGTCCCAATGATCCTAATAGTGTTTATTGTGAAGATGTTCATCTTTTGGACATTGAAGATTTGGGTGATATAGATGCATTGGCATTTGGTTTCCCCTGTAACGATTTCTCTGTAGTTGGCGAACAACTCGGATTTAAGGGAAAGTATGGGCCATTGTATACATATGGTATTAATGTTCTTCTTCAGTATAAGCCTAAGTGGTTTTTGGCTGAGAATGTTGGAGGTCTGCAATCCGCAAATGAAGGAAAGGCCTTTAAGCGAATTCAGAAAGACATGATCAACGCCGGATATCGCATATATCCCAATCTGTATCATTTTGAAGAATATGGAATTCCCCAGGCTCGTCATAGAATGATAATAGTGGGTATTCGTAATGATTTGGATTATGAATTCAAGATTCCATCTCCAGCTTCATATAAAATGAAAACATGTAAGGAAGCAATCGAAAATCCCCCTATTCCGGCTGATGCACCAAACAACGAACTGACTAAACAGTCTGCGGTTGTTGTTGAAAGACTAAAATATATAAAGCCTGGTCAAAATGCATTTACTGCTGATATTCCAGAAAACCTCCAGTTAAAAGTAAAGGGGGCCAAGATCAGCCAGATCTATAAGAGACTTGATCCTACTAAGCCTTCATATACAATTACAGGCTCTGGCGGCGGCGGAACGCACGTTTATCATTGGAAAGAGAACAGAGCCCTTACCAACAGAGAACGGGCAAGATTACAAACATTCCCCGACAGCTTTGTCTTTGAAGGCAGTAAGGAATCTGTACGAAAACAAATTGGAATGGCCGTTCCTGCTCAAGGCGCAAAAATAATTTTTGAAGCTATTCTAAAGACCTTTGCAGGCATTCCTTATGACTATATTGAACCTAATTTGAAGGAATAGACATATGGCAACGCTAAATTACTGGTGGGTCACAAGACCTAAAAGAAAACTCAATAGCATTCCTGAGGTTTTGGCAGCCTTTTCAAATGTTGCCCTATCAGTAAGATGGTCTGCTGCAAGAAATGTCCATATTTTATTTGAAGAAGAACTCGAGCGTGATGGCCTTAAACGAGTAGGCGAACGACGCGATCATTCCGGTTCAGGAGGAAGAACTTACCAAGCCTGGCTATCTAGCTTAGGACTCATTTTTATTCAAGAAAGCACAGGAACTCCTTTTCTTACTCTAGCAGGTGAAGCAATTCTTGAAGGCAAATCGCCTGTAGACATTCTCAAGAATCAAGTGCTAAAGTACCAATTCCCATCTCCATTTGGGATTAAAACACATGTATCTGATCGATTTAGGGTCCATCCATTTATATTTTTGCTCAGACTTCTTCACGATTCGAGGATCGCATACCTTACCGAAGAAGAAATCGCAAAGGTTGTAATGACCGAAGGCGTTAATGATACTGAAAAGTGCTTTGAATACGTAGTTGAGCGTTTATTAGCTTTTCGTGAATCCGGGGACAGCTCCTTACCTTCCGGCTTCATTGATACGCATGCCCCGTCCACTGGCAGAGTTAACCTAGCTCACCCTTATAGCCACCTTACCGATACAGCGAATACAATGGTGAACTGGCTTGAATACACACAACTTATATTCCGTGATGAAGGCAAGATGATGTTGTCTCCAGAAAAAAACGAAGAAATAAACCATATCTTGTCACAGAAGATTACATTTATAGATCGACCTGAGGATCATGAATTCTTCCAAAGAAAATATGGATTAGAT
Organism: Lachnospiraceae bacterium; assembly: GCA_045639565.1. Taxonomy (GTDB): domain Bacteria; phylum Bacillota; class Clostridia; order Lachnospirales; family Lachnospiraceae; genus UBA1258. The sequence continues at coordinate 13,870 of JAZUDH010000142.1, forward strand.
CCATGGCATCAAAAGGACACACGCAACCTGCTTAATACGGGAATGATATCCAGCAAGCAGATTGATATGCAACGAATCCGACAAGCTTTTATTGCATACTCTCTGCATAAGCCAATCAATCAAATTAGTGCAGATATTATTTTTGAGATAGCTTCAAAGACAGGTACAGATAAGGTATTGGTTGAAAACGTTTTATACAAGGAGTATCCGCACGGTGCTATTGGAGGATTTCTTTCTGGATACTACGAAATGGCCTTCAAAGGCAGAGATGAGGCGGTTGACTTTGAGGTTGCGACTACAAGCATTTTCAAAGATATTCTCGGCTATAATGCCATTCATCTTGGTCAAACCGGAAGCAAATCAGCGCCTGACGTTCTTTTGATTTCAGATGATGATGGATACCAGGCTGTTGTAGATAACAAGGCATATAGCAAATACTCTATTAGTGGCGATCATCATAACAGAATGGTCCATAACTACATTAGAAATATAGCTAATTACAGTAATTCTAATTATCCTATAGGATTTTTCACATATATTGCTGGTGGATTTATTGATTCTATAGATAAGCAGATTCAATCAGAAGCAGACGAATGTGGTATTCCGGGATCTGGAATAACTGTAGGCAACTTCATTAAGCTTGTTGAAAACCATCAAGAATCTCCCTACTCACATGCTTCACTCCGAAACATTTTTGGAGTTAACAGACAAATTGTAATGTCTGATTATATGGAGGAAGCGTTATGAATAAATACACTTTTTCAACTCAAAAGGGTAAGGCATACTATTGTAATTCTATTCCAGGATTCATTAAAGACTCTTCTAGTAATATAGTTGGACAATTGGTTAAGTATTCTTTTGAAGTCAACAAAGAGCAGTCTGATGCATGGGAAAACCAGATAGGCGAACTCCAAAACCGATTAGAATCATGCGGTATGGAAGGTGATATTATATTTGAGTATGATATCGTGCGGTTAGGAAAACGCATCGATGTCATACTCCTTATTCGCCACATGGTCTTCTCTCTAGAATTCAAGAACGGGAAAAATGCATATTCAGTTCGTGATGCTCAACAAGCAGAAGACTATGCTATTGATATAAAAAATTTTCATAAAGAATCTGAGGATCTCTATGTTTGTCCTATACTAATAGCGACAAATGCAGAACCATATAAAAAAGAACAGTCATATGGTTGTTATCCTGACAAACAGATTCACCTTCAGAGAGAAAACATCGAAACTCTAGTTCCTAAACTTTCTGAAATAACAAAACTATATGGTGACGATGGTGAGATTGATTTCGAGAAATGGTTTAATTCTCCATACTACCCCACTCCTACTATAATTGCAGCAGCTGTCGAAGCATACAGTTCTCATAACATAAGTCAAATTGCTCAATCAGAAGCCGGGCAAGACAATATTGATGCTTGCGAAAGCAAATTAAACGAAATAATAGAAAATACCAGAAAGCACAGCAAAAAAAGCATATGTTTTGTAACTGGAGTTCCAGGTGCTGGAAAAACACTAGTTGGCCTTGATGTAGTAGCTAAGAACTTAGAAAAAGGTAATCAAGGGTTAAGCGTATATCTTTCAGGCAATGGTCCTCTTGTCGAAGTGCTAAGAGAAGCACTAAAGAAAAGCGTGAAGAAAAAGAATGAGAATAAGAGAGAAACAGAAGCCGCCATAAATGCTCTTATTCAAAGCAGTTACGCATTTAAAAAAGACAATTCCACACACAATCGCCCTACCCCTGAAAACATTCTCATTTTTGATGAGGCCCAAAGAGTTTGGAACCAGAAAAAGATGACGCAAAAACACGACAAGAACCCGTTATTGTCAGTTAGCGAACCACATCTTCTTTACAGCATCATGGACAGACACCAAGATTGGGCAGTTATGATATGTCTTGTTGGGCTAGGGCAGGATATTTATGATGGTGAGGTCGGTATTAATGAGTGGTTTAACTGCGGAATAAACGAATTTCAAGATTGGGAGTTGTACTACTCACCAGAAATATTCAATCAAGTTGAGGATAAGAATATTGATAAGATGATGATTATCAATTGTGACCGTTGCCATCCAGTTTCTGAGTTACATTTGAAAACATCAATCAGATCTTTCAGAGCAGATAAGCAATGCCGATTTGTAGATTCATTGCTTGACAACAATCCCATTGAAACAAAAAAAGTATATGATTCTATTTTTGATAAATATCCAATCTACATAACTCGTGATATCAGTTGTGCAAAACAATGGGTGCGCAAACAAGTCAGAGGTTCACAACGTAGCGGCGTATTAGCCTGCAGCAGTGCTCAGCGACTAAAACCCGAAGGTATATATGTCCCAACTGATATTGATGTTAAAAACTGGTTTTTAGCACCCAGTGATGACCTAAGATCATCTAACATGTTGGAAATAGTCGCAAGTGAATTTAAAGTTCAAGGTTTGGAACTGGACTGGACCATAGTTTGTTGGGATGCAGACTTGAGGAGAAGCACCGATAAAGAAGAATGGGATTACTATAGTTTTAGAGGTTCAAACTGGCAAAAAAGAAGACAAGAAGAACAAAAACGTTACTTGCTTAATTCTTATCGAGTCCTACTGACAAGAGCAAGGCAAGGAATGGTTATTTTTGTCCCGAATGGTGTTGATCCAGAAGAAGATCCAACCAGAAATCACGCGTATTATGATGCTATATATAACTACCTTGTTTCATGCGGCATTCACGAATTAAAGGAGTCTGACATATGAAACCTATATCTTTACCCCCGGACGCTGCTTCGCTGATGTGGTCAACACGAGCAATAGGTTATACCACTCCAGCGGCTGTTGCTGACTTAATTGATAACTCAATTTCTGCGGAAGCATCAAATATCTATATTAAATATCTGCCTGGCGCGAATGGTTATGTCTCAATTCTAGATGATGGAAAAGGAATGTCATCTAGTGATTTGATTTTAGCTATGAAGTACGGATCCAGCAGTCCCTTTGCCGAGCGTTTGGATAGTGACCTTGGTAGATTTGGATTAGGATTAAAAACTGCATCTTTATCACAGTGCCGGAAATTAACCGTTGCAAGCAAAAAGAATAATTCAATATGTGCGTATTCATGGGATTTGGATTATATATTGAGTTCTGAAACTGGTAGTTGGGATTTGCTAGAATTAGATAATAACGAAATCCTTCTACTCCCACAAATTGAAAGACTTTCAAATCTTAATGAAGGCACTCTAGTTGTTTGGAATAATTTAGATAGAATGTGTGCTGGAGACGAAGATAAGGAGACAGGTTTTAAGAAGCGTATTAAAGAAGTTGAAGAACACTTATCCCTTACTTTCCATAGATTTCTACAGGGCGAACCTGGTCTGAAGAAGCTCTCAATATACAGCAACGAAATACAACTTGAACCTGCTGATCCTTTCTACATTTCTCGTAGCGATGAAAAGCCAAGCGAAAAAATCCTAATACCATATACAGATAATCATGGAGCAAATAAAAAAGCTCAAGTTATTGTTACTCCATACATTCTCCCTTTTCCAGATTCTATTTCTCAAGAAGAATTAGATAGATTAGGGGGAAAAGAAGGCTTAATCAAGAATCAGGGATTCTATGTTTATCGAAACAAGAGGCTAATAGTTGCTGCCAGCTGGTTTAGATTAGCTAGAAAAACTGATCTCTCAAAGCTGTGCCGTATTAGAGTGGACATGCCTAGTGTCCTTGATGAACTGTGGACAATTGATGTTAAAAAATCTATGGCTCTCCCTCCAGAAGCTGTTTTAAGGGATCTAAGGCGAATAGTCGTACCTTCTATGAATTCTGGAAAGAAAAAATACAGATTTAGGGCTACTAATGAAACCAAGCGTGATTATACTCCGTTATGGATTTCCGGAGAAAGTCGAAAAGGTATTATTTATAGTATCAACCCTGAATACCCATTACTTAAGCAAATATATGAAGAATCACCTAACCCCAATAAAATCAAAGTATTAATACGGCTCATTGAGCAAAACATACCTGTAAATACAATCCATTCGGATTTTTATGATGACAAAAAGTATGCTTTTGAAGATGTAGATGAAGCATTCGAGAATGTTAAACAGAACATACGCGAATTGCTCAGTGAAATACCTCCAGATAGTCGCCAAGAAGCATTTGAAGAAATAATGTCGGTCAGACCTTTTTCTGAATATGAATTAACACTTAATGAATTAGGAGGCATGATAAAAAGTTAAACAGAGGTGAAGCTAAATCTCACTGGATGTAAAATCAAGCAAACAGTGAGACAGAGTAGAGACTAATTCGACATATTTGCTGGTTCTTAGAAATCGATTAGGAGAATGAAGAGTTAG
>JAZUDH010000143.1:0-3547 GCA_045639565.1 Lachnospiraceae bacterium
GTTGCAACCTAGAGTTGTCTTCCTAAGACCGCTTGGCCTCCGACTTCAACATGAACAAATATATTGAATTCACCAGAGCAAAACTTCAAGAAAAAGGGACAAGCACCACCGACCATTATATGAAAACCCTTGAAGCAGCCACCATCAAGGAAGATGACTATTTTGCAAATCTTCTCGGAAGCGATATCGCCGCGCTTGCAAAGGATATTAAAGAAGCTCATAAGAAAGATTCCACTACTGGAAGTGACACAACCGAAGTTGATGAAATTGAAGATGCCTTTGAACAAGTCCAGAAAGCTGATAATGCTACACAGGCTCAAATGATTATGTACAGTAAAATGTTCAAAATCAACTTTTCCAAAATGGATCCATATGAATTCAAGACCTTTACAGATATTCTTCAGAGATATTCAGACGCTTTTAAGGTGCCAAAAGGCAATGGAAGAGGCAAAAGAAAATAGACTTTACTACAACAAAAGGCAGATTAATACCATCTGCCTTTTGTTGTTATATTGCTATCTGTGAATGTACATTCTTGTCTTTTCCGGTTCACCATCCCCTTGAACCATACATACGAATTCCCATCCATAACGTTCATAGAAACCAATGTGGTCCGTCACTAAATATAAGGTTGCTACTCCTTTGTTTGCCATATCATCAACAACTTTATTCAACAGTTTTCCGGCTAATCCCTTTTTACGATGTTCTTCTTCCGTGTATACAGCGCATACATTCGGAGTCAAATCCTTTCTATCATGAAAGTCATTATCTATTACCCCAAGCCCAGCAACTATGTTTTCACCATATAAGCATAACCACCATCCATTCTCTGTCTTACCTGATAAATATGCTTCCATACATTCCAAGTATGCCTCTGTCGGTACGCCCCACTTGCAATGAAACCACTCAGCTGCAATTGGCGCTAATTCTGGCCTTTCTCTTAATATTATAATTTTATATTCGTTCATATATTTGTGTTCTCCAGTCCTATTTTCCTTTCTATAATTTCATAATATCCCTCAAAAACTTCTCGAAGAATTCTTCTTTCTAAATCCACTCTGTGCTCCAGATGCTTAACTAACCCTTCCATTCCTATATAGCCATGCGCTTTGAAGAATGGTGCTCCTTCAAGATATTTTATCATAACAGGAAACCACATCTCATTTCCAGCCTCATCACTTCTCTCTTTTTTTATTATTTCTTCAGCCTCTCTGACATTGTCTACAGAAAGATAAATGATTTTATAATTTTTACCTTCAAGCGTATCCTTTACTCTCCTATAAAAATCCACTATTTCATCGTCATTCATCTGTAAATATAAAATCTGATTCTCAATAATGTTCTGAAAAATAGAGCATTCAAATAATTGATTGTCCTCGCTCCAGCTAGTAAATCTACTTAAAACAATTTCTTCAAATTCTGCCTTAGATTTTAGTCCATTGTATATCTCATACTGCTCCAGTTCTTTATGGAAGCCAGGAATATCTGTGATGATTCGTGTATATGTAATAATATACATTTCACCTTCCTTCACCGTATTCTTTTTTATTTCTCCTGCAAGATTGGCATATTTCTTTATTATTATTTCATATTGTGAATGCGAAACATATGCACACCACGCCAGTTCAACTGGCGAAAAGTCGCCTTCTCTATACGCTTTAAGTTTAGGATTATTCTGAGTCATTTTTTCAAGCATAGTGGTCTTTCCAGAACCTTGTATTCCTTCAATAAAGTAATTCATATAGCCACAATCTCCCTTCTATAATCTAATAACCTTATTTGCTATTTTTTCTTTAAAAGTCACATCATGCTCTACCAAAAGCATGGTCGGTCTATAAGTTTCAATAAGCTTTTCTATCTGCATTCTTGTAAAAACATCAATGTAATTAAGGGGTTCATCCCATATATATAAGTGTGCTGATGTGAGTAAACTTGCAGCAATCAGAACTTTTTTCTTTTGCCCCTCTGAATACTGTTCCATCGGCTTTACAAACTGGACTCTCTCAAAATCCAATTGTCGAATCAGTGATAAGAAAAGCGTGTAATCAAGCCCCTGTAATTCACAGTAATCCTTAAGAAAGCCCTTTAAATGGGATGTATCTTGGTTAATGTATGAAATAACTAGATTCTCAGGGACTTCGAGTATTCCTTCCCCTTCATAATTTGCATTCTCTTTAACAATTCCACGATTCATATCAAGAATTGCCTTAATAAGACTTGATTTGCCGGAACCGTTTTCACCATCAATAACTACGCGGTCGCCATTATTAATTTCAAAACTTAATCCATCAAATACATTATTATCTGAATCCTTATATTTAAACGAATAATCTCGCCCAAACAGCAAACGCTCTTTATGATATTTAAGTGGCATTAATTTAAGGTCCGTCACCTCTTCGATGTCATTTAAAAGTCCTTCTTTTTTTTCAATTTCTCTGTCAATCCTACCTTCGTAAGCCTTCACCCGCTTTTGCATTTTCTTGGTTTTGGCACCAATATATCCTCTAGTATCTATAAACCGGTCGTGCTCCTTAATGGGATCAAATCCTATCTTTGTGTTTTCACTTTTCTCTGCCCATCTGCCTGCTCTTTCTGCTGCTACCTCAAGTTTTCCGATTTCTTTAAGATGCTTTTCATTCTCAACACGTGCATTGCTATCAGCTTTTTCCTTATTCTCCCACCACGAGCTAAAGTTACCTGTCTGAACTTCAATTGAAGCGCGATTAAGTACCAACACATGGTCAATACAAGCATCAAGCACATCACGATCATGAGAAACCAAGATAAATCCCTTCTTTTTCTTAAGGTAACTTTTGACTATCTCCCTAGCTTCTTTATCAAGATGATTTGTTGGTTCATCTATCAAAAGGAAATCGTTGCCGCCGGAGAATAATATTGCAAGCATTATCTTCGTTCTTTCGCCAAAACTTAATGTACCAAAAGGTCTGTACAAAAGATCTGCATCGATAGACAATTCCGGCAGTTCACACATAACCCTCCAGATTTCTACTCCAGGCTTCCAGGATTCTATAAGCTCGCCGGCAGTTTTAGTCAGTTCTTCTGAATTAACAATGTACGGAAAGTAGTCAAAAATCGTATTGGTACTAATACTTCCTTCATATTCATATTTCCCAAGAAGCAAATTTAAAAATGTTGTTTTACCCTTTCCGTTTCTTCCGACAAAACCTAACCTCCAGTTGGTATCAATAGAAAAAGAGGTATTCTCAAATACATTATCGAAACTACCTTCATATGCGAAGGTAAGATTATTTACATTAATTTGTGCCATATATTTTCCTCCTTCGCCTGCCCGATATACATAACAGCATTCATTGTACGCGTCATGCATAACAAAATGGGTCTATCTTGCATACGCAAAATAGACCCGCAAAAATAACTCTATATTTATCCTACGATAAGTATAAAGTGAATTCGGATGCGATAATCTAATTTAAGCGTACACAAACAGCCCGCCATCGGCAGGACTTAAAACTAAATGTGATAACTTAAACTAAACTATCTAATTCTCATTTCTTCACCTTACACT
>JAZUDH010000144.1:0-38222 GCA_045639565.1 Lachnospiraceae bacterium
CATTTTGACCTTTTTGGTCAAAATGACGTTTCCAACCCCGTCCCCAAGATGTCACCCACAAAAAAAGCCGACAGCTTAAGCTATCGGCTTTCATCCATCATAAAAAGATTTTATGCTCTGGGCTTACCACATTCTGTACAGAACTTTCCTGTGTTAACAGCTCCGCATGAGCATGTCCAGCCTGCCCCAGCAGTCTGGCCCATTCCGTAAAGAGCCTGAGCATTAACGCCACCAGCCTGTGAAGCCATGTTCATGCCCATAAAGCCCATTGCAGCACCGTTTGAGTTGCTAGCGGCCATCTTCATAGCATCTGCCTGAGCCTGAGTTAATGCTGCAGCACCCATTGCAGGGTTTGTAAGCATAGCCTGACGCTGTGCCTGCTTGATAATTTCAGCATCTTCATCAGGAAGAGTTACGGTTCCAAGTGCAACACTTACAACCTTAAGACCACGAGTCTCACCCCACTTGTCAGTAAGAACCTGATTAAGTGCGTCTTCCAATTCTGTATTGTGAGCGATAATCTGGTTAGGACGAAGCTCCATTGCACTAAGCTTAGCAAGAGCTGGCTGTAATGCACTTATAAACTCTGTCTTTAACTGTGTATCAATTTCATTTCTTGTATATGCTCTGTCAACATTTCCGCACACATTTGCATAGAATAAAATAGGATCGGCAATCTTATATGAATAAATACCAGATACCTTTAATGCAACGTCAAGATCAAGACCAATCTTAGAATCAACTACTCTAAATGGCACAGGATTAGCTGTTCCGAATTTGTTATCAAGAATTTCCTTGGTATTAAAGTAGTAAACTCTCTGATCCTTACCAGTACCGCCACCCATAGCAAATCTTTTGCCCATGGTCTTGAATGTCTCAAGAATACTGTCTCCTAAATTTCCAGCAAAAATGCTTGGTTCAGAAGAAGAATCATATGTAAATTCACCAGCTTCAGCACAAATTTCAACAACCTTACCTTGCTCTACGATAATCATACACTGACCATCTGCAACGGCAATTCCTGACCCATTTGAAATAACGTTGTCGCTTCCATTATTATGGCCCTTTGTCTGCTTCTGTCCCTTTACTACCAATACTTCCTTAGGAATAGCATCGCAATAGAAGAACTCCTTCCACTGATCTCTAAGTGTTGATCCCACAGCACTTTTTGCTGCTCCACCCACTTCAGCTAATGCTCTAATTAATCCCATAAAAAATCTCCTTTCACATCCCTGTTTTTTATAATCCACTTTTACATACAATAGTAAGTATACAAAAATTGATTTTAATTCCATTGCCACAAGTGGCAGTATACATATGTATTTACAAATAATTTATATTTAACTGATATTATTGATTATTAATTTTTGTTCAACAAAATCAGCCACCATCTTCATCGTATCTTCGTGCCCGGTTTTCCCCTTAAGCTCATCTATGTAAAATCGCACAGTTCTAGGAGAAATGCATAACCTGTCTGCAATTTCCTGACGGCTTAATCCATCCGCAAGCAGCCTTACCACCTCGAATTCACGTTCAGAAAACTCAGTACTTTTGGCAAGCCCCACCATTATCTTTGGCGTATCCTCAGGATAACATATTCTCCCTTCCATTACAGCATCAATTACAGAAGTAATCTCAGTTGTTCCATATTCTTTATACCAAAAGCCCTCACATCCTGCTTCTTTTGCCTTATCTATGAAACTATGCTCTGGCATTGAAGTGATAATTATGATTTTGATTTCGGGATAGGTCTTCTTGATCTTCGCTGCTGCAACAAGGCCGCTTGCATTATCAGCGGTACATACGTCCATCAAAATGAGATCAATCTGATTTTTAAGGCAATATAATTCCGCATTGGCTGCGCTAAAAATGGTATTTACAACCTGAATATCGCTTCGCTCTTCAAGCATACTTTTTATAAAAAATTGTGACTGTTTTGAGTCATCTACCAGTAATATTCTCATACCTTCCCCTTCAAAAGATAATTTTGACCTTAAATTTATCGTCTTTGATTATTTTTAAGCTTCCGCCTAAAGCTCTGATTCCATCCTCTAGATTTTTAAGACCACCCTTTGGTTCATCTTCTTTGGCGTCAAAAGAACCATTATTAGAAATAATCATGTTGTCTCTACCCACGGTACTGTCATAGTCAATGAATATTTCTGTTGCATTACCATGCCTTACCGCATTTATAATCGATTCTCTTACCGCCTGTCTTGCAAGCTGATTTTCAAAAAGCTTTGCAGGAACATCCTCGGCTATAGTAACCCTGCAACCTATATCCTCGGCTATTTTTAGTATCTCATCGAGCAGTTCAGCGTAATTTTTCCTGTATCTGTCTTCCATACTTACAGCCTGTCTGGTCATATTCTGCCAGTCCATCGCTAACGCATAGTACTCGTTTATATCCCCACCCTTTTTAAGAAGTTGCCTGGTTGCGAGGATATATTGTCCCATGGTATTGTGAAGCTGAATTTTCCTGTTTAACAGCTCCTCTTCATGATTAATTCTAATCATCTGGCCGGCAAGCTTCTTTATCTCCTGCTGCTGAGCCTTTAAATGTTCATTTTCTATCGAGATTTCTGACATGAGATTATGAAGTCTGGTTACCATGTAAACTTTGGTCTCGTAGTATTCTGCATCCCCTAAATTAATTGGCCTACGCATAATCTGATATACATCGTGATTGTTAGTCTCAAGACTTACCATATTGTCAGCCGAATACTCAATAAGCTTCCTTGCCTTTTGAAATTCTCTTCCTGACTTTAGCTCATCCCACAAAGTTTCCACGTTGATAACGGTTTTTCCAGTGAGCCTAAATATCAAATGATACATATTTTTGTTAGCTAATATTATACGCCCGCTTGCATTAGAAAAACACATTCCTATGGGAAGATTATCGATTGCCTCTTTGATTGAATTTCGCACAAATGAGACTTTTCTTTTTCTTTCTTCCATCACAAAACCATTTATTACAAGCACAATCTGAATTATGCAAAAGCCTACATGAGGCCAAACCGGATACCAGTCTACAAGCGCTACTCCTAAGTTTAGCTCTACCGTCAGCAAAGACAAAATAACAAAAGAAGAAAGCCATATAATAATCGAATAATGAAAAGTAAAATATTTACGCATCAATGCAGAAATAATCATTCTAAGCAGAAGCATTCCCGCCATACCTAGCAGTAGCGCAACAAGCAATAAAACCTGATATACTCTAGGAAGGTCTACAAATCTAAGCATATGACCCCTCCTCTTTGGCAAAAGAAAGTTTCACCGTCCTGCTGTCAGGTTGTTTAATCGTCATGTTTAGGCCCTGACTATCAGAGTCAATCTGTACAAATGTCGCATTAGCCTCATAAAGTTTTGCATCCACCATAGTTTCTATCGCTTCAAACGCAGCTAATAGCTCCTTTTTATTCATCGCTCTGTCTATGTTAAGCTTATAGGAAAACTGCATATCACAAAGCTCTAAGTTTTTTTCTATTTCCATTAATGCAAGCTCCAATTCCTCACAAGAAATCAGATTATTGTTTTCAGCTAACATTACGAAGTTTCCTTTTCTTTTGAGGTAAACTCCTTCGAAATTAATTCTTCCCATCAGCTTTTTTATTTTATCAAGATTACCAGATTTTAGAATTTCTCTTGCAAGGCCATTGATGAAAGAAAGCTCATCTTCCATACTTTTAGATAAAAGCGTATATAGTCTTGTCGCCTCTTCTGTTCTTTTCTTTCTAACCTCTGCCTGCATTTCCTGTTCGGCAATAGTGTTACCTTCTTTGAGTTCTTCTTGAATGCCTTTAAGTGTTTCAATCATCCCATTTACTGTAGATACGTCCTCTTGCCATATAGTATATCCGCACAAAGACGGATAAATATGAAGCATTATACTGGGGTCATATTGATATGTCCCGTTCTTTTGCAGCGCATCAAATGCGTCTTTAGGAAGGTCTATCGCAGTATAGCCACTTACATAAGGTTTCCCTGTTCGATCCGTAATCTGCGCACCTATCGATGAGTTTTTAAAGAAGTCAAGGTAATAACTGTTTACAGTAATGAGTCCTAGCTCAATGCATGATTCCCATATCATAATAGTGAACCAGTCAAACGCGAGCATGAGGTCAATGTCTGGGAACCATTTAAGCTTATCCATATTCATATAGCCATATGTGTACACTATTCCTAATATCAAAATGAAAAAGGGAATGATTCTGCGCCAGCCTGTCGCAATCTGACTACAGCGATTTTCGGAAAGCACTATGAAAAGGGTTGTAAACAGCACAATCCATACAACCACGACATAATAGCCAGGACCATAGGTATAATCGCCCACATCCAGCTTAGTCAGATCAACTATTTTGAACACCTTTTTATGAAGATTGTTGGTAAGAACCATGATAATAAGTAAAGATGCATCAAAATAAAGCCAGTACCAAGTAGGCTTAAGCTTAAAAGAGTCATCTTGTCCTAAATGCTTGGCGGCCAAAAATCCGTATAATGGAATCAAAACCATGGGAACATAATAAAGATACCAAAGCCACGACACCACCAATGGGGATTTCACATAATTCCACTTCATATCTCTTATGATGAGCCAAAACAGCATAGCTATTGCGCTAAGTAGCAGGTATTTTTTTATGGCAGCCTGCATAACTCGCCTAACAACAGAAATTCCCCATGCAGCTATCATTGCAAATGTCAAGGCAAAAGAAAATGTATTCTTAAATGCATCATACACCGCTGCTCTCATCGGATCTGCGATGTTTACCTTATTTAGTGAGGCTAATATAACTATTACCCCAAGTGATATTAAACTAATAGAAAAATATCTAACATGCTCTCTCATAGACTACATTCCTAATGAATAAATCATTTCTGGAAGTAGCTGTTTCTTACGGCTCATAACGCCTGGCATATCAAGTAATCCTGGCTCAATTGTAGCATAAGGCAAGAATTTAGCTGCCCTGCATTCGGTTGTAATCAGGATACTGTTTTCTTTCATAACATCAGTAATCATTACGACAGCCCAGTCAAGACCATTTTTCTTGCGCACATCATCAAGTGCTGACATAAACTGTTCTTTGTACTGGTCAATATCTGAAAGAGTGGTAACTTCGCACTGGCCAATTCCAAAGTTGCTGCCTCTCTCCGAATAGCGTTTAAAGTCACTTAAAATAGCCTTTTCTGGTTTCTGGTTAGCAAGGCTTTCTATATGGCTGAACATCTCTAAGCCAAAATGTGTAACATCCACACCACATATTTTAGCTAACTGATCAGCAGAGTTTATGTCAATTGCGGTTGTAGTAGGACTCTTTAGGATCAAAGTATCTGCTATCATACCAGTGAGCAAAACCTTAGCCTCTTCAGGAGTAGGCTTAAGTTTATTACGCACAAAAAGCTGATAAACAATAGTACAGGTACTGCCTAAAGGCTCGGCATCTATAAAAATAGGCAAGTCCGTCTTTAACGCATCAAGTCTGTGATGATCGATAATTTCAAGTAAATTAGCTGTTTCGATACCCTTAATGCTTTGCTTTGGCTCATTATGATCTACCAAAATAACATTATATTTAGGCGCCTTTAAGAAGCATCGTCTAGTTACAAAGCCAGCGAACTCTTCGCCTTTGTAAACCGCTAGACCACGATTCTGTGACTGCGAAAGTAAAAGCTTAGCCTCTTCAAAAAGATCATTCACCTGAAGAGGTTCCTCCTGCTCTCTCATAACATCCCCTATTGTAGGAACTTCGTTTGTATTTCCTCTTGACTGGAGAGTTTTTAAATAATAATCTGCGATATCATCAATAGAAATAAGACCGGCATACTTTCCTTTATCATATACCGGAGTAGCCGAAGGATTAGATTCCTTGTATAGCTTAGCAAGGTTTGTAAGAGGATCAGATACATCATACTTTTCAACAGCATCATGCATTACGTCTGCCACCTTTGGAAACAAATCTGGCATATAAGGGGGCACATCAATATTTAGCGCATCAAGTATTTTGTGACTTGAATCACTTAAATGACCACATCGAACAGCTATATAGTTATTGTCCTTGTCGAGTTTGTTTTTAAGTGACGCGTAAACATACGCACTACATACGCTATCTAAATCTGGATTTCTATGCCCTGTAATATAAATGTCTGCCATAAGATTCCCCCAAAACTTATTATTTGCTTCTTTAGTATAAGCAATATTGTCCCCATCCGCAACCCTGAGACATCTTGGGGACGGGGTCAGAAATGTCATTTCCTCCTCAACGTACTACAAAAAACCACCAAAAGAATTTAAAAAAACTTTTGATGGTTCTAATTTCTTTATCTAGATGCTGTAAGAATTACCAATTTCGTCCTGCCAGCTGACAAGATCTTCAAGAGTAATATTATCAATTACCCCACTAATTGCCTCATCAATCTGTGTCCATATTCTGGTTGTTACACAGCCAGAACGTCTTTCACATTCTACTCCACCAGCATAACAGTCTACTGTTGTAAGATCACCCTCGGTAAGACGCAAAATCATGCCTACTGTGTAGTCTTTTGGCGCCTTCGTAAGCACATAACCGCCCTGAGGTCCTCTAATGCTCCTTACAAACCCAGCCCTATTAAGAATAGAAATGATCTGCTCCAAATATTTATCAGATATTTCCTGCCTTGCGGCAACATCCTTAACTGAAACTGGTTCTCCCGTATTGTAAGTTGCAAGATCAAGCATTAATCTCACTGCGTATCTTCCCTTTGTAGATATCTTCATCTTAAACCTCCGTCGCACGAAATGTGTGCTTTATTTATGCACGCAAACAGCGTGGTGTGAAAACCTTCAATTTTCACACCATGCCTTTAATTTGCGATATTCCTTTTCTTCTCCTAATTAGCAAATAATGGTGTAGACAAATATCTGTCACCAGAGTCAGGAAGAAGTGCAACAATAGTTTTTCCTTTATTCTCAGGTCTTGCCGCTAAAATAGATGCAGCCTTCAATGCTGCGCCTGATGAAATGCCTACTAAAACACCTTCTGTAACAGCAAATCTCTTGCCTTCAGCAAAAGCATCATCATTTTCAATTGTAATTATCTCATCATAAATCTTTGTGTTCAATGTTTCGGGAACAAATCCAGCTCCAATACCTTGAATCTTATGAGCCCCAGGTGTGCCCTTAGATAATACAGGGCTTGTAGCAGGCTCAACTGCAACAACCTTAACGTCAGGATTCTGACTCTTTAAGTATTCACCAACACCTGAAACAGTACCGCCTGTACCAACACCAGCTACAAAAATATCAACCTTTCCATCTGTCTGCTCCCAGATTTCAGGACCAGTTGTCTCTAAATGAGCCTTAGGGTTAGCAGGATTTACAAACTGTCCTAAGATTACAGCACCAGGAATTGATTCCTTTAATTCCTCAGCTTTAGCAATTGCTCCCTTCATACCCTTAGCACCTTCAGTTAATACTAATTCTGCACCATATGCTGCAAGTAAGTTTCTTCGTTCAACTGACATTGTATCTGGCAAAGTTAAAATAGCTTTATATCCCTTAATTGCCGCAACCGCTGCAAGACCAATACCAGTGTTACCAGATGTAGGCTCAATAATAGTTGCGCCAGGCTTTAATACTCCACTCTTTTCAGCGTCCTCAATCATCGCATATGCAACTCTATCTTTAACAGATCCTGCAGGGTTGAATGCCTCAAGCTTAACAAGGATAGTAGCATCCTTAACTTCTGCCTTGGCTGCATATCTTGATGCCTCAAGTAATGGTGTCTTGCCAATAATATCTAATGCACTCTTTTTAATATCGCTCATGTTCTCTTCCTCCTAATATAAGTTTATCATCATCTCTTTAATTCCTATTGGTTTTGTATGAATTGAATATAATACCTATTTTCCTATTTGTCAACTAGGAATTTAAAATGTTTTTTCTAGTCATGCATGCTAAATGACATCTTCGACCCCGTCCCCAAGATGTCATTTGACATTTTTGACCCCGTCCCCAAGATGTCATTTTTTAGGCCAAAGAAAAAAGGCCACAAAAGTGACCTTTGTAAAACCATACTAATTTTCTTTTTCACCAAGTCGCACTGTGTGGAAGCCCTCGCCGTGAACTTCGTTAGATTCAAGGACTATAACAAATGCTTTGGGATCAACTTCCTTGACAGCACGCTGAACCATATACATTTCTTTGTCAGAGCAGGCGCACATAACAACCTCTCTGTTGTCGCCTTGAAAACCACCAATACTTGGAATAATGGTTGAACCTCGTCCGGTAGATTCGTCAATTACGTTGCAAATCTTTCTTCCATCGTCTGTGACAATAAGTGTGAGCTTGCCAGAATTAATACCATACATAAGCTTATCAGCAATAAGCCCTAATAAATAGCTTACAATTATACCGCAGATTATACCATCCATATCTGAGAACGAAGCCCCACCGACTAAAATAATGACAGCATCAAGCGCAAATGTAATCTTTCCTATAGGAAAGTGAGGATTCTTATTCTTAATCGCCATCGAAATAAAATCTGTACCACCCGTAGAAGAATTCTGCATATAAATAATTGCATAACCAAGTCCTGAAAATACACCAGTACAAATAGCAGCTAATAGCCTATCGCCATCATATACAGGAAACAGTGGCGCTAAATAATCAATCATCAGCGACGAGATCACCATACATCTTACAGAGCTAAAGAAAAACTTCTTTCCTATTAGCTTATAACACAAAAGACCTACTGGTATGTTTAAAACAATAGTTGACCAGCCGATAGGAATATTGAAAAGCTTATTTAAAATCAGTGCAATTCCAGTAAATCCGCTCACTGGAAAGTTCGCATTTACAGCAAAATTATAAATACCAATTGCAACAAAAACACTTCCCAAAAGTTCCATTGCAATCTGCTTTGTTATCTTCAAAGCATCTCCCTTTTTATTCATTCCTAATATCCTCCAAACAAAAAAGCGAGCGCGAATTAACTTATATATAATTCGCTCTCGCTCTTTTAACAATCGTGATTGTACCATCCATGCATTAACGCGTCAAACAAAATAATTTATTTCTCATTCTGCAAATAAAGATAGGCTTTAAGCAGTGCTACCTGAGTCTTTCCGTCCTTGATTTTGCCATCCATTATATCCTTAACAAGGTCTTCAAGTGGAATTTCGTAAAGATTTAAAAACTCATCCTCATCAAGCTCTCTTTCACCCTTCTTAAGCCCTCTTGCAAGGTAAACCGTAATCAATTCATCAGCATACGCAGGCGCAGGAAGATATTCACCAAGTGAAACCCAATTTTTTGCTGTATATCCAGTTTCCTCGCGAAGCTCTCTCTTAATAGCTTCGAATCTGTCCTCATCCTTGCTATTTAATTTTCCAGCTGGAATTTCAGTCATAACACGGTTAATCGGATATCTAAACTGTCGCTCCATGACTACCTTACCATCATCAGTAATGGGCACTACGCAAACCGCTCCCACGTGTTTAATCAATTCTCTTGTAGCGCCAGCTCCGTTAGGAAGTTTTATATTATCAAAGTATACATGTAAAACTTCACCATCAAAAATTAGCTTACTATCTACCTGTGTCTCTTTAAGTTCATCCAATTCACTCATCAATTTTCCTTCCAAGCTCCCAAAACGCCACCGCGCTTGCCGCTGCAACGTTTAATGAATCCACTCCATTGCTCATGGGAATCTTTACTACATAATCAGAAGCTTCGATTGTTGACTCCTTTAGTCCATCGCCCTCTGTCCCCACTATTATAGCAAGTTTAGGTTCTTTTTTAAGAGCTTTTTCATTAATTGACACAGAATTATTTCTCAAGGCAAAAGAAACCGTTTTGAATCCTTGCTCTTGAGCCTTACTAAGTCCTACTTTGTCGTAGTCCTTTATTATAGTCCAGGGGACCTGAAACACAGTTCCCATACTAACTCTTGCAGCTCTTCTGTATAAAGGATCACTTGATTTATCTGTAAGTAGAATAGCTTCGATACCAAGCGCTGCCGCCGACCTAAAAATAGCACCAACATTCGAGGGATTAACCACATCCTCAAGCACAACGATTCGAGATTTATCCTTGATCAATTCGCTAACCTCAGGAAGCTCTCTTCTTCTAAATGCACATAAAGCACCTCGAACGAGTTTAAATCCAGTAATTCCTTCTAGCACATCATGAGCCGCAGTATAGATAGGAACCTTCAAAGCTTCCATCCGTTCAATGAGTCGCAAGTTTTCTTCGTTTCGCTCACTTTCATCAATTAACATGGCAATAGGCTCGTAAGCATCATCAAGAGCCCTTTCAATTACCTTAGGACTCTCAGCCACAAACAAGCCTAGCTTAGGTTCATATATTGTTTTCAACTGAATTTCAGAAAGGGCATGAAATACTTCAAGCCCCTTCTCATTTAAATCATTAACTTTAATCATTACTTACTTTCTTCTCTATTCTTCTTTTCGAATGTAAAGAAGAGACCAGCTGCCTTTAATGGCTTTCTAAGTGCAAGATATATAATCACTGATACTACAGCACTTAATCCAGCATTGACTGAACTGGTTAATATGTTGTAGTGAAGCGCAACCTCTGCTGCGGGCTTACCAATGATTACTATTTTGTAGAAATATCCCACAAGTGGATCAAAAATAGCATTGAAAAGTAATCCACTTACTGCTGCCGCAATAGTAAATCCTACGACCTTCTTTTCATTCTTTTCTGTTGTAATGTGTCCGATTTTATGAGCTACCAAACCTGTGATAAGTCCTATACAGAACTTAAGTACAAGAGTTTTAGGAGCATAAATAATATAAACTGGATCAAAAATATCACCAATTGTCATTCCGATAGCTCCGCCTAATCCGCCGTATACGCCGCCTAAAATTAAAGCACCTAATACGCAGATAGCGTTACCTAAATGAAATGATGTTGCATCTCCTCCAGGAAGAGGAATCTTAATCTGTAAAAAAGTAAATACTACATATGATAGTGCGGCAAAAAGACCTGTCAATGCCACCTTTTTTGTTATGTTAGTTTTCATGTACTTCACCTCTCAATTCAATGTTGTTAAAGAGATTAAACTACATATCTGAACATATTGAAACTATCAGTTTGGTATTCTTTTATAAGACCAGATTTTTTCTTTTGCCTTAAGGCTCATAGCCCCAATATTTCTTTAATAAATTCCATATGAGGATTGTCTGGCGTTGAATCAAATACCGCGATATGCTGAGGGTCAGATGTTCTATTGGCAAAAGAAGGATATAGAAAACCACACTCTGGTTTAGAAGGTTCTCCATTTACGAGCGGGCAGATTGCCAAGATAATAAATGAATAAACTTCCTCGCCACCCTCAAGCCACTCTTTGTCCTTGCCCTTAGCCGGAATATCATATGTACCATGATACACATAAATCGCATATTCAGTTTCCGAATAATATCTGTCACCTATATACTCGTAAAAAGCTTCAAGCATTGCATCATTTTTTAGCTCGTTTGCAATCAAGGTTGATAAAAGTTTATATACCTCAACTGACTTTTTTGATTCTCCAGGAAAACTATATTCTTTTATCTCCTCATTAGTTTTAGCAAAAGGAATGGCCTTCGCGATAGACAGCTGAGTATCCCGATCTTTAGGCTTAAGTCCTATAAAAAAGGTATTAAATGTTCCATCATCATATCCCTCTTTATCTCTAAAACCTCCAGCCACTCTTCCAAAGCAATTCCTTGACGGAGTCATACGTCTGGTTAATTCCAGTAAATCGTCTCTATAAAGCATTCGACATTACCTGCCTTATTTTATCTTTTTATCTTCCATCCCATTATACCTCAATTCATCCCTTTTCAACAGCAAAATGACATCTTGGGGACGGGGTCAGAAATGTCATTTATGTATGCACTGCGTTTACAAAATGACATTTCTGACCCCGTCCCCAAGATGTCATTCGGCCCTACCATACCGCTGCCGTTTCTTAAGGTATCTTAAGAAAATTTGCTATTTTAGCAAGATAAGATGCCATATTTTGATGACAAAAGGGGTATATAGCAATGTAGAATAGTGATATATTAATACTATCAAACAAAACAAAGGTACTTGAACCAAAATAATTACAGGAAAGTACACCACATATTGGAGGTAAAATACATGAAAAAATTATACAGATCAGCTACAAACAAGAAGTTCGCAGGCGTATGCGGAGGTATTGCAGAATACTTTGGATTAGATGCAGATTTAGTAAGACTTATTACAGCAGTACTTGTATTAGTAGGAGGACTTAGCATCTGGGTATACATTATCGCAGCTGTTATCCTTCCTGAAGAAGTAATTACATACACAGATGAACAAGTAGCAGTAGAAAACCCAGAAGAATAATGGTACCGTTAGGGACGGAGGCGTTTGGACCGTAGGTCTGTCCCCAATGTGCCGCTTTCAAAAAATGACATCACTAACCCCGTCCCCAAGATGTCATTTCCACAAGTAATCACAAAAAATCGCAAGCCCGTATGAGCTTGCGATTTTTTTATCTAACTTATTTAACTACGATATTTAAAATCTTTCCAGGAACATAAATTTCCTTAACAATTGTCTTTCCTTCAACAAAAGGGACAACACTTGCTACAGCCTTAGCTTTAGCAATTACAGAAGCGCCATCTTCGTCAACAGCAATTTCAACTGTACCACGAACCTTACCATTTACCTGAACACCGATTTCTACAGTATCTTCCTTGATAGCTTCCGGATCGTATGTAGGCCACTTTTCGTATGCGATAGTATCTTCATGACCTAAAATCTGCCATAACTCTTCACCAGCGTGAGGACAGATACATGAGAACATCTTTACAAAGCCTTCAGCATATTCTCGAGGACATTTAGCTTTGTAAGCTGCATTCATGAAAATCATCATCTGCGCGATAGCAGTATTAAAGCCTAAGCTTTCAAAGTCGTCAGTTACCTTCTTAACAGTCTGGTTATATACCTTTGTAAGAGTTCCATCATTTTCATCTACGATATTTTCTTCGTTAACCATATATGCCCATACACGGTTGATGAAACGACGAGCTCCTTCAACACCCTGCTGTGACCAAGGCTTAGAAACCTCAAGAGGTCCCATGAACATTTCGTAAAGTCTAAGAGTATCTGCACCAAAATCTCTTACAATATCAGAAGGGTTTACTACGAATTCAGGGAATCTCTTACCCATCTTAATACCGTTAGCACCTAAAATCATACCCTGATGAACAAGCTTCTTGAATGGCTCCTTAGTAGGAACTAAGCCCTTATCATAAAGGTAACGATTCCAAATACGTGAATACATCAAGTGTCCAACTGCATGCTCTGGTCCACCGATATATAAATCAACAGGCATCCAGTGCTTCAAAAGTTCAGGATCTGCAAATGTCTTGTCGTTCTTAGGATCGATATATCGTAAGAAGTACCAACTTGAACCAGCCGAGCCAGGCATTGTAGATGTTTCTCTAACACCCTTTACTCCGTTTAATTCATACTGCTTCCATTCTGTTGCATTTTCAAGAGGAGCCTTGCCATTCTTGCCCTTGTAATCTTCAAGTTCAGGAAGAACTAAAGGAAGCTCTTCATCTGAAAGAACATGAATCTCGCCATTTTCCATGTGAACTACAGGAACAGGCTCGCCCCAGTAACGCTGACGCGCAAAAATCCATTCACGGAAACGATAGTTAACTGTTCTCTTAGCTACTCCCATTTTCTCAAGCTTAGCAGTAATAGCTTCTTTTGCATCTTCTACTACCATGCCAGTAAACTCTTCAGAGTTTATAAGCTTGCAGCCCTTACCTAAATAATCATATTTTTCAAAAGCCTTTTCAGACACATCCGCACCATCAATAACCTGAATCATATCGATATTATGTGCAATTGCATATTCAAAGTCTCTCTGGTCATGTGAAGGAACGGCCATAACTGCACCAGTACCATAGCTAGCAAGAACGAAATCGCCTATGAACATTCTTACTTCCTTGCCGTTAACAGGGTTGATACATGTAACACCCTTTAACTCGCAGCCAGTCTTTCCTTTGTTTAGCTCAGTACGGTCCATATCACTCTTAGAGATTGTCTCATTGATATAAGCCTGAACTTCATCTTTATTAGTAACACGGTCCATTAAGCCCTTAACGATTTCTCCATCAGGAGCAAGTACCATGAATGTAATACCGTAAATTGTTTCAATACAAGTTGTGAAAATAGAGAACTTGCCACCACCTACGATTTCAAATTCTACTTCAACACCAGTTGACTTACCTATCCAGTTACGCTGAATTTCCTTAGTAGATTCAGGCCAGTCAATTTCATTGAGTCCTTCAAGTAACTTTTCAGCAAAAGCAGGCTGATTGATAACCCACTGCTTCATATTCTTACGTACAACAGGGAAGCCACCACGCTCAGACTTACCATCAATTACTTCGTCGTTACTAAGTACGGTTCCTAATTCCTCACACCAGTTAACAGGCATATCTACATATTTAGCATAGCCATCGTTATATAACTGCTTGAAAATCCACTGAGTCCACTTATAAAATTCAGGATCACTTGTAGCAAGTGTCTTGTCCCAGTCATAGTCAAATCCAAGCTCAGTTAACTGCTTAGAGAATGTTTTAATATTTTCCTGAGTAAATCCATTAGGATGATTACCAGTCTGAACAGCATACTGCTCAGCAGGAAGACCAAAAGAATCATATCCCATGGGATGTAATACGTTGTAACCCTGCATACGCTTCATACGAGACATAATGTCTGTAGCTGTATAACCTTCGGGATGTCCTGCATGAAGACCTACGCCAGAAGGATAAGGGAACATATCAAGTGCATAATATTTAGGCTTAGAAAAATCCCAAACATCTGTCGCAAAGGTTTTCTTTTCAGCCCAGTACTGCTGCCACTTGGGTTCAATCTCTTTAGGATTGTAAACAATTTCACCGTTTCTCATAACTGCACCTCTTCTATATAAAAGATCATTTCTATTTCTAACATCTATCAATGTTCAAGATTATATTAAATAAATCCGCCACTTTCAAGTATTCTAAGTATTTTAAACTACATACTTCTTTAGCCCCGGTATCTGATTTAGTATCATGGATATCAAATATGCTCCCACGAACACAATTAGCCCGATTAATGGTACCGATATCCATGCGGCCAAAGAAACTGCTGTGAATCCAAGCTCTGTTGTCATCTTTTCAAAAATAAGAAGATGTGCCATGTACGCTCCAAAACTCCACTTTGATAGAGCTTTAATCATTTTTCCATCCTTAAATGGCAGGTTTTTAAATAGCACAAACAAAAAGACGCATTCACACAAAATATTCACTGTAAAGGGACTATAGTAATTATCAATAGGTCTTGCGAATCTACGTGACGAAAAATAAGTAGCTAGCGCAGTAAACAAAAATCCACATACGCCTAGCACATATATAATCATTCTCTGCTTTTTATTAATCTCCACATTATCAAGAAAATATCCCAGTACAAAAAATGAAACATAACCACATACCATTCTTATATCCATACCCAGGATATTTCCATTAAGCGTGTTTATAACCTGCTTAAGCTTTTCTGACCCAAAATCATTTACTATCATTACAAACTGTGGAATTACAAAACTATAGGCCAAAGAAACTATAAGGAAGTATTTCATTATCTTCTTATTTTCCACGATTTTCTCAATGAATGGGATACATACATATATTCCCGCAATCATAGGAACAAACCATAAGTGATAGTGATTAGTTAAAATAGAGCAAAATGCGTCGAGTCTTTCTGGTCTGGTAAAAGCCAGAACCTGTTCTTTTATGCTGTTGCCACCAAAAATGTAATAAACGACTCCCCAAAACAAAAATGCTACAAAAAGCCTTAGTACATACTTTTTATATATAGAAGAAATCTCAACTTTTCTTCCTAAAAAAAGAGCTCCACTTATCATCGCAAAGGCAGGAACGCCCCATCTTGAAAAGCTGTCCCACACATTAAATATCTGCCAATCGACTCCATGAATATCAGCATAGTACCACCCTTGTGCCGAAACATGAATAAAAATAACTGCTATTGATGCAAGCACTCTAAGATAGTCTAAATATGTTTTTCTATTTGTCATTAGTAAGCCTCTCTAAAACCCTAATTGATGCTACCATCCAATCACTTTTAAATTAACAATAACTATATCATACAAAGCCTTTTAAAAAAAGAAAAGAGCAAAGACTTGCCCTTTTCTATAAAGATTCTTTCGATTCAATTAAACTCGTTCTTTTCTTACAGCCATTCCTACCTGGTATTTGTTGCATTTCCATACTAAGCTCTGCTGTGGTAATGAGCCATGAAAGAAAGACGAATACTCACTGCCTTTTGACACCTTAGCTTCTATTACCTCAACCTGATTCGAATCATCAATAAGTCCCACAGCTGCTTTTGCCCACGATTCTGCAATCATATCAAAGGCCTCTAAATCGCCTTCTGTAAGCTCTTTATCTTCAATATTAGCTATTCTGTCAACAACATATCTTACAAACTCCCCATCGCAGAGGAAAATAGCATCATAATTTTGTTTAGTCCCCTTAACCACTGAGCAAAAAGAATAGGTATTGTCTCCTAAATACTCACCCTCATAATGTCTATTAATTAGTTCAAATTTTAGTGCAAACAAATCGTCTGCGAAAAGTTTGAATTCGGTATCAATAAGGTCGATAAGATTAGCATTGTGAGTATGATCATGATGCCATCTACCTTCTTTGGCCTCAATTATCGCTCTATCTTCCAAAAGAATATGACTAGCTAGCCAGCTTGATAAAACATCCGTCATTCTCTTAATTGCATCGTCAGAGTAATCCTCTTCTTCAAGCAACTCAATCAGATGCGGAATAGTGCGGTTTTTTATATTGTCGTGCAGATGCTTGTGTATTTCATATCCTGCATACCCAGTTTTTTGCATATATGCTTCCTCAAGGGCAAAATGCTCGCTGGTATATTTTAGAAGATATCTTATTATCGCCATACAAAGCGACTTTCGCTGACCTTCCTTTCGTTCATTAATAATCGAATTAAATCGATAAATAACCAAAAACAGTTCCTTGTGAGCTGCATCAATGTAATCTACGCCTAATTCATAATCAGGCTGCCATATCATTATTTCATCGCTCATTATAATGCCCTTCTAGTGTTGCTAAAGTACATATGTCTATGTATAAACACCATCATGATTATATGGCTTAGAAATTAACAAAAAATGTGCTGGCAGGATTCAAAAAACAGTCCATACGCAACGCCTAAGCGACGTTTTTCATAGTATATATCCTTATACTTTTCTTCTGTTCTTACCAGTTCTTCTATAGTATTCATCCTTGTCCATATACATCAATTTGTCAGCTAAAGCTTTAGCTTCTGTAAGATCAAGCTCGGGATGTTCACAGCACACTACAATTCCCTTAGATACACTAAGTTCCATGATAAGCTCGCCTTTAAAATTTGCTGTTAAGTAATCAAAAGCAACGGTTGCGGCGTATACGTCTTCTTTACTACCCTTCAAAAGAGCCACGAATTCATCTCCACCAACACGATAAATGTTACCAAGACTAGAGAAAGCATTGTTCATGCATTTAGCTGCACCAATTATTAGTTCATCGCCAGCTTCATGACCTAGATTGTCATTGGCTGCTTTTAGCCCATTTAAATCCATCATTATAATACAGTATTCACTCAATGCATTTTCTTTGGCAATAATCTCGCAGTCAGCTTCGAAGCCTCGGCGGTTAAATAGACCTGTCATCTCGTCCTTTATAGAAGCAACGTATCGTCTCTTAAAGGCCTCCTCGGCCTTTTTCTCGCGGATACTTATTACCGAAAAAGTAATAACCATTATGATTACTCCTACAATAAATATCAAAACGATTGGAATAATGATTCTATAAAAGTCAATCTTGACAGGATGATTATCTCGTACCACTAAATACCAGTCGAGTTCATCGATATATTTTGTCATATAGCTATAGCCATCATAATTTTGATAAAAAAATTCTACGTCTTTGACATCTTCAAAATAAGAATTATTCAAATATCTAGCCTCTATAGCGCTAGCGTCACTGTCAATCTGAATTAGACCGTTTCGGTCAACAAGGTCAACCTTTATATCATATACGTTCTCAAAGCCTGCCATAAGCTCTAACAAATCATTCATGTCTACGCCTACGCCGCAGGCGCCTAACATTTTGCCGGCATCATCAAGTATCTTATAATTTATAAATACTGATAAAGACCAGTTATTATCTTCATCGGTATCTACGTTAACAATATATGTTTTAGGAGACTCTAAAAGGTCTTTGTACCATACATCATGACTGTCATTTTCAAGATCTAAATACTTACTTATACCATTATATGTATAATACGCTCTCGTATTTTCAGATACAGCAAAGACCATATGATAGTCAAATTCATTTCCTACAGATTTAAGGTGTCTTGTCATCGCTGACTCACTTGCCTTAGCATCAGCCTTAGTCTTGCCAGATATGTACGTTCTTACTTCCAAGTTCTGACTAACTGTTTTAGATACAGTGATGGGCTTAATAAACTCATTTTCAATACTTGCTGAAACCATCTGCGCAATTGTCTTGCTCTGCATTTCAGAATTGTCTTTGGCAACACGCTGTATTACATTTCCACAGGCTACAATTGCTGCGCTCATGCATAAAAGCATGATTACAAAAAGGAAAACCACATCAAAGCGTGTCTTTTGTATTCTTTCGACATTCTCGGTATCATCATGCGCCCAGTCATATATGTACGCTGCGAACATAATAAGTGCACCTATTCCAAGGCCTATATTAGACACTGATATTCCGTATATAAACAATTGCAGGAAGGTCGCAATTATAGGGATAAAGGAAAACAGCATTACTGAAATAAAGCTTCTAGTCTCAAGCTGTTTTCTACGAAGCATCGCCATAATCGCGCCCACGAGCATCGCCGAAATTGACACAACCGTATATACATACCACATACTTCTCCTGTGATAATAATTAGCTTTATCAAAATAGTACATCCAGGGATAAAAAAGATTAACCGATAAGATTATCATATTTATTAAGGAAAGAGCATAGACAACCCTTTCGTAAATATTGCTAATTTCAATTCCTCTATCGTAAAAGATTGCTTTAACATATTTTACAAAAGTAATCGCCATCGCAATATTCATTGCAAACACAGCAAAGTTCGCAACACGCGTAATAGCTACATCAAATACGCTCAGATTACCTCTAAAAATATACGCCAAGGTCTCACCAAAGAACAAAACTGCAGCAATAATAAATAAGCGTATAAAGGATTTCATACTCTTATGTTTAGGATTATTAGCTCTAATAAACACTGCCATTACTATACAAACAAGGCAAAAGAACATGTTTATTGCAGCCTGTGTTATCTCAAGATTTGTAATATTCATCAATTTACCCTTTAGCAAGATTGGTTTTTACTGATTTTAACATATTGCATTCCAATCCCAATTAACGTGCAGGGCAACAAAAAAGAGCCTTCTATCTTAACTACATAAAACAGAAAACTCTCTCTTAGGCTGCGGATGACAGGAATCGAACCTGCACGGTCTCCCACCAGAACCTAAATCTGGCGCGTCTGCCAGTTCCGCCACATCCGCTTATTACATTATAGATTTTCACGAACTGGCAGCCGCGCCAGTTTTCTTTCGAAAACCGCGTCACCTACAATAAATTTCTTCGAAATTTATTGTCTTAAGTTCCGCCACATCCGCTTATTACATTATAGATTTTCACGAACTGGCAGCCGCGCCAGTTTTCTTATGAAAACCTTATTAAAATAGCTTCGAACTAACATTTTTCGAAGCTAAATTATAATGAGCCACGCGGGACTCGAACCCGCGACAACTTGATTAAAAGTCAAGTGCTCTACCACCTGAGCTAGTAGCCCATAATATTTAATTACCCTAGAACTGGGCTAGCCGGATTCGAACCGGCGAATCCAGGAGTCAAAGTCCTGTGCCTTACCGCTTGGCGATAGCCCAAAAAATTTGCCTCCACCGAGTTCCTAATGGATAGGGTGGCTAGAGGGACTCGAACCCTCGGTCTCCAGAACCACAATCTGGCGCGTTAACCAACTACGCTATAGCCACCATCGGTCTGTTGTCTCGCTTACAAACAATTGATGTATGTAATACGAAAGTGTGCCCGAAGGGATTCGAACCCCCGACCCACGGCTTAGAAGGCCGTTGCTCTATCCAGCTGAGCTACGGACACATACATCAACTTATTCAGTTGAGAGCGGGTGATGGGAATCGAACCCACGTATCCAGCTTGGAAGGCTGGTGTTCTACCATTGAACTACACCCGCGTATCAAAGCAAAATCGGGGTGACAGGATTCGAACCTGCGACCTCCTGGTCCCAAACCAGGCGCTCTAGCCAAGCTGAGCCACACCCCGGTTTTTATACCGTCGCTTTGTGACGCACGTATGATTATATTATAAGGAATTTTATATGTCAACAACTTTTTAAAGGAAGTTTATATCAATTTTTATTTCATCATTTTTATCAATTTCAAGCATCGCATAAGAAGCCTTATGACCTGGCTGTCTAGGGTAGGTTAAGCTCCCTGGATTAACTGCATGGACGTTAAAATCCTCGTCATACTCTATCATAGGAACATGCGTATGACCATATAAAACTATATCAGCCCCATTATTATACGCATACTCCATTAACCTTTCAGTGCCCCACGAAACTCTTAATCTGTGTCCATGAGTTACCAAAACACGATGACCAAGTAAGTCAAATTCCTCTTCGTCCTTTAAATCAGAATAGAAATCATTATTACCAGTAACCATCTTAATCGGACATTTTACAATGTCACGATAAAGTGCCTCGCTCCCACACACATCTCCACAGTGAATAAGCATATCAATGTCACCGCACTTTTCATAAAGCTCCATAAATGTGCTGTCATCACCATGAGTATCGCTAATTATTAGTACTCTCATACTTAAGTATTTCTTCCTTCATAAGTCTTAACGCATTGCCTCTATGGCTGATTGCATGCTTGTCCATAGGTTCAAGCTCGGCGGTAGTACATCCTCTTTCAGGAAGATAAAAAATAGGATCGAACCCAAATCCATTACTTCCATATTCCTTGTCAGCAATTTCCCCATCAACAACACCTCTTACAACCTTCTTAGTTCCGTCTGGAAATACTGCTGCTATAGCGCACACGAACTGAGCTCTTCTATTTCCGTTTCCTTCAAGATTAACTCGTTCAATAAGATTAGCGTTTTTTACTCTATATGAGGTATCATGTCCCATGTATCTTGCTGAATAAATTCCTGGTTCTCCGTTTAAGCACTCAATTGAAAGTCCTGAATCATCCGCAAGTACTAAAATGTCGTGAAAACCTTTTTCTTTGGCCACGTCATAAACCGCCACTGCCTTAATCATGGCGTTTTCTTCGTATGTAGTACCATCTTCCACTATATCAATATCGATTCCCGCTTCCTTCATAGAAATAATGCTATCCACTACATTAAGGTCTTCTAGAATCTCTCTTATTTCAAACATTTTGTCTTTGTTGCCAGTTGCAAAAATTACGTTCACATTTCCTCTATTCTACGGTTTCATCAAGTGCCAAGATAATTCCGTCAGCTATTTTTTCAATATATTCATCAAGTAAGAGCAGACTAAGTTCATCATGATTACTCATAAACCCTGCATAAAGAATTGTTGCAGGGATATCAAGAGCCCACAATATAATTTCGTCCTCTCCAGCCGGAACCACGCCGATTCCCCTGTTCTTAGTGCTGATGCAGGCATTTCTAAGTACACTTTCGGCAAAAGAAACATTCTGGAGGCCATTACGGTAATACCCATCGTTAAATGCTGCATACATACCAAATGTCTTAGTATTATCAACATCAGAAGATAAATGGATTCCCACATAGTAATCAGATTCTAAAATCTCTGCTATATCAAGTCGGTTCTCCGTAGTAAGTGTCGCGCTGTCTTCTCTTGTAAGCATCACTTTGTAAGGCTTATTTTGTGCCTTTTCTTTGACCTCAAGAGCTATTTTTAGTGCAATATCCTGCTCTGTTTGCTCTCCTACCTTAATACCATTTTGTGCGCCACCGTGTCCAGGGTCAATGAGCACAACGGTTCCGTCATAAGGTTCTACATCTGTAAGCTTTAGTGTAACTACTCTATTTTCATAAGTATAATTACACTCCATGGGATGATCTAGCTCGAATGTAATTCGAACCTTTCCACCATCAAACTCGCCATAAGCTTTTTCCACATTGGTAAAATTGCCCTTAGGCGGGTTATAAAGATAAAAATTGTCCTTAGCGCTGTCAATAGTAACAATTACTTTCTTTTCAGCAAGCCTCGTAGCTACCTTGATATCTTTACTAGTAATGTCAAAAGAAACCGATATGTCAATGCCTGATGCTTCACTATCAGACTTTTCAATATCAACCATCCACTTCGATGCGACCACAATTCCAGTGTCGTCAGTTGACTCCTTGGTATCTTCAGTCACTATGACAACTTTATTTTCAGCATAAGCTACCATCAATGACATAAACAGCACAAAAAAGAATGTAACTATAACAATCGAAATCTTTATTAACTTCTCTCTAAACTTGAAAGCATTTTCCAAAATTACTTCTTTCCTGGTTTCTTACCCATATAAGAATAAAAATATGTCTTTATCATACCGTTGTATATTTTACGATTCTTATCAGCTTTTCTACCCATAGCTTCTTCGGCCTTGTCATAAGAAGTAATCATGAACATTGACCAGTCATCAAGTCGCTCGTAGCGCTCGTATAAAGTCTTATAAAGCTTAGGAAGCGTTTCCTTATCTTCAAGACGCTCCCCGTATGGAGGGTTAGTAATAATAAATCCATATTTCTTTGGATGGCTTAGTTCCTTAACATCTCTTTGCTGGAAATGAATGAGTTTTTCAACTCCTGCAAGCTTGGCATTAGTTCTAGCTACTTCTATCACTGAAGGGTCAATATCGTATCCTTGAATATCTGTTTCGATAGATAAGTCTTCTAAATCTCTCGCTTCATCAAAAGAATCTTTCCAGATTTTAGGAGAAACAATACCATTCCAGTTCATGGCTGTAAATTCACGGTTTACTCCTGGAGCAATATTAGCTGCCATAAGAGCTGCTTCAATTGGGAATGTACCACTACCACAAAACGGGTCTACTAAAATTCTATCCTGCTTCCATGGAGTAAGATAAATTAATGCAGCTGCCAGGTTTTCAGCAATTGGAGCCTTAGCAACAAGCTTACGGTAACCGCGTTTATGAAGACTTACACCTGTAGTGTCTAATCCTACCGTAACCTCATCCTTTAATAAAGTCACTCTGATAGGATAGTCATCTCCAGATTCTTCAAACCACGAAATATTATATTCTCGCTTAAGTCTTTCAACAATTGCCTTCTTCATTATAGACTGAATATCGGAAGGGCTGAAAAGCTTGCTTTTAATGCTTGCCGCCTTAACTACATTGAATCTTCCATCTTTAGGAATATACTCTTCCCATTCCAACGCCTTCGTACCTTCAAATAATTCATCATAAGTAGTAGCCTTAAAGCTTCCTATTTTGATGAGGATACGTTCAGCAGTGCGTAGACCAATATTAGCTCTTGCGACGGCCTCATCATCGCCTATAAATGTGACTCTTCCATCTAGAACCTCGGTCACATCATATCCTAAATCTGTAATTTCTCTTTTAAGTACGCTCTCTAATCCAAAGTGACAAGGAGCAATTAATTCATATTTTCTCATAAGCAAATAATAGTGTAGACTAGCGAAAGTGTCAATAATCACGAATAATCAATTAGGATTTTAGTACTATTGCACATTGCGTCAAGTAGTACTATGGTACTATACTGTATTCAGATGAGATGAGTTCTCCACTATTCTCATCATACCCTAATAACAGGTATTATACTCCCCTCATGAAAATAGCCAGCACATAGTGCTGGCTATTTTCTGTAAAGATTAAGAGGAAAAATTGAAAAAGGAAAACTTACGTTTTCGCGTTATAGCTGTTTTACTGTCTTGCCTTTAATAAGGCTACCCTCGATCATAATCTGTTCCTCAACAGTTGACTTAGGTCTTTCTATTAAGCTGATAAGCTTATCAGCAGCGTTTCTTCCTATTGATACGGTATCCTGACCAATAGTAGTAATTTCAGGATCGATCTTGCTGGCAATACTAATTCCATCGTATCCGGCAATT
This sequence comes from Lachnospiraceae bacterium, assembly GCA_045639565.1. Lineage (GTDB taxonomy): Bacteria > Bacillota > Clostridia > Lachnospirales > Lachnospiraceae > UBA1258. The sequence goes on from JAZUDH010000144.1 coordinate 24,269, forward strand.
GAAATATCTTCAGGAATCATAAGTCCATGTCTTCTAATAGACTTAACTCCACCAAGTGCAGAGTAGTCATCACTAAATAGAATACAGGTAGGAATATCCTTTCCATCTAAAAGCTCATCTGTAATACGTTCTGTATTAACTGCATCACGATATGCGCTATATCTAACATAAGACTCTGGAATATCAATGTTGTTTTCTTCAAGTACATGATAAAAAGCTGCTAAACGATTCTTGGTAACTCCTGTATCGTCACCACATACGTATGCTATTTTTCTATGCCCCTTCTCAACAACGTATGAAACGAGGTTGAGCATGCCTGCATAGTTATTAGAAACAACACTTGAACGGTTGTTAAATGTGTAGTCGATTGTAACTAAGGGAATGTCTGAATTAGCAAGCTCTACTACTTCAGGATCCTGGAAATTGATGCAGGCAATAGCTACACCATCAAATCCGCGATATCTTGCATGCTCAAGATAAGTCATCCTATCTGAACGCTTTTTGCTGCAATTTATGAATGTAAGATCGTACCCCTGCTCTTCAACAGCACTCTTAAAGCTGTCTAATACATTAGCAAAATAATCATGTGCTAACCCGCTATTACCTTCGTCCACAAATAAAACTCCTATATTATATGAACGATTTGTACGTAAAGCTCTTGCCTGAGAGTTAGGAAAATATCCCATTTCTTTGGCCGTCTGCTTAATTAAATTACGTGTTGCTTCCCCAATATCTGTCTGATCATTAAGTGCCTTGCTGACAGTGGCTACCGAAACATTACACTTGGCAGCTATGTCTTTCATTGAAACCATAAAATACCTCAAAGTCTTGTAAACATCAACATTTTTAACCTTAAACGTTTTCGTTACTATAAGTATAAACGCATTTTTTTACAAAATCAATACCATTTTTTATTGATTTTGTAGCAACTCTTATATATAATTACGGCATAGGGAATATTTTTAGTACCATTTTACTTAAACGATTTCCTAAGCTTAGTAATAATTAATTCTTAATATTTATAGGAGAGATGTTATGAAATTCGGTTATTTCGACGACCAGAACAAGGAATATGTCATCACCACCCCTAAGACACCATTACCTTGGATCAACTACCTTGGAACTAATGACTTTTTCTCATTAATTTCAAATACTGCTGGCGGTTACAGTTTCTACAAGGACGCTAAATTATTACGTCTTACTCGTTTCCGTTACAACAACGTTCCCGCTGATACAAACGGTAAATATTACTATATTAAAGATGGTAATTCAGTATGGAACCCAGGCTGGCAGCCTACAAAAACAGACCTTGATTCTTACGAATGCCGTCACGGTATCGGATACAGCAAGTGGAACTCTTCTAAGAACGGCGTAAACGCCTCTGTTCTTGCATTTGTTCCTACAGATGATACCTGCGAAATCAATCAGGTTAAACTTACTAACAACACTAACGAAGTTAAGAATATTCAGTTATTCTCTTACGTTGAATGGTGTTTATGGAACGCTGATGATGATATGAAAAACTTCCAGCGTAACTTTTCTACTGGTGAAGTTGAAGTAATCGACTCTACAATATATCACAAGACAGAATATCGTGAACGTCGTAATCACTACGCTGTTTACTCTGTTAATAGTAAGATTGATGGCTTCGATACATCAAGAGATGCATTCTTAGGTGCATATCATGATAACCACGATCCCGAAGTAGTATTCGAAAAGGGTGCTTGTACAGGTTCTGTAGCTCACGGATGGTCTCCTGTTGCAGTTCATCAGATCAATATTACACTTAACCCCGGCGAAACAAAATCTTATGTATTCGTTCTTGGTTACTGCGAAAATCCCGATGATGACAAGTGGGAATCTAAGGGAATCGTTAACAAAAAGCCTGCCAAGGAATTACTTTCAAAATATCAGACAGATGCTGATGTTGAAAAGGCTTTTGCTAAATTAAATGCATATTGGGATAACTTATTATCTATTTATACAGTTGAATCTAACAACGATAAGGTTAACCGTATGGTTAATATCTGGAACCAGTACCAGTGTATGGTTACCTTCAACATGTCACGTTCTGCATCTTACTACGAGTCAGGTATCGGCCGTGGTATGGGATTCAGAGATTCTAACCAGGACTTACTTGGTTTCGTTCATCTCATTCCTGAACGTGCACGCGAAAGAATCATTGACATTGCTTCAACACAGTTCCAGAACGGTTCAGCATATCATCAGTACCAGCCTTTAACAAAGCGTGGTAACTCTGATATCGGATCAGGCTTCAATGATGATCCTTTATGGCTCATTGCTGGTACATCTGCATACGTTCGTGAAACAGGTGATATTTCTATATTAAATGAAATCGTTCCTTACGACAATGATATGTCAGTTGCTACAACTCTTATGGAGCACTTAAAGAGATCATTTGACTTTACTGTAAACAACAAAGGACCTCATAACCTTCCTCTTATCGGACGTGCCGACTGGAATGACTGTCTTAACCTTAACTGCTTCTCAGAGCATCCCGGTGAGTCTTTCCAGTGCTTTGGACCTTCTGAAGGACCTGTTGCTGAATCAGTATTCATCGCTGGTATGTTTGTAAAGTATGGTGAAGAATACGCTCAGTTAGCTGAATTACTTGGTGACGACGCTGAAGCTGCAAGAGCTAGAAAAGAAGTTGAAATCATGTATGACGCTGTTTTAAAAGATGGTTGGGATGGCGAATGGTTCGTAAGAGCATATGATGCATACTCACATAAGATTGGTTCTAAGGAATGTGAAGAAGGTAAGATTTTCATCGAATCTAACGGCTTCTGTTCACTTGCCGGTATCGGTGTTAAGGAAGGACTTGCTGAGAAGGCTCTTGATTCAGTTAAGAAGCATCTTGACTGCGAGTACGGTGTAATGATTTTACAGCCTGCTTACACAGTTTACCACTTAGAGCTTGGTGAAATCACATCATATCCACCCGGATACAAAGAAAACGCTGGTATCTTCTGCCACAACAATCCTTGGGTTTCAATAGCTGAAACAGTTATCGGTCGTGGTGACAGAGCATTCGAAATTTACAAAAAGACTTGTCCTGCTTACACAGAAGAAATTTCTGAAATCCACAAGACAGAGCCTTATGTATACTGCCAGATGGTTGCTGGTAACGACGCTTACATTCCTGGTGAAGGTAAGAACTCATGGCTTACAGGTACAGCCGCTTGGACATTCTGCAACATCTCTCAGTATATCCTCGGTGTATACCCTACACACAAGGGCTTACAGGTTGATCCTTGTGTTCCCAAGGACTTTGGTAACTTCAAGATTACTCGTAAATTCCGTGGCGGTGTATACAACATCGAAGTTGAAACTAATGGTGTTGAAAAGGGTGTTAAGACACTCACAGTTGACGGTGTAGCTGTTGACGGATGCGTAATCCCTTACGTAGAAGGCAAGAAAGAATACAACGTTAAGGTTGTAATGGGCTAATCGCTAAACACGGCTGATTACTCATCTTTATAGAAATAAAATAGCCAGGCTAGATTTATCATCTTGCCTGGCTATTATTATATATCATCAACATATCACTTTAGGGACAACCCTTGATTAAAAAGAACCGTCCCCGGGCCCCAGGGACAACCTTCGGTTGATTAGAACCGTCCCCTTATTTCCACATCAACTCGTAAATTTGTATCAGGCTCTCCTTCGTGTCTAAACCAGCAGGTCTTTATGCCTACATTGTTTCCAAGCTGAATATCCGAAGTAACCGAATCTCCTATGATCATTATTTCTGATAGATAAATGTCTCCACATAAATCCTGAGCCTTTTTTAATACTGGTTCAAAAAACTTAGGATTAGGTTTTTCATATCCTACATCCTCAGAGATGAAAACAGCGTCCAGAATCTTGTCTAATCCAGAACCCTTAAGCTTTTTTTCCTGCGCTATCTTCGTGCCATTTGTAACAGCAAACTGAATATATCCCTCGGCTTTAAGCTCGTTTATCAGTTCAAACACTCCTGGATAAAAGCAGATTGTGTCACCTAAGCTCACCTGATATGCATCATTGAAAGCTTCTACTACGGAAGTATCAAGATTATATTTACTAAAAAACTCCATAAATCTTCCAGTCAGCACTTCATGCTTAGTGATTTCTCCACGCTCTAATGCCTTCCAGTATTTGTGGTTTATTGAGTCATAATCGTCTAGCATATCATCATCACAAATACCTAAGCCAAACTCATTAAACAGCTTTCGAATCGCGTTCTTTTGCGCCTCGTAAAAATTTAGTATAGTACCGTCTATATCCCACAGGACCACTTTTATTCCATCAAAAATATGCTTATCCATAATCCCTCTCCTAATTTCAATATATCTTAGTATACACCTAAATGTGAGAATATTTGAGCAATAGATAATTTGTTTTTTGAGCTTATCATCAAATATAATTTTGATAAAATGAGATATTTATACGGGGTTATCCACTATGGACAAAAAAGAGAAGGCAACCATATACGATATATCGGAGAAATGCGGAGTTTCCATCGCCACAGTTTCAAGAGTCCTCAATAACTCAGATAAGGTTACTGAAGCAACTCGTGAAAAGGTTCTAAAGGTTATGGAGGAAATGGGTTACAAGCCCAACGGCTTTGCAAGAGGACTTAGTCTGGATTCTATGAAAACAATCGGTATTCTGTGTGCTGATTCATCGGATACCTACCTTGCCAAGGCTGTTTATTATATCGAAGAACAGCTTCGCCACAACCATTACAACACGCTTTTATGCTGCACTGGTTATGAGCATGAGGCCAAAGAAAAAGCACTTGATTTATTGTTATCTAAGAAAGTAGACGCTGCTATCTTGGTTGGTTCTCATTTTTTAGAAGAATCCGATGAAGATAACATGTACATAAAGAAAGCAGCAGAATATATTCCTATTATGCTTTTAAACGGTCATTCTAATCATCCTAACGTATACTCTGTATCATGCGATGATTATTCTGCTATGAAAGCTTCTGCTGACTATCTTTTAGATCAAGGTCGTAACAGTATCCTGTATCTTTATAACTCAAGAACATACAGTGGACTTAATAAGCTTAATGGCTTTGTAAAGGCTCTTAAAGAAAGAAAGCTTCCCGTGAAGAATGAATTATTCCATTATTGCGGAATGGGTCGTAATGATGTGGCTGGATTCTTAACTTCGTTAGAGGACTTATATTCTAAGGGTATCCGCTTTGATGCAATTGTTGCGGACGAAGATATCGTGGCAGTTGCTGCAGTAAAATTTGCAGTTAACCATGGACTATCTATCCCTAAGGATTTATCTATTATTGGATACAACAATTCATTACTGGCTACAGTTACTGCTCCAGAGCTTACCAGTATTGATAATAAATTAGAACCTATGTGTCATCATTTAGTAGATACTCTATTAAATGTGTTACAAGGAACTGAGATGCCTAATATCACGGAATTTAAGGGTGAACTTGTAATAAGAGAAACCACCTAATATTTTAAGAGGGAAACTATGAAAAAATTTATGGATGAAGACTTTGTCCTTCAGACAGAAACTGCAAGGAAGCTATACCATTCTTTTGCAGAAAACATGCCTGTACTTGATTACCACTGTCATATCAATCCTGAAGAGATTGCTAAGGACAGACATTTTGATAACATCACTCAGGTTTGGCTGGGTGGCGACCACTATAAGTGGAGATTTATGCGTTCTTGCGGTATAGAAGAACGATTAGTTACTGGAGATGCTTCCGACCACGATAAGTTTATCGCCTGGGCTACATGCTTAGGAAAGGCCATTGGAAATCCTCTCTATCACTGGAGTCATCTTGAACTTCAAAGATACTTTGGTTACTACGGTACTTTGAATGCTAAGACTGCTGAGGAAGTATGGAATCTATGTAATGCTAAATTACAGGATCCTTCCATGAGTGCCAGAAATTTGATTAAACAGTCTAATGTAACGATGGTTTGTACTACAGATGATCCCATCGATGCACTTAACTGGCACGATGTAATCAGAGAGGATAAAAACTTTGATGTTCAGGTATTACCTGCATGGAGACCTGATAAGGCTATGTACCTTGAGAAGGAAACATATCTTGATTACCTTGCTAAGTTAGCTGAGGTTTCAGGAGTGAAAATAGATTCTTTTGCCTCACTAATTGATGCACTAAGAGTACGTCTTGATTACTTTGAAGCTAAGGGATGCTTAGTATCAGATCATGGACTTGAATACGTAATGTGCTCTCCTGCAACTAATGAGGAAATCGAAGCAATCATGGCTAAGCGCTTAAGTGGCGAGCTTGTATCAAGAGAAGAAGAGCTTAAGTTCAAGACAGCCTTTATGTTAGAAATGGGTGCAGAATACGCAAAACGTGACTGGGTAATGCAGTTACACTACGGAGTTAAGCGTGACAACAATACTGCAATGTTTGAAAAGATTGGCCCTGACACAGGTTATGATTGTATAGGTAGCAGTGCTCCAGCTAATGAGCTTGCTAATTTCCTAAATGCTCTTAGAATAAAGGATTCGCTTCCTAAAACAATTCTATATAGCCTTAACCCTGCTGACAATGAAGCTATTGGTACAATCATCGGATGCTTCCAGGATTCAAGCGCAGTAGCTAAAATACAGCACGGATCAGCATGGTGGTTTAATGACAACAAGATTGGTATGGAGAATCAGATTAAGAGCTTAGCTAATCTTGGTAACCTCTCAGGATTTGTAGGAATGCTTACAGATTCAAGAAGCTTCCTTTCATACACAAGGCACGAATATTTCCGTCGCATTCTTTGTAATGTAATCGGAGGCTTTGTTGAAAACGGTGAATTCCCTTATGACGAGGAAATTCTTTCAGAAATCGTAAAGGATATTTCTTACAACAATGCGGTAAGATACTTTAAGTTTAACTTGGAAACTAAATAGTTTTCTAAGACAATCAAATCATTATAGCTATGAAATATGAAAGGGTTTCAAATACAAATAGTATTTGAAACCCTTTTTAACTAGCTAAAATTTGTACCCAGTTGACACAGCTCTCAATCGTCGATTATAAAGAGCGTCTACTGCTCCATCTTAACTGCTGTTTCAAGAGCAATCTTCATCATTTCTGTAAATGAGTTCTGGCGTTCTTCAGCGGTTGTAGCTTCGCCAGTTACAATACTGTCTGAAACTGTTAGGATAGCTAATGCTCTCTTTCCTGCATAAGCTGCGTTCATATAAAGAGCTGCTGCTTCCATTTCAATAGCCATAATACCCATCTTCTGCCATTTGTCATTAGCATCAGCCTGTGCATCATAGAAGGTATCAGAAGATAATACGTTACCTACATGGTATGTAGCACCAACTTCTTTAGCAGCTTCAATTGCTGTGCTTAAAAGCTTGTAGTCAGCGATAGGAGCGTATGTACCAGGACATTCAAACTGTCTTGCATAATTAGAGTTTGTAGAGGCTCCCATACCAAATACGATATCACGAATCTTAACATCCTTCTGAAGTGATCCTGTCGATCCAACTCTTAAAATGTTCTCTACGCCAAAGAAATTATAAAGCTCATAGCTATAAATGCCAATTGAAGGCATACCCATACCGCTGGCCATTACAGATACCTTTACTCCCTTGTATGTTCCTGTATAGCCCTGTACTCCACGCACATTATTTACAAGCACGGGATTCTCTAAGAAATTTTCAGCTATAAATTTAGCTCTTAAAGGATCTCCAGGCATTAATACGGTCTTTCCGAAATCTCCAGGATTGGCATTAATATGAGGTGTTGCCATTTATATATCCCTCCTTAAAATAATGATTATTATACTGTCATTTTACATATATTTTAGTATCTAGGCAAGCAATGCCGCTAGAAGGTATAAACTATATATTCTTAAATTTACTTACTTCGTCATCAAGCCTGAATGCAATATCAGAGTTATTTGTTGTTTCTGTCTTTATTTCCTTCATTGTATCTACAAGATCAGCAGAACTTCCCGCAACAGTTGTAACACCCTTGGCATTTTCTTCCATTGCTATGCTGATAGCTTTCATTCCATCATTAATATCTTCAACAGTACAGTTGATAGTACTTACATTTTCAGCAAAGCCTTTGATGATATCGTCCATGCTGTCTGCATCCTGAGCGTACTGCTCTACTACCATAACAAAGTTGTCATAGTCATTCATAATATCAGCGTCGATAAATTTAACCATAGTATCAGCATCTTCAGCTAACTGGTGGACTGCTCCAGTAACTGTACGTGCGATTTCCTGAATCTTATTAGCAGTTTCTCTACTAGAGTCAGCAAGTACTCTGATTTCATCAGCTACAACGGCAAATCCCTTTCCTGCCTCACCTGCTCTTGCAGCTTCAATCGAAGCATTAAGTGCAAGCAGGTTTGTCTGAGATGAAATATTCAAGATATCATTTGTAAGCTCATTGATGTTATCAGCCTTCTTACTTTCCTCAACAGCAGCTGTAAGTTCGCTTCTTAAGTTAGCAACAATATCCTTTATCTTAGTTTGTTCATCTAGTGTATTAGCATGCATTTCTCTTGCTCGATCATTAATGTCTCGTACAAGTGCCACTCCGTTATCAACGTGGTCATGCATGGCACGTACACCGTTTAATATTTCATCACTTCCATGTGCAATATTATTCATCGTAGCAGTTACTTCTTCAATACTTGCGGACATTTCTTCCATTGTTGATGAAATGCTAGCTGCATTATCATTCGTAATTTCGATACCATCATTAACTTTTTCTACGGAAACCTGAAGATTTTCAGATTCTAATCGAATATTTCTGATAGTTGATTGTAATACTTCGATAAATTCATTTACAGCAACGCACAGCTGTCCTACTTCATCAAATACCTTAATATCTACTCTTGTAGTCAGATCTCCATTTCCAGATTTAAGATTTGTTACTAGCTCATTAACTTTACTTGTAGCGTTTCTAGCTGGTTTAATCAATGTATGGCGTAAGATTGAAATACTGAATATAGCTATTCCAAAGAAAGCTAATACACAAATATTATTTACTAGCTTAACAATATTAGCTCGATTAATACCGCTCTGAATAAGCATAGCCACGTCTCTACTGATAATCATGTCAAACGATGTCATTGCTTCATCAACTTTTTCAATGTTCTTATATATCATACCTACCTTAATGGCAAGTCTTAACATGTCTTTATTGACACTCGCATCCTGAACCTCGTGCAATCGATTCACAAGGTTATTTACTACGATTTTTAAATTGTTGTATTCGTCTATAAGATTTGTATCTTCGGTTTCACTTACCAACTTAGAGAGTTCTTCCATATTCGTAGTAACATCATCTATTGAATTAGCTAATCCCTGCGCCATTTTATCAAAATTTCCTGTATCGCTTAAGAAATATACAAGGTTTGAATATAATTGACCTGACACAATACTATCTGATATCTTGCTTTCAAGCTGCTCGATCTTTACATATTTTTCCTGCTTAGTACTTATGGAACTGATATGTCTAAGTGCAAGCGTATTATATATGATAATAGTAAGTCCCAGTAACCCAATAAGGATGAATAGAGTATATATCTTTCGTCCTAAGCTTTTCTTTTTGTAAATCTGCTTGATATTTTCGGTCATGTAAGGCCTCCTTTTGCAAAATACAGTATGATAAATCTACTATACTTGCATAAGATTAACGGAGGGTTACGCACTTTTCCAAATATGTACTTTAAACATCATGCAAATTTTACTATACTATTTAGGATAAACAAAAAGGAGACGATTAATGAGTGACAATACTTCATGGGTTTCAATGTGGGGCAATGCAATGTCTATTTCGGATCACAAGCCTGCTACCTACGCTAAAAACCTTACTCTTCGCTACAAAATATTCTGTCCATTTAGCGGAAGTCACATTAGATTAACATTTGATAACTATTGTGGATTAGAGCCTATTACCATTACCAATGCCACAATTCTACACAATAACACTTTCTATGCAATTTCTTTTGACGGAAAATCAGCAGTTCATATCGGCACAGGAAATAATGTTGTTACAGATGAAATACCTCTTAACATCATGGCCGGAGATTCTATTTCAGTAAGCTTTTATCTACAAGATTACACAGAAATGCGTTCCTCTGTTGTAGCCATGGGGCCTCTATGTTCTGGAGTATATGCAGTCGGCGATCAAACTCTCGTTAAAGAAATTCCAATAGATATCTCAAGGAAAACCGATGTCTACTATTTTTTAAGTAATGTATCAATTTTAACGGCTACTAAGAATCGAGCTATTGTGGCTTATGGAGACTCTATTACAGCACAGGACTGGCCTGATTATCTTGCATTAATGCTAAGCGAAAAGGGTCCCTATGATACATCCATTATAAGAAGAGCGACCTCCGGATCCAGAATCCTACGAGAATACCACAATATTACATATGAATCATATGGCCTAAAGGGCACCAATCGTTTCGAGCATGAAGTTCCTACCGATGGCGCCGATACCGTTATTATTCAGCAGGGAATAAATGATATCATTCACCCTGTAGGCGTTGAGGTTAACCCATTTCGTCCTATGAGTGAACTTCCTACAGTGACCGAACTAGTCAATGGCCTTGAATACTATATAAAGTGTGCCAGAAGCTACGGGTACAAGGTATGTGTAGGTACACTTCTTCCCATAAAGGGCTGGCGTACATATGCCCCATTTAGAGACGAACTTAGAAATGCATATAATGACTGGATTAGAGAAAGTGAATTGATAGATGTGGTAATAGACTTCGATAAGGCGTTGCGTGATCCTGATGACCCTTCAGCTTTCTTAAAAGAATATGACTCAGGTGACCACTTACACCCTTCTAAAGAAGGATATAGACAAATGGCTATGGAAGCATATAAGATGCTTTTTTAAAGTCAATAAATAACAGGCACATTACTACGTACCAACCTCCAATCGTGTAGTTTATTTACTACCTTAGGAGATAAAAGAGCAATAGTAATGTGCCTTATATTATATCTTAGATTTCTTCTGTTAATGCACACATTTCATCGATTAAGCTACCGATGTATTCAATTGTATCAATCAATGCTGCATCAGTTGTAATATCAACCTTAGCAAGCTTTGCAAGTTCTACAACGTCTAAAGTACCACCCGCTGCAAGAACCTTTTTCCAGTCATCTACAGCAGTCTGTCCTTCATTTGTAATTCGCTTCATAACCTGAGTAGCAAGAGTAAGTCCGGCACTATATGTGTAAGAATATAGACCCATATAGTAATGAGGTTGACGCATCCATGTAAGCTCAGCTCCTTCTGTAAGTTCAACATCATCGCCCCAGAACTTTGTAAGTACATCCTTGAAAATATCATTTAGCTTTTCAGCATGTACGCTCTCGCCAGCATCAATAAGCTTATACACCTCTCGCTGATAAGCAGCCTCTAAAAGATGTGTTACGAAATTGTGATAATATGTATTTCCTACAATACAGCTTAATACCCAACGTCTGAATCTCTTATCTTCACTTGTCTTAATAAGATAATTAGCCATTATAAGCTCATTCATTGTTGATGGAGCTTCAATAAAATATCTGGAAAGCTCTGTCTCTAAGGGCGAAAGAACGCTCTGACATGTCTTAAAGTGTCCTGCATGACCAAGCTCATGAGCAAGAGTAATAACATCAGCCATTCTGTCATTCCATGATAATAGGATGTATGAGCCTTTCTGATAAGGGCTTGCACAGAATCCACCAGTAGATTTTCCCTGATTCTTAGCAAAATCAACCCATCTTTCTTTATATGCAGTTTTGATCATTTCTACATAGTCATCTCCTAAAATTGAGAGACCATCAATAATATATTTCTTGCTTTCTTCAATAGTAACCTTAGGATCATATTCAGGGTCAAGAGGAAGCTTTAAATCAGCATAAGTCATCTTGTCAAGTTTATGAATCTTCTGAATTAATTTAGCGTATTTACGCATATGAGGAGCAAGCTTTTCAGTAATAAGATCAATCTGTCTGTTATATAAATCTAATGAAACATTCTGGCTGAATAATAGAGACTCAAATACAGAGTTAAAGCCTCTCATATCAGCTTCAATTTTCTGTCTCTTAACTTCGAGATTATATACAGTAGCTGTTGTATTCTCGTACTGTCTAATCTTGTCTGAGAATGCCTTAAACGCAGCTCTACGAACCTTTGTATCTTTTTCATATTCATAATCATCTTCAAATAATGAATAACCTAAAGGATACTCCTTGCCATCAACTGTGAAATTATCAAATTTCATATCAGCAAGCTTTGTCTGTTCATACACAGTGTAGGGACCATTTAATATCTGTGTATATGATGCAACAGCCTTTTCAACCTCTGGATTCAACTGATAAGGCTTTTTGCGAAGCAAATCCTTGAAATAAATCTCTGCGCCTTTAGTCTGAGCCATAGCCTCTTTTAATAATGCTTCGTCCTGCTCTAAAAGCTCAGAATCAATAAATGTAAGTTCTGAAGCAAGGGCATAGTATTCAGATTCAACTCTAGCATTTCGCTCTAGATTGTGAGCATTATAATAATCTACCGATACTGCAAGTGAAACATAGTTCATTACATGATCTAAGATAATAGAAAACTCTTTAGTATACTCAACTATTTTAACTATGTTTTCAACGTTATTAAGCTTTCCCTTTAACTCAACCATCTTTTTTGCGATTCCTTTAGCAACTTCGAAATCAGCATACATGTCTTCTTCTGTCTTGTAAATTCTTGAAAGATCCCAGGTTAATTCCTCTGGAACTTCGTTTCTCATTAGCAATTTATCTGCCATCTCAATCTCCCTTTCTGTAACCAATATACTTATACATTTTACAATAAAATGTACGATTATGAAACAAAAAAAGAACCTCACAAAAATGTGAAGTTCTTTACTGCAGGTGGCCGGACTTGAACCGGCACGGTGTCGCCACCGAGGGATTTTAAGTCCCTTGCGTCTGCCTATTCCGCCACACCTGCTTATACTCTTTCGAGTAAGTGGGGCCTATAGGACTCGAACCTATGACCCTCTGCTTGTAAGGCAGATGCTCTCCCAGCTGAGCTAAGACCCCAGATATTAACTTGTTAATGTTCATAAGAACTAACGACCTAAGCGGGACTCGAACCCGCGACCTCCGCCGTGACAGGGCGGCGCTCTAACCAACTGAGCCATTAGGCCAAGATGGACCTTCGGGGACTCGAACCCAGGACCGACCGGTTATGAGCCGGTTGCTCTAACCAACTGAGCTAAAGGTCCAAATACCCTCTAAGGGATAATTCGTTGTATAGAAAAAAGCCGATGATCGGACTCGAACCGATAACCTGCTGATTACAAATCAGCTGCTCTGCCAATTGAGCCACATCGGCATTTCTGCACATGTGCTTGATGGTTGGTAACTCATCAGCACGCATATTATTAAACCATATCTTGGTTTAAATGTCAAGCAAATTGTTGAAATTTTTCATTCAATTTGCAGTGACTCCGACGGGAATCGAACCCGTGTTACCGCCGTGAAAGGGCGATGTCTTAACCGCTTGACCACGGAGCCATAAAAAACTTCATTTTCTACTTTCAATAATTCGATGATCCAACGGATTATAGATAGAAAATGAACTCGTAGCGTAGCTAGTTTTTTCTCGACCAGGTTTTCTCGAGTCGAGTGTCATGCACCGATCACTACTGAGCTCCCCGAGTAGGGTTTGAACCTACGACCCTTCGGTTAACAGCCGAATGCTCTGCCGCTGAGCTATCGAGGAATAATTGTTCGAACTTTGAAAATTTAACACAAAACAGAAGAATTTCAATCCTAGGATAACACCTTTTTGGTTAAGCTCTCGACCTATTAGTAACCATCAGCTGAATACATTACTGTACTTACACCTTGGCCCTATCTACCTCGTCGTCTTCAAGGGGTCTTATGTATTGCTACAGGGATATCTCAT
>JAZUDH010000145.1:0-50133 GCA_045639565.1 Lachnospiraceae bacterium
AGGAAGGCTCGACAAAGATCACCCTTGCCCCTGCATGTCTGGAAACGCTGAGCACCGGTTCTCATTCTATTAAGATTGTTTCCAAAGACGGAAGTGCTTCCACAAACTTTACTGTAAAAGCAGCGGCACAGCCGCCTGTTCCTGCCAAGTATACTGTTTCCTTCAATATGAACGGTCACGGTACGCAGATTGCGGCACAGACCATTGAAAGCGGCAGCAAGGCAACCAAGCCCGACGATCCTGCCGCAAGCGGGTGGTCGTTTGGCGGCTGGTATGCAGACGCAACATTCTCCACGAAGTTTGATTTCAACACCGCAATCACCGCAAACACCACGGCTTACGCAAAGTGGACGAAGAACTCTGCGGCACCGGCTGACCCCACTTCTCCGCAGACCGGGGATACCAGTAATATGTTCCTGTGGATTGCCCTCCTGCTTGTCGGCGGCGGCGTTCTTGTAGGAACCACGGTATATAGCAGAAAGAAAAAACACAATGCTAAGTAAGCATCTGTAAAATCTATGCAGAACTTAGGGCGGTGGCGGCCTCTGACCGTCACCGCTCTTTATTGTTTAGGATAAACTTTCTGAACTCTTTGGGTGGTTATCGGAGGCTGTATGGGAGATTTGCACGGAGCAGAGTTCTGGAAGATTCTGATAGCATCGTTTGTGGTTTTCATGGTTCCTAATATCGCGGAGTGGTTTATCTTCAGACTCGTTGATTTGCGGTCTTTGTTATGGGACTTTGTGTGCATGAAGTAACAAGAAAAAATGTTTATGCAAACCAAAATTCTCGTGAATCGCTCACTTTTTCGTGATAAAATAGAGGGGATGATTTGTAAGGTTTACATATACGTATAGGAGTACAGAATGACACGTGCCCATTATCGCCCAACTTTGCCCCAAAGTTCACCTTTACTTTGGAAGATAAATTCTGTTCTGATTTGCCACAATCAGACATTTCAGAGCAAATCACAAAATCCCCCAAAACCCTTGCAAAACAAGGCTTTTCAGGGCAAAAAGGAGTAAATTAAAACGATGATAAAAGTCTTATTCATCTGCCACGGCACTACTCGCCAAAAGTAGTAAGAATGCAGTGCTTATGCGGGTTTGCGGGCGTGGTAAGGATGAAAATATACCAGTTAATGGTAAAAGAGAATCAATAAGAATAGAAAATGGGGATATGACAAAGAGTAGATCTAATTGCATCAAAAATATATTTAATTTCGTCATACAATAAAAAATGACGAAGATAACACTTGTGTTTGACGAAGTTGAAGTATATAATCTAATTAAGTCAAAATGTCTTAAATGACGAAGTTGAGAATTAAATGAGGCAATTGAAATGAGAAGTTTTGATTATACAGAAAAATGGAAAAAATTGTTAACGCCGGAGATTGTTGGTTACCTTACAACCATTCACGAATATAGAGGTGAACAGAGATTAATTGCAGAAAGACATGCGGATGTTCTTGAAAGTCTTGTTGAAGTGGCCAAGATTCAGAGTACAGAAAGTTCTAATAAAATCGAGGGTATTAATACCTCGGATGATCGATTGAAAAAGATTGTTTTGGATAAGACAATGCCAAGAACCAGAAATGAGCGAGAGATTGCCGGATATAGAGATGTGCTTAATACAATTCATGAAAGCTTTCCTCATATTCCAATCAGAGATACCTTCATCCTACAGCTGCATAGAGATTTATATCGATTTGAAAATGCAGCAAATGGTGGAAAATTCAAAGCGGCAGATAATGTAATTGAGGAAGAAGATAATCAAGGCAATAGGTTCGTAAGATTTCGACCATTACCTGCATGGGAAACACCAGAAGCTATTACTAATCTGTGTGCTGCTTACAATGAGGCAATCAATAGAAGCGAGGCAGATCCGCTCTTGATTATGTCAATGTTCATTATAGATTTTTTATGTATTCATCCTTTCGATGATGGTAATGGCAGAATGAGTAGATTACTGACATTATTATTGCTATATCAGAATGATTATATTGTTGGAAAGTATATTAGTTTGGAGAAACTGATAGAAAAGACGAAGGATAGCTATTATGAAGCTCTGCAGGATAGTTCACTTGGTTGGATGGAAGATGGGAACGATTACGAACCATTTGTGAAATATATTCTTGGAATTATCACAGCAGCTTATAGAGAATTCTTTGACAGAGCAAAGTTTGTAGAGGAAAAGAAGGTTCCAAAGCCGGATAGGATAGAGGAATTGATAAAGAATCATCTTGGTACCATAACCAAGTCAGAGATTATGGAAAATGCACCGGGTATAAGCCAGACTACAGTACAAAGAACATTAACTGATCTTGTAAAAGAGGGAAAGATTACCAAAATCGGTGGAGGCAGATATACCAAATACACATGGAATTGGGACAAGGAGGATTAATCGTGATAATAAGTGCATGGAAATCCATGCACTTACTTTGAAACAGATAGATGGTGTTAATTTTTATTCATCATCTTCAGCATCAATTTCATCAGAGATTTCCTGATATGTGTTGCTGAGATTTTTGAAGAATTGTAATTCACATGGTCTGTCATGCTCGAAAAGTTGTGTGGAAATACCTACTGCAGAAAGGTCGTTGTGACACTTAAGTAATGTGTTTAAGCCTTTGTCGTCTGTATATCCGTATGTAAGAATATAAGAATTGCTATCAAAACGTTTTTTTATTTCAGATATAGATAAGGGCTCATATTTTCTGATGATGCTTACAACTTTTGCAAATGATTCAGTAGATGATATTTTTATTCCGATTGTTGAACTCATTTTTTACCTCCTTTAGAAATCTCTGATATCTTTAATTGGGCGTCCAGGTTTGCTGTTCTTTTGTCCATTTTCTGGTGGCGGGTTGATGTTGCATAAGGCGTTCACGCTCATCATCCCAAAAATCTTTTACAGCCCTTTTGCGTCTATCTTTTAGACGACTAGCCTGATAATGTTTTTTGTACTCTGCTTTTGTTGCTGTCCTATCATGTATTTTTCTGTTAATTGCTTTTAACGGAGTTTTGCTTCTGCTTTTAATAGGATGTTCTCTTAAATCTAAGCCAGAAGTTCTCTCTGCTATTATATCGGATGCGGATCGATTTGACATTACATAGTTATAAGTATTTTTCGCTCCGGTGGTACCAGAAAAATGACCGCTACTTGGTTTACTCATGATTCACCTCCTTTCTCTTGCTGAAAGCAAGACTTGTTTTACTGGGAAAAGAGATGATAGTTATATCCTTTTGTTTAAGTTCATCAAAAATCGAATATTTAGATGAACCATACACAATGATAATTGAGGGCTTTATTAATTTGACAAGTCTGCGCAGCCCTTCTTCAAACAAAGCACGGTTTTCAAGTTTATGCAAACCGCTTGCAACAGTTCCGATGGAAATAATACTGTTTAATGGAATGCCATCAAAACAATAATTCCGTGTTTCAACAGTGCCCCATCGAGCATTATTAATAACAGTAATATTATTGGAAATAAGCCAATGCCCGAAAGCTCTCATACGAAAAGTGTTGTATCGTTTGATCGCATCTGGAAAATCTGCATTTGTCGAAAAATCAGGAGTTATAGCTCCGGCAAAATGACGAATTATATTTAGAGTTGCAAAAGATGCATTTGCTGATGCATGTTGTCCAGGAAATCCTCGTGATACAAATGTTGAGGAATTAAAAGAGCTTTATAGAAAAATTATGTAATAAACTAAAAACCAAATATTAACAGGGAAAAGAGAACTTTGCGGGGTCACCCCAGTCGGTATATATCTCAAAAAGTTCTCTTTTTTGTTGAAAGAGCACGTATTACAAAATATAATAAAAAGGGGTATCTAATAATTATTTTTAGGAACTTGATAGTATACAATAATTTAGGAAAAGGTATGTAGATAATGAAGAAAGTATTATATGTAAATGCGTGTGTTAGAGAAGAATCAAGGACAGACAGGCTGGCAAAGGCTCTTCTTTGTAAGCTTGGTGAATATAGTGAGGTTTTTTTAGAAAATGCAAATATAAAGCCTTTGAACAAAGAGCGACTTAATCGTCGAACTGCTTTAATTGAAAAAGGAGATTATTCTGATGAAATGTTCTTACTTGCAAAGCAGTTTGCAGATGCAGAAATCATCGTTATTTCCGCACCATATTGGGATAATTCATTTCCTTCTTTACTAAAAATTTATATTGAAAATATATACGTTGTAGGAATTGTTTCTGAATATGGCGAAGGCGGAATTTCACATGGACTTTGTAAAGCAGAAAAACTATATTACGTTACTACTGCCGGTGGACCATATGAGCCGGATTATAGTTTTGGATATATTAAAAGTCTGGCAGTAAATAGCTTTGGAATAAAAGATGTGGAATTGGTTTTTGCTGAAAATTTGGATATCGAGGGAAATGATGCGGAGGAGATTCTAAAATGCAGTTGTGAGCGAATTATATGTGAGGATAAGTGATGATAAAAACATTCGGCAAAGTGATGGGAATACGGTGTTTTATGACGTTAATAAACAGGAGAAAAGGATGATAAAAGTATTATTTATCTGCCACGGCATGGTATTAACCAATGGCTAGAAATCCTTTATTTTCAAGCGTTTGACGGAAGAAAGAAATGAATTTACAACTAGTTTACAACTTTTAAATTGCCGCGATACGAATTATAAAAATGAATGTGAAGGACACTTATCCTTAAGTGGCCTTGGCTACTACAAAACGAACCCGTCCTAGGGTGTCAAAATCAGGAAAAGTAATTCTGTAGATTGACACTCTGGGGAGGGTTTGTTATTGATGAGAAACTATGGTTTCTATTGAAACTATTCCTCGGAAGGAATATAATAAAATAGTCAATTTTTCGACTTTTATGGAGGATTTGTTATGGAGTATATATCTACATCGGAAATTGCAAAAATTTGGAATGTTTCACGTCGTCGAGTTACGACATTATGTAGAGAAGGCAGAGTTGAGGGAGCAGTTTTTGCTACTAATACTTGGCTTGTGCCTAAAGATGCAAAAAAACCCGAGGATCCGAGAAGAGTCCGTAAAATGGGACAAGATAAATAGTAAAATGATAAAAGCCATAAAAATGGCTATTTTAGAATAAATTGGAGGCAAATATTAATGGCAATAAGAAGTGCAAAGATTGATCAAAAGGCAGGCCTTATTTGGGCAATTGCAGATAAATTGACTGGAGTATATAAACCACATGAATACGGAGATGTAATCTTACCGCTAACCGTTATACGAAGATTTGACTGTATTTTATTTGATAAAAAGGATGCGGTATTAGAAAAATATGAAGAAGTAAAGAATCTTCCAATGAAGGATGTACTTCTTCGCAAGGCTTCCGGTTTTGATTTTTATAATACAAGTAAGTATACCCTTGAGAGATTAATGGATGACCCGGATCATATTGAAGAAAACTTTAGAGATTACTTGAATGGTTTTTCTGACAATGTACAGGACATTATCCAGAAATTTGAGTTTGACGGTCATATAACAAGAATGGCAAATAAGAACATTCTTTATATTGTTCTGAAGGAGTTTACTACAGAAAAAGCAAATCTTCATCCAGATGAGATTTCTAATCTTGAGATGGGTTACATCTTTGAAGAGATTATCCGTAGGTTCTCTGAAGCACATAATGAAGATGCCGGACAGCATTATACACCAAGAGAAGTTATCCAGCTTATGGTTAATATCCTATTTTATGATGATAACGATATTCTTTCCGGTAATAATGTGGCAAAGACCATTTATGATCCGGCCTGTGGTACCGGAGGAATGTTATCTGTAGCAGAAGAGTATCTTCATAGCTTAAATGCTTCTACAGAACTTGTATCCTTTGGACAGGAAATTAATGATCAGACATTCGCTATCTGTAAGGCAGACATGCTGATTAAAGGAAATAACGCAGATTATATTAAAGACGGAAATACTCTTTCTGATGATCAGTTCGTGGGGAATACTTTTGATTATATCCTTTCAAATCCTCCGTTTGGTCGTGAATGGAAAAATGAGAAAGCAAAAGTAGAAGAAGAAGCAAAGAAGGGATTTGCTGGTCGTTTTGGAGCAGGTCTTCCTGCGGCAAGTGATGGTCAGATGCTTTTCCTTATGACTGCAATTTCTAAGATGAAGGATATTAGTCAGGGTGGAAGCCGCATTGCAATCATTCATAATGGATCACCATTGTTTACAGGTGATGCAGGGTCAGGACCATCTAATATTAGGAAATATACTTTGGAAAATGATTTACTAGAGGCAATCGTGGCGCTTCCAAATGATATTTTTTATAATACAGGAATTGCAACCTATATCTGGGTGCTTTCAAATAAGAAGGCTGGAACTGTTCGAGAAGGAAAAGTTCAGCTGATTAATGCAAACGAACTTTATGAGAAGCGACGTAAGGCTCTTGGAAATAAAAGAAATGATATTCCGGAAAAATACATCGAGGAGATTACGCAGATTTACGGTGATTTCAAGGAAAGCGATATCAGTCAGATTTATGAGAATGCTGAATTTGGATATACAAAAATTACAGTGGAAAGACCTCAAAAAGACAAGGATGGCAATGTGGTATTAAAGAAAGGTAAGCCTGTGGCAGATACCTCTCTTCGTGATACAGAAAACGTGCCATTAAAAGAAGATATCCGAGCTTACTTCGAGCGTGAGGTGCTTCCTTTTGCACCAGATGCATGGATTGATGAAAAGAAGTCCAAAGTGGGATATGAGATTCCATTCACAAGATATTTTTACAAATATGAAGCGCCGAGACCATCAGAAGAAATTATGGCCGAGATTATGGAGCTTGAAAAAGAATTATCTGGTAGTCTAGAGGAGGTATTTCGCTAATGGCTAAGAAAAAAGAGATTACTATTAGATCCTCTGCAGCAGAGTATCTGACGTTTATTACTGCAACTGGTGAAGGCGGGATAGAAGCAATTTATGCAGATGAGAATGTTTGGTTAAGTCAAAAAATGATGGGTGTTCTTTACGATGTTGGGAAAAGCACAATCAATTATCATTTGCATAAACTGTATGAAGATGGAGAAATAGACGAGGATTCAGTTGTTCGAAAATTTCGAACAACTGCCGATGACGGAAAAGATTATGATACGTTACATTATAATCTTAAGGCTATCATTGCAGTTGGTCATAAAGTAGACTCGGAAAAAGCAGTTCAATTTCGTAAATGGGCAAATACTATAATCGAAGAATACACGATTAAAGGCTATGCCATGGACGATGAAAGGCTCAAAAAAGGCGGCAGTGTTTTAACGAAGGAGTATTTTGAGCAGTTATTGGAACGTATTCGAGAAATACGTTTGTCGGAACGAAAATTCTATCAGAAGATAACGGATATTTACGCGACTTCAATTGATTATGATTCTACAGCAAAGGAAACAAAGAGATTTTTTGCAGCTGTACAGAACAAGCTTCACTATGCTGTTCATGGTCAGACCGCAGCAGAAGTGATTTATAACAGGGCGGATGCTGAGAAAGAGCATATGGGACTCACAACATGGGAAGGGTCTCCGAATAGCAAGATTCATAAGTATGATGTTACTGTGGCAAAAAATTATTTGACGGAAGAAGAATTAGCTATCCTTAGTAGAATGGTTACGGCCTATCTGGATTTGGCAGAAAGTATGGCAATGCGAAACATTCCTATGACTATGGCAGATTGGGAAATTAGATTGGATGGTTTTCTTACCTTGATGGATCATGAGGTTCTTAAGGATAAGGGGAAAATTAGTGCAGAGCAAGCTAAGATTCATGCGGAGACGGAATTCGAAAAATATAGGGTGATTCAGGATCGATTATTCCAAAGCGATTTTGATCGATTCATGGAGCTGGAAGAACATTTAAAGGATGATTGTAAATAAACGAAAAGGAAGAATACTCTAAATGAGAGAGATGAAAGATAGTGGTATCGAATGGATTGGGGAGATACCGAAAAGATGGAAAATAATCAGATTGAGGTTTTTTATTGAAGGTTATAAAGCGGGTCCATTTGGAAGTTCATTAAAAATGGATGGATTGTTGCTAGAGGGTGATATTTTGGTTTATACACCTGAACATATAGCAAGTAAATCTACAGATAGTGATAAAAACCTGTATCTTCCAAATGAGCGTGAAGAGGAGATGTCTCAATTCTTTGTAGAGAAAGGTGATATTATTTTTCCTATAGTTGGTTCACTAGGACGGGCGATGATGATTGACGAATCGATGCCAAAAGGAATTATCAATCAACGTGTAGCAAAATTTAAACTGAATGATAAAGTTATAGATACAAGATTCTTTATGAGGTTATTTGCTGATAGTAATTTTTTTGACACGTATATTGACATATCTTGCAGAGGCTCATTTATTGTAAATCTGACAAAAGGAATAATAAATGATATGCCTTGTCCTGTCCCAGATATGGTAACACAAAAACAAATATCTGATTATTTGGATGAAAAATGTGCCAAGATAGATGCCATCATCGAAAAACAGCAGGAGATTATTAATAAACTGGAGGAATACAAATTATCGGTAATTACAGAGGCTGTTACAAAAGGAGTGAATCCGGATGTAGAGATGAAGGATAGTGGGGTGGATTTATGCAAAACTATCCCTGCACATTGGAAGGTGTTGGAAAACAGATATTTGTTTTCTTTGAGAGATGAGAAAAACTATAAGTCTTTAGAAGAGGTTCAGTTGCTTTCTTTGTATACAAATCTTGGAGTATTTCCACATGGAGAACAGGAAGAACGTGGGAATAAGGCTGTTAAGGCGGAAGGATATAAGGTAGTTTATGAGGACGATATTATTGTAAATATTATTCTTGCATGGATGGGCGCAATAGGAAGATCTGCTTATTCAGGAGTTACAAGTCCTGCATATGATATATACAAGCCAATGGAGGACGTTTGTTCTAGATACTATCATTATCTTTATAGAACAAAAATATATTCTGGGGAGTGCTATAAATATGGTCGTGGAATTATGGCAATGCGATGGAGAACATATTCTTCAGAGTTTAAAAGTATTAAAGTACCTACACCACCCTATGAAGAGCAAGTTGAGATTGCAAATTATCTGGATGAAAAATGTGAATTAATTGATAAGACTATCGAAGAACGACAGCAGGCTATAGACAAGCTTCTGGATTATAAAAAATCCTTGATATACGAAGTTGTTACTGGAAAAAAGGAAGTATGACATGGATATTGAAAGAAGTAAACAGATAAAGTATTTATTAATACGTTGTGAGTCACTCAGGGATTCGTTAGAAAGTGTATTAAAGGATTCTTCTACAAATGAATCGGGAAGATATGCCGGTTTTAAGATGTATTCTGAAGAGTTTAATCATTTGGCAGATGAAGTATCAAGGGTTATTAATATCAATAACGAACGCATCATTTCCTATAAAACGGGCTCATTAAAAGGATGTATGGATACAGTTTGGCCTCAGCAAAAGCAAGTTATAGAGACAACATTGTTATATACAAATGCTCTGATTGCATTGTTGAATAAGGAAGTAGACTTTGTTGAAAATGAGTACTCTAATATTGAGAGTTTTATAAAATCGAAACTTCGGAAAGCTGTTTTTGATATTCCTGATAAGGAGAAAGAAATCCAAAACTCAATTGAACAGTTATTTATCGGCAAGGGCTGGAATAAAGGGATTGATTATGATCGTGAGACAGGGAAATTTGAGTTTTCAGGAAGGGAGTATATTCCTGATTTCGTGATTCCAAAACTAGAATTGTGTATTGAAGTTAAATTGCTTAAGGAGAATCGAAAATCTAAAGTGATAGAGGAAATTAGCGCAGATGTCACAGCATATAGTAAGCAGTATAAGAGGATAATATTTGTTGTTTATGATTTGGGTTATATAAGAGACGAAACAGAGTTTAGACGTGATATAGAGAATGCTAAAGATGATGTGAAAGTAATTATAGTTAAGCACTAGGAGGGGTGTTATGTTAGACTTTGATGTGAAAGAGCGCCGCTTTGAAGAAGATATTGAAGATTATCTAATTCATTACGGCGGATATAAAAAGGGGAATCCGGCTACATTTAACAGAGTAAGTGGCTTAGACGAGGGTACCTTTATTGAATTTATACGAACTTCTCAGCCAAAGCAGTGGGAGAGATTTGTAAAAATCTATGATGCTATGGCAGAGAAACAGATTATTGAACGGTTTTCTCGTGAAGTAAAGCAGACGAGTTTACTTAACGTGCTTCGTCACGGTTTTACTGATAGGGGGATTAAGTTTCGTGCGGTATTTTGGAAGCCGGAAACATCATTAAATGAAACTAGTAAGGCACAGTATGAGGCAAACGTTTTACATTGTACCAGACAGCTCCATTACTCCATAAAGAATGAGAACAGTATTGATATCGTGCTATTCTTAAATGGTATTCCGGTTGTATCCATGGAATTAAAGTGTCAGTTCACAGGCCAGAGTACCACCAATGCCATCAATCAGTACAAGTTTGACCGAGCTAGCAAAGATACAATCTTTGCGTTTAAGGAACGAGTATTGGTTCATTTCGCAGTTGACCTTACCAATGTGTATATGACAACACGTTTGGAGGGACCACATACTTATTTCTTGCCTTTTAACCAAGGAAGTTCCGGGGCTGGGAACGTTGGCGGAAAAGGAAATCCCAATAATGAAAATGGATATGATACAGCTTATCTGTGGGAGAATGTGCTTTGCAAAGATAGGCTTCTTGAAATACTGCAAAAATACATGCATCTTCAACAGGAATTTGATGATAAGGGAAATCTGAAGTCGGAAAAAATGATTTTTCCAAGATATCACCAGCTTGATGTGGTAACAAAGCTTCTTGCAGATGTTAAAGAAAACGGTTCTGGAAAGAATTATCTGATTCAGCATAGTGCCGGTTCTGGAAAATCTAATTCTATTGCATGGTTGGCTCATAGATTGGCAGGATTACATAACGATATGGACGAGAAGATTTTTCAGTCTGTCATCATTGTAACAGATCGTCGTGTTCTTGATAGTCAGTTGCAATCGACTGTATATCAGTTTGATCATGTAGAAGGCGTTGTTCAGAAAATAGATAAAAACTCTCAGCAACTGAAAGATGCTATTGAGAGTGGCGCGGGAATCATTATTACTACCTTACAAAAGTTCCCGGTAATTTATAAAGAGGTTAATTCTGCAAATAAGAGATTTGCCATTATTGTTGATGAAGCTCATTCTTCGCAGACCGGCGATGCAGCTAGAAAATTAATGAGGGCTCTTGCTGATACAGAGGAAATTTTAAAAGAATACGCTGAGATGGAGGCGGAAGACGAGAAGAATCGCAAGGATGATGAAGACCGTCTTTTAGATGAGCTTGCAGCGCAGGGAATCCATGAAAATCTTTCGTTTTTTGCTTTTACTGCGACACCTAAGGGCAAAACTCTTCAGATGTTTGGAACAAAGGATGCAGAGGGAGTATATCATCCATTCCATATTTATTCTATGAGACAGGCCATTGAAGAACACTTTATTTTGGACGTTCTGCAGAACTATATGACCTATAAGATGTATTACAAGATTACCAAGATTATCGACGATGATCCGGAACTTGATACAACACAGGGCTCAAAGGCTATCCTTAATTACGAGACATTGCATCCTCATAATATTTCGCAGAAAACCGCTATTATGCTTTATCATTTTATGAATATTACAAGGCATAAAATGGGTGGAAAGGCAAAAGCTATGGTGGTTACACCGTCACGTCTTCACGCTGTACGCTATGTGCAGGAGTTTAAGAGACAAATCGAAGAAAAAGGATATGATCTTGATGTGCTTGTCGCTTTCTCTGGTGAAGTAACAGATGATGGTGTTTCTTATACCGAAGAAGGAATGAATAAGGATAAGAATGGTCAGAGCATCAAGGAAAAGGCTCTTCCTGAGACATTCCATACAGATGAATATGGAATCCTTGTAGTAGCGGAAAAATATCAAACGGGATTTGATGAGCCACTACTTCACACAATGTTTGTAGATAAAAAATTATCCGGTGTAAAAGCAGTTCAGACGTTATCTAGGTTGAACAGAACAGCAAGAGGAAAGTTAGATACCTTTGTTCTGGATTTTGTAAACTCAACGGAGGATATTAAGGCTTCCTTTGAGCCATTTTATGAGGAGACCGTTCTTCTTGAAGAAACAGATCCAAACGTTGTTTACGATATGAAAAACACATTAGACGAATTTCGCGTATATCAGACAAGCGAAATTGAAAAGTTTGCAGATATTTTCTATTCAAATGAGACACAGTCTGCAGGTGATTTGGGTAAGTTACAGGGACAATTGCGTCCGGCTGTAGATCGTTATGTGTCTTTAGAAGTAGAACGACAGGATTTATTTAAGTCTACGCTTGCGATGTTTAATCGTGTGTATGCATATATTACTCAGGTTTGTAGATTATTTGATAAAGACATTCATAAGTTTAGTGTGTACTCAAAATTCTTGTACACGATGTTACCAAAGGGACAACCGGGCGAAAAGGTAAGCGTAGATGATAAGATTCTCCTTGAGTACTACAAACTCGAAAAGGATTTTGAGGGCTCTATAGAGTTAGAAGGGTCTGATGGTGGTTATGTTCCAATTTCCGGTGATGCTGGGCATAGGGAACCAAAAAAAGATCCACTTACAGTTATTATAGATAAGATTAATGAGCGATTTGGAACGGCGTTTACAGAAATGGATAAGGTGCTTGTTCAGATGGAAAACGACTATGCTAATCAGGAAAAATGGCAGAGTTATGCCAAGAATAATGACAGAGCTACATTTATGTTGTTATTTGAAAAAGATTTCCCTACTATGGCTGCTGAGAGATACGAGCAGAATGATGAGTTTTTCAGAAGACTATTTGGTGATCCGGAAATGATGAAACAGGTTATGGAAACGGTTGGATCTGTGTTATATGAACGTTTGAAGAAGTCATTTATCTATGATCCAAAGTCTGGAGTGATTGACGAGGCGACACCGGAAACATATGTAGAAGATATTTTTGCGAAGAATGCAAGATGAGAGGGGCAGGAATGAATACAAATTCTATTGATGAAGAAATACTTCGTATTAATGATTCTATATGCAGACATATTAAGAATCTTGATAGAGACGGGAGGGGGTATGTTGCACAAGATGTTGTTGCGGATTTGCGACATTTGGTTGATCATGTATCGTTGAAAATATATGCATCTAATCAACACGCTGATTTAACACCTTCGTACCCCAATATATGCGATGCAAGGGATTATATTGCAAAAACGGCTAAATACAAAAGAGTAAGAAAGTTTTACTTATTCCTTGAAATGGTAGTATCGCATTATAAACCAGGTCCTGAGAATTCAGAACGCTTGATGTTAAAGTATTATGATTATTTATTTGATTTAAGACAAGTATTAAGGAATGATTATGGATTTGAGATATTACAGAATTTAGAAGATTTTCCGCTTGATTTAGATCCAAAACTTCAAGAGTATTATGAAAAGATTGCAGTAGAAGTAGAACGCTTTCAAGTGGTGCCTGATTGTACAAAGGGATCAAGGTTTTATATTGAAAAAATCAAACCATTTTATGTAAATGGAAGTAGATATTTTGAAGTAACATTTTCTGAAGCCACTGATAAATTGATAAAAACAGATCGTTTGATTGCTTTTTCTAAAATACCGATTATGGGCAATTACGCATCGAAGATGCTAATTGTTCCTTCGGAAATTTCTATTATGTCAAAAAAGATGCCTATCAATATAATTGTAGGATGGGAAGTAGCAATTAGAGATTGTGAATTTAGAAATTTTTGTAAGATTTTTTCAAGTGTAAACAACGATATAGGTTGGTCTGAAACAAGGTTTATTTGTAAATTAATGACAATAAGGAAGTGGGATCTTTTAGATATTATTAATTTAACAGATGAAAGTTTTAACTCCTTAAAAAATAAGGCAATGGAGCGAGCTCAAGTTACCATCTTTTTATCTGCTTTAGAACGAGCAAGAAAAATAATAACAAGGCATCTCCCAGGTGAGAACATTATAAAGTTGCTGTTGTTTTCGATGAATAATAATCTAATTAAATCTCAGTATTATTCTGAAAAGAACCCTTATTTTTCACTATATTTAAAAATGGGATGCCGTCCATTTGATAATATCCCCTACAATTTTTCGCCAGTTGATCATAATATTCGATTTTCTGATCTTATCTCTTGTATAGATTATCATGACAAGGTTGATCAATTGCTAGCGCGTCATATTAAAAATAATGCTGAGGTTAACGGTGTTTTATTTACGCCTAGTAAAGAGTTAGAGGGGTATGGAGATGTAGTTTCTTTGGCTAATGCTTATAACAGTAGGTTATATTGGAAACACAAACCACAATCTGAAATAAGAATTAACCATGGATATGCGTTTATATATAGTTATGTAGAAGATTGCAATTATATTGTTGATAGATTGAACAAGCTGGCTGTCAACGGTATTCAGAATTATAAAGTGGCAGTAGAATCTTGGCTGAATAATGAGGATTCAGGGTTTTATTCAGAAGAGAAAAAAGAGATTTTGAAAAACATGTTTTCTCAATCAATGGTAGGTGTTTTATATGGTGCTGCAGGAACGGGGAAATCCACTTATATAAAATTGCTTTCATCGTATTTTTCTGACAAGGATAAACTGTTTTTGGCTCAAACTCATCCAGCTGTTGATAATCTAAAAAGAAAGGTTAACCTAGCAAACTGTGATTTTTCTACTATTAGTAAATTTACTAAGAATTCCAGAGTGAAAACAGAATACGATATTCTTATCATCGATGAGTGTAGTACAGTTAGTAATGAAAATATGAGAAAAATACTTAAAAAAGCGTCTTTTAAACTGTTGCTGTTGGTGGGAGATACTTATCAGATAGCGTCAATTAGATTTGGTAATTGGTTTGATATTGTAAGAAAATTCATACCACAGGTGGCTGTAAATGAATTAGCGATTCCATATAGGAGTGATGATGAAAAGCTATTGGAATTGTGGCGTAGGGTGAGAAGCATGGAAGATAGTGTGACGGAGCTGATTTCAAGGCCAGATTTTTCTAGTAGATTGGACGATTCTGTTTTTGAAAAAAAGGAAAAGGATGAGATTATTCTGTGTTTAAATTATGATGGATTATACGGTATTAACAATCTTAATAGGTTTTTGCAGGAAAATAATGAAGAAGAAGCCTATGAATGGGGGTTACAATGTTATAAAGTAGGTGATCCGATTCTATTTAATGATTCAGAACGTTTTTCTCCGATAATTTATAACAATATGAAGGGCACAATTAGGAAAATTAGAAAAACGGATAGCCAAGACGAAGGTGAAAAAATAACATTTGATATTGAACTAGATAAAGTGTTAGATGGAATGGATATATATGGTACAGATATAGAAATAATTGAAGATTATGATTATCCGAATACGGTTGTTAGATTTTCGGTATTCAAAAGAAGAAGTGTTGATGATGACGATGATTCGACTTCAAATACTATAGTTCCATTTCAGATAGCTTATGCAGTATCAATTCATAAAGCTCAGGGTTTAGAGTATGATTCAGTAAAAGTGGTAATTACTAACGAGGTTGATGAAATGATCACGCATAATATTTTTTATACTGCAATTACTCGTGCGAAGAAAAGGCTTAAGATTTATTGGTCGCCTGAAGTTCAAAGCAGACTTTTGTCAGATTTAACTCCGAGAAATAATGGAAGAGACATTTCATTATTGAGAACAATATCATTAGAATAGTATAGGTGAATATTATACCCTTTAAGCATTTGAAGAAGAGGTGAAGTACAGAAATGGAATATATAAAAAAACTATATATAGATGGATTAAAACGATTTAATCATTTTGAAATAGAGTTTAATGAGCGCTTGAGTATATTGGTGGGTGAAAATGAAGCAGGCAAAAGTACATTATTAGAAGCTATTAGAATAGTACTAAATCAGCAATATTGGAATGCAGATAAATCCGTATTACAAGATTTATTTAATTTGGAAAGTATTAACTCTTATAAAGATAATCCTAATGTAGCTAATTTGCCCAAAATATTGATTGAAATCGATTTACAGTTAGATAATACACCGAGATCTATTGATTTTTACGGACCAAATCATGAATACGGTAATCGTAATGAAGAAAAATATGGAATAAGATTTGAATGTAAATTTGATGAGGATTTTTCTGATGAGTTGGCAGATTCCATTAATGATGGAAAAATACCATTTGAATATTATTCATTGACATGGCAGACTTATGCAAATCTGCCATACAAAGTGGCTAAGAAACCAATAAAGAATTTATTCATTGATACTTCAGAGACCTCAAAGTCCTCAGCTTTTAACTATTTTAATAGAGCGCTTTTTTCAAATCTCTATAGTAATGATACAAAACTTAAAGCTAAGAACGCGTTCAGAGAGAAATTGAATACATCGTTTGATGATGTGAGTCTTCCAGATATTGATGATAGAAGACGTTTTGGGATAGATAATAAAAAGGTTGTGCTAGAAAGCGTGCTATCAGTATATGAAGACTCTATTCCGCTTGAGAATAAGGGAAGCGGGATGGAAAGTTTAGTAAAAACACAAATAGCACTTAATCGAGAGGATGACCTTGATACTATTTTGATAGAGGAACCTGAAAATCATCTGTGCTTCGCAAACTTAAAGCAAATGCTTCAACAAATATTGGATCATGAACAAGATTCCCAGATTATTTTAACTACGCACAGTAACATGATTGCTAGTAGACTTAATCTTGGAAATGTTATTTGGATTGCGGGAAATCATTATCTTTCATTAAAAAATGTTGATCCTAATACATCTGCATTTTTTGAAAAGGCAGATAATAATGAGTTTTTACAGCTTTTGTTATCAAAAAAAGTAATACTTGTAGAAGGTGCCACAGAATATTTGTTGTTGCCGAAGTTCTATAAAAAGAAAACTGGTAGGACTATCGAAAATGATGGTATTTCAATAATATCATGCAATGGTATTTCTTATAAGAGATATTTGGAAATTGCAGAGGAAACTGATAAGAGAATAGCAGTAATAACTGACAATGATCACACTCAGTCTAAAATTGATGAAGCAAATAAGTTTAATCTACAAAATGAAAAACAACATGTTTTTATGGGCACAACAATGGATGATTGGACCTGGGAAGCATGCGTTTATAACGCTAATAAGGATAAACTTGATGATATGATCACTGTTCGTGAAAGCGCTCAATATATGTTTCATGAGAAAGATTATGGGAAAGTGCTGGGAAAGATGCTTGCTAATAAAGTGGAAACAGCTTATCAAATGCTTACTTCTGAGGAAGAATTCAATATCCCTAAGTATGTGGAGGATGCAATCGAATGGCTAAACGAGTAATACTTGCTGTTGCAGGCGCAGGAAAGACATATCATATTTGCCATGAGATACAGCCTGAAAAAAGAAATCTAATTGTAGCATTTACACATGCAAATATTAAAAACATACAAAATGAGTTATTAAGAGCATATGGAGAAATTCCTGAGATGACTAGAGTTATGACATTTGATTCATTTGTTTATCATATGATTATTCGTCCATATGAAGCGTCAATATTTGATTTTTTTGGTGAAGAATATAAGTTTGATGAGACGAGTATAACTCTAAAAAAGCCACCTCAGCAGCGAATAAAAGTTAATGGTCGAGATGTGCCAAATAGAAAATATAAAAAGAAAGAATTACTTCAGCACTACATGGATGAAAGGAAACAGTATTATTGTGAAACTTTATCTGAATTAGCAATGTATGTAAAACAGGGACGAGAATCTCTTGTTCGCACAGCGGCAGAGAAACTTAATCTCTTCTTTGATAATGTATTGATAGATGAGTTTCAGGACTTTAGAGAGTATGATTATGAGCTGATAGTGAAACTATCAAAATACCTGACAAATATTGTTTTGGTAGGTGATTATTATCAGCATTCTGTTTCAGGTCAGAATAACTCTGGCAAGCCATTTAAGAAGGCAAAAACAGAAATTTGTTACGACGATTTTATTCAAGAATTGCGTGGAGCGAAATTTGATGTTGATGAAACCTCTTTGATTTATTCAAGACGCTGCTCTGAAGAAATATGTTTTTTTATCAGGAACAAACTTGGAATTCAGATTCAATCAGCAGGGATAAACTCTGGAACTGTTATAAGACCTTCAAATATACAAGAGATACTTGATGATAAAAATATAGTAAAGCTTGTTTATGATAAAGCATCACGATATTCATTTAAGGCAGTAAACTGGTCATATTCAAAGGGTGATACATATGATGCTGCATGTGTTATTTTAAATGGAACCACAAAAAATTTGATTAAAGATACATTTTCAGCTTCTACACAAAAAACAGTCACTTTAAATAAACTATACGTAGCATTAACACGTTCAAAGGGAAATTTGTATATTGTGACACCAGATGAATTTGAGGCTATAAAAGAAAAATACTACAAGTAGATTTTAAAGGTTGGAAAGATTTCAATACATTAGAAATAGAAAAAGATGGTACGTATTTGAAAGAGATTCAAAAGGATTCAAAAATAAACAATTGTACTTATTGAGCAGGAATACACTGTGAAGATGACCAATTTTGCAACTATCATAAACGACTTGTTTGCCAGCGAGGATAAGAATGAATACATCGAGTGTTTGATGCGTTGTAGCTTACTTATTATTGATGATCTAGGAGCAGAGTGTAGCACAGAGTATGCGGTGGAGAATGTATTCAATGTCATTGATAGAAGATACCGTACTGGTAAGCCTTTGATTATTACTACCAATCTTCATATCGACACCATGAGAAATGAAGCATCCATTGATAAGAAGCGTATCTATGACAGAGTGTTTGAAATGTGTGTACCTATTCAGATGAAGGGCGTTAGTAAGCGAAAGATATCAGCAGATAACAAAATCAAATTACTTAGAGAACTTAACGATAGAGAAGAATAATGAGTAATACCTATGAAATTCCATATTGGAACAAATATACATTATCGATTGAAGAGGCTGCAGGTTATTTCAGAATCGGAGAGTGTAAACTTCGTAAGATTATAACAGAGAATCCAACAGCAGATTATATTCTTTGGAATGGTAATCGCATGTAGATTAAGAGAAAGAAATTTGAAGAGTTTATTGATAGACAGAGTGCAATCTAAGGATTGGTGGGGATTGGACTAACAGTCCAATGACGTAGCTCTTGACAGGAATTATAATATATCCATTACAGAAATTATTCTGCTATGAAAAATTCTTAAAGAATGGAGTGATATGATATCATGAGCACTTTGTTTGACGATTTAAAGCAAGGACTTGAAGAGGCTATTGCTTATGAACAGGCTTCTTCAGATTTACAACATCAACGTGAGATTATGAAAATATTACAGAATTATCGATTATCAAATAATCTGACACAGGAACAATTTGCAGAGAAATCAAGAATCCCTCTTTTCGAAATTAGGATGTTGGAATCTGCAACTGGGGACCCGAGTCTGGAGTTGCTAAAAAGGCTGGCAGACAGTATGGAAATGGAATTAAGAATTAGTTTTATTCCTGTAGAAAGGTGATTGTTTTATTGACATTTTTTTGAAACAATATTAAACTAAATCTAGGTAAAAAACGAAAAAATACCGAGGTTTAGTAAAATGATTCTTTCATATGCAGATTGTATTACAAAATATGGAAATGCTTATCAATTGAATAAAGCTTTGGAAGATGGCTTGGTATTTAAACTTGAAGATGGCATATATTCTGATTCGGAATATGAATCAGAAGTCGCTATTGTTTCTAAAAAATATCCGGATGGAATTTTTACAGGAGAGTTTGCTTTTTATGTTCATGGACTAACCGATTTGATACCGGAAAAGTATGCATTAGCTACAAAGGCAAAAGCAACGCCTCTTGTGGATGGTCGAATAGAGCAGATTTATACCAGAGATGATCTTTTGAACATTGGAGTTATCCAGATGGAAGTAGATGGAGCTACGATTCCTATTTATGACAAGGAACGTATGATTATAGAACTTCTTAGGAATAAAAGCAAAATGCCAAAGGATTTGTATAAAGAGATAATAGGCAATTATAGACGCATCATTGAATCTCTTGAGATTTGGCGTATTCAGGAATACCTAGATATTTTTCCAAAGTCTAAAATGATAAAGAAGGCATTTGATGAGGAAATATTATAGAGGATAGGAAAAATTATATGAAGCAATCAAAGACATATCCAAACATAGATATGATTCAAACAGGAATAAAACTAAAAAAGTATATCGATAATTCAGGAATGTTAGTGAAGGATATTCAGGAGTATTTACATCTTTCATGCCCACAACCAATTTATCGATGGATTAATGGGAAGATACTTCCGTCTGTAGATCATTTGCTTATGCTCAGTGAACTATTTGGAATTCATATGGAGGAATTGCTAGTTAAGAAGCATTATGAAGTTTCTACAGAATTGGTATTTTGTGCGGATAAAAGTTTTGAAGATAGAATTATTGCTTATTATAGAAAACTATCTGAACTTGCTGCATAGATGTAACTGCCCATGGTAAGCCCATGGGCTTTTTTATTAAAACACTAAGACAAGAGGAAGTGAAATAAATGAAGGTTCTTGTAATACCGGATGTACATTTAAAACCATATATGTTTCGTAAGGCAGATATTCTCATGGGAAGAGGTATTGCCGAAAATGCAGTTTGTCTGATGGATATTGCTGATGATTGGGAACAACAATACAATGTGGCTTTGTATGAAGAAACCTACGATGAGGCAATTAGTTTTGCGAAGAAGTATCCTGATACCTTATGGTGTTATGGAAATCATGATCTCAGTTATCTTTGGCAATGTTATGAGACTGGTTTTAGTAGTATGGCATCGGTTACGGTGCAGAAGAAACTGCTGGAGCTAAAGGATGCTTTGTCTGCTGACAATCCTATCAAATACGTTCAGCGTATTGATAATGTGTTGTTTTCACATGGCGGAGTAAGTGACTTTTTTGCAAGAGAATGTGTGACATCCTACATGTATAATGACGTCGATTCGGTAGTAGATGCGATTAATTGCCTTGGAAAATATCAAATGTGGAATGATGACTCACCTATATGGTTAAGACCACAGTATTCTAATATCAAAATGTATAAGCCAAGAAAATTGCTACAGGTAGTGGGACATACTCCTGTAGATATGATTGAAAAGAAGGGGAATATTATCTCTTGTGATGTATTTTCAACGTACAGAGATGGGAAGCCAATTGGAACAGAAAAGTTTTTATTGCTGGATACAATAACTTGGGAATACCAGGGAATATAATTGTGATAAATGGAGTTCGGATTGAGATTTTATTTCGATAACATAAAAACTTGCATAATAACATATATGATGTTATTATAAATAAAAAATGTTATTGAGGCGATTGTAATGATAGAAAACATTATTAGTTCGGCATTTGGTATTAATTGCAAAATTGAAAAAACAAAGGTAAAGGGAATGGCTCTTTATATGACAGCTGGAAGGGAATTCTTTATGGCTGATGTAGAGGGGCTATCCTTTTTGCTTGTCAAAATATCTTCTGATGATAGATTCGGCGCTATTGCGTTAGAAAAGCAGCTTGCTGCACTGAAAATTGCAATGGAATGTGAAGTGGCCATTTGGTTTGAAAGTTTAACCAAGCTTCAGCGAGAAGCGTTGCTTAAAAGGCATATTCCGTTTATTGCCGGTTCTGATCAAATTTATCTTCCGTTTTTGGGAATAATGCTTCGTAACAACTTGAAAACAATGAATAATGTGGTGGCAGATAAGATGATGCCTGCCACACAATGCCTGTTTTTATATTTGTTATATAGTCATCAGCATGAGTATGTTCTGAAAAAGCAAGCAGCAGAGGAACTTGGTCTTACCAGGACATCCATTACACGTGCATCGGAGCAGTTAAAGGCTATGGAACTTATTACAGAGGAACATTGTGGAAAAGAAGTTCGCATGAAAACAGTTGCAACAGGATATAAGCTATATTCATTGGCAAGAGACTATCTTATTACGCCTATTCAGCGAAGAATGTACGTAGAGAAAACAGACGAAACGGAGATGCTGGCAGTAGCCGGAGAAAGTGCTCTTAGTGAAGTAAGCATGTTGGGAGAGCCAAAGATAGCTATTAGAGCTACATTTAAGAGCGATGAGATAGTAAAAGGCTTAAAGGAAGTGGATATTAAGTGGCAGGAAAGCATTGATACAGTTATGGTTGAAGTATGGAAGTATAATCCGATGCTGTTTGCAAAGGACGGACTTGTGGATCTAGTTTCAATGGCAATGTCGCTGTCAGATACGGATGATGAGCGTGTTCAAGGTGAACTTGAAAGATACATGGAGGAGTACGAATGGTAGTTGGAATGGAATTGTTTCGTGATAAGCTCAAAGGTTTTGAAGAATGCTATACCGTGATTGGCGGTGCAGCTTGTGACATCCTAATGAGTGAAGCAGATATTGATTTTAAGGGATACATATATATCATGACAAATCCAGCACTTCCGGATATGGTGAAAATTGGCTATGCTACGGATGTAGAGAACAGACGCAAACAATTAAGTACAACGGCGCTTCCGTATGACTATGAAGTATATGCAACCTATGAAACAGCAGGAAATCTTGAAGATAAAAAGCTGCATAAGTTGATAGATAATCTTAATCCGGATTTGCGAATTACTAAAAACCGAGAGTTTTTTATTATGTCTCCAGAGGATGCATATGAATTACTGGAATCTATAACATCTTATAAATATGGGGAGGACACGTTTTAATGATGAACGAAATTTGGAATAGAGAAAATATACCGGATAGCTATATTGCAGAAGATGGCTTATTACATTGTTCGCTTTGTGGTGGACCATTAGAAGTCAGGCTTAATGTACAAAAAATATGATATAAAAATGTACAATTAATCGGTTGGCTTAATATGATCTTTAAGTCTGTATGATCGTCCAGATATTGTTATCACATGCGAATGATGTAAAACTCTATCCATTAAGGCATGAGATCGTATTTTATTTTTTAATTTGTGTTGGACTCAGATTAACTTCATCAGGTGGGACTGGCGAGAGGTTAAGGGCATCCAACAGTTTTTTATTGTCTTTGCCTTTCATTAAATCGAAAGGTGTCTTATTTTTTATCGATTCTTTATGATAGTTGTTCAAATGACAGAGCATCAGGGTCTTTGAATTCAACGACATTATCAGTAAGAATAAACGGAAAAATTTTTCTGAATGTTTTAGCACCAAGTTGTCTTGTTAAGTAATCAAAAAAATTTAAAACATCTTTAGCACCGGCATGAGGCATAAGAAATGCAAGGAAGAATTCTGACTCTGGAAGAATGAATGTAAGTGGAAAAAGAGGTAATCAGAGTGCGAACAATGCGTTTAAGGGTAAAGCCCTATGTATATGACAAAATATCAGTAGGAACAAAAATATTTGAACATAGACGATGCTTTCCGGCAGAAACAATTAAGGCGTATCTATATGTGAGTAGTCCTGTGTGTGCAATTCAAGGCATAATTATTCTGAAAAATAAGCATTCATTAAAAGAGTGGGAACAAGAATTTGCCGATGATAAGGAAGCTGTTGAGAGAATTAAGAAATTTGAGCAATCGGCAAATTTTGCAATGGAAATTCATGAGTTTTATGAAACGAATGCTAAGACCTAGTAAAATCAATGCTTTTGCTGAGGTCAAAAAACAACGTACCACTGTTTTACCACTTTTGCTTAAGAGTTTGAGTAAGAGAGTTAACCTTAAAAAATAATGTATTAGGATACGGAAAATACAAAGATGATTAACTTTTGTGTTTTCCGTTATTTTTTGGAGAAATGCAGAGAAAAGGTACATTTGCAAAATTATGTATTAGCTATAATGTATTGACTTTATGTAGATATGACTATAATATATATGTATGTGCAATAAAAATGCACGATACAAAAATAATGAAAAATCAACTTGACAAATGCAATATTGCATCGTACAATAAAAATGCACGAGCGCTAAAACAAAATCTAGGAGGATATACGATGGGAAATGTTTATTTTAGTACCAGAGTTAAAGAATTGAGAGAAAAAGCTGGATTGAGCATGGATCAATTAGCAAAGGTATTAGGCGTTACCAAGAGTAGGGTAAATATGTGGGAGAATAACGGAACATTGCCACGAAGTGAAGTTTTGATACAATTAGCTAATTATTTTAAAGTTACAACAGACTATTTGTTGGGAAATGATGATACTAGTGATGTATCTGTAGATAATAAAAAACTCAATACTCTTCAGAGAAATCTTGGTAAATTAAATGAAGAAGAACTTTCTAAGGCAGAAGGGATGCTAAAAATTGTCTTTAAGGATATTTTTGATGATGAGGAGGATGAAGATGACATTTAAATCAGGAGAAGTGGATATTGATTTTGTTAAAATATATGAGGTAGCAAATGAAATACTAGCAACGTCTTCGGTCATTGAGGAGTTTCCGTTTAGATTTAGTAAGCTCATTAAAGAGCAGACAGATATACGATTATGTAGTTATGCAAAAGCGTTAAATAAATATAATGTGCCGGTCGAGGAACTAGGAAGTGAGTCTGCAGAGATGGTAGAAATGGATGGGGCCTATATTATTTTTTATAATAATGAAGAACCAGAATATAGAATTAGATTTTCTATAGGGCATGAATTGGGTCATTATTTATTAGGTCATAAGATGAATTTGACTAAAGATGATCCGTTATATCAGAAGCAGGAAGTAGAAGCGAATTGTTTTGCTGCACAACTTGCGATGCCTGAACAAATATTAAGACAAGCATCGAAACGAGGTAAGATGATTAACATTGACTTTATAATGAAGTCATTTGATGTTTCTGAAAAAGCTGCTGAAAAAAGACGCAAAACTCTAGCAAAGTATGATTATGAATGGAAGAAGAGAGCTGAAAAGGAATATGATGATATAATCCTTATGCGATTTGCACCATTTATAAATAAAATCGCACCAAGAAAAACAAACTCTTATTATGATTATGATTACGAGGATAGTAGACAAAGGGAGAGAAATTCTTGGCTCGATACAAGAACGAGGTGGGATTAGTTTGAAATGTTGTATATATGAGAGGTGGTGATTTTATTGATTGTAAAAATAAAAAACACATTAAAAAACTCTTACCAGCAGTAATTCAATGTGTTTCTATCCTAGATATGCTATCGCATAACTAAGTGTGACTACTGAAAAGATAGCATACCTCAAAAATATTGTCTATTGGCATTTTGCACAAAAAGACAAAAATAATCTACGAAGGAAAAGAGGTAATAAGACTATTGTTAAAACTGAATAATGGACTGAATGATATTCTTGGAGCCGAAATGTTATGTATTAACATAGTTGCTTGCCTCCATTTCTGTACGGGAGTGCGGAAGGAGGTGAAAAATATGAGCAAAGGTTTGAGTGGCTTATTTAAGAGAACATTAGGTTGGTCAAAGGCTGAAAGAATAATTCCAGGAAAAGAAGGACATGTTACTGGTGGAAGGTCGAGTGTTCTTGGTAGAAATATGCTTAAAGATATGGGTGTTCCAACGTCGATGAAGTGGAAGGGATATCAGGCGCAACATATTATTCCAGCGGAATTAAAGAAACATCCAATTTTAAGAAAAATTGGAATGAGTTTGGATGATGCTTCTAATGGTATATTCTTAAGAACTCCTCATAATGATGTTAGTACAAAAACCAGACATAGAGGCTATCATTCAGTATATAATGAATTTGTAAAATCTGAACTTGATAAAATGAATATTAATGATAACTCATTAAATTTACAGAAGCAGGTTCGTGGGTTACAGATGAAATTAAAAAAAATGCAGGAATCAGGAGTCCCAATATATTATAAAATAGGGGCATCTATTGATCTTTTGTCAAGAACCATTAAAAGATTTGAATAATTGGAGGAATTAAAGATGGATTTTAGCAAAATAAAAGAGCTTTTGCATGAAGAGAACAAAAAGAAACGTATCGAGTATTTAACATCTTGTCAGAATGATAAAGAATTGTATGTATTTGCATATAATTATAATTGGGAAGATGGCTTTGAAATACCGCAGGCAATTCTCAATAATATGAATTGTTCATTAAGCACTAGTTTATTAATCTTTCATTTGGCTGATGGTATGAGAAAATTTGATGATGATTTTGATACCGTCAAACTTAAAAAATGGAAGGATTTTTTGAATAAGCTTTATAAATCAATTACAGAGGGAAACTACAAAAAGAATAACGTAGGGTTCACTGTTCCTATGTCCAAAGTTGAGATTTATAAAGCTAAAAAGATATTAAAAGAAAAAGAATTAGTGTTTATTACCAGTATTGATGGAGAAAATTGTAATATTGATTTATAGTGTTTTTATAATTAATATACATATTTCCATAAAGAATATGTAATTGTTACCAGCTATTACATATTTGTATCAGGATAGATATGCTATCGCGTAATTAAGTGTGACTACTAATAGTTGATAGCATATTTATCCAGATTATTACTAAAAACTATAGGGCGTATTATGCCTATATTGTCTCTAAATATAGAGAAGAAAGGATAAAACATGTTAGAGTTATTAGAAGAAAAAAATAATATAAATACAAGATCAGGCTGTAAAGATATTTGGAACGCATTTATGGCAGAGGGCACAGCCTTTGGAAAATACGATATCCCATATTGTCCTACAACAGCAAAGATAATTCCAAAAGAGCAGGTAACCTGGGAAGAAGCAAAACAAATCCATAGAAAGTGTATTGCGAAAGGTGAAAAGGAATATTTTGTAGACGCTTTTATAAATTGGTATTTAGATGATTATAAATTTGATGGAGCAAAAGGTATTTGGCATGATTGGAAAAGAGCTTTAAATGTAATAAAGCATTTTGCAGGTGTTATTACACCAGACTTTAGCACATATCAGGATTTTCCTGAATCAATTAAGGTTTATAATACATATAGAATGCGCCTTTATGGATTTTGGCTTAGTAAAGAAGGCATTGCTGTAATTAACAATGTTCGTTGGGGGACAGAGGAAACATTTGAATATTGCTTCGAAGGTATTCCAACTAATAGTATTGTAGCAATTGGAACTGTGGGTGGTGGTCCAAGAAAATTAGTTGATAGACCTAGGTTTGAAGTTGGATTATATAAAATGGTCGAAGTTCTTAAACCACATACAATATTAGTATATGGATCAGCAAACGGAGTATGTTTTGAGAATTTAAGAAAGCAGGGAGTTAATATCGTTTCCTATCAAAGCAAAACGTCGAAAGACTTTGAGAGGAGGAAACACCATGAGTAAAGGAAATAGCGGATTATTTCAAGCATACGATTGCAGTAAATGGAGGTACATTAGATTTTCATACTCATCAATATGATAACGATTGTGTTCCGCCAGTTGGCGATTGTAGAATGGTGAAGTATTTAAGAGAACATACAGGTAAAGATACGAGTAAAATAGTAACGCCCAATGAACGTTTAATAACGTTTAGTGAGGATGGTGTAGTATCTGTAGGTACAGTCCCCAATATTATTGATGATGATACAAATCTCTGGACTGTATTTGCTAGAGTTTTAGTGAATCGAGAAACAAAGAAGTGTATCTTTCTTGATTATAAAACACCGGATGGAGTTCGCATGGAGAATCTGATAAAACCAACAAGTTTCGCATAATTTATAAAACTACCCCCTTGTAGGTAATATGTTCTAGTGGATTGTTTGATTATAAGGAGATTTTTTGAAGATGTTTTTAAAATACATCTCACTTTGACTACCAAATTTATAAAATACATCTTCTGTCGACGTTCCAAGAAGATATGATTAAAGATATCATATCAATATGAGCTATACAGAGGCTTAAGTAATGATATAGATATCGGAGGATGAATTTTATGAAGGAACGTTATGATAACAAAGGCAGAAAATTACAAAAGGGTGAAACACAAAGAAAAGATGGAAGGTACATGTATAAGTATATGGATTCGACAGGAAAAACAAAATACATATACAGTTGGAGATTGGGACATGCTAGGATTGATGTGACGCTAAATGTTTATACTCGTATTGACTTTGAGTATGTAACAGAAGAAATGCAAAAAATATCTAGACAATATGTAATAATAAAATTAAACAGTAAGTATGCTATCTGGCATACAAAGGTGTAAATAATTATAAGTTGTAATTTTACAACTGAGTTACAACTTTTTGACAAGGCAGAACTTATAGTAAAAATGTGGTAAAATCAAGGCTTTTGGAGGTGTGATAACATATGATAAAAGTATTATTCATCTGCCACG
Organism: Lachnospiraceae bacterium; assembly: GCA_045639565.1. GTDB lineage: Bacteria > Bacillota > Clostridia > Lachnospirales > Lachnospiraceae > UBA1258. The sequence continues at coordinate 28,403 of JAZUDH010000145.1, forward strand.
GCAATATACTTACTATGCTGGGGCAACATGCGTAGAGTGCTTGATTTTACTAGGATTTTCAAGGGTTCGAGGTAATTGGAAGGTCAGATTTAGACCAAGTTTAGACCATTTGAAATGTGTAAGAAATAAGACAAAAAACAATCAAATGGGGGAGCCTTGCAGAATGTTTATTTAATGTAGCAAATTACACAATTGGAGATTGTTTATGAAGAAAATAATCATCCGGTGATGTGTGGAAATGTATCCATACGTCACCGGATTTTTTACGTTTCAGGGTTAGATTTTTTATCTCGCTCCATGGCTTCATCGATGGCTCGATTGATAAAGGCAGTTGCACTTTCACCCATTGCATCAGCGTGATCCTTAATGATGGAACGCTTCTCTGGGGTAACACGAACTTTTATTTCAACGAATCTATCATTGTATTTCTTATTAGCTCTTTTGCGAGCCTCGGTAAGGCCTTTATAGGAACCAGCTTTTTCTTCACTCATAGCAGTCCTCCAGAAGTGTATTGACATAGACATGCCTGTAAAAAGTATAGCACAGGTTGGTACATAAGACTATGTAAAAATTATATTTTTGAAAGGATGACAATCTATGAAAAATCAGAAAAACAGAAGCATGAAGGTACATGCACAGAGCGGATATAACTACAAGGCAACACCTACCATCATCTTAAAGGGACAGTGGCTCTGAAGAAAGAAACTGGTGGCTCTCAAGCGAGATAATATTCAAGAGATGGAAGCTGACTCAGTATGATGTGGCTGGTGAGGCTTCAGATGTGGTGAAGTATTATCGCGTAAGGAAGAGTTGGGATGATGCAAAATCTCAGCTTGGTGCTTATACGATACTTGCTAATGCAAAGGCTATGGCTGATAAGAATCCGGGGTTTGAAGTTTATGACTGGAATGGAAAGCAGGTTTATCCGGAGGTGGCTGAAGGCGCTGCAGGTGGGATGACCAATGTGGATTGTCCGTTTATGGTGAAGGTGAGTATTCCTGAACTGAATATCAGGAAGGGCGCTGGTACTAATACTGCTAAGACGGGTCGGTATACTGGTGTTGGGGTGTTTACTATCACCCAAGTGAAGAGCGGCAGTGGCTCAACACTTGGATGGGGTAAGCTGAAATCCGGAGCTGGCTGGATAAGTCTTGATTATTGTAAACGTGTTAGCTGACGCGTCTGTTTGGGAAACGGATGATTTTGTCGTTATCATCAAGGTCATCCGTTTCTGGAATTTCCTCGTATTCTGCATCTATAATATTTGTAGCATTTGTCTCTTTCTGTGAGATTACCTTGGATGCTTTAGTGGGTGCTTCCAGATAAGCAATGGCCTTCTGACCTAACTGGTGTAGCTTAGCTTGGATAAAAGGTCTTCCATATTCATACCAAATCATAGAAATAAGATCAGTGCCTACGTTCATTGCAAAATCTTTTGCCTGGTCCTTTAACATATCTTTTCTTGTGTAAGTTTTCTGAGGAGCAGCAGGTGGTAATTTAGGCTCCACATAAGGAACTGGATTTTTGTACTGAACAGAGATCTTTCCATTCTCACGAATTCCTCCGGAGCTATCGGTCTGTCCTTCTTTTAATTCTGGTGCTTCTACTATAAGCTTTCTCATTTTAACTTCCTCCTGGTTTGTTTTACTGATTTTTGTGGTGTTGTTCATGATGATGACTCCTTTCATAATAGGGCTTGTTATTTACGCGGCGATTAGCATGTGTGTGACTCCTTGGTTGTAAGGATCCTGATGCTGTTCAGTAATATGTGTGTTACTAAAGTTCTCTGCCAGCATGTCCTTGATAGCGGTTCCATGATTGTATCCGTGAATGATTATTAGCTGGAAGGCAACTCGGACCGTATTAATTATGTTATTTATGAAGCGCTTTGCCTGGCAGCATTTCATACCATGTACATCTGCGGTAATGCGAATCTTGCGCTCATCAATTTCGCTTATTGTCAGTCTGTTGATTTCTTCCTGTGTAAAAACCATTCTTAATCTGTTATTAATCATGAGAACCTCCTATGTTTTTTTACAAGAGGGAGTATATAACAGATTTTTAGATAAATCAAAAATAATGGGACTAAATAAGTCCCATTACAAAAACGCTGTGTTTTTAGTTGAAAACAGAATGGATAGATCCAGATAAGGATTTGATACGACAGATTTCTTCTATATTTGAAAATCCATATTTGAAAGCATTATATATATCTTCAAGAGTAATCGTGATCTCGGTCCCGTCAGGGAGTGTATATACCTTTTCACTAAGCGAATCACATATTTCACCATATTCTTCATCGTAGACACATTCGAAGTCTTTTTCTATTTCATAGTATCGAAGAGTGTCTGCAGGATTGTCATAGATATATTCAAGGTTTTGGATATATTCTTTTTCGTCTTTTAGTGCTGCATATAATTCATCCACCTGGGGTTGCAATCTTGCAAAAGCGCGTCTACGCATACGATATCGTATTAGCTCATCCGAACGAGAATCGGCTGTCTCTATAAGTTTGTCAAGATGCTTAATAGAATCGTATTCTTCTTTTGGACTTAAGGTGTCTGCTCCGTAGTATTTTTCAAATTCATCGTCTGTAAGATAAAAATGCATAAAGGCACTTCTTTCATATACTTTTAGCTGATAATGGCCGTTGATTCGTGTGAGAATATAATATTCGTTCAGTTCAGGAATCGAATAATTGAATTCCTCAGTGAATATGCATATTGCGTCTCCAATTAATCGTGCAGAAGTTCTCTGACGATAATTTTTAGTATTGTCAAGAATGCTAAGGAGTCTGCGTTTTTCAACGTTAACGGCATTTATTAATTCGATGAAATAATTCTTGAAGTCCCCGGTTTCATCTATACTCTTATAGGATTTTGGAAAATCATCTACATTGTATATTTGTGATGACAGATATCCATCGGTACTTGCAATAAGGTGTATGTATTTTTTCCTTTTCGGATCGCCAAGAATCATATCACCTGTACATCTACAGTTGAAGGGAGAGTATTTTGTGCATAAAGAATTATATGGATCGCCATAATAGTAATCACTGTCAATTGGAGTACGTACTTTCAACTCCAGAACCTTATAAGGCATATCGATGACAACGTCTGTAGAATTCTTTTTCTTTCCATCTCTTTTATCTTGAATATCAAGACCTGGGAATCCACGCTGAATTAATCTTTGGTTCAATTCTGATACAGTTAGTTCACGGTTTCCTGTTATTTGAGATGTGATAAAACCGTCTCTAGGATTGTATTTATCAAGAGCAGGCATGTATTGATATAAACCTAGAGCTTCGTCTATCTCACCGGGAAGTAACTGTAGAGCAACACAAATAGCAATGATGCAATCGCGCTTTTTTGTGGGCTTTTCTTGATTTAGTATTTTTCGAAACATCTCATATTTTATTCCTATCATAGTTCCCAATTGGCTAGTCGAGAGCTCTTTTCCATTATCTTCATTGTATTCTCTACGTTTTTCTCTGATGAATTCTGCGAAAGCAGTTTTTTCGACAGGCTCATAATCTACAGAGTAATCTTTTGTAATGTTGATTTTTGATGATTGAGAATCCTGGTTTTTAGGCATATCTGTTGACCTCCATTCTTTTACCGTAAGTATAAACGATTACAAAAATAATGTCCATGCAATTGGGACTATCTTAGTCCCTTTGCAAAAGTGAACTTTTTTCGGCTTTTACCGGAATTATCTCGTCAAAAGGCGCTTAGGAAAGTAGAAGGGAGGTGCCTGAGATGAACGGTATTGAAAAAAGAGAACTGCCTTGGTGGCAGAAGTACACATTAACGCTGAATGAAGCAGGCAGAGGCTGAGACAGAGCTGAAGCAGCTTGGTATGAAGGAAGATTCACATCAGGTGATTAAACTTGGCAAGAGTGGTTGATAGACCAGAGAATACAATGGCTTTTATAAAAAATCAGCCATTGGTGAGCGACAAATATCAGCAAAAAAGCCGATGGTCTAAACTTGAAATCATAGACCATTTTAGACCAATATTTAGACCATTTGATGGAATAAACATACCGAGATAAGCCAAAATAAGCCGAGATATGTAAAAAAGGTCAGCAGACTGAAAAAGTGCGTGAATGCTTGAAAAATAAGGAAAAACCGAGATAATCCGAGATAAGTTAGGAGTTAAAAATATATGATACGCGTATTATTCATCTGCCACAGCAGGTCAGTTGGATAGGTAAGCAACCCTTTGCAAAGTGGGGCAATATAGGGCATAATAAGGCAGAAGAATTAAACGATACTACCGACCTTACTACTAAGGGGGCAAGGTTGGATGCTTGAGATAAGGAAGTGAGTTATGAGAACGATACTACTAAGTTTTGATGAAAAGTGGTATCCGGCATTAAGAAATGGAGATAAGATATTTGAACATAGAAAGAAGTTCTGCGATGAAGAAGTTCGAGCTTTTTTGTATTTGGGTAAACTTCGACAACAGATAGTGGCGGAGATTGGACTATCTCGGAGAGAACTATTATCAGATTGGTTGCTTCAGTATCAAGATGGTAGGGATGTCGTTGCTCGTATACAGGATTTTATGCAGAGAAATAAATTTGCGATGAAGGTACTTTGGTTTAAGGAAATAGAACCAATAAGTATAGTTGAGCTTCAAGAAATGTATCCTGAATTAAAGATACCAATCTCATTCCATTTTCTAGATAAAAAGCCGGAGGTGCTAAAATGGCTTGATGAAAATAAACAATATACAGGTTACCAAATAGAAAATGATTTTAGTGATATAGGTAAAGATGATATTTGTATTTTGTAATGATGTTTGTAGCGCTAAGTGAGAAAATTCACTTGGCGTTATTTTTATGTTCTTTGTGTGACTTATAATCCGTTGCCTTAAAGTCACACAAAATATAGAATATATACATTGGAGGAATTAGAACCATGATTCAGAAAAATTTTGGATTAGCAATAAAGAAGCTTAGAGAAGAAACAGGGTTAAGTCAGGAGAAGTTTGCATTATCTATAGGAATGGATAGAACTTATTATGCATCAGTTGAAGCTGGAAAACGTAATATTTCTCTTCAGAATATATATAAGATAGCGGAGGGATTTAATATTTCTGTTTCGGCTCTTTTTGTCGTGGTAGAAGAGATTAAAGAATAGATGAGGTTATACAAATGAGAGAGTTTAACGAACGTTTATCTGGACTGTTAACCCAGAATGGTATAGATATTGATATTTTTATTGAAGACGAACCACTTACATATCCATACAGTCTACAGGCTAGGATAGCAACTTATTTAGTTGCATCGAATGCAATTTCGTATGAGGAATACAACGAAATGTATGAAGAATTTAAGAGAAGAAATCCATATTTAAAAGCGTTTGAAATGGCACCAAGAACTTTTGGAGAAACGTGGATTGAAAATGAAATTCTTAGACGTTTTCCAGTTTCTGATGGAAAAGGACTGATTAAGGCAACAAAAGCACAAGTTGAAGGTGGTAGAAGAACTGTTGCTTCGTTTCCGGGATATTTAGATACATTAGGCAAAACATTTAAAAGTCAGTTTGATTTCATATGTTGTGATGGAGATTCTAGATATAAAGTTGAAGTAAAGGCGTGTAGAGCAAATGCAGATAAAGAAGATGAGGAAGATGATTTTTCGTCATCAAGCTTAACGAGTAGGGCATACACATATGATGAAGCTTTGAGAGAGAATTATCAATTTCATTTTCAGCAGTTAAAACCTGGTTTTTGTGATGTGTTTATTTTTGTAGGAGTCTGTACAGATAAAATTCTATATTGGATTTTGACCCCTGATGAATTACGAAATTCTGGTGGTCTATCACCTCAACACCCTACAACAGGAACAAGAGATATAAATAATCCGACATTTGAAGGACAGGTATACAAAACTATCAATGATTATGAAACTTTTTTGGTAGATGAAGATAATATTCTTGATGAAATACTAGGAAAGTTTACAGAGGAGGAATAGAAAAATGAAAGAACTAAGAAACCAATTGGATTTATTACTTAATCAATCTGGCGGAGATAAGAATACAATCGAGGTAATTAAAAGCGAAAAAGCAGTATTCCCGTTCAGTACAGAAGGAAGAATGTTGGCTTATCTTTTAGCAACGCAGACCATCAATTATGAAAAATATATGGAATTACATAACGAGTATGCAAGGAGAAATCAGTACTTAGATTTATTCGATATGGCTCCACGTACATTTGGCGAAACATGGGGAGAAAAACACATATTAGGGCTGTTTCCAGAGTTTGTAAAAGCTACAAAGGAAAATATATCGTCAATTTATCCAGACTTTGATGGGGAATTCGATTTATGGTTAGATGGAATAAGAGTTGAGGTAAAGGCCTGTAGAGCAAATAGTACTAAAACAGGTGGAAGTCTTGCTAGCAGGGCATATCTACATTCAGAGGCCACATCTAATGGTTTCAAGTATCATTATCAGCAGTTAAAGCCTTCCTGTTGTGATGTTTTTATTTGGATTGGAGTATGCCGAGATGATTTGCTATATTGGGTACTTACAAGTGATGAATTACAAAAGACTGGTAAATTAGGTTCGCAGCATAGAAATGAAAATACCGGAGTTGCAGGAGTAGAAGTTTTCGAAGGACAGGTTTTTATGACAGAAGAAGAATTAAAACCATTTCTTGTAGACGAAAAAGATGTTCTTAATGCTGTAAGAAGAAAAGGACAACTATAATATATAAAAATGAGCCAATGTCTATTTTTAGGCATTGGCTCATTTGATGATTAGGCTAAAAATTTGTTTTCTCCATCAACGGCTTTCTTTATGATTTCGAACTCGGCTGAATTCAGATTAAATACTTGAGAAACAATGATATCTAATTCGTCATATACTTTTTCTGCTTCATGTATTTCAAGGCCAGATATAAGTTTCTCTGTAAGGATAATAATGTTATCTTGTGTTGTTTCATCCACTGTCGGAATAGGAATATTCTCGATATGTGAACGTAATACCTTCACAGAATTAAATTCTCTTTTATATATGAATTGTGCGATTCTAGAATTAAGTATAGCGAGTACATATTTCATTTTTATACCAGGTATTCTAGGTATGACAATATTACAGCTGTTGAGTGAAAGCGTTTGTTTATCATCGTAGGCAAAAACTAATTGACTACTTATGAATCTGTATAACAGTTTTTCTTGAGCACGATACATTTCTGTCGGTGCTATCTGCTGAAAGCTTTCAGGCTTAAAAATGATGTAATTGTTGGTCGGGTTGATGTGATATTTGCTGATATCAGCGCCCTTCAATACCATTTCATTAGAGTCGGTCTTTTGGTCTGAAATATACTCCTTGTTATTTCCAGTTACGATTCCTAATGCAAAATCTGCATTTCCAAGTAAGTAAGATGCATTTGAAACGTTTCTGATTTTACTCATAACATTGTATTCGGCATCTGCTGTTGTAAAGCTAAAGTATTCTGGGCTTACTGTGCGTTCTGTGTTAATCGTAAATGACTCAGTACTTGTATTAACATTCATTCCTAAAGTTGAGAGAGCAGAATGGGTACATTGCAAATCTAAAATAATACATGGACATTGCACACCATCAAATGCGTTGCCTAAAAAATCAAGATTTTTAATTGAACAGCTTTCCAGTATTATCTTACGAATGTCCGTATGTGCCTTAACATTTAGTATTGCTTCTGGAAGTACATATGCTAAGTGTCCATTATCAGCAAGATGGTTGAGAGCCTGTTCAATAAACACATCGTAAGATTCGATATTTTTCCCGGAAGTAGATTTGTAAACACTTCTAAGTATTGATTTCTCGTCTTCTGAAAATTCATAACCCCAAGGTGGATTGCCAATTATGTATTGGAAATCTTTGTTTGTGTAGTTAATCAAATAGTTCAACTCGGTTATATGGTCGTAAATTGCCGTGATAGGGACATTGTATTTTAACGCCATGTTCAGTCTAGTGATTTTGACACTTGCTGTATCAATATCGTTGCCATACACCGAATCAAATGTAATGTGTTCTGGTAGTTGCAAGAGAAAGTTTCCGGTTCCGCAACAAGGGTCAAGTATTTTCTGAGACTCCTGAAAATTAAGCTTGTCAATAAGTGTTTTAACAACTTTTGTGGAAGTATAATATGAGCCGGTAGCCTTTCTGTTTCCGATGTTTTTACAAGAAATATAGATAAGACCTAATACGTCTTCGTTGGCTTCATAAATATATTCCATATTAAAAAGTAAAGGATGTTTTTTACAAAAGCTTATGGCAAAATCTGTATTTTCTATTAAGTCAGAAATTAAACGATCATATTCTCCTATTGAAAGTTCTTTTAGAAGAAATTGTAACAATACATTACTGTGCTCGTTTGCTTGTATATTGTTTTTGGAAATAAATAAATGTAATGCACAGTCTGCTACTAACAGTTGAATGGTTGCTACATCTAAATCAATTTTACAGTCTGATGCTAGTGCTAATAATTTTTGCAAAGTAGGTATATTTTTACATTGCTCTGAAACGTAGGAATTGTATAAAAAATTGCCGGATACAAATTTTTTATTCCTTCTGCTTTTCAGTGCTTTGTTCTCGCCAGATTGAAGTTCGGTACGTAAAGTTTCCAAATAATTCTTTGAAAAATAAGGTGTCTTTTTTTCGGTATATTCTGGTGTTAATTTTCCGAGTTTAATCCAGTTTCTTCCTGTGGCAGTAGAAATCGATAATTCTTCGCACAGTTCTTTTAGTGATATACAATCAATAGAATCGGGTATTTCAGATAATCTTTCATCTGATGGTTTAATTGCTGTGGCGGGAATTAGCCAAACACCACTCACCATGTTGCATCCATCGATTCTATTAGTTTCGCAGAGCTTTTGGACACGTCTTTCTGACAATTCAAATTTTACTGCGGCTTCTTTTACTGATATATAGTCCATGGTATCCTCCTGAATAATTATAATAATTATTATATACGCGATAACGAATAAAAGCAATATTAATGTTGGTTAAAATAGTGGAGGGGGGATAATAATCTCAACAGATTTTGAAAAAGAAGACCGATGCCCCCTTTGACGTTGATGCCTGCGAAATTCAAAGGGGGGGGTACTGTCTTACTTTAGATATTAGTTCTTTTTAGAGCAATTCCCTATAACCCTCAAATGAAAAATTCATTGCAAAATAGAAGGTATTTCAAATACATTAAAGATTGTATTTTCAATTTTTTCGGTATTTTATGTGATATAATCCGATTAAAACTGTTGAAAAAGGCTTAATTGTTTGTATGCCAAAATAGCGGCTCGCATTTTCTTCTGCAAAAGTTAATGCAACCCACTTAGTACTACTTATGGATGATTAACTATCTGCTTTTCATTCCTATTTTTTAAGTAATTTTGGACTTAAACAAACATCGTCTGCGGCGACTGGTGACATGTTAAGTACTTCCAACAGTTTTTTCATATCTTCAGTGTCCACTAAATCATATGGACTTTTATAGTTAAGTCCTGCTCTAATGGTACTGTTGATGTGATTTGCGATTAGCGTCATGTCTTCCTGAGTATAACCTTTGAAAGTCTTTCCTCTTGGAATAACATAGCGTATATATTCATGATTCTTTTCAATGTGAGGTTTCTGCCATGAAGCTTGTGGATCACAATAAAAGATCTTCGTTCTAGGAGAGCCATTCTTTGTATACTCAAGCTCTAATGCATTTTTAAAGCATCTACCATTATCAGTAAGTATCACTGGAAAAAGTTTTCTAAAACGTCTAATTCCCAAGGCTTTCGTCAACTTGTCAAAGACTGCTATAACTTCATCCATTGACTCATCTTCAATAAGAATCATTAGCATCACAGAATTCTTATTAAACATAATAGTTAAAAGTACCTGCTCCTTAGTTCTCAAGCCTCTAACTGTATCCATCTCAACTACCGGAGTATCTGGATGTTCTTCCATATACATTTTAAAATCTTCAAAGGTTCTGCCTTTTCGATAATTAAACTTATTGCATTTAATCTCAGTATGTTTCTTCCGGCGTCTTTTGTACTTCACCTTACGGCGTAAATCAAGATTACTTACTGTCAGTTCGCCAGCTTCTATGTAATTATAGATACTTCTCTCAGAGACTTTTATCTCATCCGCATGTGTATTACAGATATGAGATAGTAGCTGCCCTTGACGTATTAATGGAGATAATATTTCATCTAGCGTCTGCAGTTCTTCTTGCGTAAGCCTTATCCCTTCTCTGGACTCTGAGCGCGTTGCTTTTGCTTTAGCATCAGCTTTTTCAGCAATGTAATAATACTTGTCATAAATACATTTTTTCTTATTCTTTTCACTACAAGTACTACACACAAAAGGTGGTTTAAGATATTTAGGGCATTCATGATTTTTGACCCTGTTGCATATCTTTGTACAATCAACCTTCATGCAAAGCCTGCATTTACGATTACAAAACTCTTCGTTGCACATATTTTTCTTGGCACAAGTTGATGCATAAATGCAATCCCGGCCCATAACATAAGGCATTTTTACTTTGATTCGATTTTGTTTTACTTCTCTTATGATGCTTGATGTACTACGCCCTAAATCTTCGGCTATTTTACTGAAAGATTCATGAGCATAGATTCCAGCTTCAATCCTCACTCTTTCTTTAAAAGTTATTCGATTGTAATTGCTCATTTGACTCCTAACCGCAGATAGCAATCACATCGAATCATATCACATAAAATACCTCCTTCTGCAAAACTCATTGCAACAGATTTTCTCAAATCACAATGATTTCATTGCGTTAAATTTTTCAATCAAAGAATTCCCTATAACCACATATAAATAGCTTACAGAGAATGGTGTACATTAATCCGGACTTGCGCTGGATTTTTTTGATGGTTAAAAACTCCAAAATCGGGCTTGAGATGTATCCTGGTGGAACAACAGATAGGTATATGACCTTAACCTTAAATGTCTATCGGGAGAAGGATGTTGTGTCAATCAAGCGAAAGCCGGAATGAATCCTAAAACACTTCAGTACCTTATGGGACATTCGGATATAAGCGTTACAATGAATGTGTACACGCATATCGGATTTGATGATGCAGAGGAAGAACTGAAGAGAATGGAAGAGTTTAGAAAAGTACAGGCAGAGGTTGAAAATAAGAATGAGAAACCGATGTCGCAGAAAATGTTTAAGGCAATATAATATAGAAGATTTATGATGCTCTAGTCTATGGCTAGGGCGTTTTAGTACATGTAAAATTTGAGAAAGGATGTTATACTTAAAATAGGGGGTGTTGTGTATGAGCATTCAAATTAGAAATTTAGAAAGAGTACAAAAATGTGCATATTATCTGATGCAAGAGGATGCAAGATTTCTTTATTCATTAGTTGATATAAGTAAAAATACCGATAATTTAGATAGCAATTATATTTGCATGAGTATGCCTTATATTGGCCTATTTGCTGATGGAGCAGAGCAATGGTGCAAAAAAGTTGGATTAGCTGTTCCTAGTTTTACACAGGAAGAAAAGGAATACTATGTGCATCTAAGAAGCAGTATAAAATCATTTGAACAGGGATATGCGGAGTATCTTGATTCTATAAAGCTGCATTTATATAAAAGTGATGAGCATTTCAAAAATATAAGGTTTGGTAGATTGCTATATTATAATGTTGGAACAGATATTTTTCTAGGTAGTTTTTGTGGTAATACCATCCTTTGTTCTTCGTATATTCCTTATGATTGTTTTGAAAAATCCATAGGAGTGCAGTTAAAAAACATAAGTGTAGTCGCAGGAAAAATAGCGGCGGCTTTAGGATGTAATAAATTTGAACCCTATAAACATGTAGATGAAAAATCTTCATATAGAGATTATCATTTTTATAACAACTCGCCATTACGTATGAATAATGATATAGGATTGGTCTTATTTTGTGTTTTGTGTTCAATAAACTATGTTACAACATTTATAGAAAAATATTATTCGGATGAAATTCCGCAAAAATTAAAATTTGCATATTTACAATATTATTATTTATGTGATTTTTTATCTCAGATTGAAAAATATACCAATATAAAAATTGAAATAGATGTTTCTTTAAAAAATAGAGAATTTAGAAATTGTTTAGCTCATTATGGATTAGGAACATATATGAAGGAAATGGATTTGGTTCAGGGAGATATGTTAGTTGGATTAACAAATAAAGCTTTTGGAATGGATTATTATGAAACCAAAAGAAAAATAAATGGGATATTAGAAAATATTACTAGGCAAATAGAGAATATGATATTAATGTAAAGTTATGGAATACTGTTTGTGAGGTGATTATAATTAAGACTTTTTTAGAAAGTAACAATAAACCTAAAGATTGGCCTGTAAATAATAGAGAAGCAAAATTAGAATATGTATATCGAGCCGTTGAGAAATTTAAGGACAATCCAAATTATAAAAATCGTGAAGTACTATTAGCTATATTAAATGAACATGACTTAAATCAACGTTCGTATGAGGGTGAGCTGAGAGTTACAGAATATGAAGTTGAAATGATTAATTTATTATATGCAATGGGCACTATGTATAATATTAATTCATTAAAAACATTTTTGTATGAAATTGTTGGGGACACAACTCGCTTTCAAAAAATGAATTCGTGGATGGACGAAATACTAGGGAAAAAGACTGGAATTGGAATTCCTGCTTACGATAAGATTTTGTTGCTTCCATTAAAAATATATCATTATGCATATCAAAAATATAATGTTGATAAGGATAAGGATTTTGCATATAAAATTATTGAGCTAGTTGAAGAATTAACTAGTTTTGATGATTCAATAGAAATGCTAGATTCAGTTACAGCTGCATTTACTTCGATGATGAGTGATATAAGTTTTGCACACGGAACGAAGAAATCTGCTATATGGAGATTTTCTAGAGAAGAGTTAAAAGAATTATTTTCTTTAGAAATAACACTAATAAATAAATTGCATCAAAACCCTATTGAAAGACCATTAAAAGGAATATTAATGATGCAATTGAGCAATTTTATTCTAAAATCAAGAAATGATTATAATGAAGATTATATTTGCAAATATGTTTCTACAGAAGTTGCAAAATTAGGCGCTGATAACCACCAGTTGTGGATGAAAAAAACTGAGTTGTTGAATGATGATCGCGAGGAAAAAGTAGTTCTAGAACTATTTGAGGAGAAAGATTGGTTACCCAAATCTTGGGCTCAAAATATAGATTTTTCAGAGACAAGAACATATTATGTGTCTTCTTTTAGTAAAGAATTGAATTGTCAAAAAATGAAGGACGAGTATGGTGGTTGTATCTATGGATTTAAGGATGATAGAATAGCCGAATTGATTGCCCCAATTTATGAACAGGATTTGGTTAAGAAAAAAGATGTTATGGATGATGATATGCCGGATAGAATAAGACGGCCATTCCTCGCACAAGTACTTGCCTTTGATATTCTGTATGATAGAAATCAAGCTAAAGAGGAGATTGCTTTTTTAATTGAACTTATTGAACAATTTGATATCTCTGATGAACACAAAAAGACATTTCTCCAAGATATAATGCAATATTGGATATTATCTGTTAAAGATAAGGAAAAATGGGAGTATGAGAAGGAAAGACGATATGTTTTGTTTTTATATGATGAATATAAATACACAGAGATGGAGAAGGACGATACTTTTCTGAAGGTAAAAACATCTATTTTTTTGACACCAGATTTTATTTTAGGAGAGAAGAACCCAACTGAAACTGTTATACGAAAACAGGTAAATAAAAAAATGAGGGCTATTTCGTGGAAAGCATATGTATATTGCGATGATTGCATGAATAGGGATTATGATGCTATCCTTGATGAAAAGATAAAAGTGTGTCCGGTTTGTAGTTCTTCAAGAATTCATAAGATATATCCTTAGTAGTAGACCAACCCCGTTTTACTACTAATTTTACTACTAACAGGTAGTAATAACTTGCTAAAATCTGCTCTGATTTGCCACATTCACACATTTTAGAGCAAACCATAAAATCCTCGAAAACCCTTGCAAATCAAGGCATTTCAGGGCAAAAAGGAGTAAATCAAAACGATGATAAAAGTATTATTCATCTGCCACGGCAACATCTGCCGTTCCTCCATGTCCGAGTTTGTCCTAAAAGACATGGTCGAAAAACGTGGCATACAAGAACAATTTGAAATAGCTTCCGCGGCCACAAGCACAGAAGAAATCTGGGGGAATGTTGGAAATCCGATTTATCCTCCGGCAAAGGAAGAATTAAGAAAACATGGTATCGGAAAGACACAATATACGGATTTTAGTGGAAAAAGGGCAATACAAGTTACAAAAAGTGACTATTCTCACTATGATTTTTTATTGTGTTCAGATACAATGAATATAAGAAATACTATTCGCATTACAGGGCCAGATAATGATAGCAAAATTAAGCTTTTGTTGGACTTTGCAAAAGATGAAAATAAGCATGGAAAAAGCATTGCAGACCCTTGGTATTCAGGTGATTTTACAAAAACCTGGGAGGATGTTGTGGAAGGCTGCGAGGGGTTCTTGAACTATTTAGAAGAAAATAATAAAATGATAAAGAATAATAAATAATCACTAAAACAAAAAATAAAACAAATATTAAAACAATAAGGAATTTACTAAAAGATGAAGGCAGAAGAATTAAATTCAGTTAAACAGGTTAGGGAAGAACTCTTTAAAAATCAGGATTTAGGATACAAAAAATTTCATTCAAAACTCATGCCAACAGTTGATGAAGACGAAATAATAGGTGTGAGAAATCCAATTGTTAAAAACATAACAAAGTCATTTTGCGTAGATTACAAAAAGGGATTTGAAAAAAGACCACATGTAATGGAGTTTTTAAATGCGCTTCCTCATAAATATTATGAAGAAAACAATGTTCATGGTAATATTCTTTCAAATATAAAAGACATAGATGTATTAATTGAAGAATTGGAGAAATTTCTTCCATATATCAATAACTGGGCAACCTGCGATTGCCTTCGGGCAAAAATCATCAAGAAAAATACAGACAAATTTTTGCCTCATATTAAAAGATGGATTAAAAGTAAGCACACTTATGTAGTTCGTTATGCTATCGATACGCTAATGAGCGATTATTTAGATGAATTTTTCGATCCGGCATATCCAAAAATGGTGGCAGCTGTTGAGTCGGAAGAATACTACGTAAATATGATGCGCGCCTGGTATTTTGCAACTGCGCTTGCAAAACAGTATGACACAATTATTCCATATATAGAAGAGAAAAAATTGGATAAATGGACTCACAACAAATCCATCCAAAAATCCGTGGAAAGTAATAGAATTACACCGGAACAGAAAGATTACTTAAAGACATTGAAAATTAAGTAGATGTTACAAAGCAAATAGACATTGCGTATTGAACAAACATTGTCAATAAAAGTCCAGAAAAAGGGATTAATAATTAAGAAAATTTTTGAAAAATAAAGAAAATAAATGTGCCAAATTCTTTAGAATTATGTTATAGTAAATGGGCGAAGGCAATTGAAAAAGTAATTTGTCAAAGGCTATTGCCAAAAACAAATTTGGCGAAGGCAATTGTCGAAAAAAGTAAATGGAGGAATTAAAATGTCCGGAAAGAAAAATATTTTAGTAGGTCAGTCGGGTGGTCCAACCTGCGCAATAAATTCATCATTAGCAGGTGTTTGCGAAACTGCACACAATAAATTCCCAGATTCAATTGTATATGGAATGTTAAATGGCATACAGGGTCTTTTGCAGGAAAGATACGTAGATATGGCTGTTCAGGTAACATCAAGCTTAGATATTGAGTTATTAAAACGTACACCATCATCATTTCTTGGTTCATGTCGTTACAAGCTTCCAGAAATTGATGAAGATGAAGAATCTTATAAAAAGATTTTTTCAATTATAGATAAATTAGAGGTAGGACATTTTTATTATATAGGTGGTAACGATTCTATGGATACCATCAAAAAGCTTTCGGATTATGCAAAGAGAATTGGACATACATGTCGCTTTATCGGTATTCCAAAGACAGTAGATAACGACCTTATGATTACAGATCATTGCCCAGGCTTTGGTAGTGCTGCAAAATTCATTGGAACAGTTACAAAAGAATTAATGAGAGATGCTCTTGTTTATGGTCGTAAAACGGTTACAGTTGTAGAGGTTATGGGAAGAAATGCTGGTTGGCTTACAGCTGCTTCGGCTCTTTCAAAGAGCAGCACAAGTCAGGGACCAGATATGATTTATCTTCCAGAGGTTCCATTTAATATAGATAAATTTATTGCAAGAGTAGAAAATGATTTAAAAACAAAAACATCTATTTTGGTAGCAGTATCAGAAGGTATCAAGCTTGAAGATGGTACTTTTGTTTGCGAAATGGCAAATGCTAATGGAGATACAGATGCATTTGGACATTTGAAGCTTACAGGTGCAGCAAGAGCTTTAGCTGATATTGTTAAGGAAAGAGTGGGTTGTACAACTAGAGTTGTTGAAATTAGTACATTGCAAAGATGTGCTTCTCATTTTTCGTCTTTTACAGATTTAGAGGAAGCATACGAAGTTGGTGCAGAAGCAGTTAGAAAATCTTTCGCAGGCGAAACTGCAAAAATGGTTGTATTAAAAAGAATTTCAGATGAACCATATCTTTGTGGCACAGATATTTATGACATTAACTGCATCTCAAATCTCGAAAAAACTGTACCAGAAGGCTGGATTTGCGATGATGGCACAAATGTAACAGATGATTTAATCAACTACATTCGTCCGCTTGTTAAAGGTGAAGTAACACCTTATATGGATGATGGAATTCCAAGACATTTGCATTTGAAGCTTTAATTTGAGCTTGGAAGTCGTTTTACGGCAAATGATTTTTAATAAG
Source organism: Lachnospiraceae bacterium (assembly GCA_045639565.1). GTDB lineage: Bacteria > Bacillota > Clostridia > Lachnospirales > Lachnospiraceae > UBA1258. The sequence goes on from JAZUDH010000145.1 coordinate 45,318, forward strand.
TTGGATATCTGGCTCGGTTTACTAATGTATTCCGAGCTGTAGATATATACGGAGACGTATCGAAGTGGTCATAACGGGGCGCACTCGAAATGCGTTTGTCCTTAATTGGGCACGAGGGTTCGAATCCCTCCGTCTCCGCTTTGATTGGGTCTGAAATAACATTGATTTCGGACCTTTTTTGTAATAGAATTGTCGTATTGAATTTTGAAGCTCTTAGAAAAGGGCTAGTGAAAAATTAGTTATGAAGGATGATGTTAATTAACAGTTTTTGGAGGAACGAATGAAAAAAGAAGATCTAAAATATTATAAATTAATATCTCAAATACAATCAACAATAGGAAAAAGCGAATCATATTATGATGCCATTCAAAATGGAATCAAGATAGTTGTGGACAATTCCTGCGCAGACTATGCGGTAGTATGGCGTGAAGAAGAAGGTGTGCTGCATCCATATTATTGGCTTTCGCCGCTTGATTTGACCAGCATATCGTTGTCGGCGTCTCAGGGTGTTGTATCTGAGGCATTAAAGGAAAATAAAACAATTGCCCTTTTAGATTTTGAAAAGGATGCTCCAGAGGAAGCAAAAAACAAGCTCAAGGGGCTTAAAATACAGTCTTTGGCAATAGCTCCATTTAATTTTTCAAGCAAGGATAAAGGGGTTATTTTCTACGTGGGTTCTAAGTCAAAGTTTGTGGCTGATGATGTTAATGTTTTTGAGATTTTATCAATGCTTACAGAGATGACCATTGAAGAATCCAAGCATTCCTTTAGACCATGGAAAAAAAAGAAATCTGTTATGAGATGCAAATCTATTTTCAAATCTTACAAAAGTGGTGACATTGTAACAGAAGTGCTAAAAGGAATCAATTTTGATGTTTTCGAAGGGGAATTCCTCTGCCTTTTGGGTGAAAGCGGTTGCGGCAAGTCTACATTTTTAAATATTATTGGCGGCTTAGAGCGCTTAGATTCTGGTAGCTTTGAATTTTTGGGCGAAGAATACCAGGATGCATCGGAAGATGATTTAACAGAATATCGTAGAAAAAACATTGGTTTTGTTTTTCAGACATACAATCTTATGCCGAATTTAACCTGCAAGCAAAATCTTGATTTGATAGGCGAAATGGTAAGTGACCCTATGGATTCAAAAGAAGCTTTAGAAATTGTTGGCTTGGCTGATAAAGTGAATAGTTATCCGTCACAGCTTTCCGGCGGGCAGCAGCAGAGAGTTTCCATTGCAAGAGCTCTTATTAAAAAGCCTAAGCTGATTATGGCTGACGAGCCAACTGCGGCGTTAGATTATAAAACAAGTATTGAAGTTCTTCAGGTGATGTCAAAGGTTATAAAAAGCGGCGCTACTCTTATAATGGTTACACATAACGAAGAAATTACAAAAATGGCGGACCGCGTAGTTCGTTTTAGAAATGGTAAAGTATACGAAGTTACAGTAAACAGAAACCCTAAAGATGCTTCGGAACTTGTATGGTAGAGGATTTTGAAGATGAAAAAAACACAATTTATAGAAATGCTAAAAAACTTCAAAAAGTCCTTTGTTACCTTTTTTTGCATTGTGGTATTTGTAGCCTTCGGTATAGCAGCATATCTTGGACTTGATTGGAGTAAACAAGCCATAGGCGAAAGCTTTGAAACATATTTTCAAGAGGGTAACTTACAGGAATTTGAGCTTTCATATCTTTATGGAATCACCGATTCAGATATTGAATATTTAGAAACGATACCTGAATTTGGTGAAATGGAAGGAAGGTATGTTTCTTATAGATTTTTGAATAATGATGGTCAAAAACAACAAATTCATCTTTATTCTATTACAGATAATGTAAATAAATTTACATATTTAGAAGGAAGTCTGCCAACTACAGACAACGAAATTCTGGTAGAAAAGACATACGCTGAGGTTAATGGAATTAAGATTGGTGATGAAATAGAATTTTCTTCAGAAGGTGATTATACAGATTATCAGTTGAAAAATGATAAATTTGTAGTAAAGGGCATTACAAAAAGCGCAGAATATACAAGTAAATTTGTAAGAAATTTTGGAATAAATCCAACAACTGGCTGTGAGATTTCTGGAATTATGTATTTAACTAAAGATGCTTTTAGTAAAACTGCATATCCGGGATATTCATCAGTTTTGATTAAGTGCGATAAGATGTCCAGTGAAGAGCTGTTTGGTGATGAATTTGGCCGAAATGCTAGTGAATTAACAGATAGCGTCAAAGAAAAGCTAGGAGAGCATTTTCAGAAAAAATATCTTTCTTTGACACCAAAGTCAGCAAATATCTCGTTCGTTGCTGCAAAAACAATAGCAGATGTTTTTGAAGGATTGCGAGTACCTTTGGCAGGACTATTTGTGTTGGTTGGTGCGTTAGTCTGCTATTTTGCTATTTCAAGAAACGTATTTGATCAGTCAAAATTAATTGGAACCAAAAAAGCCTTAGGTTTCCACAAGGGTGAAATCCTAGCTTCGATGATGCTGTTTAGTTTGATATCGGCGGTTTTAGGAATAATTCTTGGTGTGATATTAGCAAGAATTGGATTAGAACCGATTCTTCTGTCCGCAGTGCAGGAAAATTATTCTTTCAATAAAATAATATATATTTGGGATATCAAGGAAATAATAATTTTTGGTCTGGGTGAGTTGGCAATTATATTGCTAGTTACTTACATAGCATCTAGAAGAATACTTAGGCGAAGTGCTAATAGTCTTTTAACAGGTAATAACGTTAAGAGCTTTAAAGAAAGACTCTACATGAAAACAGCTGGATATAATAAGATGTCGGGCATTGGAAAGATAGTTATAAATAACATTTTGAGCGAGCCAAGACGCGTGCTGTCAACGATAGTTGGAGTTATGGGAATTACAGCACTGATTGTATGCTCAATTAGTTTAAACGATTTTATTCAGGCTTCTTTTGGCAGACAAATGACCGAAGTGACGAAGTACGATACTATATTATATATAAACCAAGATAAGGCAGATAAAGCTGGAATAGAGAAATATCTTGATTCAAAAAATATCCAAAGCAGCGAAATGATGGCAACCTTTGTAACAATAAAGACGCCGGATGATCAAAGGATTTGGTCGCCTATATATGTGGTAGAAGACCAGAATTCATTTTTGAAGCTGTTTGATCTTCATGATGGTAAAAATAAGGTTGAAAATATTGATGGACTTTATTCATCTTTTTCATATATAAATGAATATGGCTGGAACCCTGGAGATGAAATGGAAGTGATAGCTTTCTTGAACGGCCAAACATATACATTGGAAATAAAAGGGGCTTTTGATTATTATTTATTACAAAATCATTTAATAATTGATAAGGATACATACGAAAAAGAGTGTGATGGCGAATATAATACAAATGCTATTCTTATTAATAGAGGCAATGTATCAATTGAAGAATTAACAGGTGAGCTGTCAGAATATGAAGGCTTTGTTTGTGTTTCAGATTATTATGGCTATTCAAAGAGTACATTCGACAGCTTTGCAAGCGTATTTGCAATCATAGTGGGCGTGTATATAGTATTAGCTGTTGCAATGGCATTTATTGTAATAATGAATTTGTTGGACATGTTTATTAAAGAGAAAAAATATGAACTAATAGTTCTTATGGTTAATGGATTTAAGGCAAAACAGGTTAAGGCATATATCTATATAGATACTATAATTTTGACAATTGTCGGAACTGCGCTAGGACTTTTGCTGGGATTTATTACGGGCAATATATCACTTGATGCTGCATATAATTCGGCATGTGTTTATGTTCAGGGTGGTTTTGATGCGCAGGCTTGTATTGCAGGGGTAGGATTAACCTTTTTGCTTGTGTTTATTGTATTGATTCTGAGTATAAGAAAGATAAGTAAATTCAAATTAAGTGATATAAATTCTTAATTGCGATAAGTTCTTTAAAGACGCAAAAATCATATAACAATACTAGTGGGACCTATAAAAATAAGGAAAAAATAAAAATTTACTCCACGAAGCTTTTAAAAATGCTAAAAGTCGTTGACAAAGAAACGTCATTTTAGTATAATGATTTTTGCGTCAAAAAGACGAAAACTGCATAAAAATATAAAAAAATTCAGAATTTTGGAGAAATACTCAAGAGGCTGAAGAGGCGCCCCTGCTAAGGGTGTAGGTCGTTTACGCGGCGCGAGGGTTCAAATCCCTCTTTCTCCGTTTGGCTTGAATAGATGCCGATTTTCGCCCGAGTAAATGCCACATTATGTTGACAAAAACTTGCGAAAATGATATGCTAAAAATCCACCTTCTTTATTATTTTTAAAGGATTTCAAAAATTTTTAAAAAAATATAAAAAAAGTGGTTGACAAATATTCGAATGAGAGTTAAACTATTCAAGCTGTCGCATGAAACAGCGACAAACATGAACATTGATAATTTAATAACATAACCATCCCTGAAAGATTTCTTTTAAAAATTTTTCAGCGAACATCATCTTTATAAAGATGGTTTCCAAAACAACAGTAAAACAAGGGATATATTAGCCAAGTTTAACTGAAACAGGAAATTTTTAAAGCAGTTCGGAAGCACAGCTTCCTCACTGATAATCATTTTTCAAATGATTATCCCATCCGCTTAATTCCTTTTCTTATGAAAGTAAACTTTCAACGAAAAGAAAAAAGCGTATGTCATCGCTTTAAAAATTTAAACTTACAAATACGAGAGTTTGATCCTGGCTCAGGATGAACGCTGGCGGCGTGCTTAACACATGCAAGTCGAACGAAGCACCTCTCCCGTCGAAGCAATTAGCTTGCTAAGAGTAGAGACATTTGA
>JAZUDH010000146.1:0-61555 GCA_045639565.1 Lachnospiraceae bacterium
ATTAGTATGTTCACTATTAGGATCATTCCTTATGGGACTGCTTTACTGCTTCCTTACAGTAACGCTTAGAGCTAACCAAAACGTAACGGGTCTTGCGATGACAACATTTGGTATAGGCTTTGGTAACTTCTTCGGAGGTTCCTTGATTAAACTTTCAGGAAGTGCGGTTCCTTCTATTGCACTTTCTCGTACTAGTCAGTATTTCTCGGCTTCATTGCCAATTGCGACTAAGACTGGCTGGTTTGGTAAGGTATTTCTTTCGTATGGATTCCTTGCGTATCTTTCAATTATAATTGCAATCATGTCTGCAATTGTATTGAAGAAAACGCGTGTAGGCTTACATTTACGAGCCGTAGGTGAGAATCCTAATACAGCAGATGCTGCTGGTATCAACGTAACTAAGTACAAATATTTCACTACTATTTTAGGCTGTATGATTGCTGGTCTAGGTGGACTATACTACGTAATGGACTATGCATGTGGTATCTGGTCTAATGACGCATTTGGTGACAGAGGTTGGCTTGCAATTGCCCTCGTAATCTTCACAATCTGGCGTCCAGACCTTGGTGTACTAGCATCCATCCTATTTGGTGGTCTCTACATCATATACTTATACATTCCTACCGGAATGGACCACATGGAATTAAAGGAACTCTACAAGATGATTCCTTACGTGGTTACCCTTATTGTACTTGTAATCACCTCTATTCGAAATAAGCGCGAGAACCAGCCGCCCGCTTCGCTGGGATTGTCGTACTTTAGAGAAGAACGATAGTTTTTATGAGAAGCAAATACGTTTTGTGGATTTCGAATGCAGGTTAAGAGCTTCGAATTCAGTTTAAGGGCTTCGAACGCAGTTTAAGGGCTTCGAATGCAGTTTAAGAGCTTCGAACGCAGTTTAAGAGCTTCGAACACAAATTAAGAGTTTCGAATTCAGTTTAGGGTCTCAAATACATTAATGTATTTGAGGCCCTTCTTTTCATATAGGGGCGGAATTACTGCTTGTTTTGCTCGAGAGAGTTAGGGGCAGTAGAGAGACGGACGTGAGTGAGCGCGGTGTGCTGAAAACATATGATTTTGTACATTGTTCATACGAGGATTACTGCTTCAGGGGTATATATCACTTTGCAGCAGTAAGCAAGGCGATAAACGCAAACGCAGTGCGTTTGCTGCGCTGGATAATTCATAAGGATAGCATAAGAATTACTGCTCAAAGCTATAATTCCTGGACATAAGCAGTAATAAAATGATGAAAGAAGATAAATTTTCATCATATTTACTGCTTAATAATTGAATTGAATAGACGTAGGCAGTAACCATTTTCTTGTTTTAAGAAAAATGAGGAAAAAAATACTGCTTGAAATATAGGCGGGGAAACAAAAGCAGTAATAAAAGAATAGAGCTGTACGCAAAGCATAACTGCAAGGCGCTATAAAACAGCAAAAAACACAAAAGGTCAATGATATTACGGCCTAAGCAAGGATAACTAAATTCTAGCAGTAAAATTGACAGTTCACATTGCTATTTCTAGGCCTCATGTAAATGCCAATATAAAAATCCCTCATCTTCATTGAAAATATAGCATTATTGATTTGGTTTTTAATCAAGAAATAATAGGAGTTACTACTAAAGAAGAGCAGGCAACGAATGAGATGAAGTTTTATGTTTTTAACGTAGTATTGGGTTAATATCGAATTGCACAATCTGTCAACAGGTGAGTGTATCTTTTATTTTATTCCGCAAGGGTCATGTCCCTAATTGACCGATGTATGTCCCTTCGCTATAATTATTTTGTAAACACCCGTAGGGTAATACTATATAAAAAGGGAGAAAGAATATGAAAAAATTATCAGTAAAGAGTATCGTTGCAATCGGTATCGGCGCTGCACTTTTCTTTGTATTGGGACGTTTTGTTGCTATTCCTAGCGGAATTCCTAACACAAACATTTCAATCCAGTATGGTGTATTAGCATTTGTTGCAGCTGTTTTTGGACCTATCGCTGGCTTACTTGCAGGATTAATTGGACACTTCTTCATCGACTTTAGCTTTGGCTGGGGTGTATGGTGGAGCTGGGTTATCGCATCTGCATTCTTTGGCTTTGCAGTAGGATTTGTAGCTAAGAAGTTAAAAATCGAAGATGGTATCTTTGAAAAGAAGGACATCCTTGTATTTAACATAGCTCAGATTTGCGCACACTTACTTGCATGGGTTGTAGTTGCACCTGTACTTGACATTGTTATGTATGCTGAACCTGCTAATAAGGTATTTATTCAGGGCTTAGGCAGTGCTGCTATCAACATTATAGCAACAGCTGTAATCGGAACACTTGCATGCTTCGCATATGCTAAAGCAATTCCTAAGAAGGGTAGCCTTAAGGAAGAATAAGATGTAATGTCTATAATTTTAGCGTAGTAGTTTCGGCTACTGCGCTATTTTTATGCCTAAGAAGACTGAGCATATTAATGTTAAAAGTAAACGACTATGATATAATTACATATAAATTTTTTGTTAAGGATAATCATGGAAGAAGTAATTGTTAGTTTTGAAAACTTTGGATTTCAATATAATGCACAGACTAAGCCTACCCTTTATGATATCAATTTAAAGATTCATAAGGGCGAAAAGGTATTAATCGCAGGACCTTCAGGCTGTGGAAAATCGACGCTCGTTCACTGTATGAACGGGCTTATTCCTTTTTCTTATAGAGGAGAGATGACAGGTAGTCTCACTATTATGGGACATGAAACAAGGGATATGAGTCTATTTGATATTTCTAAACACATCGGAACAGTTCTTCAGGATTCAGATGCTCAGTTTGTAGGCCTCACAGTGGCCGAGGACATTGCTTTTGCCTTAGAAAATGATTGCGTTGGTGAGCCTATGCTTCATGACAGGGTGAGCCAGGTGGCTAAACTAGTTAATATCCATGATTTTTTAGGGCATGCTCCTGCAGAACTGTCTGGAGGACAAAAGCAGCGTGTTTCTCTTGCCGGAGTAATGGTTGATGATGTTGATTTATTATTATTCGACGAACCATTAGCGAACTTAGATCCAGCGACAGGAAAGCAGGCAATTGAACTTATTGATGAAATGCAGAAAAAAACTGGAGCAGCGGTTGTAATCATCGAGCATCGATTAGAGGATGTGCTTCACTGTAACGTCGATAGAATTGTGCTACTTAGCCAGGGACATATTCTTGCAGACCTTTCTCCCGATGCGCTTTTGTGCACTGATTTACTGCCTGAAAATGGTATAAGAGAGCCTTTATATATAACTGCCTTGAAATATGCAGGTGTGAAAATACGTAAAGAAATGAACCCATCCGATATAGGAAAGCTTCTCCTAAGTGATCAAGATATAGAACTTGTAAAGAAGTGGTTTACCCATGCACCCTGCAATCCAGGCAGAGCATCGGTAGCAGCGTTACTTAGAGCTGGAAATGTTTCTTTTGCCTATGCTAACGGAAGACCAGCGCTTAAGGATATATCGGTGGATATTTTTGAGGGCGAAATGCTTGCGATTGTGGGCACTAATGGAGCTGGAAAATCGACATTTTCTAAGGTTGTATGCGGATTCGAGCCAATTACAGAAGGAACTATTGAATTTCAAAACGAGGATATGATACCTCTATCTATTAAAGAACGCGCTGATCGAATCGGATATGTGATGCAAAATCCCAACCAGATGATTTCTAAGGTCATGATTATGGACGAGGTTGCACTGGGACTTAGGACAAGGGGTGCGTCAGAGGAATACATAAAGGAAAAAACGGAAATGGTTTTAAAAACCTGCGGTCTCTGGCCGTTTAGAAACTGGCCGGTTTCAGCGCTAAGCTTTGGGCAAAAGAAAAGGGTCACGATAGCTTCTATTTTGGTCTTAGACCCTAAACTAATCATACTGGATGAGCCTACGGCAGGGCAGGATTATCGCCACTACACAGAAATAATGGAGTTTTTGAAGGAACTTAACAGGCAGGGGATAACTGTAGTGATGATTACGCATGACATGCATCTGATGCTTGAATATGCTGACAGAGCTGTCGTTTTTTCAAATGGTGCAGTTATTGCTGATGATACAGGAGCTAAGATTTTAACTAGTCCTGAAATTATCGAAAGAGCAAGCCTTAAGGAAACATCGCTCTATCATCTGAGTATGATATGTGGTATTGAGAATTCAACTGAGTTTGTTCAAAGGTTCATAAATTACGAGCGAGAGGTGGTGCGCTTACATGAATAATTTGTTTAATTATATCGACAGACCATCTCCGATACATAGGCTGACGGGAGCTACGAAGTTTTTGTGCTTATTACTGTGGAGTTTTGCAGCAATGTCTACTTATGATACAAGAATGCTGGCAATATTGTCAGTGCTAAGCTTTGTGTTATTAAAGATATCGAAGATTAGATGGAAGGATGTTTCCTTCATGCTAAGCTTTACGGCAGTGTTCCTGATTATGAATAATATTTTGGTGTATATTTTTTCGCCTCAGCATGGAGTGGAAATATATGGAAGCTGCACATATTTATTCGGACTGACAGGCAAGTATGCACCTACGGCTGAGCAGTTATTTTATCATTTGAATTATTTTCTAAAATACACTGCTACGATTCCTTTAGTGCTTCTATTTGTATGTACTACTAATCCAAGTGAATTCGCTGCCTCGCTTAATAAGCTTGGGATAAAATATTCTATTGCTTATTCTGTAGCGCTTGCTCTTAGATATATTCCAGATGTTCAAAAGGAATATGATGAGATATCTAAGGCGCAACAAGCCAGAGGTATTGAGCTTAGCAAGAAGGCATCGATATTTGCAAGGATAAAGGGAGCAAGTTCGATACTTATTCCGCTGCTCCTATCAAGCATGCAGCGAATAGAAGTGATTTCTAATGCTATGGAACTTAGAGGCTTTGGAAAGAACCGTAAGCGTACCTGGTATATGGGAAGAAAATACAGAGTTACAGATTATGCATTTATAGGTAGCTGCATAATTATGGTGATAATTGCATTTTGGTTAAATCATATCAATGGAAGCAGATTCTATAATCCGTTTAAATAGAGTTTCTCTTTGTCTACCAAATTACCATAAAAAATCCCTCCATTTTCATGGGGGGATTGTCTAACGTATAAAGTAGATAGGGTACCGGAATTACACTATCTAAGCACTATGAGACGTCTGGTATAGATAGGAGGTCCAGACGTAGCCTATGACATATAGTTCTTTATACTTTGCCATTAGCGTATCACTGAGGTGTAAGCGATTTATTAACAGTGAGAGGAAAAAATTTTGCAAAAATTAGATTGACTTATCAAGCTAAACATACTAAGATGCTTACATAGCAAAGACTAAGAAGGAAACAAGTCGCATGAAGCGCTTGCACCCAGAGAGGAGAGCGATTGGTGAAAGTTCTCTTACAGGCAGCATGTTGATACCATTCCTGAGTCGCTGTACGGAAAAGCTTTTAGTATGTACAGACGTGTCCCGCGTTAAGGGGTTGAGTGAAAGTTAAGGTGGAACCGTGTATATGCACCCTTATGTATCAATGTTGATACGTAAGGGTTTTTTTATTATCTAAAATATCGCGGCCGAGGCTTTCAATCACACAAAGGAGGAGATTTTCACATGAAGATCACATTAAAAGATGGCTCTTTTAAAGAGTATGACGTAGCCAAGAGTGTATATGAAATCGCACTCGATATTTCAGAAGGACTTGCACGTATGGCATGTGCAGGAGAGGTTGACGGAGAAGTAGTTGACCTTAGAACAGTAATTGACAAAGACGTAACATTAAACATTATCACAGCTAATGATCCAGCAGCACTTCCTGTAATCAGACATACTACATCACATGTGCTTGCTGAAGCTGTTAAGAGACTTCGCCCTGATGCTAAGGTTACAATCGGTCCTAGCATTGAAGATGGATTCTACTATGACTTCCTGACAGATCCATTCTCACGTGAGGATTTAGATGCTTTAGAGGCAGAGATGAAGAAAATCATAAAAGAAGGCAAGGAAATCAAGAGATTTACACTTCCTAGAGCTGAAGCTATTAAGTTCATGGAAGAAAAGAACGAGCCTTTTAAGGTAGAACTTATTAAAGACCTTCCTGAAGATGCTGAGATTTCTTTCTACGATCAGGGAGATTTCGTTGATTTATGTGCAGGACCTCACTTAATGAGCACAAAGGGAATCAAGGCATTTAAGCTTATTTCTTCTTCAATGGCATACTGGAGAGGTAAATCTGACCGTGAAAAGTTACAGCGTATTTACGGAACAGCATTTAACAAGAAAGAAGAGCTTGAAGCTCATTTACAGAAATTAGAAGATGCTAAGATGCGTGACCACAATAAGTTAGGTCGTGAAATGGGCATCTTCCTTACAGCTGATGTTATCGGACAGGGACTTCCTCTCTTTACTCCTAAGGGAACAAAGATGATTATGAAGCTCCAGCGTTGGATTGAAGACTTAGAGGACAATGAATGGGGATACGTTCGTACACGTACACCTTTAATGGCTAAGTCTGACCTTTACAAGATTTCAGGTCACTGGGATCACTACATGGATGGTATGTTCATCCTCAACAAGGATGCTGAAGATGGCAAGGAAGTAATGGCACTTCGTCCTATGACATGTCCATTCCAGTACTATGTATATATGAACGAACAGAAGTCATATCGTGATCTTCCTTACAGAATGAGTGAAACATCTACACTTTTCCGTAACGAGGATTCTGGTGAAATGCACGGTCTTACAAGAGTTCGTCAGTTCACAATTACAGAAGGACATATCGCTTTAAGACCAGATCAGGCCGAAGAAGAGTTAACTCGTTGTGTAGACCTTGCTCACTATGTCATGAAGACACTTGGTATCGAAGGCGATGTAACATACAGACTTTCTAAGTGGGATCCTGAAAACAAGGCTAAATATGAAGGTGACGAGGAATACTGGAACTCAACACAGCAGTTCTTGCGTGACGTTATGGACAAGAACGGTATTTCGTATACAGAAGCTGATGGTGAAGCTGCGTTCTATGGTCCTAAGATTGATATCCAGGCCAAGAATGTTTATGGCAAGGAAGATACAATGGTAACAATCCAGCTTGACTGCTCAGCAGGTAAGAAGTTTGGTATGTACTATATCGATGAGCAGGGTAACAAGGTTGCTCCTTGGATTATTCATAGAACATCAATGGGATGTTACGAAAGAACACTTGCATGGTTAATCGAGCATTATGCAGGAAAGTTCCCTACATGGTTATGTGCTGAACAGGTAAGAGTACTTCCTATTTCTGAAAAGTATGCTGATTATGCTGAGAAGGTTCGTGCAGAGCTTAAGAAGAATGGTGTTGATGTAACAGTTGATAATCGTTCTGAAAAGATTGGATACAAGATTCGTGAAGCACGTCTTGATAAGCTTCCTTACTGGGTAGTAGTAGGTCAGCAGGAAGAAGAACAGGGCTTAGTATCTGTTAGCTCACGTTTTGCAGGTCCTGAAGGCCAGAAGCCTTTAGCTGATTTTGTTGAACAGATTACAAAGGAAATTCGTACAAAAGAAATCCGTGTGGAAGTTCCACAGGAAAATAAGTAATACAATGGTGTATAATACCCGGGCTCTCGTAGAGGGCTCGGGTAAAAATATATAAAATAAAAGGGAGAAAAATACTATGAAGAAAAAGTCAGCTCTGATAGCAGTTATCATTGCAGTAGTAATGATAGCAGTTATCGCAATCGTGAACTTGGCTATTCCAGGATATTCTTTTGCTGGAACAGCGTGGGCGTTATTACCGCCTTTAGTTGCAATCGTACTTGCATTAATCACTAAAGAAGCTTACTCATCACTTTTCATCGGAATCGTGTTAGGTGGCTTGATGGCAGCAGGCTGCAACTTTAAGAGCACAGTTGATATCGTAACAGAAGATGCATTAATCGGAGCAGTTGCCGGAAATGCAGGTATCTTCATATTCTTAGTTATTTTAGGTGTTGTAGTAGCACTTGTTAATAAGTCAGGTGCTTCAAGAGCCTTTGGTGAATGGGCACAGAAAAACATCAAGACTAAGACAGGCGCTATGCTCGCTACTTTCTTTTTAGGCGTATTGATTTTTATCGATGACTATTTCAACTGTTTAACAGTTGGTTCAGTAATGTCACCTGTTACTGACTCTAAGAAAATATCGAGAGTTAAGCTTGCATACTTAATCGATGCTACAGCAGCTCCTATTTGTATGATTGCTCCTGTATCATCATGGGCAGCAGCCGTATCAGGATGTGTTGAGAGTGAAAGCTATTCTGGTATTGAACTTTTTATACGTGCTATTCCTTATAACTTCTATTCACTTTTCACACTTGTATTTGTAATCACAATCGCTATTTTAGGCTTTGACTATGGTAAGATGTCTGGCTTTGAAATCAAGGCTGAAGCAGGCGACTTATCTAAGCTTGAGGTTGCACTTAATGATGAGAAGCAGGAAAGAAAGCTCGAAGAAGAAGGCCCTGCTGAACCTCATAAGGGTAAGCTTATTGACCTTATCATTCCTATTGTAATCTTAATTGCATTCTGTATCTGGGGCTTATTACATAATGGTTATCAGTCAATTGGAGAGGGCACAATCATTGAAGCTTTTTCAGACACAGACGCTACGGTTGGTTTACCTTGGGGATGTATTTTAGCTCTTATTGTAATCGTTGCTTATCTTATTATTAGAAAGGTTATTAACTTCCAGGAAGCTATGGAATGTATTCCTAAGGGCTTCATTGCGATGGTGCCAGCTATTACAATCCTTACACTCGCAACAGGTCTTAAGAGCATGACTAATGCTCTTGATGCATCAGTATTTGTTGAAAATGCTATGAGCCACGCACAGGGACTTCAGTGGGCATTACCCGCTATCGTATTCGCTGTAGCATGTGCAATCGCATTCGCAACAGGAACATCATGGGGAACCTTTGGTATCTTAATTCCTATCGTATCTGCAATCTTCCCTGAGGCAAGTCCTCTATTCTTCGTAGGAATTTCAGCTTGTCTTGCCGGAGCAGTTTGCGGTGACCACATTTCACCTATTTCAGATACGACAATCATGTCAAGTGCCGGAGCACACTGTAACCACATTGATCACGTAGAGACACAGCTTCCTTACGCTCTTTCAGTTGCAGCAATCTCATTTGTAACATATATTTTGGCAGGTTTATTAAGCCTTGCTAACCTTACAGTAATCGCAATTCCTGTAGGTGCAGTAGCAACTATTATTTTCTTGGTAGTTATGAAAAAGAAGGTTGCAAGCAAAGCATAAATCAATTACACTAAACGCCGGTGGATTTAAGTCCACCGGCGTTTTTTTTAGGAAGTATTTTTTCAAGCGCTTCGAGAGGTAGGATTGATATGAAAAATTTCATGGAAAAATTTATTGATTTCTTTAAGGCTATGCCCAGGGAAAAGAACAGATTTGGGTTACGAGTAGCTCTATGCTTTATAGGCGTATTCTTTCAGGGTGTAGGCGTTTATTTCATCAATGAGGTAAGATTTGGTACAGACCCTTGTACACTTATGAATATGCAGATATCTAAGAAGGTGGGGCTGTCATATGGAAATACATTATTTATATTCAACTGTATTTTGCTTTTGGTTGTACTGTTCTTTGGCATAAAGCAAATCGGTATAGGAACATTAGCGAATATGACGGTGGTAGGTTATACTGTTGACCTTTGTACTTATACTTTAGGAAAGATTACTCCTGCGGGCTTTTATGATAGCATGAAGAATCGTATTTTAGTGTTTGTGCCAGCGCTTATCATATTTATCTTCGCGGCTGCACTTTATATGGCGGTGGATTTAGGCGGGTCGCCTTACGATGCAACACCTGTAATCATATCTAAAAAGCTTAACAAGATTCCTTTTACCGTAGTTCGTATCGCATGGGATGGCGTAATGATGGTGGTTGGTTTGCTGTTAGGTGGAAAGCTAGGCGTTGTAACAGTAGCTATCGTGCTTTTCCTAGGTCCTGCGATTACTTTTGTTAAGAACATGCTTAAGAAGATATTTGGATTGAAATAAGATAATGATTTTTATGGCTCCTTCTAGATGGAAGGGGCTTTTTTTGTGCCCAAGATGCGCGACGCGTACGCTATGTGCCGCGAACGGTGGCGGAATGCGGATGCGACGTTTAGGCAAGATGAGCGCGCTTCGGCGCAAAGTGGTGATTCGAGGGTGCGGCGGTACAAAAATTGTACATAAATGTCTATTTTATGCTTATTTTGGTACAAAACGAAGATACGAATACGGAATTTCGGCGTATTCATTATTAGGCCCAAAATGAGTACAAAAATTGTACTGAAAAAGGGCAAAAGAAGGAAAAAAGCCGAAGCGTAGGAAGAGACAATAAAACTTTCAAAAGAAGAGAAGAAAAAACAAAAGACACGGCAAGATAGCAAGAATTGATAACTATATGCATATTTTTATAGTGACGAAATTGAAAAACGGGTTTATCATTACATAATGTAAGCGCATACATTCCCTAAAATACGGGATGTATGGAAACAAGACTTTAAAAGAAAAGTGAGAAAAAACTATGCAGATGACACTTCGTTGGTACGGAAGCAAGCATGATTCCGTTACTCTTGAACAAATTAGACAGATTCCAGGCGTAAAGGGAGTTATCACAACATTATATGATTCAGTTCCTGGTGAAGCATGGGCACTTGAAGATATTAAGGCTATGAAGGCTGAAGTTGAGGCTGCTGGTCTTAAGGTAGCTGGTATCGAAAGCGTTAACATTCATGATGCTATTAAGATTGGTTCACCTGACAGAGACAAATATATTGATAATTACATCACCACTTTAGAGAGATTAGGACAGGAAGATATCCACATGGTATGTTATAATTTCATGCCTGTATTTGACTGGACCAGAACAGAGCTTGCAAGAAAGCGCGCTGATGGTTCAACTGTTCTTGCTTATAATCAGGCTGCAATCGATGCTATCAATCCTGAGGATATGTTCGCTTCAATCAGCGGCGATTCTAACGGACATGTAATGCCCGGTTGGGAACCTGAAAGAATGGCTCATGTTAAGGAGTTATTCGAAATGTACAAGGATGTTGATGATGAGAAGTTATTTGAAAATTTGAAGTACTTCCTTGAAAGAATCATGCCTACTTGCGATAAATATGATATCAACATGGCTATTCATCCTGATGATCCTGCATGGAGCGTATTCGGGCTTCCTCGTATCATCATTAACAAACAGAACATTTTACGTATGATGAAGATGGTAGACAACAAGCACAACGGTGTTACATTCTGCTCTGGCTCATACGGAACAAACCTTGAAAATGATTTACCTGATATGATTAGATCACTTAAGGGACGTATTCACTTTGCTCATGTACGTAACCTTAAGTTTAACTCTCCTACTGACTTCGAAGAGTCAGCTCACCTTTCAAGTGATGGTACATTCGATATGTATGAAATCATGAAAGCTTTATATGACATCGACTTCGACGGCCCTATCCGTCCTGACCACGGTCGTATGATCTGGGGTGAAGTAGCAATGCCTGGCTATGGCTTATATGACAGAGCACTTGGCGCTACATACCTTAACGGATTATGGGAAGCAATTGACAAGTCTCATACAAGAGGCATCGAAAGAAGATAATTAGAAGAGGCGCAAGAATATGAAACTCACAAAAGAAGGTTTACTTGGAAACAACGATTGGGCTGAAAAGGGCTATCGCGTTTTCAAATATGATAGAAATGCTATTTTAAAGAACACACTTGAAGCACCTGAATGGATTCACTTTGGCGCAGGAAATATTTTCCGTGCATTTCAGGCTGAGCTTATGGAAGAGTTAATTGAAAATGGCGATGTTAAGACAGGACTTATCGCTGCTGAAGGTTTCGATTATGAAATTATCGAAAAGATGTATCGTCCTCATGACAACTTAGGAATCGATGTTACATTAAAAGCAAGCGGTTCAATCGACAAGGCTGTTGTAGGAAGCATCGTTGAGTCATTAACAGTTAATCCTGACTGTGCTGAAGATTTTGATAGACTTAAAGAGATTTTTAGAGCTCCATCTCTTAAGATGGTAAGTTTTACTATCACTGAAAAGGGCTATAGCCTTGTAGGTGGTAATAAGCAGCTTCTTCCTGACGTACAGGAAGATTTAAAGAACGGTCCTTCTAAGGCTAGAAGCTATATAGGAAAGGTTGCTTCATTACTGTATGAGCGTTACAACGCAGGAAAGCTTCCTGTTGCCATGGTTAGTATGGATAACTGTTCTCATAATGGAGACAAGTTATATAGCGCAATTCATTCTTTTGCCCTAGGATGGACGGCTACAGGTATTGTTGAACCTGGATTCTTAAATTATGTAGAGGATAGCAGCAAGGTAAGCTTCCCCTGGTCTATGATTGATAAGATTACACCTAGACCTGACGCAAGTGTTGAAAAGTTATTACTTGCAGATGGAATCGAAGGACTTGAGCCTGTTATCACTTCTAAGAACACTTATGTTGCTCCTTTTGTTAATGCTGAAGAATGCCAGTATCTTGTAATAGAAGACGCATTCCCTAATGGAAAGCTTCCACTTGACAAGGTAGGCGTGATTTATACAGAAAGAGAAACCGTAGATAAGGTTGAAAAGATGAAGGTTTGTACATGCCTTAATCCTCTTCACACAGCTCTTGCGGTTTATGGCTGCTTGCTTGGATACACACTTATTTCCGAAGAAATGAAGAACCCTGTTCTTAAACATATGGTTGAAATCATCGGATATGAAGAAGGCTTACCAGTAGTTGTTAACCCTGGTGTACTTGATCCTAAAAAGTTCATTGATGAAGTAGTTAATATCCGCGTACCTAATCCATTCATGCCTGACTCGCCTTGGAGAATCGCAACTGACACTTCACAGAAGTTAGGAATCAGATTTGGTGAGACTATCAAGGCTTACGAAGCACGTGCTGATCTTGATACAAAGAATTTAAAGATTATTCCATTAGTATTTGCAGGATGGCTCAGATATTTAATGGGCATCAATGATAAGGGTGAGACCTTCGAACCTAGCTCAGATCCACTTCTTGATACCGTAAGACCTTATGTAGCAGACATTAAGCTTGGAGATACAGACATCCATGACAAGGTATATCCTATTCTTTCAGACGCTACTATCTTTGGTTCTAACCTTTATGAAGTAGGTTTAGGAGAGCTTACAGAAAGCTACTTTGTTGAGCTTCTTGCTGGTGAGGGTGCAATCATCAACACACTTACAAAGTACATAATGAAATAACAGAAATCACATAGGTTTTAACACCTCGCTGTCACTGACGGCGGGGTGTTTTTGTATATGAAGATGTGACTAGTTAGATTTGTTTTCTGGTGGCTTTCGGCTTTTTAGGAAAATCCGGGGAAGAGAGGACAAAATTTGTACCAAATCGAAGATATGACATTAAAAAAGTACAAATCACCTTGCGAAAGAACATCTTTAGGCTTGCTAGCGAAGAACAGCGTAATTAAGAACAAAAAATGTATAGAAAAAGCAAAAATACGAATAAAAAGCCGAAGTGCCCGGATTCTTACTAATCGTCAAGCTAATAATGTAATAATGCAAAAAGCAAAAATACGAATCGCAGTTGCTAAACTCACAAAACTTATGCATAATAAAAGCATGAAATCACGAACTTATGTTTGCATCGACCTTAAATCGTTTTATGCTTCAGTGGAATGTGTGTCAAGAGGCCTTGACCCTTTTACAACTAATCTGGTAGTGGCGGACCCCGAAAGATCAGAGAAGACAATCTGTCTGGCTGTCTCACCAGCAATGAAAGCACTAGGCGTACCAGGCAGATGCAGGGTATTTGAAATACCTAAGACAATTACATACATTATGGCGACTCCCAGGATGCAGACTTACATTGAAGTATCTTCTGAAATCTATGGGATTTATCTTAGATATATTTCTAAGGATGATATCCATGTTTACTCTATCGATGAGGTATTTATGGATGTAACAGATTATCTTGAGCTATATGGGAAGACGGCCAAGGCATTGAGTATCGAGATGATGCAAGCTGTTTACAAGGAAACAGGAATTACGGCAACTTGTGGCATCGGCACTAATATGTATCTTGCTAAGATTGCACTGGATATTACAGCTAAGCACGTACCAGACCACATAGGAATCCTTGATGAAAAGACTTACTGCGAAAAGCTGTGGAATCATCTTCCTTTAACCGACTTTTGGCGTATAGGGCCTGGCACAGTTCGCAGGCTCAATCAAAACGGAATGGAGACAATGGGTGATATTGCACATGCAGATCCCGAGCTTTTGTATCATCTTTTTGGGATTGATGCCGAACTTTTGATAGATCATTCTCATGGTCGTGAGACTACAACCATGAAAGACATAAAGGCATATCGCCCTAGAACAAACTGTATTTCTAACGGACAAGTCCTGCCTAGAGACTATGAACACATCGAGGGCTTACTGGTAGTCAAGGAAATGGCTGATCTTTTGTGCCTTGAGCTAGTGGCCAAAGAAAAGATTACTGAATCAATCACCCTTTATTTAGGTTATTCAAATTCGCTTCATATGGCATCTGAACGAGGAAGCGCCAGACTTTCAGTTGCAACAAGCTCAGCTAAAACAATAGTAAAGGCTGTTGAAGATTTGTATCTAAGAATAAAAGACCCAAACCTTGCAATCAGGCGAATAAATCTTTCATACAATAATCTGATGGATACAGACTATGTCCAGTTTGATATTTTTACAGATCCTAATGAGCTTGAACGAGAAAACAAGATGCAAAAAGCCATGCTTTCTATCAAGACTAAGTATGGCAAGAATGCAATTTTAAAAGGCATGAACCTAGAGGATGGTGGAACTACAATCGAGAGAAACAATCAGATAGGAGGTCATAGAATGTGAAAAACAATGTACATATAAATATGACCACTGAGGAACGTGCTAAGCAATTTATGCCATTTGCTGCACTGAAAGGATACGAAGAGGCGCTTAGACGTGTCGAAGCCGAGGTAGAAGGCCGCTATGAGAAACTGATAGAAACTGAAGCTATATATGATACTTATGATATCGAAGATATGGATGGAGACAGATAATCCTGTTAATTATTAAGAGGTATGATATAGGCGATAATCGTGTACTGTCAGGTACTACGTCTAAACAGTATTATCTGATACAAAAAATTAACCAGGAGATTATTATTTGAAGAAAAAACTTGGAGTGTTATTACACATATTCTTGTTTTTGTGTGCTTTTACTCTGATTATTACCCCTTTGGCGCATAGCAGACTAGAACGTAAAAAGATCAGCAAGACAGTGCTTAACACGGGATGGATGGTAGAACTAAATAATAAAGATTTATATGAAAATGTTTCTTTGGACGAGTTTCGTATGGATGTTGCTATGAAAGGCACGTATATAGAGATTGAGGGGAAATTACCCAGTCAGGTTAAGGACGGCTCTTGCTTGCTAGTTCATTCGATTCATTCTGTAGTAAACATATACATAGATGATGAACTTTACTTTAATATAGGCAATAATGATTATGCTTTAGGAAGATTTATAGGCTACGGGCATACATTTGTACATCTTCCGGATGGTGTGGGCGGTAAGTCGCTTAGAATGACATATCTTTCAACAGAAAACAATTCGTTCTCGACTATTACTCCTCCAGAGATATACAATGAAGCTACTGCAATAAGGGATTATCTTAATGAAAGATTCATTGATCTTTATGTAGCACTAGGATTAATGGCTGCAGGAACGTGCATTTCGCTTGTTGCATTTTTAGCCTACTTTAAGATGCGAGAGCTTGAACGTCTCTTTGGAATTGGCGTTTACTCACTGGTTGTGGGCTGCTGGACGCTTTGTAATAATGACCTGGCTTTAGTTTTTTCGACTGGATTAAGGGTTAAATCTTTTGTTGAATATGTTTCGCTGTATCTGATAATGTTTCCACTGCTTCTTTATCTACAGCCAGATATTGAACGTAGAGACAGAAAGCTTGAAAGAATATTATATGACATTTTGTTGGGAATACAGGTTGTCCTTTTTTGCGTGATAGTTGTATGCCAAAGCATAAATGTCTTACATTTCTCTGCTTTTGTAAAAACCTACCAGTTATATATGGTGGTTTCAGGCCTATTCATAATTTATGTTCTGATATCAGAGCTTATCACAAACAAAAGACATAAGATTTTGTGCTGGGGCTTTGGAGGAATGCTATTAGTTGCTATTAGAGACCTTGCAATGTTTAATATAGTTAAATACTTAGACAGCTCTAAAAAGATTGAGAGCAATTTTCAAAGCTATATAGGTGTAGCTGCTCTTATATTTGTAGTTTCACTTCTTACAGATTTTCTTGCTGAAATGAGAGCTCAGACTTACAAGGCGGCTGAGAATGACATTTATATTAAGATGGCTTATAATGATCCACTAACGGGTCTGTATACAAGACGTAAATGCCATGAAATTCTCGACGAATATATTGAAGATGGCAAGGAATATGGGATAGCTTTATTTGACTTAAATGGTCTTAAAACTGCTAATGACATATATGGTCATATTCAAGGTGACGAACTAATTATAAGATTTGCTAATATCCTAAAAAAGGTATACAACCAGGGTGAGACCATAGTAAGACTGGGCGGAGATGAGTTCACTGTCATAGCGCCTAAAAAGCCTGGGTACAGGCTGAAAGAAATGGAAGCCGCACTTAGAGAAGAAATTGAAAATGAGAATCTTATGCACGAAGATATAAAAGTCAGTGTATCTTTAGGTTATGCGCTTTCGAGCGAAGTAGAAGGCGGCTCATACAAGGATGTTATGAAGCTTGCTGATAAGCGTATGTATGCTGACAAAGAAAGATATTATAAGGAAACTGGAATTAATCGAAGAAGATATTAATATAGAAGTATGCCTGAATAAATATTACTGGATTGTTTTGGCATACTTCTTTTTTGTTGCTTTATTGACGTGAAGCGCCTACAATCATAAAATACTAGATAAAAGAGGTAAAAGAGGTAAAAGAGGTAAGACTATGGCAGTTAAAGTATTTATTGATGGTAGCGAAGGTACTACTGGACTTAGAATATTTGAGCGTTTCGAGGGAAGAGATGATGTTGAAATCATGAAGATTCCTTCTGAACTAAGAAAAGACCCTGAGACAATTAAGAAATATATTAATGAATCAGACATCACATTCTTGTGTTTGCCTGACCAAGCGGCTAGAGAGGCCGTTGAGCTTGTAGAAAATGAAAATACGGTTATCATTGATACTTCAACAGCTCATAGAACTGAAGAAGGGTGGGCTTATGGATACCCCGAGCTTTCACCTAGATTTAGAGAGGCAATCAAATCAAGCAAAAGAATAGCTGTTCCCGGCTGCTATGCTACAGGTTTTATTACACTTGCATATCCATTAGTTAAGAACGGAATCATGCTAAGAGACTACCCTGTAGTTGCTGTTGGTATCTCTGGATATTCGGGCGGTGGTAAAAAACTAATTGCCGAATATGAAAATCCTGATAAAGATTCCAAATTTGGTTCAGCAAGAATGTATGCATGGGGACAGGCTCACAAGCATTTAAAAGAAATGAAGGCTATCACTGGAATGGAAAGAGAACCTTTATTTACTCCTATGACTACTGACTATTATAGTGGTATGGTAGTAGAGCTTCCTTTATATACGGATTTATTAAAGGGCAAAACCACACCTAAGCAGATAAGAGATTTCTATGCTGAATATTATGAAGGCGAGAAATTTGTAAAGGTGATGCCCCTTGGCGCTGATGTAGAAGCAGGTGGAGTTATTTTCACAGATGGATGCTCAGGCTGGGACGGAATTGAAATCTATGTAACAGGTAATGATGACAGAGTTGTAGTTGCAGCTCGTTTTGATAATTTAGGAAAAGGCGCTTCTGGTGCTGCAGTTCAGTGTATGAATGTAGTATTAGGATGCGACGAAGCAAAAGGACTTAACTTATAATGGCTGGAAAATTATATGTGGTGGCTACACCAATTGGTAACTTAGGGGATATGTCAGAGCGTGCAATCAACACTTTAAAAGAAGTTGACGTGATTGCTGCAGAGGATACCAGAAACACAATGAAGCTTTTAGCTCATTTTGATATCCATACCCCCATGACCGCTAACCACAAGTTTAATGAGCATGAAACCGTAGCATACCTTGTTAGTGAAATAAATCAGGGCAAAAATATGGCAGTAGTATCCGATGCGGGAACCCCTTGCATTAATGACCCTGGCTTTGTACTTGTTGAAGCCTGCGCGGCAGCAGGAATAGAGGTAATAGGAATCCCTGGTTCGTGTGCTGCGGCTACTGCAATTTCAGTATCGGGTCTGCCTAGTGCTTCTTTTGCCTTTATGGGCTTTTTCCCAAGAGAAAAGAAGGAAGCCATGGATGTGTTCGACTACATCAGAGGAAACAGACCTGAAACATACATTTTTTACGAATCACCTAAGCGAATTTTAGATACACTTAAGCTTATAGATAAAGAACTTCCTACAGCAAGAATTGCACTTTGTAACGACCTGACCAAGCTTCACGAGCGCACCTACAGAGGGTCGGTTGGAGAGGTTTACGCAGAACTTTCTGCTAATCCTAATGCTGAAAAGGGCGAGTACGCATTTGTAATGTACTATGAGCCTGTGGCAAAAGAAGAAGCAGAAGCTTCACTTTCGCTCGAGGCTATGCTTGTGGATGTAGTAATAAAGCAAGGCTGCTCCATGAAGGAGGCAGTTGCACTTTTAGCAAATGATGCTTCGATTAGCCCTACGGGAAAGATTCCAGCAAGCAAGAAAGAATTGTATCAGGCATCTTTAAACTTAAAGGAGATGTTTTAATATTGAGGAGGATGTGCTAAAAGCACATAGAAATGGGAGGAAACATGGCACAGTTTTATATGAGATTTCCAGGAGGAAAATCTAAGGCTCTTACACTTAGCTATGACGACGGGGTAGAACAGGATGTTAAGCTCATAGAGATTATGCATAAATATAATCTTAAGGGAACCTTCAATTTAAATAGCGGATTATATGCACCAGAAGATGTAAAATATCCTGTAGGACAGATTCATCGAAGAATGCCTAGAAGCAAGGTTTTAGAGCTTTATACAAATAGCGGAATGGAAGTGGCAGTTCATGGATACACACATCCTTGGCTTGAACAGCTTCCTTTAAATGCTGCTAACTATGAGATTATCGAAGACAGACGATGCCTTGAAAAGGACTTTAATAGAATTGTTAGAGGAATGGCATATCCATATGGTACATACAATGATGCAGTTGTTGAGATGATTAAAAATTCTGGTATCTGCTATTCAAGAACCGTTCACTCTACTCACAATTTTGAAATGCCTACAGACTGGCTGAGATTGCCTGCAACATGCCACCATGATGACCCTAAGCTTATGGAGCTTGCTGACCAGTTTTTAACAGATCCTAACTGCGGCAAATGGTCACCTAAAATGTTTTACTTATGGGGCCATTCATACGAATTCGAGGAGCATGATAACTGGCATGTAATCGAAGAATTTGCTGCTAAAATGGCTAATCACGATGAAATATGGTACGCAACAAATATAGAAATCTATGATTACCAGGATGCTTTTAAGCGTCTTGAGTTTGATACAGATATGACCAAGTGCTATAACCCTAACGCTATGCCGATGTGGTTTAAGTGCGAGGATAAAGATTACAAGGTTAATCCTGGCGAAACAATCAGTCTCTAGACTTAAGATAACAACCTAACATTTTGACAGTTTGTGGTAACATGAAATTATTGCTATTGCGTGTTCTCGCACCTATACTGATTGTAGCAAAAGAACATAAGACCTTGTTAATAAGGAGGAATTAAATATGAAGATTCTTGTAACTGGTGGAGCTGGATATATTGGCTCACATACTGTTGTTGAGTTACAGAACGCAGGTTACGACGTAGTTGTAGTTGATAACCTTCATAATGCAAGCGAAAAGTCGCTTGAAAGAGTAGCTAAAATTACTGGCAAGAAGGTGCCTTTCTATAAGGCTGATATCCTTGATAGAGATGCACTCAATAAAATTTTAGACGAAGAGAAGGTTGACGCATGTATTCACTTTGCTGGACTTAAGGCCGTTGGTGAATCAGTTGCTAAGCCTTGGGAATATTATGAAAATAACATCGCTGGTACATTAACTTTGGTTGATGTTATGAGACAGCATGGAGTTAAGAACATAATCTTTTCTTCATCAGCAACAGTTTATGGCGATCCTGCGTTTATTCCTATCACAGAGGAATGCCCTAAGGGAACCTGCACTAATCCTTATGGATGGACCAAGTCAATGCTTGAACAGATTTTATCAGACATGCAGAAGGCTGATCCTGAATGGAATGTAATCTTACTTAGATACTTTAATCCTATCGGAGCTCACAAGTCAGGTACAATCGGCGAGAACCCCAATGGAATTCCTAACAACCTAATGCCATATATTACACAGGTTGCAGTTGGAAAGAGAGATCATTTAACTGTATTTGGAAATGATTATGATACTCATGATGGTACAGGCGTACGTGACTATATTCACGTAGTAGACCTTGCTAAGGGACATGTTAAGGCTCTTAAGAAGATTGAGGAAAATGCTGGACTTAAGATTTATAACTTAGGTACAGGCGTAGGCTACAGTGTACTTGACATCGTTAAGAACTTTGAAGATGCTACTGGCGTAAAGATTCCTTATGAAATCGGCCCCAGACGTCCTGGAGATATTTCAACATGCTACTCATCAGCTGATAAAGCGGCCAAGGAACTTGGATGGCAGGCTGAAAATGGCATCAAGGAAATGTGCGCTGATTCATGGAACTGGCAGAAGAACAACCCTAACGGTTACGAAGACTAGATTCATATCAAGTTTTATCAAAAAATATATGCCACAAATTGCTCTGGAGTATGGTTTACTCCAGAGCTTTTTTTATTGCCAAAACTGTTTAAAAAATACGACAATTCCCTCAACTTAACAGATTTCGTAGAATGTAAGAAATGTAAGCAATTTTTAAGGAAAAGATGCTCGATGATGCAAAGCGAAAAGCAATAAATGCATGATATTGTATCAAAGTAGTCCAAAACTATATAGAAGATTGCGTTGGGGCAATCGGGAGGGTAAAAATGAAAAAGAAGTTCATGAGGATGGCAGCAGCAGTGCTGGCAGCTTTATTAGTTGTCACTACTGTTAATCCACTTGCCATCGAAGTATCGGCCGCAGAATCGGCTGACTCTGGTGTGAGCAAGACTTACACTATCGAAGAACTGGGCAATGCAGGCTCATTCGTCTATGACGCATCTGATCTTGAGATCATAAACAGATGGGACACTACAGTTGACCAGACAGACGGAAACTATGACGTTTCTTTCGAAAAACGGTTTTCACAATTATTTTTAAAATTCCCAGATGGAATTACAGCGGACAGATTAATATCGGTGTCTGTTGAGGCAGACAAGACAGACTTGTCATTAAAGCTTGTTACAAACGACGAAGAATATCCTGAAGCAGCAGTAGTGTATGGCCAGAACGCTATTACACTTAACACTGTTAAGGATGGAATTAATCGTGATGACATCTGTATCCTGGGTATAATGAACCTTAAAGATGGTAGTGCAGTTAAATCCATCGGAAAAATCACTTTCGTTTTAGGCGAAAAGGTTGAGGCTAATCCTGCACCAGAAGCTGGCAAGACAGTTGTTACTGATGCAGCAGGTGTTTACACTTTTAAGCCCGCTGATCTTGAAACAGTCGCTGTTTGGGATTCAGAGATTGATAGTGCTGATGGAAAATACGATATCAAATTCGCTAAACAGTTTGCTCAGGTTTTCTATAAGTTCCCTGAAGGGGTAACAGCTGAGCGTATTAATTCAGTGTCAGTTGATGCAGATGCTACAGAGTTCTGCGTTAAGCTTTCTGCTAACCGAAATAACTTTGTTGCAGGTGCTGAGAGATTTGGTGCTTTAACAGTAAATCTTGACAGCATTAAGAATGGTGTTGAAAAGGACGAGATTTGCATCGTAGGTCTTATGAACACATCTGAGGGAGAAGCTGTTAAGTCGATCAAGTCCATTTCTTTTGACTTAAAGGCTAAGACTTCAAGTGAAGAAAATAAGCCCGTAGAAGATCAGCGTGTATTTACATATAAGTTAACTGATTTAGCAGTTGCTGCTAAATGGGGTACAGATATTATCCCTGTTGATGAAAATTCGGTTAAGGTTACTTTTGAAAAACAGCATTCACAGTTATTCCTAACAATTCCTGAGAATATTGATCCTAGACGTATTATTGAGGCTAAGGTTGAAGCTGACTCAAGTAACTTCTCGGTTAAGTTTTGCAAGGCTGATAGCAGCCATACTGAGTTAGGCGTTGTATATGGAAATAATACAATTAAAGATTCGAACCTTCAGGGCGATCCTGCTGAAATCGGCGAAATAGCACTTATGAACTTATTAGATGGTGCTAATGAAAAGGTAGTAGGAACAATTACTATCAAGCTTGGCGATCCTGTAGTTGATGATCCCAATGCACCAGTAAAGGGTGACCTTACTGTGGACTGCTTTAAGAGCGCTGATAATAGTAACCCCATCGTTACTCAGAGATACAGCGCTGACCCTGGTGTAATGGTTTATGGCGATACAGTATATGTTTACTCAACAAATGATATTTACCAGTATGCTGGTAAGAAGCTTGGTGAGAATACATACAGTAAGATTACAACAATTAACTGCTTTAGCTCTAAGGATTTAGTGAACTGGACTGATCACGGCGCAATCCCTGTAGCAGGAAAGCAGAATCCTGATGGGGCTGCTAAGTGGGCTAATAACTCATGGGCACCTTGCGCTGCGCACAAGACAATTGATGGTAAGGAAAAGTTCTTCCTTTACTTTGCAGATAATGGTTCAGGAATCGGTGTGTTAACATCTGACAGCCCTACAGGACCTTTCGTTGATCCTTTAGGAAAGCAGTTAGTAAGCAGACAGACTCCTACCTGCAATACTGTTGAATGGTTATTCGACCCCGCAGTATTTGTAGATGATGACGGAACAGGTTATCTTTACTTTGGCGGTGGTGTTCCAAGCGGAAAGGAAGCTGATCCTGGAACAGCCAGAGTAGTTAAATTAGGCGATGATATGATAAGCCTTGCAGGTGATCCTGTTCAGATTAATCCTCCTTATCTTTTCGAGGATTCAGGCATCAACAAGATTGGTGACAAGTATTATTACTCATACTGCTCTAACTTTGATGGTGGAAGCAATTTCAAGAGCGGTACAATTCACTATATGGTAAGTGATAACCCTATGGGACCTTTCACTTATGTAAGCGATATTTTCGCTAACCCTTCATCATTCTTTAATGATGGAAACGGTAACAACCATCACTCACTCTTTGAGTTTAACGGAAAGCTTTACATTGCATACCATGCAAGAGCACTTGAAAAGCTTGCTGTAGGTTCAGCCCTTGGATACCGCACAACTCAGCTTGATGAAGTAACAGTAACAGATGGAAAGATTAACAGAATCACAGGTACCATGAAGGGTGTTGCACAGACAACTACTCTTAACCCTTATGTAGCTCAGAAGGCAACAACAATCTTCAGACAGAAGGGTGTTGAAGTATTCGGAAGCGGTGACACTGTATTAACAGTAACTGAAGGTGACTTCACTGGTGTTAAGGGAGTTAACTTCAATGCCGGAGCTGCTTCTATTGAAATGACAGTAAAGGCTTCATCTGCAACAACAGTTGATGTATTAGTAGGTAGCGAGAAGGGTACAAAGGTTGGTACTATCGCAGTTTCTGATACAAACGGTGAATATGCTGTAGTTAAGGCTGATTTAGAAAACATTAATGGAGTAAATGATCTTTACTTTGTATTTAACGGTGCATTAGAGGCAGCAAGCTGGAAAGTAAACTCAGCAATGTACTCACTTGATGATTTACAGAGCATGGGTGGTTATGGCTTTAAGAAGGTTGCTGATGAAAATGGCAAGACCATTGCACTTGAATATGAAAAGCAGTATCAGGAAGCAAGATTTGCAATTCCTGAAAGCATACTTGAAGCAGGAATTAAGAAGATTGAAGTAGTAACAGATGATGCTTCTAATCTTTCAATCAAGTCAATTGATGCTAGTGGCGCCCAGGTTGAAGTAAACTATGGACAGAAGGTTCTTGATATTACCAATAAGGATGGCGTTGTAGGTCTTGCTCTTATGAACAAGGAAGAAGGCGTTCGTACAATCAATGTAACAGGTATCAAGTTTGTAACAGAAGAAGCTAAGGCTCCTGTTGTACAGCCTGAAAATCCTAAGCCAGGAGAAACACCTGCTAAGCCTTTAATTGGTACATTAGTTTATGAAGCTAAAGATTTAAACATGTATTATCGTTGGAATACATCAACAAAGCCTGAAAATGGTGTGATGACATTCCCTTCAAATTATTATGAATTCTGCGCAGATTTACCTGAGGAAATCAATGCAGCTGATATTGAAAGCATCAAGGTAAACGTAACAGATCAGACAGGTAGCCTTGCAATCAAGGTTTACAACACAAAAGCAACAGGAAATGGTGATTTAGATAATACTACTCCTTGTAAGTTCGATTATGCAGGAGCAACATCCTACGATGTTTCAGTTCCTACAGAGGGTGTAGTTGCAAGCTTTGGATTTATGTCTCATAAGGATGACGCACCTTTCAGTGCTACCTTAAAGAGTATTGAAATCACTCTCAAGAAAAAAGCAATTGTACTAGGAGCTGAAGAGCTTTCTGGCCTTGTAAATCCTTGGAATGGTTCAGATGTTCAGGGTCCTACACTTAACTATAATAGCCGTTATCAGGAATATGGATATATCTTTGAAGAAGCTATCAGCACAGATAACATTGAATCTGTAGTAGTTAATGTCAAGGATCAGGGTGGCCAGATTTGCGTTAAGTTCTATGGCGAAGCTACCTCCGAATGGTTCCACGACTATAATGTTGTAGGAAATACAGAATATACATTTACACCTGAACCAGGTAATGAAATCAAGAAAATAGCATTTATGTCTATGCCTGATCCTGATGTAGAAGGTAACTACCCTTACTCAGTTACTATTGAAAGCGTAGTAGTAAATCTTAAGGCAGGTTCCTCTACTGAAAAACAGGAAGA
The DNA here is from genome assembly GCA_045639565.1 of Lachnospiraceae bacterium. Classification (GTDB taxonomy): domain Bacteria; phylum Bacillota; class Clostridia; order Lachnospirales; family Lachnospiraceae; genus UBA1258. The sequence continues at coordinate 25,191 of JAZUDH010000146.1, forward strand.
GACATACGTTTATGAAGGTGAATCACTTAACTTCAGAGAACACTGGGGTGAAGATTCACAGCCTATTGGAAACAAGCTTACATTTGAGAAGCGTTGGGATGAGTACGTAATTGACTTAGGCCGTGAAATTGATATGGAGAGAGTTAAGTCTCTTAAGATTAAGGTAAGCGGCCAGGAAAACGAAATTTCATTCAAGGTATATGCTGATCCTGCTAAGGATTCAGAAGATCAAAAGGACGTTGAATTAAAGGCAGACTATGGCAAGAAGGGTTCTACAACTTATGCATTCCCTGCTGCTGAAGGTATTGCAACTAAATTCGCAGTAATGGCTCAGGCCGAGGAAACTGAAGGAGTATATCCTTACAGTGTAACAATTGAAAATGTAACAATCGTATATGACACTGCAGAGCGCGAGGTTGTAGACAAGGGTGTTGAAGAAGATATTATCAACTTAAGAGATGCTGTTAAGGCAACTATGGGTGATGATTTCTTAATCGGTACTGCAATGAGCTACGATGAATTTGGCGACGAGAACGACATTGCACTTGCATTAAAGCACTTCAATGCAATTACTCTTGGAAACGAATTAAAGCCTGATACAATCCTTGGAAGCTCACATGGCGAACTTAAGAAGGTAACCCTTAATGGTGTTGAGTTCGACTTCCCTGAACTTAAATATAGCACCCCCGAAAGCAGACTTGATGTTATCCTTAAGTACAACAATGAACATCCTGATGACCAGATTAAGGTTAGAGGTCACGTACTAGTATGGCATTCACAGATGCCTACATGGTTCTTCCGTGAAGGCTATGTATCAAACGGTGCATATGTTTCTAAAGAAGAAATGAACTTAAGACTTGAATACTATATCAAGACAGTAAGTGAACACTTTACTGGTGCAGATAGCAAGTACAAGGGAATGTTCTATGGTTGGGACGTTGTAAATGAAGCAGTCAGCGATGGCGGCGGATACAGAAAAGACTTTAACGGTAAGACTACTGACTGGTGGGCAATTTATGGTAGCCAGGAATTTATCTGCAATGCATTCGTATATGCTAACAGATATATGGATCCATCTGTAGAGCTTTACTACAATGATTACAACGATACAATGGCTGGTAAGGTTGCAAGTATTGAACAGTTATTACGTGATGTAAAAGCTACACCTGGTGCAAGAATCGATGCATTTGGTATGCAGGCTCATTATGATATGAACTCTCCTTCGGCCGCAACATTTATGGATGCAGCTAGAAAGTATGCTGCAATCGTAGGTGCAGTACAGGTAACTGAGTTAGACTTCAAGGGAAGCTCAGGACCTAAGGATGAAAAGTTAACACAGCGTTATCTTGATATTTATAACTCAATCAGAAGGCTTCGCGAGGACGGAGTTAAATTTACCGCTATGACAATCTGGGGTGTAACAGATAAGCACTCTTGGTTACAGAGCCAGAACAATGTTGGTGGTGGTTCAACTTCTAACGCTAAGCAGTATCCTCTTCTCTTTGATAATAACTACAAAGCGAAGGGTGCATTCTGGGCAATTGCTGAAGCTGGAGAATTAGCTCCCGAAGAAAAGACTGTAACCTTAGTTAAGGCAGCAGATGATAAGTTTAGCGCTGGCGTATCATATACATTTAAATCAGGTGATGGTTTAGTAGAAATCGTTCCTGAAGTATATGACGAAAACAGCATTAGAATTAAAGTTGTTTCTCCTGACAAGTCAGTAGATGCAACTGATAAAGTAACTGTTTACTATGCATATGGTGATGAAGCTGGCTCAGTAGTAGCAACAGGCGATTCATTAAAGCGTACAGAAAATGGTTACGAAGCAGTACTTGAATTCGCAGTTGATTATGAAGCAATCAAGGCTAATAAGCTTATCTTTGACGTAGTAGTAAACAATAACGGAAAGCAGGCTGCATTTGGCGATACCAGATTAAAGCAGACTATTGAAAACACTTACTATGCTAAGACAATATTCAAGAACTCTGAAAAGATTACAAAGGGTACAGCAGTAGTTGATGGTAAGGGCGATGACAAGGCCTGGGAAGATGCAACAGAACTTGGGCTTGCAATCAATGCAACATCTAATGCATCTGCAACAGCTAAGCTTGTATGGGATGAAGAAAAGCTCTACATCCTTGCTACAGTTAAGGACGCAGTACTTGATGCAACAGCATCTGCTGACCATGAAAAAGACTCTATTGAAATCTTCATCGACGAAAACAACCACAAGTCTGGTTCATACGAAGATGATGATAAGCAGTACAGAGTAAATTATGAAAATGTACAGACCTTCAACGGTAAGAAGTGCCTTGCTGAAAACATCGAATCAGCTGTAACAGTTACAGAAGATGGATATGTTATTGAAGCAGCAATTAAGTGGACTGACATTGAAGCTAAGGATGCAACATCAGTTGGATTTGATATCCAGGTAAATGATGCAGAAGGTGGAAAGAGAGTAGGTACTCTTAACTGGGCTGATAACAGTGGAAACGGATGGTCTTCTCCTGCAGTATTTGGAACAATAGTATTAGTTGATAAGAAGTCTGAGACTCCAGTTAATCCTGGAACAAATCCTTCAGAGAATCCTTCAACAGGAAACACTGATGTGACAGCTCCTACAACAGACAACAAGACTGAAGAAGCAGCACCTACAGTTACAACACCTGCTACTACAACTTCTGTAGCTAATGAAAGCTATGTAAGACCTCAGGAAACTGCAACACAGGAAGTTACTCCTGAAGCAGCTAATGATACTGAAGAGGCTGTAGTAGAAGAGAATAATACCTCTGAGACAGTTGAAACAGTTGAGACAACTGAGCAGGAAGAAGTTGAAGAAGTATTAGGTGCTAAGGTTGATGAACCTACAAAGTCTGCTACTGACAGTGCTGACGCAGTAAAACCTGAAGAGAAAAAGAATAGTAAATTAACTGCTACTATTGTTGTATTTGTAGCTTTACTTGCTGCACTTTCTGGTGGCGTTGTAATTCTTCTTAATAGAAAAAAGAACTAGTGTAAAAGTTAAATAAAACAAAGGCCCCTTCGGAAAGTTCGAAGGGGCCTTATTATATTAAGTAAAAAAGCATTCTATTTTGTCTTGAATGTATTTACTGCTTTATTTAACTGATCAGCAATTGACTTGAGTGTAGCTGCGCTAGCAGATACCTGCTGAACACTTGCCGATACTTCAGAAACTGCAGCGTTTGTTTCTTCTGTACTTGCAGCATTTTCTTCAGCAATTGCAGAAAGGTTAGAAACGATGTCGACAACGACTTCACGTGTCTTGTTAAGTGAGCTCATGTTGCTAGAGATATCATTAATTCCTTCTCTTGAAGCCTTGATTCCGTCAAGCACTTCGCCGAAGGTCTTTTCTGTTTCATTAACCATGTCACTCTGACGTTCCATGATATTCTTAACTTCGTTCATTGTTTCAACAGATTTTTCTGAATCAGAAATAAGTGCTGTAATAATCTGTTCAATAGTCTTAGCTGATTCGTTAGACTGTTCAGCAAGCTTCTGAATCTGTGATGCAACGACGGCGAATCCTCTACCTGCTTCTCCAGCTCTAGCAGCTTCGATAGAAGCGTTGAGAGAAAGAAGGTTGGTTTCTTCAGCAATTTCTGTAATAAGGCTTACAGCTTCGCTAATCTTCTGAGCAGATACGTTTGTAGTATTAGTCTGTTCATAGATAACATCGATTGCTGATTTAGCTTCTTCATTAACTTTTTCGAGTTTTTCAAGTGTCTGGTTAGCTGTAATACTGCTTCCTTCCATTTCGCCTGCGATTCCTGTAAGGCGTTCAACACTTTCATTAGTTTCCTCTACTAGTCCACCCATCTTAATTACATGCTCTGTTGCGTTGGCTGTATCTGCAGCCTGGCTTGTAGCGCCAGATGAGATATCATTAACTGCCTGCTCAACATGACAAATTGTTGTAGCACATTCTTCAGATGCTTCTCCTAGAGCTGATGCTGTCTCGTCAACATCGCCACTCTTTTCAATGATATTATCAAGTGTATTTGTAAGTCTTTCTTTTAATGAAGCGCATGCTCTTAAAATCATACCGCTTTCATCCTTGATATTCATCATCTTTTCATCAATTTCAACTGTAAGGTCGCCATTAGAAATGACTTCAAGAGTAGATACACAGTCTGAGAATCGTTTAATCATCTTCTTAGTAATAAATAAGATTACTATCATAGCAATGATGAAGAATAAAGATGATGGTGCAACACTTCCAGCGATTACTTCTCTAGAAGCTGAATCCACAATCTCTTTAGGTACACCCGCGAATACCATACCGACGATAGTGTGACCTGCACCATACATAGGCATATAATAGCCGTACATGGGCATTCCACCGATATTGATACCAGTTGCGAAATAGTTTTCACCATTGACTAATACTTTTTGCTTAACTGCGTCGCTTGCTTTTGAACCGACCATCTTATTTCCACTTTCATCAGTTAAGGAAGTTACTACTCGAGTATCTCCATAAAAGATTGTAAGTGAAATTCCAGTTTCTGCAATCAAAAGATCTGGCATTTCAGTATCTGCTGTTACATTATACGTGTCGCCATTCCATAGAATGCCGTTTTCGTCGAGATGGAAATCATTCTCCTGATCTTTTAGTGATATTGCATCTCTATAAACGTAAGCTGTAGCTTCTAATGAAGCAGATATCTGCTGCTCCATTGCAAACTTAATAGCCCTAGAAACTAGAATAGAAACAATTGTAGATGTTACGAACAGCGGTATCGCAACGAAAAGTAATATCTTACCACGTAGTTTCATTTTTGAGTCCTCCATTTTGATCTGTTACTCTGCCGATTTACATAATATAAAAAAACTATTAAATTTAGATTAATCGCTTATAAACTGTAAAAAATATTCAAAAAATCAAATTCATTTATGATATACTAATTAAGGCACAAGCTATATAAAAATTTCGGGGACAACAAAAATATGAATACAGAAAATGTGAAAGCTGATTATGACGCTGAGATTGTAAACGAAGTCCAGACATGGAATGAAGTTACCTTAGTTTACAATTCAGCACTTAAGCAAATTAATACAAAGCTTGAAATTCTGAATGAGGAATTTCAGCATGTACACAACTATAATCCTATAGAGCATATTAAATCGCGTATTAAGACGCCAGAGAGTATAGTTAAAAAACTCAAGAAGTATGGCAAGGAATCAACTCTTGAAAATATGGTTACCTATGTCAACGACATTGCCGGAGTACGTGTAATCTGTTCTTTCCAGAGCGATATTTACAGAATAGCTAATATCATTGCAACACAGGCTGATATTAAGATTATTGAAGTTAAGGATTACATTGAAAGCCCTAAGCCCAGTGGCTACAAGAGCTACCATATGTTAGTTACAATTCCAGTTTACCTTACTGATAAGATTGTCCATACTAAGGTAGAAATACAGATTAGAACAGTAGCAATGGACTTTTGGGCAAGTCTTGAGCATAAGATTAACTATAAGTTTGAAAACGTACCAGAAGATATCAGAAATGAGCTCGTTAATTGTGCTGAAATCGTTTCACAACTTGACGAACGTATGTTATTGTTAAATGAAGAAGTAAGGAATCTTGAAATAACTAGTGGCAACTAGCCAGATCGGGGGATTCATGTTTGGAGGTAATTTAATGGACAGTTTTAAAGATAAGATCGCTGAGAGATTTGGCACAACAGATATTATTCGTGCTAATTCGCAGGCTGAAGCTGATGAGCTTAAAAATGCCAGAGCTAGAGTAGAGGATCTTGAAAAGGCTGTAAGCGACATGCGCAGACTCAACCTAAAGTGCGCAGAAACCAATGAACTTACTAATCAGGTAGTAGCCGCTGCAATTGAAAAAATTGAAGAGACAAGAAATAGTGGCTTAAGCGCTGATGCAAGTGAGGAACTGGCTAAGCTTAGCGCCGATATGACAGCGTTAAAGGAATCTTTAGAAAAGTCTTTTAAAGAACAGGAAGAAAACTTCCATAAAGAGAATGTTCGTGTATATCGTAACGTTCAGGGTGCTATGATTGATGAGCTAAAGCAACAATCCGAAGCAATTGCAATTCAGCATATGCATATTGAGAAAAAGGTTAAAGGTATCAAACCAGTAGCGATCGTTGCTGTATGTATGAGTGGTATAGCTATGGTTTCAAGCATTGCGATGCTTGTTCTTTATGTAATAAACGTTTATTTCTAGGAGTTATTTTTAATGTCAAAAGTAGATTTCAAACCAGGAAATATGTTGTATCCAGTACCTGCTGTAATGGTATCTCTTGCTGACAGCAAGGGTAGAGCTAATATTATAACTTTAGCTTGGGTAGGAACTATAAATTCAGATCCTCCCATGGTTTCAATTTCTGTTAGGAAAGAAAGATACTCTTATAATATATTAAGAGAGACAGGCGAGTTTTGTGTGAACTTAACTACTGAGGATTTAGCATATGCTACTGACTTTTGTGGTGTCAAGAGTGGACGTGATGTCAATAAATGGGTAGAGGCTAAACTTACTCCAGAGCCTTGTGAAAAGATAAAATGTCCCATGATTAAAGAAAGCCCTGTAAACATTGAATGTAAAGTAGTTAAGACTGAGGATTTAGGTTCGCATGTAATGTTTATGGCTGAAGTTGTTGCTGTTCATGTAGATGACAAATATATGGATGAAAATAACTCTTTCCATTTTGAAGATTCTAAGCCCATTGCATACTCACATGGTAAATACTATGGACTAGGTGAGTGTGTAGGTAAGTTTGGATATTCAGTTCAGAAAAAGAACTAAATACCTTTTTTGATGGAGTCCTTACCGTAACGGTCTCGTATGTTTCTAAGAGCTTCATCTAGCTTCTTTTGCTTATCGCTATCCACAGGCTGTGAGAAATTCATATCCTGTGGTTTTTTTATTACTTTATTATCGTAAACAGCGTGGGAAGGCATATCAAAGATACTAAGCTGAACAGGCTCATCTACTGATATAAGCTTTGTGACGCGCACACCTAACAGTCTAATGGGGGAACCGTCCCAAAGGGCGTCAAACAAAGCCATTGCGGCTTCACAAATGGCTTTACGGGTTTCAATAGGGGACCTAAGTCCAGTTTGATGGGACACACTTTTAAAGGTTGCATACTTAATCTCAGTAGTAATCTGCATAGCAAGAACTCCTGCTGCATGCATACGATTAGCTACAGATTCACTAAGCTCATCTATTATTTTAGAAGCTTCTTCTCTATCGGTAATGTCATGAGAAATGGTAGTAGAATTGCCTATTCCCTTAGCTTCCTGCCTAACTGTTTCAACTTCTGAGTCATCGATTCCATTAGCAAATCTCCACAGCACCTTGCCGTGACTTTTAAGGTGAGAAGTCAGTATATCTAAATCGCAGGTTGCGAGATCTCCGATCGTTTTTATATCCAGTTTCTTGAGCGATTCAACTGCAGATTTTCCACACAAAAACAAGTCGCCTACAGGAAGTGGCCACATTTTTTCTTTAATTTCATAAGAAAATAGAGTATGGGTACGATCTGGCTTGGTAAAATCTGAGGCCATCTTAGCAAGAACCTTTTTGTCGGAAATGCCGACATTGACGGTAAAGCCAAAGCGCTCATAGACTTCTTTTCGAATCATATCAGCTGCGGCTAGTGGCGACTCGTATAAATGCGCAATGGGAGTAAAGTAGAGATAACACTCATCAATGCTGGCTTGTTCAATATCAGAGGTGAGAGTATGGAGGTAATCCATTAATCCCTTGCTCATCCGTCTGTACATTTTAATATCGGGATTAGCTATAACTAGATTAGGACATTTTTTAACCGCATTGACGATAGGCTCAGCGGTTTCTATATGGTATTTTTTAGCGGGGATAGATTTAGCTAAAACGATACCATGACGTCTGTCCTGATCGCCACCGATAATGGAGGGAATGGTTCTAAGGTCTACTTCACTTCCTTTATTCAGTTGGTCAACTGCAGTCCAGCTTAGGAAAGCAGAATTTACATCAATGTGAAAAAATATATTGTCCATGAGACAATTATAAGACATATCATAAAGGAATAAAAGAACAAACATTCGATAAAAATTCTTAAAATGTTAACGGAATGTTAACGAAAAGGCAGTTTACTTTACTTTTTAAGCAAAAATTGGTAAAATGACGATTATGTATAGGCATAAAAATGTAGATTACGCCCTGATGGGTTTTGATATAGGATAGATTAATGACGATTATTTCACGATACTTTAAAAGGTGCAGAGTTAACTTCATAATGGTAAGTTACGCCGCGCTGGCTGTAGCGGCGCTGTTCCTGCCCACAATTGAACCAGTTAAAAGTGTCGGCGATAATATATTTACTCTTGCTGTTAATGGTGTGGAAATTGGTAAGTGTGATACACCAGAGGAAGCAGATAGCATTATCAATGAGGCAAGACGTAAGATAGCCGGCGACGAAGAAAATATGGTACTTATCGAAGCTGACAATCAGTTAGAAGGTAGCGAGGTTTTGGTAGGTAAAGTTGATAACCATGATGAGATGGTTGCCAAGGTATATGAACAGTATGTTCAGTCAGTTAAGCAGACTATGCAGAAATCTTATACCGTTAAGATTGACGAATATATGGTTAATTTGGCTTCAATCGATGAGGCTTTAGCATTATTGGATACATCAATTAAAAAATACGATACAGAAGGTAAGTTCCAGGTTTCATTCGCTAACGATGCAACCAGAGAGTTACCTGTTCAGGTTCCGGTAATTAACAAGATTGAAACTGTTGAAGTGGCCGATGCCAATGCCAAGGCATATAACGTTTTGGGTACAGGCGGTTTGTTCGAAGCATTTGATAATGTTTTAGCTTCAGTCAATCCTGTCGAAGATACTAACTTTGATAACTACGACTATGGAATAGTAAGTTTGTCATTTCCTAACAGCGTTGAGATTGTTGAGTCTTATCTTCCAGCATCTCAAGTTTCAAAGCTTTCTGACGCAATAGATGAGGTTACTAAGGACAAAGAACAGAAGACTATTTATGAAGTTGTCTCAGGAGATACCTTATCAGGTATTGCTACAAAAACTGGCATTTCGATGGATGATCTTATTGCGTTAAACGAAAACCTTACAAATGCTAATTCGGTTATCCGAGTAGGCGATGAACTTACAATTACGGTTCCTAAGCCAGAACTATCAGTAGCACGTGAGGAACTTGAATATTATGAAGGAACTTATGAGGCTCCAATTGAGTATATCTATAATGACAGCTGGTATACTACTCAGGCTGTTACAAGACAGGATCCTTCATCTGGTTTCCACAAAGCAGTTCTAAAGGTTTCATATTTAAATAATGATATTGTTTCTCAGGAAACAGTAATGGAAGAGGTTGTTGCTGAGGCAATACCTAAGATTGTTGAGAAAGGTACAAAGATACCTCCTACATATATTAAACCTATTTCGGGAGGACGTATCACTAGTACATTTGGATATCGTACTTCTACCATGGCTGGTATGTTGTCTAACCACAGAGCTATTGACTGGGCTTGTCCTCTTGGTACAAGCGTTGTTGCTTCTTGTGGTGGTACAGTATATTATGCAGGTTGGATGTCAAGCTATGGATATGTTGTATTCATCAACCATCCAGACGGACGACAGACACGTTATGCTCACTTAAGCCGTATCCTCGTAAGTGCGGGACAGAGTGTCAGCCAGGGACAGAAGATTGCTCTTAGTGGTAGTACCGGTGTTTCTACTGGTCCTCACTTACACTTTGAGATGAGAATTGGTGGAGTTGCGGTTAATCCGCTTAACTACATTTCATACTAAATTGGATGGGGTTGAGCCAGCCTGGATTTTTGACAAAGGATGGCTCTTGTGGTATACCTTTAAAGGTTACACTCAATATAAATCATTGGGATGGATTTTATATGGAACAATACGCAATCAAGGGTGGTATGCCCTTAGTAGGCGAAGTTGAGATTGGTGGAGCTAAGAACGCTGCTTTAGGAATTCTTGCTGCAGCACTCATGGCTGACGAAACTGTTGAAATTGAAAATGTACCTGATTTATCTGATATTAAGGTAATGCTTGATTGCCTTAGAGAAATCGGAGCACATGTTGAAATGGTTGATAGACATACTGTTCGTATCAACGGTTCTACTGTTCACTCAACATATCTTGTTAATGAACCTATGCAGAAAATCAGAGGCTCTTACTATTTTGCAGGAGCTTTGCTTGGAAAATATAAAAATGCTGAGGTGGCTTTACCTGGCGGATGTAATATTGGCTCAAGACCAGTTGACCAGCATATTAAGGGCTTTAAGTCTTTAGGTGCAGAGGTTGAGGTTGAGAGAGGCTGTTTGGTATGTAAGGCTGATAGTCTAGTAGGTAGCCACATTTACATGGACGTTGTTTCTGTAGGAGCAACAATCAATGTTATGATGGCAGCAGCGCTTGCTGAAGGCCAGACATATATTGAGAATGCGGCCAAAGAACCTCATGTTGTTGACGTAGCTAACTTCTTAAACGCCATGGGAGCTTCAATTAAGGGCGCTGGTACTGATGTTATTCGTGTTAAAGGCGTTGAGAAGCTTCATGGAGCTAAGTATTCTATTATTCCTGATCAGATCGAGGCAGGAACATTTATGCTTGCAGCAGCTGCTACAAGAGGTGATATCTTAGTTAAGAATGTAATCCCTAAGCACTTAGAGTCAATCACCAGCAAGCTTTTAGAAATCGGATGTGAAGTAGAAGAATTAGATGATGCTGTAAGAGTTGTAGCATCTAAGCCTTTCCATCATACACAGGTCAAGACCTTGCCTTATCCTGGATTCCCTACAGATATGCAGCCTCAGATAGTTGTGCTGTTAGGACTTGCAGAGGGAACAAGCATCGTAACTGAAAGCATCTTCGAAAACCGTTTTAAATACGTCGATGAGTTGTTAAGATTAGGTGCTAATATTCGAGTTGAAGGTAATACCGCTATTGTTGAAGGCGTTTCTAAGTATTCAGGCGCTAGTATGACTGCTCCAGACTTAAGAGCAGGTGCTGCTTTAGTAGTTGCTGGATTAGCAGCTGAGGGCTTTTCTACATTAAGTGAGATTCATTACTGCGAGCGTGGATATGAAGATTTCTCAGAAAAGCTTAGAGCACTTGGTGGTTCAATTGAGATAGTAAGAAGCGAACAGGAACTTCAGAAATTCAAATTGAAATTAGCTTAATAATATAATAATTAATGCCCCACTTCTTAGTTAAGAGGTGGGGCATTTTGATATCTTATAAGTATTTCTTTAATGCATCAACTTTGTCTGTTGCTTCCCAAGGGAGGTTAACATCTGTACGACCAAAGTGTCCGTAAGCTGCAGTTGCTCTGTAGATGGGACGACGAAGATCTAACATCTTGATAATACCTGCGGGACGAAGATCGAAATTCTCGCGGATAATAGATACAAGTTTTTCGTTAGTAACCTTGCCAGTTCCAAATGTATCAACCATTACTGAAGTAGGCTCTGCAACACCGATTGCATATGATAACTGGATCTCACATTTGTCAGCGAGACCAGCAGCTACGATATTTTTAGCTACGTATCTTGCTGCATAAGCTGCTGAACGGTCAACCTTGGTACAGTCCTTACCAGAGAATGCGCCGCCGCCGTGACGAGCATATCCGCCATATGTATCTACGATAATCTTACGACCTGTAAGACCTGCATCGCCGTGAGGACCACCAATTACGAAACGTCCCGTTGGATTGATAAAGAACTTTGTATTTTCATCTACTAATTCAGCAGGAAGAATAGGCTTGAATACATATTCCATGATATCCTTGTGAATCTGTTCCTGTGAAACATCTGCATCGTGCTGTGTGGAACAAACAACTGCTTCAAGTCTAACTGGCTTGTCGTTCTCGTCATATTCTACTGAAACCTGAGTCTTGCCGTCTGGTCTTAAATACTTTAATGTACCATCTTTTCTAACCTTTGCAAGCTGCAAAGCAAGTTTATGTGCAAGAGAGATAGGATAAGGCATTAATTCAGGAGTTTCATTTGTAGCATAACCAAACATCATACCCTGATCGCCGGCACCAGTATCAAGGTCATCCTTTAGTGAACCTTCTTTGGCCTCAAGAGCTTTATCAACGCCCATGGCGATGTCTGCAGACTGCTTATCTAATGCTACCATTACGGCACATGAATTGCCATCAATGCCTTTTTCGCCAGCATCATATCCAATTTCTAATACTGTTTTACGTACGATTGCGGGTACGTCTAAGTTAGCTTTAGTAGTAATTTCACCTGTTACTAAAACAAAACCAGTACATGCAGCTGTTTCGCATGCTACACGGCTCATGGGATCTTCTGCTAAACAGGCATCAAGTATTGCGTCAGAAACAGCATCACAGAGTTTGTCGGGATGTCCTTCAGTTACTGATTCAGAAGTAAATAATCGTTTTTCCATTTTTGTCCTTTCTGTAGATGGATTGAAAAGTGAAATGAGCAATAAAAAAACCGCTTAATCAAAATAAGCGGATTAAAATAAGCATCAAATATTTCAATCCTCTTATTGTTCGATAGTTAACATTGTTAAAAATGTTACTCGCTCAGGTAGGCACCTTCCCGAAGGGGGTTGCCGTGGCTTCATAGATCCTATGTATCTCCACCACTCTGAATAAGAGTCAGTTACCACACTACACCTAAGTATGGCTACTGTCAATAAGTCAATATAATTTTATTATTAAAATAATTGGTTAATTGAATAACATTATTAATAAAAAGGGGGATTTGTGTGCTTTAATGTGTAAACTCGCACAATTTGAGCATCAATTTCTGCATAGTATCTGTAAATTAGTTTAAAATAAGAGTTAGGAAGTTATGAGAAAAGTAAGCGTAGCCAAGCTAATACCTGGCATGATAACAGCAGAAGATGTGTATACGTTTGGAAATAAAATGCTAGTTTCCAAAGGAACAATCTTAAATGATAAGCTTATCACAAAATTTGAATTCTATTCGATATTGCTTGTAAAAGTAGAGGATGAACTTGCTGAAGGTTATTCTGATCCCAATGATGTTAATAAGATGGCCGAAGAAGCTCTTAGAACACTTTCTCGTTCTGAAAGAATACGCCAAAGTGAAGAATTTAAAAAGTTTAAAGCTACTTTTGATAAGGCAGTGGTTCAGTTCAAGGACCTATTAGATGCAACAGCTATGCGTAATGATTTGTTTTTACAAAATGCGCTTGAAGCTGTGCCTGATGAATTGCTTTCCCTTGATCAGAATACTCAGATTTTAGACATGCTACTAAATATGCGAGAGTATGATGACATGACTTATGTTCATGGAATCAACGTAGCGTTAATGTGCTCTGTTTTCTCAAGATGGCTTAAGCTATCGGACGAGGAAGTTAAAAAGGCAACTATCGCTGGACTGCTGCATGACACTGGAAAAGTCAATATTCCAGACGTTATTATCAAAAAACCAGGAAAGCTTACTGAGCAAGAATATGCAATGGTTAAGCGACATACTATAGAAGGGTATAACGCCTTAAGGCGTCACAACGCTCCGGACTATATCAGTAACACAGCGCTTATGCATCATGAAAGAGCGGATGGTAGCGGATATCCTTTAGGACTACGCAATGAACAGATAACATTTTATGCAAGAATGGTTGCAATCATTGATGTATATGATGCCATGACAAGTGCGAGAGTATACAGAGGACCTTTATGTCCATTTCAGGTGGTATCGATTTTTGAAGAGGAAGGAATCAAGAAATATGACATCAAGCTTGTCACTACTTTTCTTGAAAATATAGTAAATACATACTTAGGTCAGCGTGTCAGAATGAGCGATGGTAGAACTGGAGATATAGTATTTATTAATAGACAGGCACTGTCGCGTCCCACAGTTCAGGTTGATTCATCCTTCATAAATCTTTCTGAACCTGCTAATAAGTCCCTATATATAGAGGCAATTGTATAGCTTATAACAATCCGTAGTGAAATAATGGTTGACAAAGCCACAAAGCTTTGTTACTTTTTACTAAACGCTAAAGGAAAAGTCAGACAATATTTGTCATAATATTCCTATTGATTTAGTAGGGAATAGGGATTAGTATTTTGTCATCAGATTTAAACAAGAAATTTACAAGGAGGAAAACAAATGAGCACATCAGTTAAGTCAGTACGTTCAATGCGAATGCGAATGCAAGACTCCCGGGCACTCAAAGTGGTTGGAACTGAATGCTGCGATTTTGTATTCTCGCTTAAGTGATTGATTAATCGCATTATTCATTTTTATAGTTTGACCAAAGCCCGGGAGTTTAATCAAAACCCTCGGGTTTTTTTATGCGTTAATTTAAATCTGGACAACAAAATGATAAGCCAATAGGGCAGGAGGATATATAAAATGAGAAAATCAATTAAGAAAGCAGTAGCATTAGTATTTGCAGGAGCATTAACATTATCACTTGCAGCATGTGGCAAGGACACAGCTAAAGATAGCAAGGTAGTAACAGTAGCAGCATCACCTACACCTCATGCAGAAATTCTTTCTTTTGCCAAAGAAGAGTTAGCTAAAAAGGGATATGAACTTAAGATAACAGAATTTGAAGATTATGTAATTCCTAACAACGTTGTAGAAAGTGGCGAAATCGACGCTAATTACTTCCAGCATGTACCTTATCTTGATTCATTTAACGAAGAAAAGGGTACACACTTAGTAAGCGTTGGTGGCATCCACTACGAACCCTTCGGAATCTATCCTGGAACAAAGTCATCACTTGCTGATATCGCAGACGGAGACGTAATTGCAGTTCCTAACGATACTACAAACGAAGCAAGAGCACTTTTATTACTTCAGGACAACGGAATCTTAACATTAAAGGACGGCGTAGGATTAAAGGCAACAGTTAAGGATATCGAGAGCTATGCTAAAGAAATCAAGATCCAGGAGCTTGAAGCTGCGCAGGTTTCAAGAGTAAAGGATGAAGTTGCATTTGTAGTATTAAATGGTAATTACGCGCTTGAAGCTGGTTTATCAGTAGGTAAGGATTCAATTGCATTTGAAACATCAGATTCTACTGCAGCCAAGACATATGTTAACATCATCGTAGTTAAAGAAGGCAATGAACAAAACGAAGGTGTAAAGGCTTTAGTTGAAGTGCTTAAGTCAGATGCAGTTAAGAAATTCATCAATGAAAAGTATGATGGTGCAGTAGTACCTTTTGAAGATTAATAAAGACTAATTTGAAAATGGCAACAAGCCGAGGTAACCTTAAGGGCCCCGGCTTTAGCTGTTGTAAGAGGGCAACGGGAAATGAGCAACACAATTATTAAAGTCGAGAATCTATGCAAGACTTACGTAAGCGGAAAGGAATCCGTAGAAGCGGTAAAAAACGTGAGTTTTGAAATAGAAAAGGGCGAAATTTTCGGAATCATAGGTTTGTCAGGAGCAGGCAAAAGTACAGTTGTACGTACCCTGAATCTGCTTGAACGCCCCACATCTGGTGTGGTTGAGGTAAATGGGAAAAACTTAATGGAGCTTAGCGAAAGACAATTAAGATATGAAAGACAAAACATCGGAATGATTTTCCAGCATTTTAATCTTCTTATGCAGAAAACAGTGCTTAAGAATATCATGTTTCCGATGGAAATTGCGGGCTATAGCAAGGCTGATGCTAAGAAAAGAGCATATGAGGTTTTAAAAATAGTAGGCCTTGAGGACAAAGCTAAAGCATATCCTTCTCAGCTTTCGGGTGGACAAAAGCAAAGAGTAGCTATTGCAAGAGCTCTTAGCACCAATCCTGAAATAATACTTAGCGATGAATCCACAAGTGCACTTGACCCTCAGACCACAGGACAGATATTAGACTTGCTTAAAAAATTATCGACAGATTATGGTATTACAGTTGTTGTAATTACTCATGAAATGTCAGTAATTCAGAAAATATGTGACAGAGTAGTAGTGCTTGATCAAGGTACAATCGCAGAGAGCGGAACTGTTCAGGAACTGTTCCAAAATCCTAAGACTGACGCTGCTAAGCGTTTAGTATTAAATGGAATTGAACATATTGATGAATTAAAGAGTGGCAGAACAATCCGAGTTACGTTTAGCGAAAATTCTGCTTTTGAACCTGTAATAGGAAACATTACACTTGAATACAAAACCCCGGTGAATATATTGTATGCGAATACACACGAAGAAAACGGTCGTGCGGTAGGCGAAATGATATTAGGACTTCCTGAAAATGACGAAGTCGCAGATGGGATGATAAAGTACCTAAAAGAACATGGAATAGGAGTAGAGGAGTTGACTGGATATGTGGGATAGTTCATATAACATAATGCTTTTAGAAGGTATCAGAGATACTTTATACATGACACTTGTGTCAGCACTTATCGGATATGCGATAGGCCTTCCTATGGGTATTGTAATGACTGTTACAGCAAGAGATGGAATAAGGCCCAACAAGGCGGTTTATAGAATATTGGATGTTATTTCAAATCTGGTTCGTAGCGTTCCTTTTCTTATATTATTAATAACAGTAATACCACTTACAAAGCTGATAGTAGGAAAAAGCTACGGGGCAACTGCTACAATCGTGCCGTTAACACTATGTGCAGCACCATATATCGCCAGAATGGTTGAGTCGTCACTTAAGGAAGTTGACAAGGGAGTAATTGAGGCTGCTTCAAGTATGGGAGCCAGCACTTTTAATATTATTACCAAGGTAATGATACCTGAAGCCAGAACATCGCTTATTACAAACGCAACAATTGTAGTAGGAACAATCCTAGGATACTCTGCTATGGCTGGTACTGTAGGTGGCGGTGGACTAGGCGATATAGCAATCCGTTTTGGCTACTATAGATACGAAACCCTAATAATGGTAGTAACAATCGTAATAATAGTTATTTTATTTCAGCTGATACAGGGACTAGGAACATTTATAGCTAAAAAAGTGAATCATAAATAATATGGTGGAGATTCTCTAAAATCGGGAATCTCCATCTTTTGTTATGAGCTTCTTTGTGCTAGAATATAGAACAGATATTCGATGGAAGGGGAATGGTATGTCTTTTGCACATCTGCATGTCCATACAGAGTTTTCACTGTTAGACGGTTCCAACAAGATAAAAGAATACGTAAAAAGAGTCAAGGAGCTGGGGATGGACTCAGCTGCTATTACTGATCATGGCGTAATGTATGGCTGTATCGACTTTTACAAAGCTGCAAGAGAAGCTGGTATCAAACCTATCTTAGGCTGCGAGGTATACGTAGCCCCTAAGTCAAGATTTGACAAGGAAATATCTGGCGGCGAGGAAAGATACAACCATTTGGTATTACTTGCTGAAAATAACAAAGGCTACGAGAACCTGTGTAAAATCGTAAGTATCGGCTTTACAGAAGGTTATTACTATAAACCAAGAGTGGACTTCGAGGTACTCGAAAAGTACCATGAAGGCTTAATATGTCTTTCTGCATGTCTTGCAGGTGAGGTTCAAAGATACATTCAGAAGCGCATGTATCAGGAAGCCAGTGAGACAGCAGCGCGCTATCTAAACCTTTTTGGTAAGGACAATTATTTTCTAGAGCTTCAAGATCATGGTTATCCTGAGCAAAGAGAAGTTAACTCAGTCCTTTTAAACATTAGCCAGGAGCTAGGAATCAAGCTTGTTGCAACTAACGATGTTCACTACACTTATGCTGAGGATGCTGAATCACATGATCTTTTGCTGTGTATGCAGACAGGCAAGACCGTCAAGGATGAAAACCGTTTACGCTATGAAGGTGGACAGTTCTATGTAAAGAGCGAGCAGGAAATGCGTGCTCTATTCCCCTATGCTCTGGACGCTTTAGAAAACACTCAGAAAATAGCTGACAGATGCAACGTTGAAATTGAATTCGGCGTCACAAAGCTCCCTCACTTTGAAGTGCCAGAAGGGTATGATTCATGGACATACCTTAATAAATTATGCAATGACGGTTTAAGAGAAAGATATCCTGATCGAGTAGAAGAGCTTAGAGAGCGCCTTGATTACGAGTTGTCAGTCATCAAGCGCATGGGCTATGTTGACTATTTCCTAATAGTATGGGATTTCATTAATTATGCCAAAGAAAACGGAATCATGGTGGGGCCCGGTCGAGGTTCTGCCGCGGGCAGTATTGTTTCGTATTGCTTAAAGATTACAAACATTGATCCTATCCGTTTTTCACTACTTTTCGAAAGATTCCTTAATCCTGAACGTGTATCAATGCCCGATATTGATATCGACTTTTGTTTTGAAAGACGCCAGGAAGTTATCGAGTATGTGCGCCGTAAATACGGCTCTGAAAAGGTTGTGCAGATTGTCACTTTTGGTACACTTGCAGCTAAAGGTGTAATCCGCGATGTTGCAAGAGTATTAGATATGCCTTATCAAAGAGCAGATCAGATAGCTAAGATGATTCCTAATGAACTTAATATCACACTTGATAAAGCTCTTACCATGAACCCCGAGTTTAGGGCTCTATACGATACTGATGAAGAAGTTCATTATTTAATTGACATGTGTCGAAAGCTTGAAGGGCTCCCTAGACATACTTCAATGCATGCAGCGGGCGTATTAATATGTCCTAAAGCCGCTGAGGAATTTGTGCCCTTACAAAGAGGCGCTGATGGCACTATTACAACACAGTACATCATGACCACTCTTGAAGAGTTAGGTCTGTTAAAGATGGACTTTTTAGGCCTTCGTACTCTTACTGTTATCAGGGATGCGGTTAAGCTTATCGAGCAAAGTACTGGTAAACACATTGATATAGATAACATTGACTATGATGACAAGGAAGTCCTTGCACTGATGGGTTCAGGTCGTACTGAAGGCGTGTTCCAGCTTGAAAGTGCTGGTATGAAATCCTTCATGAAGGAACTTAAACCGCAGAGCCTTGAAGATGTAACTGCCGGAATTTCCCTTTACCGACCAGGTCCCATGGACTTTATTCCTAAATATATTTCGGGTAAAGAAAATCAGGACAACATCACTTACCTGACACCTGAACTTAAGCCTATCCTTGAAGCTACCTACGGCTGTATCGTATATCAGGAACAGGTTATGCAGATTGTACGAGATTTAGGTGGATACACGCTTGGTCGAAGCGACCTTGTACGCCGTGCCATGAGTAAAAAGAAACAGCACGTAATGGAGGTTGAGCGTAACAACTTTGTATACGGTAATCCCGAGGAAAACGTACCTGGCTGTATATCTAAGGGTATTGATGAGGCTGCGGCCAAAGAAATATATAACAACATGATGGACTTTGCTAAATACGCTTTCAACAAGTCCCATGCAGCCTGCTATGCAGTGGTATCTTACCAGACAGCTTTCTTAAAGAAATACTACCCAGTTGAATTTATGGCAGCATTAATGACAAGTGTTATTGAAAATTCGACCAAGGTATCCGAATATATAAATGTATGCCGCAGTATGGGTATCAAGATGGTTCCTCCAGACGTTAATACTGGAGAAGCTACATTCTCAGTTGTAGATGGCAAGATAGGCTATGCACTTACTGCCATAAAGAATGTAGGACGTCCCATTATTGAAGGATTGGTTGAGGAACGTAATCTTAGAGGGCCATACATGAGTCTTACAGATTTTGTGCAGCGTATGGCAACAAGAGACTTTAATAAAAGGGCAATGGAAAACTTTATTAAAGCAGGTGCTTTTGACTCCTTAGGGGGTACTAGAAAGCAGTATATGCATATTTATGTTCAGATTATGGACTCGATAGCTTCTGACAAGAAAAATGCAATGGCTGGTCAGATGACTCTTTTTGATTTTGCATCAGATGATGACAAGGACGAATTTGTGGAAACTCTTCCTGATGTAGGCGAGTATGGTAAGGAAACCAAGCTTGCATTTGAAAAGGAAGTTTTAGGTATTTATGTATCAGGACATCCGCTTGAAGACATGCGAGCTTTGTGGAAACGAAACATTACAGCGACTGCTGCAGATTTTATGCTTGACCCTGACACAGATACAGTTAAAATAAATGATGGTATTAAAGCTACAATTGGTGGTATGATAACCGAGAAAACTATCAAGTACACCAAAAATAATAAAGCGATGGCATTTATACATGTAGAAGATTTGTACGGTTCTGTTGAGGTTATTATTTTTCCTAAACAGTTTGACCAGTATTCAAAGCTTTTATTAGAAGATGCCAAGGTTTTTGTAAGCGGTCGTACCAGCGTTGAAGAAGATAAAGATGGAAAACTTGTATGTGAGAAAATCTCTTCTTTTGCCGACGCACCTAAGAAGCTTTATATAGCCATGAACAATATGGCTGATTATATGGCT
The DNA here is from genome assembly GCA_045639565.1 of Lachnospiraceae bacterium. GTDB lineage: Bacteria > Bacillota > Clostridia > Lachnospirales > Lachnospiraceae > UBA1258. The sequence continues at coordinate 45,522 of JAZUDH010000146.1, forward strand.
AAATGGGAATCTGTTAGTAAAATACTTGCTAATTCCGAAGGTAGTGATCATGTGATAATATATCTAATGGAAGAAAAGCAACAAAAGGATTTAGCACCTCAATACGTGATTCATGCTAATGATGAGATTATCGATGAACTGCGTAAAATATGTGGTGATGAAGCAATAAAGCTAACGTAGCGTTTGTGGATGCGCTCAGGCTTTAGGAGGATAATAAATGAGCGAAGTTAAGACTATAGGCGTACTTACCAGCGGTGGAGATGCTCCTGGTATGAATGCAGCAATTCGTGCAGTTGTTCGTAAGGCTATAAGCCGCGGACTTAATGTTAAGGGTATTAAGAAAGGCTATGCCGGACTACTTACAGAAGAAATCGTTGATCTTGATGCTAAGAGCGTTTCAGACACTTTACAGAGAGGCGGTACTATTTTAGGAACTGCAAGATGCCTTGAATTCAAGGAAGAACCTGTTCAGGCTGAAGCAGCTAAGATTTGTAAGAAGCATGGAATCGACGGACTTGTAGTAATCGGTGGAGATGGCTCATATCGTGGAGCATTAGCTCTTTCAAGACACGGTATCAACACAATCGGTGTACCTGGAACAATTGACCTTGATATTGCATGTACAGATTACACAATCGGATTCGACACAGCTGTTAACACAGCGATGGACGCAATCGACAAGGTAAGAGATACATCTTCTTCACATGAGAGATGTTCAATCATCGAGGTAATGGGACGTAATGCTGGATACATTGCACTTTGGTGTGGCGTTGCAAGTGGTGCTGAAGATATCTTATTACCTGAAGATTATGACTTTAATGAGCAGGAGCTTGTAAACTCTATTATCAATAACCGTAAGATTGGTAAGACACATCACTTAATAGTAAATGCTGAAGGTATCGGACACTCTACATCAATGGCTCGCCGAATCGAGGCAGCTACTGGTATCGAGACTCGTGCTACTATTTTAGGTTACATGCAGCGTGGTGGTAGCCCTACATGTAAGGACAGATATTATGCATCTATCATGGGAGCTTATGCAGCTGACTTACTTGCTGATGGCAAGACAAACAGATGTGTATGCTACAAGGATGGAAAGTTTGTAGATACAGATATTGAAGAAGCATTAGTAATGGAAAAGAGCATTGATCCATACCACTTAGAGATCAGCCGAGCTCTCAGCCGTTCACACAGATCAAACCTATAAGAATATGATTACATCATTAGATAACAAACGAATCAAAAATGTTATCTCGCTTATTCAAAAAGGTAAAACACGTAAAGAACAGGACGCCTTCGTAATAGAGGGCGTCAAACTGTTTGAAGAGGTGCCTTTGGATGAAATAATAGAAGTTTATGTAAGCGAGAGTTTCAACGAAAAAATAGAAAAACTTGACCAAATACCCCATGAAGTGGTAAAAGAAGATGTGTTTTTAAAGATGGCTGACACACTTACTCCCCAGGGAATATTGTGTGTAGTTAAGAAAAGACACTATGATCTTCATAAGGTTTTAGCTGAAAGCAAGGCTCCATTGTTCTTGATTTTAGAGACTATCCAGGATCCTGGAAACTTAGGAACAATCATGCGAACAGCAGAGGGTGCAGGGGTTACTGCGGTTATCATGTCGAGTGATACGGTAGACCTTTATAATCCTAAGACGGTGCGCTCTACAATGGGATCGATTTTTAGAGAGCCCTTTGTATATGTAAGTGACCTACATGAAACCATTAATGAGCTTAAGGCAGCAGGCGTTAAATGCTATGCAGCCCATTTAAAGGGAAAAGGCTCATGCTATGAAGAAGATTACAAGGGTGCAACGGCGTTTATGATAGGTAACGAGGGAAACGGCCTCACTGAGGCGACAGCGGACCTTGCTGATACATACATAAAGATTCCTATGGGAGGAAAGCTTGAATCACTTAATGCAGCTATTTCAGCTGCGGTACTGACGTATGAAGCTACACGTCAACGTATGAGGTAATTAGATGGACGGAAAGAGAAAATGCTGCAAGGTGTTATTTACAGCAGTGGCTGCTTTATTTGTCTGGTCACTAACCAGTGTTGATACACATGCAGAAACAGCAGGCCTCATTCTCGCTAACGAGAATGTAGGAGCATCGATAGTACTTGATACTAACGCCTATAACGATGCTGATATCCGCAAAATAGGCATTGTAATCGAAGAGGAAGAAGAGGTTGATTCGGTTGATCTTGTAATGTGCAATGTACGAAGCGTCCTAAACGTAAGAGCTGAAGCTAACACAGAAGCTACTATTTTAGGCAAGATGTATCGCGACTGTGGAGGCAAGGTTATCGAAAAGGGCGAGGAATGGTCACTTATCGAATCAGGAGATTTGGTAGGGTATGCCAGCAACGAATATCTTCTTTTTGGTGAAGAAGCTGTAGAAATGGCCAAGAATGTAGGAACCATGACTGCTATCGTAAGCGGTGGTAATGCTTATATCAGAGCGGCAGCTGATGAGAATGCTCATTATTTAGGATTCGCTGCACCTAATACCCTGCTTGAAGTAATCGAGGAGCTTGATGACGAATGGATATTAGTAGGATATGGCGACTTCGACGGCTACTTAAAAAGCGAGTGCGTAAAGCTTGAGTTTAACATCGACCACGGCGAGACCATGGAAGCTATTAAAGAGCGTAAGCGCAAAGAACAGGAAGAAAAGAATAAGCTTAAGAGACAAAATGATGCAATCGCTGCTGATGATGATACATTGCGATTACTTGCTTCATTAATATATTGTGAGGCAAGAGGTGAAAGCTACGAAGGTATGCTTGCAGTAGGCGCAGTAGTTATGAACAGAGTACGAAGCAAGGCTTATCCTGATTCAGTTTATGATGTTATCTTTGCATCAGGCCAGTTCACTCCAGCGATGAGTGGCTCGTTACAAAAGGCCTATGTACGAGGCGCTAATGCTATATGTACGCAGGCAGCTCAGGAGGTTTTGAACGGCTATTCTAACGTAGGTGAGATGACTCACTTTAGACGTAAGGGTTCTAAAGAAGGATTTATAATAGGTAACCACGTCTTTTATTAAAATTAATAGAAACGAATTGCAGATAATGCGTAAGAGTCATTGACACTTACGCATTTCGTTAGTATAATACGTGAGTTGAAATATACTAAAAATAAGCAATTTGGGGAAAGGAAACTACTCAAAATGGAAGCTAAGAAAAATATACTTACATACGAAGGCCTCAGAAAATATGAGGATGAATTACAGGATTTAAAGGTAAGACGCCGTAAAGAAGTTGCTCAGAAGATTAAAGAAGCACGTGAACTTGGCGACTTATCAGAAAATGCTGAATATGATGCAGCCAAGGACGAACAGAGAGACATCGAAGCTCGTATCGAAGAACTTGAAAAGATTTTAAAGAACGCTGAAGTAGTAGTTGAAGACGAAGTAGACTCAAGCCGTATCAACGTAGGTTGTAAGGTTAAACTTCACGATATTGAATTCGATGAAGATATCGAATATAGAATCGTAGGCTCAAGCGAAGCTAATTCACTTGAAGGTAAGATTTCTAATGAATCACCCGTAGGAAAGGCTCTTATCGGCGCTAGAAAGGGTGACAAAGTTACTGTTGAAACTCAGGTAGGAGAAATCCAGTATACAATTCTCGAGATCGAAAGATCTAATAACTAAGATTTGAAAGGAACAACCATGGCAAACGAACAGAACCAGGCACCACAGCAGGACTTAAATCAGCTCCTTAAGGTTCGTAGAGAAAAGCTCGCGGGTTTACAGGAAGCAGGAAAGGATCCTTTCCAGATTACTAAGTTCGATCAGACACATCACACCGACGAAGTACGTGAAATATATACAGCGCACGAAGAAAAGATTTTAGCAGGACGAAAGCCCGTATCAGTTGAAGGACTTGACGAAGAACAGGCCAAAGAAGCTGTTAACAACGATTATAACGAAAGACGCGCTATTATGGATGCTTCACCTATTAAGGTTTCCATCGCCGGACGTATGATGTTTAAGCGTGTCATGGGTAAAGCTTCATTTTGTAACATCCAGGATTTAAAGGGTGGGATACAGGTATATGTTGCACGTGATGCTATCGGAGAGGAATCATACGCTGATTTCAAGAAGTCTGATATCGGCGACATCTATGGCGTAAAGGGATACATCTTCCGTACTAAGACAGGAGAAATCTCTATTCATGCTGAAGAAATGACTCTTCTTACAAAGAGCTTACAGATTTTACCTGAAAAGTTCCATGGACTTACAGATACAGATACAAGATATCGCCAGCGCTACGTTGACCTTATCATGAACGAAGAATCTAAGAAAACATTCGTAAATCGTTCAAAGATTATTTCTACAATTAGATCATTCCTTGCAGCAGAAGGCTTCATGGAAGTTGAAACACCTATGTTAGTTTCTAATGCAGGTGGTGCTGCAGCTAGACCTTTTGAAACACATTTCAATGCTCTTGATGAGGATTTGAGACTTCGTATCTCTCTTGAACTTTACTTAAAGAGACTTATCGTAGGTGGTATGGAAAGAGTATACGAAATCGGAAGAGTATTCCGTAACGAAGGTCTTGATACAAGACATAACCCTGAGTTCACACTCATGGAATTATACCAGGCATACACAGACTACAACGGAATGATGGACTTAACTGAAAGAATGTTCCGTCATATCGCTCAGGAAGTACTAGGTACAACCACAATCGTTTACAAGGGAATCGAAATGGATTTAGGCAAGCCCTTCGAACGTATCACAATGGTTGATGCAGTTAAGAAGTACACAGGTGTTGACTGGAATGAAATCCATACACTTGAAGAAGCACGTGCTGTTGCTGACAAGCACCACGTTGAATATGAAGATCGTCACAAGAAGGGTGATATCTTAAACCTCTTCTTCGAACAGTACGTAGAAGAGCACCTGATCCAGCCTACATTCTTGATGGATCACCCTATCGAGATTTCTCCTTTAACTAAGAAGAAGCCCGAAAATCCCGAATACGTAGAGCGTTTCGAAATGTTCATGAACGGTTGGGAAATGTGTAACGCTTACTCAGAGCTTAACGATCCTATCGATCAGCGTGAGCGTTTCAAAGAGCAGGATGCTCTTGCTGACGCAGGCGACGAAGAAGCTAACCACACCGACGAAGACTTCTTAAACGCACTCGAAATCGGTATGCCTCCTACAGGCGGTATCGGCTACGGTATCGACAGATTGGTAATGCTGATGACAGATTCACCTGCGATTAGGGATGTATTGTTGTTCCCAACTATGAAGAGTCTTGATAAGTAAAAACCCAGTATTTATGCGGCTTCCCGAGCTTTCGGGAGGCCGTTTTGCTTACTACATACAACAAATTTACAACATTTTCTGCTAGTTTATACGAGCGTGTACGGCGAATGCCGATGGAGTGGAAGCCTTGATAATACCGGGCTCAGAGATTTTTTCGTATAAATGAAATCGTATACGAATTCCCCAAACGGCAAAATAAGCAATAAACCAAATTTGGTGTAGAAAATGGTATCAGATTAATAAAATGAGTGGCTGAAAGGCCGATAAATACTGGATTTCTTCGCTTGAGTGACTTCATAGTCGCGCACATAAGTACATGGAGCTGAAGAAAACAAGTATATACAACAGAAAAAGGAAGGCTAACATTATGAGAATCAAGTACAGCGTAAAGACATTGGATGAGATTATCAGATATTGGATTGAAGCTACACATATCAATAATCAGATTGATATGATTGTAGAAGATGCTGATGAAGTTGGTGAAGCGTATGAGTTTGCTGAATGGATGGACGGTGATCCTAATGGCAATTCAATAATGGGTGTTGTAGATTGCCTTGAGGCGGCTTCTGCAAAGGCTGCTACAGTAATGTTTAATGCTGAGAAGAAATTAAAAGCTATACTCGATCTTGCTATTGAGAATGGCGATGAAAGGCTCAGCAAGTATAGGGGAACAGCTTACAAGGATAAGCTGGATTATGTTATGGAAAGAATGTATGAAAGATTTTCCGATATATATGATTATACTATGCAAGAGCAAATGGAAAACTTCTATAATGTTCTTGTCGATATAATGGATGAGGTTGCAGAAAAATAAATTCAAATTTATTGCCCAAAATAAAAATCACCTTGCGTAAGGTATTGCTTGTTACGCTGCGTAATGTATTAGAATTTGCAGCATAAGGAGGTGAAAGCTATGTCAAAATACACAACAGGAGAGATTGCTAAGCTTTGTGACGTTACGGTCCGAACGGTTCAGTATTATGATACCAGAGGCATTTTGATTCCAAGCGAGTTTTCAGAAGGAGGAAGGAGACTTTACTCGGAAGACGATCTGAAGCGTATGAAGGTCATTTGCTTTCTGCGCGAGTTGGATCTGCCAATCGATGCAATTTCTCAGATATTGAAAGAAGAACATCCCGAAAAAGTAATATCCCTTCTAGTTGAACAACAGGAGACTGTTCTTTTGGATGAGATATCTGAGAAGCAGGTAAAACTGGCCAAGCTTCGTGAACTGAAAGGTGGCCTAAGCGGAAAATCCTTCTCTCTTGAATCCGTTAGTGACATAGCCATAATTATGCAAGGTAAGAAAAAATTAAAAAAAATGCGTTGGACGATGCTTTTTACGGGGATTCCTGTTACCGCATTGCAGTGGTTCTCTATTATATTTTGGATAATCAGAGGCATATGGTGGCCATTTGTCATTTGGGTGATTGTGGCTGCGTTGTGGGGAACAATAATCAGTAGGTATTATTTCAAAAACGTAAAGTACATCTGTCCGGAATGTCATGAGGTATTTAAGCCAACCATGAAGGAAGCCTTCTGGGCGAATCATACGCCAACCGCTCGTAAACTGACCTGTAGCAAATGCGGGCATAAAGGCTTTTGTGTAGAAATCTGGGGAGGTGACGATAAATGAGAGAAATCGAGAATATTATTATTGGCAAAAGCGCTATTCCGTCGCTGATTATTACAGTCATTCTGATGGTTGCTATTCCTGTCATCTTTTTCATCTATTGGCGTAAGAGCCATAAACAACAGACAAAAATCAGCTGGCTGATTGTGGGGGCTGTCGGTTTTATCGTATCTGCCCGTGTGTTAGAACTCGGGGTACACTTGGTCTGTATTGTTACGGATAATCCTATTTCTCGCTTTATTAATGGAAATACTATCGCTTTTGTCCTTTATGGAATCATTATGGCAGGTGTTTTTGAAGAGTGCGGACGGTATATTGTTCTGAAATACATAATGAAAAAGAACAGGACACCTGAAAACGCAGTCCTGTATGGAATCGGTCACGGCGGCATAGAGATATTGGCAGTTATTTTGCCTGCGATAATTACATATCTTGCTGTTGCGGTGCTGTTCTCTGCGGGAGATATGGAAAATGCACTTAGTACATTGAAGATAACAGAGGAAACTGCTTCCGCGGCACTTCCGTCTATTCAGGCCACTGCAGCATTTGATTACGGAATGATGGCTATGAATGTTATTGAGCGCCTGTTTGCGATGTTTTTGCATATCGGACTTACGGTGGTTGTATATTATGGTGTTGTAACTTTAAAGAAAAACTGTCTGCTGGCAGCAATCATCCTGCATATGTTGATGGATACATTCCCAGCGCTGTACCAGAGAAGGGTAGTGCCACTTTGGGCAGTTGAACTATGGGCTGGTGTATGGACCGGAGTAGTTGTATTCATTGCAGTCAAGCTTTACAGAAAAATGAAAGAGTCATCTTGTACCGAGAGTATCTAGTAAGATAAATTTTAGTTTAATCGCTCAGTCGAATTACAAAGTAAACAGTACCGGCACTCTTTTCAGAAATGAGAAGGGTGCCTTTTTTGCATTTATAAGGAAGAAACTGAACTGCGTGACAGAAAATGTACCATAAATGTACCATACGTGTACCTTTTTTTCTTAAAATACCTGTGATATTATTACAATGGAAAGTGAGTGGGGGGAACAAATAAAATCTCTTAACACTTTCCTTTTTTTGCCTAATCGAAGAATGATGTATAAAGCGTTTTGCTGCGATTGCAGTAAGGCGCTTTTTTTATTGCCTGCGATTAGGCTTTGCCTCCGGCCGGGGCTGAAACAAATTAACCAATTTAATAAAGGAGACAACGACAATGAATTTCGAAGAATTCAAAGAAAGACTCAGTGAAGACCTTAAGCAGGCTTTATTTGAGCAGACCGGTGAGAATCATACAATTGAGACCACCACAGTAAACAAGCTCCAGAATGAGAGCTATGAGGCTTTCACAATTCGTCCGGAAGGTTCACCTATTGGTGTTAATCTTGATGTTCAGTCACTCTATGATGCCTATTCAAACGGCAGAAGCTACGATGAAGTATCTAGTAAGGCATCAGAAATAGTGAGAGAAGGCTTTGAACATCAGCCTTCATTTAACATTTCTGATTTTCAGAATTACGACATTATGAAAGAAAAGCTTTCCATTCAGGTGGTTGCAACAGAACGTAACGCAGATATGCTTAAGGATATTCCTCATAAAGAAATCGAGGATATGTCACTTGTTTGCAGATTCGTAGTAGAAAGCAGTGAGTTTGGTACAGGAACGATTCTGGTAACTAACGGAATGCTTGATACCTTTGGAATTACTAAGGATGAACTTTTTGCGGATGCTGTTAAGTCAGCTCCTGAAATAAAGCCTACAGAAATCAGAGGTATGTTGGATATTATCGCGGAAGCATGGGGCATTAGTGTAAACGAGCTGGCTGGTCCAATGGAAGCAGAGATGCCAATCTATGTAGCATCAACTACTGACAAGACAAACGGAGCCGGCATCATCGCATATCCAGGATTTATGGATATGGCTGCCGAGAAGGTAGGCGGAGACTTTTATCTTTTACCGTCAAGTGTCCACGAGGTCATCATCGTACCGGATAACGGGGAGACGAACTTTAGAGACCTTGAGGCTATGGTGAAAGAGGTAAATGCCACTAAGGTTGATCCCAAGGATAAGCTTTCCGATAATGTTTATCACTATGACAGCAAAGATAAGGTGTTTGAGCTTGCGGAGAAATTTGAAGCAAGACAGGCTGATAAAGAGAAGGGCGCTGAAAAGGGTTCTGTTCTTAAGGAACTTTCCGATAAGAAAAAGGAAGCAGCTGAGAAACCTAAGGAAAAGGGCGTAAAAGCACCTAAGAAGGGAGAAGCGTCTTTATGATCCGAATGAATCCGAAGCATTCTCCTGCTGATGAAAAGGCCAAGAAGCCTAATGTTTTTGAAGCCTCAGATGAGTTTAAGAAAGGTAATCCCAAGTGCCACGGTTGTCCATATGGTAACCGTCAGCACTGTGTTGGCCTTTGCTGGAAAGACACTTATGACAGTGTACTTAAGAAATCAAGACATCCGCGTGTAGAAATAAAAACTGATACGGAGGTAGAGGTAGTCAGGTAATGTATGACTACTATTACGGAGCTGAAGCGGAGCAATTTGCTTTTTATCGGATTCCCAAGGTTCTATTCGAAGCGGAGGGCGTTAAGAACATCTCTACGGATGCGAAGCTCCTGTATGGGCTTATGCTCGACAGGATGCAGCTCTCCGTTAAGAATAACTGGGTAGACGAGAACGGCAGAGTATATATCTATTTCACTGCCAAGCAGATTATGAAAGCAATGGGCTGTGCCAGCCAGAAGGCCATAAAGCTCCTGGACGAACTGGAAGATACGGCAGGGCTGATTGAAAGAGAACGAACAGGGCTAAATAAGCCTAACCGGATATATGTTAAGAACTTTATCTCGGTATTTCGAAAATCAAAATTCCAGAGTTTTGAAAATCAAAATACAGGAGTTTTGAATATCGAAAATCAAGAAGTTCGAAAATCGAAACCTAATAATACTGATATTAATAAGACTGATATAAATAATACTGAGTCTATCATATCTATCAGAGAAAGCGGATACGATGCGATGGATGAATACAGATCTTATGAGAAGCTGGTTAGGGAAAATATTGATTATGAAGCTCTCTGCCAGCAATATCCTTATGAGATAGAGTCACTTGAGGAAATACTTACTATTATTGTTGATACGGTTACATCTCATCATGGAACTATCAGAATATCAGGTGATGATAAGCCCGTTGAAGTGGTAAAGAGTCGTTTTCTGAAGCTCAACATGATGCATATTGAATATGTGCTGCAGGGCCTGAAGGATAATCCGGTGAAGGTAAGAAATATCAGAGCATACCTGCTTGCTTCACTGTTTAATGCACCAACAACAATAAGTAACTACTACGCGGCATTAGTAAATCACGATATGGCAAACGGAATTATCTGACGGATGGTTCCGTTTATTTTATGGAGGAGAAATGTCAAAAAGAGCAACAACAATAGCAATAGTGAACCAGAAGGGCGGTACCGGTAAAACCACCAGTACAGAGAACCTTGGTGTGGCACTTGCGATGGAGGGAAACAAGGTTCTTTTGGTTGATACAGATCCCCAGGCATCACTGACAGTGTGTATGGGAAGTACTGAGGCAGACAATATGCCGGTAACTTTATCTACACTGTTATCCAAAGTGCTGATGGATCAGGATATACAGCCTGGAGAAGGAATACTGCACCACATTGAAGGGGTGGATTTGATGCCGGCTAATATTGAGCTTGCCGGTCTTGAAGTGTCGCTTGTAAACGCGATGAGTCGTGAATCTGTGCTAAAGCAGTATATATCGACTATAGAAAACAATTATGATTATATTCTTTTGGACTGCATGCCATCGTTAGGTATGCTGACCATAAATGCACTTGCTGCAGCTGATGAGGTACTGATACCGGTACAGGCACAGTATCTTCCTGCAAAGGGACTTGAACAGCTGCTTGGAACCGTAAATAAGGTAAAGAAGCAGATTAATCCGAAGCTTCATATTGAAGGTATTCTGCTTACCATGGTGGATGGAAGAACCAACCTGGCTAAGGATATAAGTGAATTGATCCGTGACACCTATGGTAAGAATATCAAAGTGTTTGATGCTGAGATTCCCAAGGCAACAAAAGCGGCAGAAACGAGTGCAATAGGACAAAGTATTTTTAAGCATGATCCGCACAGCAAAGTGGCTGAGGCGTATAAAGAAGTAGCTAAGGAGGTGAAGGCAGATGTCGAAGCTAGGCGCAAACTTAAGCTTGAAAAGTTACGATGACATCTTCACTACCGAGGCGGAAAGACAGGATAGTAATTCAGGAACTCTGGGAGTAGAGCAGGTACAGCAGTTACAGTTATCACAACTTGTTCCGTTTAAGAATCATCCTTTTAAAGTGAAAGATGATGAGGATATGGAAAAGACTGTAGACAGTATAAAGCAGTTTGGTGTTCTGAATCCTATAATCGTTAGACCTAATGAAGAAGGTGGCTACGAGATTGTATCGGGGCATAGAAGATGTCATGCATCTGAACTTGCTGGGCTTGAAACAGTTCCCGGCATTGTAAGGAATCTCGATGATGATGCGGCTACTATTCTTATGGTAGATAGTAATTTACAGCGAGAAACACTACTTCCGAGTGAACGAGCTTGGGCGTTTAAGATGAAATATGATGCTGTTAATCGCCAAAAGGGCAGGCCTAAAAAAGAGGGACAACTTGTCCCTAATTTTAAGGGGATGAAAACATCAGAAATATTGGCTATGGAAACCAATGAAAGTTATAAGCAAATAGAGAGATATATTCATCTTACAAACCTTATCCCTGAACTTATGGAAATGGTGGATACCAAGTTGATTGCATTTAATCCTGGTGTAGAACTTTCTTATCTGGATGATGGCGAGCAGAAAGATTTTCTTGAGGCAATGGATTATGCTCAGGCTACTCCTTCACTGTCACAGGCACAGAGAATTAAGAAACTCAGCCAGGATGGCATGTGTACTTATGAAGCTATGTGCGCGGTAATGAGTGAAGAGAAGAAATCGGAACTTGATCATGTAACAATTAAAAATGATGTATTAAAGAAGTATTTTCCAAAGTCTTACACACCTAAGCAGATGGAAGATACCATTATAAAGCTGCTGGATCAATGGCAGAAAAAAAGAGACAGAAATGCGAGTTTATAGGAGTTGTCCGGAGATACCGGATGGCTCCTTATTTTATTGGAGGTAGAAATGAACGTAGCTATATGTTTAACAGAAGGTGAATGCGAGGTAATGGACTTCGAAGATGCCATTTATCTTGGTGAGGACGCAGTGGAAATTGGATATCTCAAGATTAATCCGGACAGAATTCCTGCCATTGTTTCTGCAAAAATTGCAGAAGAGGCTATGGACCGTGAGCGAGATCACCTTATTAAAATTGACGTCTGTGGTGGCAGATATATGCTTCTTACAGATGACAGATCAGTTATTTATATGGAGTCGCAGGTGGCTATATGTGGAACGGCCTATATAGTCAGAAAGCAGGGTGGAACCTATACAGCACTTACTTATGATGAAATCGAAGACTGGATTTATGACTTCGAAGACGATGAGATGTTTGCGGAGTATTTTCCTGATGAATACGGGAAAGACGGTACCATCCATGTGAATTTGTAAGGAGACTGCTATGGAAGATAAATATGAATGCTTATTAGTTAAACCCGGGGAGAAGCCGGAAAAGGTAACAATCGGCACAGAACTTGAAGATTTACAGGCTGCAGTCGGTGGTTATATTGAAGTGCTTTATCCATTTGCCGATCCTGTAGGAATCATTTGTAATGAAGAGGGAAAGCTTGAAGGACTTCCTCTGAACAGAGCACTGCGTGATGAAAACGGCGAAATATATGATGTCGTTGCCGGTAACATGTTGGTAATCGGACTTACTGATGATAGTTTTGAATCTCTTTCTCCGGAAATGATGGATAAGTATGAGAAGGAGCTGCACCAGCCGGAGTGTTTTGTGAAGATGGGAAAAGGAATAATCGCTATTCCAATAAATGATGATGCTTTGGATCCCAAGGTAGATAAAGCAAGCAGAGAAATAGAGAAGAGTGCGGCAAAGAAAATGTCCGCACCGGTAATTTAGAAAGGATTTTTATGATTAGACCATTAGCGTATATTTCCGCATCCTGGGGCGACGAGGATTTGGAAGCAAAGGAAGTCGCAGCAAAATATTGTAGAACTGTCTATGAGGCTGGTTACTCGCCGATTTGTCCGGTGTTGTTTCAGCCTTATTTTTTAACAGGTAAGAAAGCTCAGGAATATAAGGATGGCCGGGATATGGCTAATGAACTTCTGAGACGATCAAGAATTTTGGTTGTTTGCGGTGATGTCGAAACTGATGAGGTTTTGGAGGATATTGCAATAGCGGCTCATTATCACATAGCTGCCACAACTCTTGATGGTATTGTGGCGGTAGGAAGTAAGAAGGTCCGCAAAAAGACAGCCAAGAAGAAGGGAGGAGGAACATGCAGGAAGAAGTAGAACAGAAAACGGTGAACCTGGCTGTGACTACTACAAAAGTATCTGCAAGGACGATAATCGGCGCTCTCAGATGGTATGTGGCGCATCACGATGCTAAAAAAATGCAGAAGGCTACTAAGAGTCAGGGACCAATTAAAGGAAAACAGAAGGTTAAGGATCTTATAAATTCCGGCGCTTCTGTAGATTCCATTGATATGGCAAAGACATCAATGAAGGACTTTGAAAAAATCTTTAAGAAACTTGGAATTGATTATGCCATTAAGAAGGACAAGACACAGGATCCGCCAAGATATGTTGTCTTTTTCAAAGCTAAAGACAATGAAGTCTTAAAGGAAGCTCTTGCTGAATATGCTACTCTCCAAGAACAGAAAAAGGAAAAGCAAAGCGCAAAGGAAGATCTTAAGCAGGAGAAAGCTAAGTTAAAGGCAGAAAAGAAAGAACAGACCAAGCAGAAGAAAAAGCAGAAGGTCCGCAAGAAGGAACAGAATAGGGGGAATACACGATGAAATTTGATGCTGCAAAGCTTAAAAAGAAAATCATCCTTAATGTTCCCTACATTCTTGTCGGTGCGATTGCAACTAATATAGGTGAGGCAATTCGCTATACGGACGGAAAAAATGCTACGGAAAAACTTGGAAACTTCTTCACGGTTGGTCTTGGAAAGGCATTTCAGAATGTGCTTCCTAGTCTGCACCCACTGGATATACTGGTGGGATGTGCTACCGGAGCAATCCTTTGGGCTGTAATGTACTTTAAGAGAAAGAACGCCAAGAAATACAGGCATGGAGAGGAATATGGTTCTGCCAGGTGGGGAACACATTCTGATATAGAGCCATTTATGGATCCTGATTTCAAGGAGAATGTAATTCTGACAAAGACAGAAAGCCTTATGATGAGCAGCAGACCGAAAGAGCCAAAGTATGCAAGAAATAAGAATGTGCTTGTTGTCGGTGGTTCCGGTTCAGGTAAAACAAGATATTTTATAAAGCCGAATCTTTTGCAGATGCATTCAAGCTATGTTGTGACTGATCCGAAGGGGCAGCTCATCAGTGAAGTGGGAAATGCACTATATCAGAACGGCTATAACATCAAAGTTTTTAACACAATCAATTTCAGCAAATCAATGCACTATAACCCATTTGCCTACATCCATTCAGAAAAAGACATTCTGAAGCTGGTTACTGCTCTTATCAGTAACACCAAGGGAGAGGGAAAAGGGAATGATCCCTTTTGGGAAAAAGCAGAGACACTGTTATATACAGCATTGATTGGATATATCCATTATGAAGCTCCACCGGAAGAACAGAACTTTGCAACGATGATTGAATTCATCAATGCTTTTGAGGTTCGTGAGGACGATGAAGATTTCCAAAACGCAATTGACCGTATGTTTGAGAAACTTAAGCGTAAGGATCCCAATCATTTTGCGGTAAGACAATATGCCAAGTTCAAACTTGCGGCAGGAAAAACTGCCAAGAGTATTTTAGTCAGCTGCGGCGCACGCTTGGCACCATTTGATATTGCAGAGCTTCGTGAGATTACTTCTTACGATGAACTTGCACTTGATACCCTGGGCGACAGGAAGACGGCACTATTCCTCATTATGAGTGATAATGATCCGACCTTTAACTTCCTGATCTCCATGGTATACACGCAGCTTTTCAATCTTCTTTGCGAGAGGGCAGATGATAAGTACAACGGAAGGCTTCCAGTACATGTCAGATGTCTGATCGATGAGGCAGCAAACATCGGCCAGATTCCAAATCTGGAGAAACTTGTTGCCACTATACGAAGCCGTGAGATTTCGGCATGTTTGGTACTGCAAGCACGAAGCCAGCTTAAGGCTATATACAAAGATCACGCAGATACCATCGTCGGAAACATGGATTCACAGTTATTCCTTGGAGGTAGTGAACCTACCACATTAAAGGATTTAAGTCAGGCACTTGGCAAGGAGACAATCGACACATACAACACAGGCGAGACCAGAGGCAGGGAACAAAGCCATTCAATGAATTATAACAAGCTCGGAAAAGAGTTGATGTCAGTCGATGAACTTGCTGTTATGGACGGCAGTAAATGCATCCTGCAGCTGCGAGGTGTGAGACCTTTTCTGTCAGACAAATATGATCTGACGCGTCACCCGAATTACAAGCTTACTTCGGATTATGACAGTAAATATTACTTTGATGTAGAGAAATTTCTGCATCGCAAATTAAAACTGAATATGGATGATGTCTATGACGTAGTAGACGCTGATGCACTTGGCGATGACGACCAGAATGGTAAGAGCGAGGCATAGCAACAGTAACCGGCAGCTATCGCAGATTTTGCAACAGTTGCTTTTTTTATACCCCAAAGTGCAATTTTGGCACTTTGAAATGGCACTTTGCACTTTGGGAAGAGAGCTAATTTATAAAATCTACCACAGAAAAATGAAGCTGTGGAAGAAATCAAAAATTACGGAGGAATTTAATTATGGCATTTTTTCAGAGTGCAGTAGGCACATTACAGACACTTGTTATTGCTCTTGGAGCAGGTCTTGGAATCTGGGGAGCAATCAACCTTATGGAAGGCTACGGTAACGATAACCCTGGTGCAAAGTCTCAGGGAATGAAG